>NZ_JASTWJ010000001.1:613750-1227500 GCF_030499515.1 Streptomyces sp. DT2A-34 | reverse complement strand
CGTCGAGGCCGCCGCCCGGGAGCAGGAACTGCTCGATGTCGCCCGGGAAGAGCCGGTCGTGGCGCTCGGGGGTGGCGGCGGCCAGGATGGCGTCGGCCATCGACGTGCGGGCGCGCAGCCAGCCGGCGTGATCGGCCTCCAGCCGGGGGCCGTCGTCCGCCCCCGCGGCCATGGCACCGTCGCCGGTGAGTGTGCGGACGGCGTCGTCGAGGAACTGCCGGGGAACAGGGAAAAGCCGGGCGGCCTCCCTGGCGAGCTGCCCGGCCTTCCCGCCGTCCAGCTCGAGGAGCCCTGTCAGTGGCAGGAAGAGGAAGATCCGCAGACAGGCCAGCGCATACCGGTCGATGTCGAAGCCGGTGGCCCCGCCGGGGGCGATGAAACCCGGGGCCGCGAGGACCTGGCGCCCCGCCTGCGCCACGTCCGACGCTCCCTCGAAGTCGATCAGCACCACCCTGCCGTCGGGGCGGACCAGCACGTTGAACGTGTGCACGTCGCCGATCACGATGCCCCGCCCATGGACCGCGGCGACCGCTTCCTCCACCTGCCGGTGGATGTCGAGGGCCCAGGACGCGTAGTCCGCGAAGGCCGCCGCGTCGGCGTCCAGGTCCGTCAGCGGATAACGTTCGACGAACACGTCGTGCAGGGCCCTTCCCTCGATGAACTCCTCGACGAGGAACCGGTGACCGCCCAGCTCGAAGTGATCGCGGACCTCGGGGACGCAGGGCAGGCCACGCAGCCGCTCCAGGGCCGTCCGCTCGCGCTCCAGCCGGGTGACGGCGTCCGCGCCGTCGGCGGTGAGCCCCGCGTGGGGCCGGGCCTCCTTGAGGACGACGCGTTCCTCGGTACGGGTGTCGACCCCGGCGTACAGCCCGCCGCCGTTGGAGAAGTGCAGCGCCTTCTCGATCCGGTAGGGCAGGTCGGCGACGGTGGTCCGTCGGCTCTCGGCGAGGTGGGGTTCGAGGAACGCGGGCAGCGGCACCCACTCCGGCACCTGGAAGGTGGGGCCACGCAGATCGGGGACCAGCCGTCCGGAGGCGTCCTCCACGGCCTGCTCCAGCACACCGTCGGCCGAGACGCAGTACCGGTCGGCGAAGGCGCCGTACCTGACGTACAGCGGACCGGCGCCCCAGCGCAGATCGCTCAGAATGTACGGCCCCTGCAGGCCGTCGAGGGCGGTGCCGAGCTCGGTGAGCACACGCTCGCACTCGGCCTCGTCCGCCGGGTAGATGGTCACGAACTTGCCGCTGGACCCGCGATGCGCGTACTTGGCGTTGGCGAGGAACAGGGTGTCCAGGCCGGGCAGGAACTTGAAGGCGATACGACGCTGGACGCAGTAGTCCCACACCGCGTCCAGGATCGTCTGCGCGTTGTCCGGACACGCCGAGGCGTGGATCTTCCAGCCCTGTGCGGGGAGTTGCGTGTCGGCGGGACGGCAGACCACCCAGTCGCCGAGTTCCTCGCGCAACCACGAGGGAGGGGGCGGGCGGAGCGTCTGGTGGAAGCGGCGGCGCGTCCGGCCGTGGGACGGCGTGTCGTAGAAGTGCGGGTGAGTGAGGCAGTACACCTCGTACCGCTTGTCCACGGTATGCCTCCCGCGGGACGGGCGAACGGCGGGGTCGGGCCCCCTCACCTGCGCCTCTGACCTCCCACGATCGCAGAACAGGGACTGGGGGACATCGATCGTCTGTCACCGGGAGCCCATGAGATTCGCACCCGGCGCCTGTACGAATCGCATGGGCGGTACGAATCGCCGGCCTGCGGAGGTGCCGATGGGCGCCGGTCTGGGGGGCGGCGGCTCTGGGGAGCCGGTGCGGTCGGTGCGACGTCGGCCGCCGCCAGATGCCAGGCCATGCTGGAGATGACCACGCCTGGGCTTCGACGCCAACCTTGGCTTCGGCCTCGGGAGTTATGTCACCGGTCACCCGCGAGTCCTGCTCAGCAAGCCGCAGCCCCTTCAACCGGCCGTGCTGGTCGCCGAGTTGCTGCGGCGCCGACAGGAAAATCGCGTGCTCAGACCTGGCCCGGCTCCCTAGACTCACCACGCAATCACGCGCCGCCCACCACCCGGCGGCGCGTCGTCGTGACGAGTCGAGGGGAGCCGGGCCGTGCGTGACCGCACCGCTGTCGTCCTCTCCCCCTGCCGGTACGTGGTGATCCTCGTGTCCTCGTCCGCCCGGTGCCCGCTGCGCGGCCGGTACCGGATGCCCGCGACGAACGCCTGAGAGCACCTGAGAGCACCTAGAGCTCCGAGAGCTCCGAGAGCGCCTGAGTTACGTCAACTCCCTTGGCGCACCTTGCCGTTCCCCGCTGTCCCGCAGTCTGACGGGGCAGCAGGTCATGCTCACGTGCGCCTGCATGTCGTCCGGGAATCGCGCTGACCCGCTTCTGTTCCGATTCCGGATCATCCGAAAGGCCAAGTGCCGTGCGCACCGATCTCACCACCCTCACCACCCTCACTGCCATCCGCAACCTCGGCATCCTCGCCCACGTCGACGCGGGGAAGACCACCGTCACCGAGCGGATCCTGTACGCCACCGGGACCACTCACAAGCGCGGCGAGGTCCACGACGGCACCACCGTCACCGACTTCGACCCCCAGGAACGTGATCGCGGGATCACCATCTTCGCGGCGGCGGTCAGCTGTGCCTGGGACGGTCACCGCATCAACCTCATCGACACCCCGGGGCACGTCGACTTCGCCGACGAGGTGGAGCGTTCGCTGCGCGTCCTCGACGGGGCGGTCGCGGTGTTCGACGCCGTGGCCGGGGTCGAACCGCAGAGCGAGTCGGTATGGCGGCAGGCCGACCGGCACGGCGTACCGAGAATCGCCTTCGTCAACAAGCTGGACCGGGCAGGGGCAGACCTCGACACGGCCGTGGCGTCGATCCGGGAACGGCTGCATCCGGCGCCGCTGGTCGTGCAGTTGCCCATCGGGGCGGAGGACGGCTTCCGCGGTGTCGTGGACCTCGTACGGATGCGCGCGCTGGTGTGGGCCGACGGCGCCGAGACGGCCGTGGAAGAGCAGGTGCCGGACGAACTGCGGGAGGAGGCGCACCGGCGTCGACGGCTCCTGGAGGAGGCGGTGGCCGAACTGCATGCCGGCGCACTGGACGAGTTCTGCGCGCGGTCGGCGCTCTCGCCGGAGACCCTCGTCACCGCCCTGCGCGACCTGACCGGCAGCGGCGACGGCGTGGTCGTGCTGTGCGGCTCGGCCTACCGCAACCGCGGGATCGAGCCGTTGCTCGACGCGGTCGTGGCGTATCTGCCGTCGCCCCTCGACGTACCGGCCGTACGCGGCCTGCGCGACGGGGTGGAGGAGGACCGGCCCGCGGACCCGTCGGCGCCGTTCGCGGCGCTGGCGTTCAAGGTGAGTGCCACCTCGACCGGCAGGCTCACCTACCTGCGCGTGTACTCGGGAACGATCGAGAAGGGAGACACGGTGTTCGACGCGGGCGCGCGGCGCGGTGAGCGGATCGGGCGGATCCTACGGGTCCAGGCCGACCGCCACGCCCAGGTGGACCGGGCGGTCGCCGGGGACATCGTGGCCGTGGTCGGCCTGAAGTCGGCTCGCCCGGGTTCCACTCTCTGCGCACCGGACGCCCCACTCGTCCTCGAACCGCCGAGCGTGGCCGACCCGGTGGTGTCCGTGGCGGTCGAAACCCGCAGGTCCACCGACACCGACCGGCTGGCCTCCGCGCTGGCCCGGCTGGCCGAGGAGGACCCGTCGCTGGTCGTGCGGACCGACGCCGAGACCGGGCAGACGGTGCTGTCCGGCATGGGCGAACTGCACCTGGAGGTCGCGGTGGAGAAGATCCGGCGGGAGGCCGGGCTGGACGTCAACGTCGGCCGCCCCCGAGTCTCCTACCGCGAGACGGTCGGCCGCGGGGTGTCCGGCTTCGTCTTCCGACACGTCAAACAGGACGGCGGGGCGGGGCAGTTCGCGCACGTGATCCTCGACGTGGAGCCGCTGGAAACGGAGGCGGGCTTCGAGTTCCGCTCGACCGTCGTCGGCGGTCGCGTGCCGCAGGAGTACGTACGCGCCGTGGAGGCCGGCTGCCGGGACGCCCTCGCCGAGGGCCCGCTCGGCGGCCACCCGGTGACCGGGCTGCGCGTCACCCTCACCGACGGCTCGACCCACGTGAAGGACTCCTCCGACACGGCCTTCCGCACGGCCGGCCGACTCGGTCTCCGGGACGCCCTGCGCACCTGCGCGATGGTCCTGCTGGAGCCGGTCGTCGAGGTCACGGTGACCGTGCCCGAGGACGCCGTCGGCACCGTCCTCGGCGACCTGGCGGCGCGCCGCGGCCGCGTGTCGGGCTCGGCCACGCGCGCGGGGTCGGTGATCGTGACGGCGACGGTGCCGCTGGCCGAACTGTTCGGCTATGCGACGCGGTTGCGGAGCCGGACGCAAGGGCGGGGGACGTTCACGGCCCGGCCGGTGGGGTATGCGACGGCGCCGGTGGCTGCCGCACCGCGGTAGCGCAGCAGGGCCCGTCCCTTCCGGGGGAAAGTGCCCTCCGCCGTCCACAAACGGCCCCTCCCCGCACGCGGGAGGGGCCGTCCCCGGCGGCAGCGTCACGGTGCCTTCGCACGGAAACCACAGCACCGCCGTCCCTCAGGACGGCCAGTCGCCCGCCTTCTGGCTGCTACTCGGCCGACGTGTCCAGTGGGCCTACGACCACCACCAGTACGCCAGCCTCAACCTCCCCCTGGGCGACCAGAGTTCTCTGCCGGTCGCTGTGAACGACCCTCTCGGCGCCCCTGATCGCCAGAGGTGAGACGGGTGTCACCACTGGTGGATATGGTGTTTCGCAGAGGACTCGCAAGTTGGGGGCAACATGGGGCTGGCAAACGAGAAGATCATCTCCCAGGTGGAGGACCTGCTGCTCGGCAGGGTGGTCATTCCCTCGATCCAGCGTGACTTCGTCTGGATGCGGCCCGACGTACGCGATCTCTTCGACTCCCTCTACCGCGGCTACCCCGTCGGTGCTCTGCTGCTGTGGAAGACCAATCTGACGGTGCCCTTCAAGACGGCTGCCGTCGTCCAGACCGCCAAGTCGGCGCATCAGCCTCTCTATCTGTTGGATGGTCAGCAACGGTTGACGTCCCTCGCGTGGGTGTACAAGCCGGAGTCCAAGGCCGACGGCCGTCACATCGACCTTCGTTTCGACGTCCGTGCGGAGGAGTTCGTCAACCCGAGCGCGGTCCAGGGCAAGGACCCGCTCCTCATCCCCGTGTCGACACTCCTTCAGGAGAACGTCCAGTTCTACCAAGTCCTTCACAAGGCCGGTGTGCCGTTCGACGATCCGGACTTCGACGCGTGGACGCAGCGACTGCAGAAGGTGAACAACATCCGGCATCACCAGATCGCCGTCATCACCTACGAGTCCGACGACTACGAGGAGGTCGCCGAACTCTTCGCAAGGCTGAACAAGGGCGGCCGGCGGCTGTCCAAGGGTGATCTCGTGTACAGCGCCATCGCCGCCCGGTGGTCGGACGGCCTTGACACCATGGATGCCTTCCACCGGGAGCTGCAGGACAGCAACTTCGCCCTGAACAGGGAAGCCGTCCTGCGTCTCATGAGCCTACTGGCGGGAACCGGTGCCCATCACATCAAGCTCATCGGGGCGGATGTGGACGAAGCGGCGCTGAAGGAAGCCTGGCAGGCCACCGAGAGGGCTCTCCGCTTCGCTGTCGACTTCCTGAAGGGTGAGTGCTCGATCCCGCGGTCGGAGGTCCTGTCGTCGCCGAACGTCACCATCGTGCCCGCCCTGCTGCTCCATCACCGGGACGGCAAACTGCGCCCGGGGGAGCACCAGTTGCTGCGCCGCTGGGTGTACACGGCCATGGCGTTCAGCCACTACTCGCTGCAGGTCGAGGGCAAACTCGACGCGGAGGCCAGGCTGATCAAGGCACGGCAGGGAGAGGACCTGTTCACGGAGCTGATCCGCCGGGCCTCCGGTACCCGGTCGGTGGACAGCGCCCTGCATCCCAGGGACCTGGAGCAGAAGTACTCCACGCATGCCTTCTTCAAGTTGCTCTACATCGCCGCGTTGCGGGGGACGGCGCGGGACTGGGCGACCAACATCGCCATCAGCGACCAGCCGATGAACAGCAGTGCCAAGATCGAGTACCACCACGTGTTCCCGCGAGCCCGAGTCCAGGGGGCGTACGCGAAGGAGGAGTGGAACAGCCTTGCCAACCTGGCCTTCGTCACCGGTCAGACCAACAAGATGATCTCCTCCAGGCTGCCCGTCGACTACATGGCGGGCATCGCGCCGGAGCGCCTCGCCGAGCAGTGGATCCCCGGTGATCCGGAGCTGCGGTCCCTGGAACGGTTCCCCGACTTCCTGGCGGCACGCAGGCGCATGCTGGCCAACGTCCTCAACGAGCTGCTGGGACTTCCCGCCTACACAGGGCAGCCCACCCACCAGGACGCCGACGAGCTCCCTGCCGACGAGGAGGTGATCGCGGAGGATCCGGCCGCACCTCAGCTCGTCGGAGCGGAACTCCAAGACCTCCGCACGGAGCAGGGCGTCGAGATCCACACGCTCTACGAAGGCCGGCGTATCAACGCCTACTACGACCCTTCGTCCCGTACCGTGACGATCCCCTCCGGCCCCGGCCGCGGCGAATACGACACTCCCAGCGGGGCGGCAGTCGCCGTAGTGCATGCCCTCAACCCGCACGTCAACCCGAATCGCAACGGCTGGTCGTTCTGGACCGTCACCACTACAGGGCAGCTCCTGCAGAGCATCCGGTAGCGGACGGAGCGCTGCCTTACACGCCTGCTTCCACCAGGAAGGAGCTTGGGGTCACCGGACCAGGAGACGTACACGCTGTCCGCGGTGCGAGCGTCCCGGAGGCACGCTGTTGGGGGCCTGGCCGACACCGTCGCCGCAATCCTCGGCTGTAGCCGCGAGGATCTGGTTCGTCTACTCGACGCGACCGGCGTCGAGTAGACCGTGCATACCTGCGGGTGCGTCAGTTCAGCAGTCCCTGAACTCCGGCGACTGATTCAACACCTGCGACCGCATCGAAGTGAACCGCGCATACGTCTCCCCACCCCGCGCCTCCGTCCGGAACGCCGCCACCCGGTGGCAGTTCTGGAAGGCCAGGGTCACGCCGAAGTGGCGCTCCAGGCTGGTGCGGATCGCGTCGCTGGCGAGGGCGCGCAGGAGTTGGCCGCGTTCCTGCTCCGACGGGGGAGGGGTCTGGTTGTCGGTGAACTCGGCTGTGCCGTCGCGCAGTTCGGTGGCGAGGGAGGCGATCAGGTCGTAGGCGTACGGCAGCGAGGTGCGGACCGTGTCCACGAAGTCCTGCTCGCGGATGTCGCCGCTTTCGGCTTCGGCGAGGAGCTTCGGGGAGACGTCGAGAGACATGAAGGTGTTGGTCCTGTCTGTGCGTTGAGGGGGCTGGGGTAAGGAGGGCGGGTGGTCAGGCCGGCGCGGCCGGCCCCGGTACGAACTCCGGGTCCACCTGCGAAGCCACGTCATGGCCCGTCCGGTCGTCCGCCCACGCCCGCGCGTTGCGCAGGTGGAACTCGACGGCGTGGCGGTGGATCGTGGGCCAGTCCTTGGGGTGGGCGTCGACCGCCTCGCGCAGGATGTTGAGGGCGTGGACGTTGTGGGACTCCAACTCGCCCTGTTCCCTGCCCTGTTCGGCCGCGCGTACCCAGGAGGAGTGGACCAGGTGGGTGAGGAGGTCGTCGCCGACCTCTTCCTTGAGAAAGAGGAGGTCGTCCTCGCCTGTCACCTTGTTGCCGATGACCGCGATGCGGATGCCGAACTCCCTGGCGTGGTCCCGGTACTGGCGGTACACCGAGACGCCCTTGCGCGTGGGCTCCGCGACCAGGAACGTCATGTCGAAGCGGGTGAACAGGCCCGACGCGAAGGCGTCCGCGCCCGCCGTCATGTCGACCACCACGTACTCGCCGGGGCCGTCGACCAGGTGGCCCAGGTAGAGCTCGACCGCGCCGAGCTTGGAGTGGTAGCAGGCCACGCCCAGGTCGCTCTCGTCGAACTCGCCCGTCACCATCACCGGCACGTCCCCCACGCGCCGGACGTGCCGCGCGTGCAGTTCGTCGTCGCCGAGCAGGGTCAGGAGGCGGGAGCCTCTGCCGGGCGGGGTGGTCTTGATCATGGCGTCGGCGGACGGGATGCGCGGGTTGGTGCCGCGCAGGAACTCCTTGATGTCCCTCAGGTGGGCGCCGAGGGGCGGGGCGTCCAGGGGGGCCTTCCCGTCGTGGCCCAGTGCCTCGGCGAGGTGCTGGTTGATGTCGCCGTCGATGGCCAGCACGGGTGCGCCGGCGCGGGCGAGGTGGCGGGAGAACAGTGCCGACAGAGTCGTCTTGCCGCTGCCGCCCTTGCCGACGAATGCGATACGCATCAGCAGCAGCCCGCTTTCACGGCCGGGGCAGCCGGGGCGGTCAGGGCAGCCTTCGTGGCCAGGGCAGCCTTCAGGGTACCCTTGTTGAAAATGGATGTCATGTGGCTAGGTTGTCGGCGGCTCGCGATCAGTGTCAAATCGCCAGACCTGTAAGGGGGTTGGGTGTGCGGCAGGGGTTGCCGTGATCAGCTCCCGTCCTTAATGCATATGATGTGCAAGTGCACGACTACAGCATCAGGGCGGCGGGCCCGGACGACCTCGACGGTGCGCGAGCCCTGATGCTCGACACCGTCTACCGCGACTTCGGCACCGGCTATGTGCCCCGCTGGCACACGGACATCATCGACCCGGCCGCCGCCTACGTCGCCCCGGCCCGCCACACCCTCCTCGTCGCGCTCGACCCGCGCGACAACGGTGTCGTGGCCACCGCCGCCCTCGACTCCCGCGGCCCGGCCCACCCGCCGAACCCGCGCCACCTCGCCGAGCGCTACCCCTGCGGCGAGACCGCCCAGCTGCGCCGCGTCTACGTCCGCCCCGAGCACCGCAGGCGCGGACTGGCCCGGCGGCTGGTCGACGAGTTGCTCGCCTTCGCGGCGGCGGACGGCGGGTACCGGTCCGTCTATCTGCACACCGACCCGAACGTGCCCGGTGCCGAGGCCTTCTGGCGCTCGCGCGGCAAGGTCGTGCACGACGAACGCGTGGATTCCGACGGCGCCTTCGGCGTCGTCCACTTCGAGATACCGATGGAGCGATAGAACGTGGGACAGAATGTGCGACAGAACGTGCGGCGCCCACTCCGCCCGCTCCTCGCCCTCGTGCTGGCCCCGGTCCTCGCGGGCTGCTTCGCCTCCGGCGGCGGCACCGACGCCGCGGGCGACGCCCAGGACGGCTCCCGCCTCCGCGTCGCCCTCGCCTTCCCGCCCGCCGAGAACCTCTCGCCGTACGGCGCCGACTCCACCATCCTCAGCCGCCTCGGCGTCACCGAGGGCCTGACCGCCCTGGACGCCAACGGTGCCGCGGCTCCCGCCCTCGCCGCCTCCTGGCAGCAGGAGAACGACCGCACCTGGCTGTTCACCCTGCGTGAGGCCACCTTCCAGGACGGTTCCGCCGTCACCCCGGCCGCGGTCGCCACCGCCCTCACCCACGCCGCGTCGGCCAAGCCCGTCCCGGCCGCCCTCTCCGGCGTCACCCTCACCGCGAAGGCCGAGGGCAGCACCGGCGTACGGATCACCACCGAGGACCCCGACCCCGTCCTGCCGCTGCGCCTGTCCAGTCCGGCCCTCGCCGTCTTCTCCGGCAAGGCGTACGGCACGGGGGACAAGGTCGACCCGGTCGGCACCGCCACCGGGCCCTTCGAACTCACCAAGGTCATGGGCGCCACCGCCGCCACCCTCGACCGCTACGACGACTACTGGGGCGGCCGCGCCCAGGCCACCGGCATCGACGTCAAGTTCGTCGCCGACGGCACCGCCCGCGCCGGCGCCCTCCGTACGAACCAGGTCGACCTCGCCGAGGCGATCCCCGTCGCCCAGGCCGCAACCCTCGACAAGGCCACCCGCGAGGCGACCGCCACGACCCGCACCACGAGCCTGCTCCTCAACACCGAGAAGGGCGCCTTCAAGGACGCCGCGCTCCGGGCCGCCGCCCGGCAGGCCGTCGACACCTCCGCGTTCGCCAAGGGTGTCTATGAGGGGTACGCCGACGCCGGCGTCGGCGTCTACGGGCCCGCCGTGACCTGGGCCGCCGGCAAGCGCACCGAGCCGGTCGGGCGTACGGCACCCGAGAAGCCCGAAAGGACTCGTATCACGCTCGCCACCTACGACAACCGGCCCGAACTCCCGGAAGTCGCCCAGGTGCTGAAGCAGCAGCTGGAGAAGGCCGGGTTCGAGGTCGCGCTGGAGGTGCGCGAGTACTCACGGCTGGAGAGCGACGCGCTGGACGGCAGGTTCGACGCCTTCGTCCTCGCCCGCAACACCCTCGTCGACACCGGCGACCCCGTCTCCGTCCTGGCCAGCGACTACACCTGCGACGGCGGCTACAACATCGCCCAGCTGTGCGACAAGGACGTCGACCGGGCCGTGGCCAAGGCCGAGGACACCGCCGACACCGCCGAGCGGCAGGACGCGGCGATGGCCGCCGAGGCCCGGATCCTCGGCACGGACGCCGTCGTACCGCTGGTCCACCAGCGCATCATCACCGGCGTCGGGACCGACGTCCGTGGCGCGCTCCTCGACCCGTACGAGCGCACCCTCGTCGACACCGGCACCCGGCGCTGACCCATGCGGCAGCGCACGGCCACGTTCCTGTGGCGGGTCGGGATCGCGGTCGCACTCGTCACCGCCATCGGCGTACTGCCCTGGCTCTCGCACACGGACCCGGCCCTCACCGTGCTCAAGGTCCGCTCGGCGGACCGCGACCCCACCCCCGAGGTGCTCGCGGACATCCGAGCCCAACTCGGCCTGGACAACGGCCCCTTCCACCTCCTCGGTGACTGGCTGGGCGGGCTGTGGCACGGGGACTCCGGCCGTTCGTGGATCTCCGGCAGCGAGGTCACGCCCGCCGTGCTCCAGGCCCTGGGTGTGTCCCTGCTGCTGATGGCGGTGGCCCTCGCGGTCGCCGCCGTCACCGCCGCGCTGATCTGCGCCCGCACCCTGTGGCTCGGCGCACACCGGCGGCTCGACGGGCGGCGCAATCAGAAGGTGTGGCGCGAAGCGCCTCGTTGGAAGGGCGGTGGCGGGCGACGGGCGGGCGGCAGCGGCTCCGCCGTCCTCGCCGCACTGCCCGAGTTCCTCACTGCCTCCGTACTCGCCACCGTCGTAGGCGTCCAACTCGGCTGGCTCCCGGCCCTCGGCTGGTACGGCCCCCAGTGGACGATCCTCCCCGCCCTCGCCCTCGGCCTCCCCGCCGGGGCCGTCCTCGGCCGCCTCCTCGACGACCTGCTGCCCGGCGCCTTCGCCGAGCCCTGGGCCCTGGCCGCCACCGCACGCGGACTTCCCGGCCGCACCGTCGCCCGCCAGGCCCTGCGCCGCTGCCTGCCCGGACTGCTGCCCAACACCGGCCTGTTCGTCGTAGGACTGACCGGCGGATCGGTCACCGTCGAGCAGATCTTCGATATCCCCGGCCTGGGCCGCACCACCCTCCAGGCCGCCCTCGCCCAGGACCTGCCCGTCCTCCAGGCCGGCACGCTCGCCCTCATCCTGCTCGCCGCGGTGGCCGCCGGACTGGCCCGCCTCCTCGCCCGCCTGCTGATCGGCCCGGCCCTGCGCGACGGCGCACTGCCGTCCCTGCACCGGCCGTCGCCGCCCGCCGGCAGGATCCTGCCGTTCGCCTACGGCGGCCTGCTGGTCGCCGTCATCGCCCTCGGCCTGCCCCGAGACCCGCTGGCCCTCGACACCGCCGAGCGACTCGCCGCCCCCTCCCCGGCGCACCCGTTCGGCACCGACGCCCTCGGCCGGGACGTGCTCGCCCGCGTCGCCCACGGCGCCCTCGACACCCTGCTGCTCGCCCTCGCGATCACCGCCGCCACCCTGCTCACCGGAGTGCTGCTCGGCCTGCTGCCCCGGCTGTCCGGCCCGCTCGTCGACACCGTCACCGCGCTGCCGCCGGTCCTCGTCGCCCTGCTCGTCACCGCGGTCGTCGGCAGCGGAACCGCCACGCCCGCGCTCGCCGTGGCCGCCGTCGCCTGGGCGCCGCTCGCCGCCCACACCTCCGCGCTGCTCCGGCAGGAACGCGCCGCCCTCCACCTGACCGCCACCCGCGCGCTGGGCGCCGGCCCCTGGTACCTCCTGCGTCACGAACTCCTCCCCGCCGTCGTACCCCCCGTCACCCGCCACGCCCTGCTCCGCCTGCCGGGCATCGCCCTCGCGCTCGCCTCCCTGGCTTTCCTCGGCCTGGGTGCCCAGCCACCCTCCCCGGAATGGGGCCTGCTCCTGGCCGAGAACCAGCCGTACGCCGAGCGCGCCCCCTGGGCGGTCCTCGCCCCCGCCGTCGTACTCGCCCTGCTGGGCGCGCTGGCGGTGACGGCGGCCGGTGGCGTGCGGTGGGGGCGGCGACGACGCCGTGAGGCCGAACCCATCCTGCCCATGCCCGAACAGCCGTCAGCCTCCAGGGAGTTGGTGAAGACCGGATGACCTCGCTACTGTCGCGCGACCTCCGCAAGACACCGGACCGCCCCCGCCTCTCCCCCCTCCTCCGCCTGCTCATCCTCACCCAACTCGCCTTCAACATCGGCTTCTTCGCCGTGCTGCCCTTCCTCTCCGAGCACCTGGGACAGGCCGTCGGCATGGCGGGCTGGCTGGTCGGGTTCGTGCTGGGGCTGCGGACCTTCAGCCAGCAGGGGCTGTTCGTGGTGGGCGGGGCGTTGGCCGACCGGTACGGCATCCGGCCGGTCGTGCTCACGGGCTGCGTGCTGCGGATCGCCGGGTTCGCGTGGCTCGGGTACGCGCGGGAGACCTGGGCGGTCATCGGTGCCGTGCTGCTGATCGGGTTCGCCGCCGCGCTGTTCTCACCCGCCGTGGAGTCCGAGGTCGCCCGGCAGGCCGTGGTGTGGGAGGAGTCGGGCGGCGGCTCCCGTACCCGCGTCCTCGCGCTGCTGACGGTGGCCGGACAGGCGGGCGCCTTCGTCGGACCATTGCTGGGCGCGCTGCTGCTGTCGGTGGACTTCCGTACGGTCTGCCTCGCCGGCGCCGGAATCTTCGTACTCGTCCTCGCCGGGCACGCGTGGCTGCTGCCGCAGCACATACCCGGGCGAGGGGGCGTCCGGTTCCGCGGCGGCATGGGGAAGCTGCTGCGCAACCGGCGCTTCCTCGCCCTGTGCTGCGCGTACGGCGCCTACCTGCTCGCCTACAACCAGCTCTACCTCGCCCTCCCCGACGAGGTGGAGCGCGTCACGGGCTCCCAGGCCGCGCTGGCCTGGCTGTTCGCCCTGTCCTCGCTGCTGGTGGTGGTCGCCCAGCTGCCGGTCACCCGCTGGGTGGGGGAGCGGCTCACCCTGCGCCGGTCCATGGTGGTCGGACTGCTGCTGATCTCAACGGGGTTCGCGGTCGTGGCCGCGGCCCGGCCCGCCGACTGGACGGGCACGGCAGGGCTATTGCCCGCGGCCGGCTTCGTCGTCCTGCTCACCCTAGGCCAGATGCTCGTCGCGCCGGTCGCCCGCGCCTGGGTCCCCGACCTCGCCGAGGAGGGCCGACTCGGCCTCTACACCGGGGCGTTGTCGTCGGTCTCGGGCCTGATCGTCCTGGTCGGCAGCTCGGCGACGGGCACGCTGCTCGACACGGGTCTGCCGGCCGCTGTGCCCTGGCTGGTACTGGCGGCCGTACCGGTCGCGGCGATCGGGTTGTTGCCGCGCCGGTAGGGTCCACGGCATGGACGTTCAGGTGGAGATCGCCAGGGAGACGAGCGCGGAACTCGTGGCCGACTTCGGTCGGCTGCTGCCACAGCTGTCCCGGACCGCCAAGCCTCTCGATCTCGCGGCGGTCGACCGGATCGTGCGGTGCGACGCGAACACCGTGCTCGTCGCACGGGCGGACGGTGAGATCGTCGGCACCCTGACCCTCGTACTGCTTCCCGTGCCCTCGGGGCTGCGCGCCCGGATCGAGGACGTGGTCGTCGACAGTGCCGCGCGCGGTCACGGAGTCGCCGGGCTGCTGCTGGACGAGGCGGTCCGACTGGCCCGGGAGGCGGGGGCGCGGACCGTCGACCTCACGTCGCGGCCGGACCGTGCCGCGGCCAACCGGCTGTACGAACGCGTGGGGTTCGAGGCGAGGGAGTCGACGGTGTACCGGATGCGGCTCGACGGCTGACTGGTCGGTGGGCCCGGGGCCTCAGGCCATGACGGGCACCGCGACAGCGCAGCGGAGCAGCCGGGTTGGCCCGCAGTCCCGTACGACGGTGAGGGGACGCGTCGGGGGGTGTCCGCCCGCAGAGTCCGGTGTCAAGAAACAGCACCTCCTGGCAGTACGCCAGCCACCGGACCGAGGACGGACACCCCCCCGACGGTCCCCGCCCCACAACGAACCCGGGCGCTACGCGCACCCCCACCACTCCCGTACAGGCCGCCGCAGGCATAGACGCGCACCCCCAACCACCCCTCGACGACTGACCGCTCAGGACGCCACCAGCTCCCGTACCTCCGCCACGGGAACCTGCTCCACCCGCGACGTCCGCCACAGCCACAGGATGTCCCGGCCGAACGACCAGACGAGCGCCGCCAGAGCTGTCGCGGCGACCGCGAACGTCGCCATGTAGGGGAGGAGCCCGGACGCGGCCAGCAGCAGGAACACGCCCTGCATGGCGGCGACCGTCTTGCGGGCCGTGCTCGGCGGGAGCGGGGCGTTCAGCCAGGGCCAGACGCGGGCGGCGGCGACGAAGCCGTAGCGCATGGCGCCGATGAAAAGGACCCACGGCCCCAGCGACATCGAGACGTACACGCTCAACACCAGGATCAGGAACGCGTCCACCTCCATGTCGAAGCGCGCGCCCAGCGCCGTCGACGTCCCGGTGCGGCGGGCCACCTTGCCGTCCACGCCGTCGAGGATCAGGGCGACCGCCGTCAGGCCCACGAACAACGTCACCGGCGGTGAACTCTCGAAGGAGTCCGCCACCAGCGCCGTGACGCCGCCCACCAGCGTCGCGCGGCCGAGGGTGACCCGGTTCGCCGGGCCGAAGGAGCGCAGCCTGGACCGGTGCAGGGCCAGCGAGAGCAGCGCCCAGGAGGCGATGGCGAAGACGAGGCCGGTCAGCCAGCCCGCCGGCCCCAGGCCGATCGCCGAACCGAGCAGGGCCAGCAACAGGATCTGCACGCCCGCTCCCACCGCGGTCTCCTGCTGGACCAGCCTTGCTTCGTACGTGTTGTTCAGGGCCACCGCACATTCCTCCGGCCGGATGACAGAGTCGATCAAGGCCGCGTACTGTGCGCGACCTGTGCACACCTCGGTACGTGAACAGCTTCCCGATCGTTCAGGAGGATCCCGATGAACCGCACCGCACGTGCGTTCTGGCTCAGCTCTCCGGGTGAAGGAGAGATCCGGGAGGTCACCCTGCCGGAACCGGGCGAGGGCGACGTCCTGGTGCGGTCGCTGTACTCCGGAGTCAGCCGGGGCACGGAGACACTCGTGTTCCGGGGCGGGGTCCCCGAGAGCCAGTACGCGGCCATGCGGGCCCCGTTCCAGGAGGGCGAGTTCCCCGCCCCCGTGAAGTACGGCTACCTGAGTGTCGGGGTGGTGGAGGAGGGACCCGACGAACTCCTCGGCCGCACCGTCTTCTGTCTGCATCCGCATCAGACCCGGTACGTCGTCCCCGCGAGCGCGGTGACCGTCGTACCGGACACCGTGCCCGCCGAACGGGCCGTCCTCGCCGGCACCGTCGAGACGGCCGTCAACGCGCTCTGGGACGCGGCGCCCCTGATCGGCGACCGGATCGCCGTGGTCGGCGGCGGCATGGTCGGCTGCTCGGTGGCCGCCCTGCTGGCCCGCTTCCCGGGCGTACGGCTCCAGTTGGTCGACGCCGACCCCGGCCGGGCGAAGGTCGCCGAGGCTCTCGGCATCGACTTCGCCACGCCCGACGACGCGCTCGGCGAGTGCGACCTGGTCGTCCACGCCAGCGCCACCGAGCAGGGCCTCGCCCGGTCCCTCGAACTGCTCACCGCCGAGGGCACGGTCCTCGAACTCAGCTGGTACGGCGACCGGCAGATCAGCCTCCCGCTCGGCGAGGCCTTCCACTCCCGGCGGCTCGTCATCCGCAGCAGCCAGGTCGGCACCGTCTCCCCGGCCCGCCGCGCCAGCCGCACCTACGCCGACCGGCTCGCCCTCGCCCTCGACCTGCTCGCCGACCCCGCCCTCGACGCGCTCGTCACCGGGGAGAGCGGGTTCGAGGAACTGCCCGAGGTCATGCCGAGGCTCACCTCCGGGGAGATCCCGGCGCTCTGTCATCGCGTCAGGTACACGGACACGCCCTGACGGACTCGTTCAATTGGGGACGACAAGAGCGCCTGACCTGAGAAAAGAGTGAGAGACGGCTGAACAACGGGAAGCGAAGAGCCGTACTACACGGCATCCCCGGCAGCGACGAGCCGGGGACTAGGCGTACCGCACCTGGAGGGTCGTCCGTTGTTCAGCATCACCGTCCGCGATCACATCATGATCGCCCACAGCTTCCGCGGCGACGTCTTCGGGCCCGCGCAGCGCCTGCACGGAGCGACGTTCCTGGTGGACGCCACGTTCCGGCGCGAGCAGCTGGACGACGACAACATCGTCGTCGACATCGGACTGGCCACGCGGGAACTGGGCGCCGTCGTCGGCGAGCTCAACTACAGGAACCTGGACCACGAACCCGACTTCGCCGGGATCAACACCTCCACCGAGTTCCTGGCCAAGGTCATCGCAGACCGGCTCGCCGAGCGGATCGAGAAGGGCGCGCTGGGCGAGGGCGCGAAGGGTCTCGCAGGGCTCACCGTCACCCTGCACGAGTCGCATGTCGCGTGGGCGAGTTACGAGCGTGCGCTGTGACCGACATGACCGTGGACCGCACCGACGTGGTGGTGGACCGCACCGATGCGGTGGTGAGCCGCACCGATGCGGTGGTGAGCCGCACCGACGCGGTGGTGAGCCGCACCGATGCGGTGGTGAGCCGCACCGACGCGGTGGTGAGCCGGACCGACGTGACCGTGAACGGTGCGCGACTCGGCTACGTGCCCATGCAGCACTCCGTTCTGAAGAATGCCGACATCATCCGCATGTCCCTGCGCTCCGTGCACTTCGTCATGCCGGGCGGTGTCGACAACCCGGCCGCGCCGAGCGGCGGCAACGCCTACGACCGGCGGGTGAGTCTGGATCTGCCCGGCTTCGGCTGGCAGGTCCACAAGCACGCGGTGGACGGGAGCTGGCCCAGCCCCGGGGCCGCGGCCCGTGCGGAACTCGCCCGCACGCTGCGGGAGTTCCCGGACGGCACGGTCGTCCTCCTCGACGGGCTGGTCGCCTGCGGCGTGCCCGAGATCATCGTCCCGGAGGCGGAGCGGCTGCGCCTCGCGGTCCTCGTCCACCTGCCGCTCGGTGACGAGACGGGGCTCGCCCCCGCCGTCGCCACGGAGCTGGACGCCCTCGAACGGACCGTGCTGCGGGCCGTCCCCGCGGTCATCGCCACCAGCGACTGGGCGGTCCGCCGCCTCGTCGCCCACCACGGCCTCGCCCCCGAGCGGGTCCATGTCGCCGCCCCCGGCGCCGACATCGCGCCCCTCGCCTCCGGCACGGACGGCATGTCCCGGCTGCTGTGCGTGGCCGCCGTGACGCCGCGCAAGGGACAGCACCGGCTGGTGGAGGCGCTGGCGGCGGTGACCGACCTGCCGTGGAGCTGTGTGTGCGTGGGCGGGCTGAACCAGGATTCCGAGTACGTGGCCGGGCTGCGGTCCCTGATAGCGCGGCACGGCCTGGAGGACCGACTGATCCTGGCGGGCCCGCAGGCCGGCGCCGAACTCGACGCCAGCTACAACGCCGCCGACCTCATGGTGCTCACCTCCTACGCCGAGACGTACGGCATGGCGGTGACCGAAGCGCTCGCACGCGGTATCCCCGTGCTCGCCACGGACGTCGGCGGACTGCCGGAGGCGGTCGGCCGGGCGCCCGACGGAGGCGTCCCCGGCATCCTCGTCCCGCCGGAGAACCCCGCCGCGATCGCCGCCGAGCTGCGCGGCTGGTTCGGCGAGGCGGACGTACGACGCCGACTGAAGGCGGCGGCCCGGGGACGCCGGGCCGCCCTGAACGGCTGGGCCGGCACGGCCCGCAGCCTGGCCGCGGTTCTGGGCCGACTGCCGAACGAACCCCGGAGGGTGGCATGAGGAAGACGGCAACGACACCGAGCGGGGGGACGATTCCGGCACAGCCGGGACCCAGGGACGCGACGGAATCCTCGTCGTCGACGGCTGCCGCCCGGGAGCCCGGTATGCAGCGCGGGATCGTTTCGGCGGAGGGTGACATGGGCGGAATGTCCGTATCGGAGGCCGCTGACGCGGACGCCGTGATTCTCGGGGCCGGGCCGAGCTTCCGGCCCGGGGAGCGCGCCACCGTACGCCTGCGGGACGCCGGTCCCGACGACCCGCCCCGCTACGCCCCCGAGTGGCTGGAGCTGCGCGAAGGCGCCGACGCCGCCGCGCGGGCGCACGACCTGCTCGATCCGCTGCGGATCCGGCTGGCCAACCTGCCGGGACGGGCCGGACTGGTCATCCACGACGTGGGCTGCGGCACCGGCTCCATGGGCCGTTGGCTCGCGCCCCACCTCGACGGTTCCCAGCACTGGGTCCTGCACGACCGCGACCCCTACCTCCTGCACTTCGCCGCCGCGGCCTCCCCGCGCTCCTCCGCCGACGGCAGCCGGGTCACGGTCGAGACGCGCCGCGGCGACGTCGGCCGTCTCACCCCGGACGCCCTCGCCGGCGCCTCGCTGGTGACCGCCTCCGCACTGCTCGACGTCCTCACCCGTGAGGAGGTCGACACCCTTGCCGCCGCGTGTGCGGGCGCGGGCTGCCCGGCGCTGCTGACGCTCTCCGTCGCCGGCCGCGTCGAACTCACCCCGTCCGACCCGCTGGACAGCGAGATCGCCGAGGCGTTCAACGCCCACCAGCGGCGCTCGGGGATGCTGGGCCCGGACGCGATCACGGCAGCGGCCGAGGCCTTCTCCGAGTACGGCGCGACCGTCCAGGTGCACCCGAGCCCCTGGCGTCTCGGCCCCGGCGAGTCGGCGCTCACCGCCCAGTGGCTGCGCGGCTGGGTCGGCGCGGCGGTCGAGCAACGCCCCGAACTCCGCGAGCGCGCCGAACGCTACCTGCGCGACCGTCTCGCCGCCTGCGAGGCGGGTGAGCTGCACGTGGTGGTCCACCACAGCGACCTTCTGGCGCTGTGCAGGCCGACGGGCGGAGCGTCATGAGCGTGGAGACGGTGGCGCAGGCGAGCGCCACCCGGCGGGGCGCCGACCCGCGAGAGCGGCGAGTGCGGACATGGGCCGTGAGCACGGTCGCCGCCCGCCGCGAGGCGCCCTCCGCCGCCCGGCTCACCGCCCAGCCCTCCGCACCCCTGGCCCCCGACCCCGTAGCCGTCTCCCCCTGCCGCATCGGCGTCATCGTCGCCGAGCCCCACTCGGAAACACCGGCCCTCGGCGCAGCGCGCCCCCGTACGACCCTGCGCACTGTCCTTTCCCGCCTCAACACCCCTGCCTTCCGTACCCACTTGGGCACGGCCGTCGGCGTCGTCATCCTCGCGGTGCTGTTCTGGCGGCTCGGTACCGGTGTCTTCCTCGACGGGCTGCGGCGGATCGACGGGCCGGCACTGGGCGCGGCGCTCGGCATCGGGCTCGTCACCACCGCGTTCAGCGCGTGGCGTTGGCAGTTGGTGGCCCGAGGCCTGCGGATCCGGCTGCCTCTCGGGCCGGCCGTCGCCGACTACTACCGCGCCCTGTTCCTCAACGCGGCCCTCCCCGGCGGCGTCCTCGGCGATGTGCACCGCGCGGTGCGGCACGGGCAGAGCGCCGGTGACATGGGGCGCGGCGTCCGCACGGTCGTCCTCGAACGGACGGCCGGTCAGGTCGTCCTCGCGGTCGCCGGCGCCGCCGTACTGCTGACCATGCCGTCGCCGGTGCTGAACGAGGCCCGGGACCTCACGCCCGTCCTGCTGTTCGCCGCGGTGGGCGCGCTCGCCGTGGTGGCCGCCGTGCGCATGAACCGTGCGCCCTCCCGCCGTGACCGGACGAACCCGACCGCGCTGCGCACGACGCTCGGCGAGGCCCGCGAGGCCCTGCTGTCCCGCCGTAACGGTCCCGGGGTCGCCGTCTCCTCCGTCGTCGTCCTCGCCGGCCACCTCGCGATGTTCGTGCTCGCCGCGAGGATCGCCGGCTCCGCCGCCTCCGTGGCCGTCCTGGTGCCGCTCGCCGTCCTCGCCCTGCTCGCCATGGGCCTGCCCCTGAACGTCGGCGGCTTCGGCCCTCGGGAGGGCGTCACCGCCTGGGCGTTCGGCGCCGCGGGGCTGGGCGCCGACACCGGGCTGGCCGTCGCCGTCGTGTACGGCGTGCTCAGCTTCGTGGCCGCACTGCCCGGCGTCCTCGTCCTTGTCGCCCGCTGGTACGCCGGCCTGCGCACGGGCTCCGGGACCGCCGCGACCGAGGCGGCCCCGGAACCCGGCCGCTATGCCCTTGCGTCTCCCGTGTCCCGTACGGAATCGTCCGCGGAGGTCAGCAGTGACACATACGCGCCGAAGGAATCCGCGAGGCTCGCCAGCAGCTGCTTCCCCTTTTCCGCGGAAGCAAGCGAAGGACGGCCTATGACACCCGAATCGGTATAGGCGGACATACCGAGGGTGAGCAGATGACGACGGTCGTCGGCCACGAAATCGGAAGTCTCATAACCGGGTCGGATCAATTCGGGATGAGTGTGCAGAAGGATGGAGGTCTCAATTTCCCCCGCGTGCATGTCGGTGAGCAGCGAGGTCTCCACTCCCGCCCGCTCCCGCGCCGCCTCCCAGTCCTCCGCGGCCGGGAACAGCGCCATCCGTTCGCCGCGCGCGGAGGACTCCTGAACGACATTGCCCAGTACGTAGTTTCCGCCGTGCCCGTTGACCAGCACCAGGGCGTCCACGCCCGACCGGCGGAGCGAAGCCGCTATGTCCCGTATCACCGCATGAAGGGTCACTGAGGAGATGCTGACGGTCCCCGGCCAGGCCGCGTGCTCGTGCGAGCAGGAGATCGTCACCGGTGGAAGGAGGTGCACGGGATACGTGGCGGCCATCCCGCGCGCGACGGCGCACGCCACGAGCGTGTCGGTCGCCAGCGGAAGGAACGGACCGTGCTGCTCGAAGCTTCCGACGGGCAGGACCGCGACCTGTCGTGAAACGCCCGCGCATCGCGTCCGTACGTCTTCGGTGGTGTCCGCCGGCACCAGCGAGTGTGCCGTCGGCCGCGTCTCCGAACCACTCATCTTTTCCCGGCCTTTCGTCTCTGCTTAGGAACTGAAGAATCATGACAGAAAAAATTGGTGTGCTCGGCAAGAAGTCCGCACAGCGGACGCAGCGTTCCGGCGTGGAACGCGTGGTGAATGCCCCCCTGCCCACCGTGTACGGGGAATTCCGGGCGATCGGTTACCTCGACCACGATCGCGGTGACGAGCAAGTGGCCCTCGTCTACGGTGAGATAGGCACGGACGACGTGCTCACCCGGCTGCACTCCGAGTGCCTGACCGGTGACGCGTTCGGCTCGCAGCACTGCGAGTGCGGCGACCAACTGGCCTCCGCGCTGCGCGCGGTCGTCGCCGAAGGGAGCGGCATCGTCGTCTACTTGCGGGGCCACGAGGGCCGGGGCATCGGTCTGCTCGCCAAGCTGCGGGCGATGGCGCTGCAGGCGGAGGGCCTGGACACCGTCGAGGCCAACCTCGCGCTCGGCCTGCCGGTGGACGCCCGCGACTACGGGGTCGCCGCCGAGATCCTGCACGACCTGGGCGTGGACAGCGTCCGCCTGATGTCGAACAACCCGCGCAAGCGCGAGGCGTTGCTGCGGCACGGCATCCAGGTGGCCGAGACGGTCCCGCTGCTGATCCCGCCGTGCGAGAACAACATCACCTACCTGCGCACCAAGCGGGAGCGCCTCGACCACCACCTGCCCCATCTGGACGCGGTCGCGCACCTGTCCTGACGAGGCGCTCCGCTGGGTTGTGCCGCGATGAGAAACTGCCGCGATGTGCCGCGGTCGTCTGCGGCTCCGTCGTGGCTGGTCGCGCCCACGCGGCGGAGCCGCATATCGATACAGCCCCGCGCCCCTTCGGGGCGCGGTAGAACCGACGCCGACCAGGAAGGTGGGCCTCTGAACACGCATGCGGGTGTCGTCGTCATCGGAGGCGGCGTGATGGGCACCAGCATCGCCTACCATCTCGCCCGCGCCGGAGTCAGAGACGTCGTTCTCGTCGGGCGGGACGAGCTGGCCTCCGGCTCCACCTCGAAGGCGGCCGGCGGGGTGCGGGCGCAGTTCTCCGACGAGGTGAACATCCAGCTGGGGGCGCGGAGTCTGGAGGCGTTCGGCCGGTTCGAGGAGGAGACCGGGTACGACATCGGGCTGCACCGGGTCGGCTATCTGTTCCTGCTCTCCACTGCGGAGGAGGTCGCCGGGTTCGAGGCGAGCGTCCGGCTGCAGAACTCCCTCGGGGTGCCGAGCCGGATGATCGACCCCGCCGAGGGGCTGCTGGCCTCCGGGTCTTGCCGGACGACGGCCACTGCACCGTTCCTTGGGGACTGAACAGGAGCGCCCGATCAGCCGCACGCCCCGAACGGTGTTGGGCGCACTGGTCGTCCGCTTTCGCATCCCGGGCGGCGACACGGATCCTGTCCGTGGTCCGAGCCAGGCGGGCGGAGTCCCTCACGACCTGGCCTGTGGAGGCGGCCAGAGGCGACGGGGAGGCCCTGAACCATCTCGCTGGTGGAGCAGGGGCCCCGCACGCTGGCGCCGCACCCGGCGTCCCAGATCGCACGGAGACGCTACCCCGAATTGGCCCTGAGGCTCGCAAGCTCAGAAGCCGACCATCACACGATCGGGTTACGCCGCCCCCGTGTGTGCCCCCGACGAACGCCCCGGCTTCGCCACCGACACCCACGACCGCTGGATCCCCCGCCTGGCCGAGGCCATGGAGCACCGTGCCCCCGCCCTGCTCGACCTGCGCCGCACGGGCGGCTGGGCGGGCCTGTACGAGGTCACCCCGGACCACAACGCGCTGATCGGCGAGGCGACTTCCGTATCCCGTTTCCTGTACGCGACCGGCTTCTCCGGCCATGGCTTTCTGCAGGGACCGGCCGTCGGCGAGGTCGTCCGCGACCTGTACCTCGGCCGCGTACCCTTCGTGGACGTCAGCCCCTTGAGCGTCGACCGGTTCGCGGCCGACGCCCCGCGCCCGGAGGCCAACCGCGTATGACCGATCTCCATCTGTGGCTGCGCCACGAGGTCCGTTCCACCGAGCGACGCACCCCGATCGTGCCGTCCGACGCCCGGCGGCTCGTCGAGAGCGGAGTGACGCTGACCGTCGAGGAGTCCCCGCAGCGGATCTTCCCCGTCGAGGAGTACGAGGCGGCCGGCTGCCGTATCGCGCCCACAGGTTCCTGGGTGTCGGCCCCGGCGGACGCCGTCGTCATCGGCCTGAAGGAACTCCCTGACGGTCCGGCCGAACTGACGCACCGGCACATCTTCTTCGGCCACGCCTACAAGCAGCAGCCGGGCGCCGAGGAGCTGCTCCGCCGGTTCGCCGCCGGCGGCGGGGTCCTGCTCGACCTGGAGTACCTGGTGGACGACGAGGGCCGCCGCCTCGCCGCCTTCGGTTTCTGGGCCGGCTATCTCGGCGCCGCCCTGGCCGTCCTCCAGCACCGGGGCAGGCTCGTCGCACCACTGACCCCCACGTCGAAGGACGAACTGGACGAGATGCTCCAACCGGCCCCCGACGACGAGGAGTTCACGGCGCTCGTGATCGGCGCACTGGGCCGCAGCGGCTGCGGAGCGTGCCTCGCGTTCCGGACCGCCGGCGTCGAGGCGACGCCCTGGGACCTCGCCGAGACCCGCGACCTGGACCGCGAGGCCCTGCTGGCGCACGACGTGATGGTGAACGCCGTCCTCGCCACCACCCCCGTCCCGCCCTTCCTCCGCGAACAGGACCTCGACGACCCCGCCCGCCGGCTGCGCACCCTGTGCGACGTCACCGTCGACGTCGGCTCACCCTTGAACGTCCTGCCCGTCTACGACCGCACCACCGAGTGGACCGAGCCCGTACGTCGCCTGCGCAAGGAGCCTCCGCTCGACCTCATCGCCATCGACAACCTGCCCTCCCTGCTGCCCCGGGAGTCCAGCTCCGACTTCTCCTCGGCGCTGCTGCTCCAGCTGCTGGAGTTCGAGGCGGGCGGGCCGTGGGGGCGCTGTCTGGACCCGTTCCACCAGGCCTGCCGTGAACTCGGCATCGCAGAAGGGGAGTCCCGCCATGTCTGACACCTCTGCCCGCGTTCCCGCGAGCGGCACCGTCCACTGGGTCGGCGCCGGACTGTCCACGGGCAGCGGTCTGGCCCGGCTCTGCGACACCGCCGACCGCGTACGGCTGTGGCATCGCACCGAGGGCCGTGCGGCGGACGCCCTGGCCCGGCTGGGACTCGCCGGACGCGCCGAGCCCCGCGCCTACACGCTCCCCGCGCTCACGGCCGAACTGGCGCCCGGCGACGTCGTCGTATCAATGCTGCCCGCGCCCGAACACGCCGGGATCCTCGCGGCCTGCATCCGGCAGCGGGCGCACTTCGCCTGCTCCAGCTATGTGTCGGACGCGGTGCTGGACCAGGCGCCCGCGGCCGCCGCGGCCGGGCTCGTCGTGCTCACCGAGGCCGGCCTCGACCCGGGCATCGACCACCTCTTCGCCCACTGCCTCGTCGGCCGCGCCCGGCAGGCCGTCGGCGACGACACGGCCGCCTCCTACAGCCTGACGTCGTACTGCGGCGGTGTCCCCGCGGTCCCGAACGACTTCAAGTACCGCTTCAGCTGGGCGCCCGCCGGTGTGCTCAACGCCCTGCGCTCACCGGCGCGTTATGTCCGCGACGGTGCCGAGACGGTCGCCGAGCGGCCGTGGGAGGCGACGCGGCGGCATGTGGTGGACGGGGAGGCGTTCGAGGTCTACCCCAACCGCGACAGCGTTCCGTTCGTCGAGCAGTACGGGCTGCCGCACACCTGGAAGCCGCGGACCTTCGTGCGCGGAACCCTGCGCCTGGAGGGCTGGCTGCGTGCCTGGGACGCCGTCTTCGAGGAGCTGAAGGCCGGCGACGACGCCCGAATCGCCGCCCTGGCGGGGGAGTTGGCGGCCAAGTACCCCACCACGGACGCCGACCGCGACCGCGTCGTCCTCGCCGTGTCGCTGGACGTGCGCGGCGGGGACGGGCGGACGTGGTCCGGCAGTTACCTCCTCGACCTGGTGGGGGAGGCGCAGGAGAGCGCGATGGCCCGCTGTGTCTCCCGGCCCCTCGCCCTCGGCGTGCGCCACATCCTGGACGGCTCCCTGTCGGCGGGCCTGAACCGCGCCGCCGGGACGGCGGCCCGCTCGGAGGAGTGGCTGCGTGAACTCGCGCTGGAAGGAGTCGAGTTCACCCTGCGCGTGGACCAGGAGGAGCTCAGCCGCCCGTGACGGCCTCGTGCACGAGCCGCTTGAGGTCCTGGAACATCGTGTGCGAGGTCTTCGGCCGCACCTGCGTCATGAACTGCACCGTCAGGTCGTGGTGCGGGTCGACCCAGAACGTGGTGGTCGCCACCCCGCTCCAGCCGTAGGCGCCGAGGACGGTCGGGGCCTTCGTCCGCGTCGGGTCGATCACCACGGAGACGCCCAGGCCGAAGCCGAGGCCGTCGTTGCCGGGCTCGTCATGGGCGGGGCGGCTGCCGAAGGCGCGCAGGTCGGCGCCGCCCGGCAGGTGGTTGGACGTCATCAGGTCCACCGTCTCGGGGGACAGCAGACGGGTGCCGTCGAGTTCGCCGCGGCGGCGCAGCAGCTCCATGAAGCGGTGGATGTCGTGCGCGGAGGCCGCCATGCCGCCGCTGCCGGACAGGAAGCGGGGGCGGCCGCGCAGCGGGAGCCCGGGGATCGGCTCGATGCCGCCGTCGTCGGTTTCGCCGTACAACTCGGAGAGCCTGTCCGCCTGTTGGTCGCTCACGCAGAACCCCGCGTCGATCATTCCGAGCGGCCCGAAGATCCGCTCGGCGAAGAACTCGTCGAGCGGCCGGCCGGACACGACCTCGATGACGCGGCCCAGGACGTTGGTGGCGACCGAGTAGTTCCACTGCGTGCCCGGCTCGAACTGCAGCGGCAGGCTCGCGTACACGTCGACCGTCCGGGCCAGGTCGGAGCCCGGCAGCACCGCCGAGTCCAGGTGGGCGTCGCGGTAGAGGGCGTCGACGGGATGCGTGTGGTAGAAGGCGAAGGTCAGGCCGGCGGTGTGGGTCATCAGGTGCCGGATGCGTATCGGCCCGTCCGCCGGGCGGGTCACGGTGTCGGCGCCGGATCCGCTGACGTACACCCGGGGCTCGGCGAAGGCGGGCAGATGGCGGTCGACCGGGTCGTCGAGCGACAGCTTGCCCTCCTCCACCAGCAGCAGCGCGGCGACCGAGGTGACCGGCTTGGTCATGGAGTAGATCCGCCACAGCGTGTCGGCCTCGACGGGCAGCCCGGCCGCCAGGTCCCGGTGGCCGTGCGTGGTGAGGTGGGCGACGCGTCCACCGCGGGCGACGGACACCAGGTAGCCGGGCAGACGCCCCTCGTCGACGTAGTGGGCGAAGTGCTGGTCGAGGCGGTCCAGCGCCTTCCCGTCCAGTCCGACCTCGCCCGGGTCGACCTCTTGTGTCAGCAGTGCCATGGCTACTCCTCCGAATGCGTACGACGAGGTGCGCTCCGGCATACCCCGCCGGACCGGCCTCGGATCTCATCGTCGCGCAGGAACACGTGTACGGTCCTTCGATTGGCCATGATCGTCGATTGCCGTCCCCGGCCGTCCCGGCAGCTTTCGGCCCAGCGCCGCACCGGCCAGGGCGACGGCGGCGAGGACGCTCAGCGGCAGCTCGGAGCCGCCGCCCGACCCCATGAGGGCGGTCGCGGCGGCCACGCCCAGCACCGGCCCGAGGTTCATCGCGGTCTGCTGCAGCCCGCCCGCCACCCCGGCCGACTCGACGGCGGCGCCTCGCGTACGACGACGTGGGTCGCCGCCACCATCACCGTGCCGAACCCGGCCCCCACCAGGGCGAACGCGGCGCACAGGGCAGGCGTGGCCGACGCGCGGGACAGGGCGAGGATGCCGAGGGCCAGGACCGCCATGGCCGCCCCGGTCGTACGGCGGGCCCCGGCCCGGCGCAGCAGCACCGCGCACGAGGGCGCCGCGAGCACCATCAGCAGGGCCAGCGGCAGGCTGACCAGGGCGCTGCGCAACGGGTCCAGGCCGAGCGTGCCCTGCAACAGGAACGTGCCGACGAACAGCGCGCCCGACAGCGCCGCCGACGCGGCCACCAGCATGCCGAGCGCCGCACCGACCGCCGCCGAGCCGATCACGTCGGGCGGCAGGAGCGGGCTCGCGGTCCGCCGCTCGTGCCGGACGAAGGCGGCGCCGGTGACCATGGCGGTCGCGGCGGTCCAGGGCCACCCCGGCAGTGCGACGAGGGCGTGCACCAGGCAGGCCAGGGTCACCGCGAGCAGGAGGGCGCCGGGTACGTCGAGCCGGGCGGGGGACATGCCGCGCGCGGGCCGTACGGCGAGGGCGAGCCCACCGAAGACGACGGCGGGTACGACATTCAGCAGGAACACGGCCCGCCAGCCCGGCCCGGCCACCAGCGCCCCGCCCAGGACCGGCCCGACAGCCGCCGCCACCCCGATCGCGGCGGTCCGTACGGCGATCGGCGCCCGCAGCCGGCCGGGCGGGAACGCGGCCCGCAGCATGCCGAGCGTGGCGGGCTGCGACAGCGCCCCGAACACGCCCTGCACGACCCGCAGTGCGACGACCCAGCCGACACCGGGCGCCAACGCGATACCGGCCGACGCGGCGCCGAAGCCGAGCATGCCGATGCCGAAGACGCGATGGTGCCCGTACCGGTCGCCGAGCCGTCCGGCGAACACCAACAGGCTCGCCACCGCGATGAGATACGCGGTGCTGGTCCACTGGACCTGAGCGAAGGAGGCGCCCAGGTCGTGCTGCAGGGCGGGCTGGGCGAGGGTCAGGACGGTGCCGTCGAGCGCGACGATCACGGCGCCGACGACGCTGCTCGCGAGGGTGAGGCGGGGGTTCACTCGCTCACCGGCCCGAGGTGTGCGTCCAGGGCCGAGCGCAGCAGGGGGGCGAAGTCATCGGCGCCCGTGGCGAGTTGGAGGCTGCCCCAGCCCCACAGCTGGGCGATGCCGTGCAGGTTGGCCCACAGCGCGCCCGCCACGAGCCGCGCGTCGACGTCGGGACGCGCCCGGCCGACCAGCTCCACCAGGCGGCCGAAGAGGGGGAGGCTGGTGTCCCGCAGGCCCAAGTGGCCGCTGGCCAGCAAGTCGTGACGGAACATCAGCTCGTACATGCCGGGGTTGCCCAGCGCGAACTCCAGGTAGACGCGCCCCAGTGCGGCCAGCTCCGCACGAGGGCTCGCCGTACCGTCACCGACGGCAGCCGCCGCCGCCGTCGCCGTCGCCCGTCGCGCCAGCTCGTCGAAGCCGCGGCGCGCGATGGCGGAGAGCAGCTCCAGGTGGGTGGGGAAGTAGCGGCGTGGGGCGCCGTGCGAGACACCGGCCCGGCGGGCGATCTCCCGCAGGGTGAGCGCCTGGGCGCCTTCCCGGGTGACGAGATCAACGCCCACGTCGACCAGTCGGGCCCGCAGACCCGTATCGGATTCCTGCACAGACACTGTCTACCATGATCGAGTAGACAGTGTCTACGAAGGGAATGCGCGGACCTCACGGCGGGTTGACCCAGGCATGACCGAGGACGCCACCCAGAACGCACTGCTCGCACTGCTCTCCGAGGGCCACGGCGGGGTGCTGGCCACCCTCAGGCGCGACGGCCGGCCGCAGCTGTCGAACGTCGGCCACGCCTACTACCCCGACGAGCGGATCATCCGCGTCTCGATCACCGACGACCGCGCCAAGACGCGCAATCTGCGCCGGGACCCCAGGGCGTCGTACCACGTCACGTCCCCCGACCGGCGGGCGTACGTCGTCGCCGAGGGCACGGCGGAGCTCTCGCCGGTCGCGAAGGACCCGTACGACGCCACGGTCGAGGAGCTCGTCCGGCTCTACCGGGACGTCCTGGGCGAGCACCCCGACTGGGAGGACTTCCGGGCGGCGATGGTCCGGGACGGGCGGCTGGTGCTGCGGTTGAAAGTGGAACGGGCGTACGGGATCCCGAAGGGGGGCAACCGGGGGTGAGCGGCTGATTGACGCACCGTCATCTTCACCTCCCGCCGTGTCCGCTGCCCGCGAGTGATCGAGTTGCCTCGCCGGGGGAATCCCGAAGAATTGCTGGGAGAGGCATCTCCCGGCGGAGCCCGAATTCGGGCGAGGAACTCCTGCGTGAGGCGAGGGAGTACCGCGATGGCAGACGGACAGCAGGCGGACCGGGCCGATGGGTTGGGTCTCGCGGACATGATCGCCGCGCTGCGCACCGAACTGGAGGATGCTCAGCGGCGCGCAGCGGCGGAGAGCCTGCGTTTCGGGATCACCGATGTCGAGGTCGAGGCCATGGTCCAGATCACCCGGAACACCGCGGGCAGGGCGGGGGTGCAGTTCTGGGTGCTCCAGGCGGGCGGCGAGCACGCGCGCGGCAATGCCACGACGCACCGGATCAAGCTGAATCTCAAGGTGCCCGGCACCACTTTCATCGCCGACAAGGCGGAAGACGCACAATGACCGGGCTGGACGCCGAGCGTTTGGTGTCGCTTTCCGCGGAGGGAAAACGGGGCTCGGGATACCTGCTGACGCCGGATCTCGTCCTCACGGCCGGTCACTGCGTCGGCTCCAAGGGGGCCGCGGTCACGGTCCGCAAATACTGTCGCCGTGAGGGCAGTTATGAACTCCCGGACGATCGGCAGACCTTTCTGGTCGCGGTCAAGGGAGACGCGGAACTCGACTGCGCGCTCCTGGAGTCCACCGTGGACGACCCGTTCCGCACGGGACAGGGCGGCCGGCGCGACGAGGTGCGGTTGGGGCGTCTCGTCGGTGAAGACGCCGTTCCGGCGCAGGCGCTGGGCTTTCCGCGGTCCGGCGTGACCGAGGCCGGAGCGAGGCGGTGGGTGAACGTGGAGGACGTCCGGGGAGCCGTCCTGCCGCTCACGGGGTCGAGACGCGAGGTGCGGCGGCTGAACTTCCAGATCCGGACGGGAGGTTCACCGGCCGTCCAGGGCTCGTCGCTGTGGAGTGGTATGTCGGGTGCGGCTCTGTTCAGCGGGGATCACCTGGTGGGCGTGATCACCGAGGACCGCGCCACGATCGAGGGACGGCTGACGGCACTGCCGGTCGACGCGATCATCGGTGACGACGGCCTCGACGAGGCGAACGCGTGTCTGCTGACGGCGAGGGGGGAGGCGGCCCCCGCGCGGGTCGCGCTCGATCCCGTCTGGGCGGGCGGCGAGAGTCTGACGCCCGCGTACAGCCCGCTGCCCCTGCGCGATCAGTGGTCCGAGGCCGACCTCCTGGAGTCCCGCCATGGCGTCGTGCCCTTCCGGGGCCGCACCGAGCAGCTGGACGCGCTGGTCGACTGGTGCGAACGCGGTGACGGACAGCGCATTCGCCTGCTCACCGGGGGCGGCACCGTCGGCAAGTCCCGACTCGCCCGTGAACTGTGCCGCACGATGGCCGGGAGGGGCTGGGTCGCCGGGGTCGTCGACCCGCTGCACGTGGCGTTCTCCAGCGTCTGCGCCCTGAAGGAGAGGCGGCTCCTCGTCGTCGACGACGCCGATGCCCACGCCGGCCAGCTGGACGCTCTCCTCGCCGAAGCGGCCGAGCACCACGGCCAGGACGCGTTGCGCGTCCTGGCCGTCGCCCAGCGGGGCGGACTGTGGTGGCAGGCGGTCAGACGCCGGTACGAATCACTGGTCGACGCGGAGGATCCCCCGCCGCTTGTGCCGCTGCGTCAAGCCGACCGCGAGGACGTCTACCGTGCGGCGGTCACCGCCTTCAGGGGCTGGTACGCGCAGAGCGACCCCACCGACGCCCCGGCACAGACCGCCTCCGGGCCCGGCGACGAGGCCGTGGCCGACGAGGAACCGCAGGACGAACCGGGCGTGCCCGGGCTCGAAGGGCCCGACTTCGGCAGCTACTTGCTCATCCTGATCCAGGCGCTGGTGGACGCACGGATCAGCATCGGCAAAGTGCCCTCGCGGGCCACCGGACCACCCTCGCGCTCACGCGCCAACGCGTTGCTGGACTACGCCATCGACGTGGAGCGACAGAGATGGCGGACGTCCGCCGAGCGACACGAACTCCCGCACGACCCCGTCCTGCTCGAACGGATCGTGGCCGTCTGCAGCCTGGCGGTGGCCGACGGCGAGACGGACGGGGAACGGGAGACCGAAGCCGCGCGCCGGCTCCGGCTCGTCCCCGACCTCGCCGACGAACCGGAATGGCTCACCCGCGCGTTCGCCCGCTGGCAGCACGCCGAGTTCACCGGCGACGGCTACCTGCGTTCGCTGCAGCCGCTTCGGCTCGCGGAGCGGCTCGGCGCCCAAGTGATCGCTACCTTCCCGGAGTTGGCCACCCAGCTGCTCGATGTCGGTGGCGGAGGACCGGGAATACCGGACGACCCGACCGACCAGGCACGCCAGATCCTGAACGTGCTCCACGTCCTGCAACTCACCGCCGGCTCCGACGCCGCCCGGCCCGACGACACCATGGCGGCCGAGAACAGCATGGCGGAACCGGCCGGGGACACCGGATGCGGCCCGTCGGCCCAACAGCGGGCCCGTGGGACGCTGGAGCGGGCGCTGCGCGACCACGCCGTCCCTGTCGTCAGGCTGGTCAAGCAGGTCGCCGTCACCGATCAGGACCGGTTCGCGAGCGCCATCGGCACATCGCTGGCCGCCGCACTGAACTCCACCCTGCACAAGGAGTCGGCGCAGGAGGTCGCCGCCGAGGTCCTGCGGGAGTTCGACGCCACCTGCGCGGACGTGCTGCTGGAACTCGCCACGGCCGTCGCGGAACACGCGGTGCAGTTCCACCGGCGCGCCGACGCACCGCCCACGCAGGACAACCGCAGGGAACTGGCCCAGGCCCTGCAACGGTGGTCCCTGTACCTGGCCAGTTCGGGCCTGCGCATCCGGGCGCACGAGGTCGCGGGGCAGGCGGTCGACACCTTCCACGCCCTGCAACAGCTCAGCCCGTCCGAGGAGCACGAGTTCTACCTCGCCGAAGCCCTCAAGGACCTGGCGGACCGGCTCGTGGACGTCGGACGGTTCGAGCACGCCGACAACTGCGCCGGGGACGCCATACGACGCCTGGAGGCGCTGTATCAGCGCGACCCCACGCGCAGGCACGCCTTCGGCCTGGTGAAGGCCCTGTGCACCCGGGCCACGGCGGCGCACCGGGTCGGCCGCCAGCGCGAGGCGCTGCAGGCGGCGAACGAGGCGTGCGACCTGATCGAGCAGTTGCCGCAGCCGGGCGAGGGCGAGGGCGAGGACGCGCACGAACCGGACGAGATCCAGAGCATGAGGGCGTTCGCGCTGCGCGGCCTCGCCTGGCAACTCGGCGCGAGCGGACACGTCGACCGGGCGGTGGCGAAGGGGATCGAGAGCGTCGAGGCGTACGAGGCTCTGCGCCAGGGGGCTCCGGGCCTGTGGAAGCGGGACATCGCCGAAGCCCTGTCCGTCCTGGGCGTCCAGCACGGCGCCAGGGGAGAGTGGGACGCCTGCGTCGCCCGGCACAGCGAAGCCGTGGACGGGCATTACAAGGCACTGGAGCGGGAGTACCGCGAGGCCGTACGGCCGCAACACGCTCTCGCGCTGGGCCGGTTGGCGCAGGCATACCTGGGCCGGGCGCGGACCCGGTCGGGCGAGAGCCGGCACGAGGACCTGCAGCGGGCGCTGGATCACGTCGAGGAGGCGTTGGACCAGTACGAGAGGATGCGCAAGGAGGACCGATGGGCCAACCGCGTCCATGAGGCATGGACGAGCTCGCTGGAAGCGGAGGTTCTGCTCGCGCTCGGCGGCACGGACCGGCAGCACCGCGGTGCGGCCGTCACGCGGCAGAGCTTCGGACGGGCCGAGGCCGCTGCCCGGCGGGCACTGTCGCTGTACGACGAGATCGACGTACGTGCCTGGAAGCTGAGGTTCGCCCGAGCGCACGCACAGGCGCTCCTCGCCAAGTCGTACGGGGGCAGGGGCCGCCCGCGGGGCAAGGTCCTGCGCGCACACGAGCAGGCCAAGCACGCGTTCGCCCGCCTCGACGCCGAGGAACCCGGGCGGGCCGAGGACGAGTTGCTCAGGATCGAGAACGCGATCGAGGGCCTCAAATCGACCGGCCCGCCGGTGCAGCCCCGCGCGCAGCCCGCCGTGAACCGGTCGGGCAATCGGCGTAGGCGGCATCAGCCCAAGCCCCGTCTCAAGGGCCGTCAAGGTGCCCATGTGCGGCGCAGACACCGGTGACACGGACGCCCCCACGCACCCGGGACCCTACTGAGGACCCGGACGGGTACCGGCTGGTGCTGTGCCGACGGGCTTGGTCCGACGACCAGCGGGCGTCGGGTTCGCGGACGCCTCCTTCGCCCAGGACTCCAGGCACATCGCGAACTCGGTCGCACGGTCGGCCCAGTTGAGGTCGGAGAGCGCCGCTTCCCAGCCCCGTACGGCCGCGCGGCGGCGCATCTGACGGTCGGCACGCAGGTGTCGTACGGCCATGGCCGCCGTGGCCGGGTCCTCGTAGGGGACGACGAGGCCACAGCCGTAGCGCTCGACCAGTTCGGCCGCCAGCGGGGTGGGTGTGGTGACGACGGGGACGCCGTGGGCCATGTACTCCACGGCCTTGGTGGGCCGTGAGTGGCGGTAGTTGGGCTGGTCCCGCAGGAGGGAGAGGCCGGCGAGGGCACCGGAGAGCAGACCGAGGGCGCGGTCGTTGGGCAGGTACCCGTGCCAGCGCAGCACGCCGTCCCGGTCGGCCTCGGTGAGCGCGCCCCGGATGTCGGGATCCGCCGCGCCGATCACCTCGACCCGGATGTCGGGCGCCAGCAGCCGTGCCGTCTCGATGAGTTCCAGCGCGCCCCGCTCCCGCGACAGGTGCCCGAGGTAGACGGCCCGGTCGTCGCCCGGCGGCTCGGGCGGCTCGGACGGCACTGTCGCGAGGTTCGCCACGACGGGATGGGTGCGGCGGAAGCGGTGCTGGTAGGCGTCCTCGGCGAGCAGCAGCCGCAGATGCCGCTCCGCCAGACGCTCGGCCGCCCATACGGCCAGCCGCAGCGGCGGCCGCAGCGGCCGGGGCAGCCAGCGCTTCATCACCAGCGCCGCCGCCGTGTCCTCGTGCACGTCCCACACGGTGACCGGAGCGCGCCCCGCGCGCCGCCAACCGCGCAGCGTGCCGGGCAGGGCCAGCAGCAGCTCGGGGTCGTGCAGCAGCACCACGTCCACCGTCGGTCCACGCTCGGCCAGCAGCGCGCGGGCCGCGCGCAGCGCCGCCCGGCGGTCCCGGCCGGCGGCCCGGGGCAGGTCCACACCCTCGACGTACGGCCGCGGTGTCACCTCCCGGGCCGCGAACGGCGCGGCGTACACGATCCGGTGGCCGCGCTGTCGCAGGGCGGCGATCTCCCGGTGCAGGATCCGCGCGTCCTCGGGGTGATGGACGACGGTGACGACGAGTATCCGCATCAGCGCACCTTTCGAAGTGGCCCCGAGATCCAGGCCGGTCACAGCACCTCGACCCCGGGCCGGAAGATCCGCCCCCGGGTGTCGAACAGCAGCCTGGCCGCGTCGCCGAGGGCCGGCAGGTCGTAGGCCGAGTGGTCCTGGAGCAGGATCGTCAGGTCGTGCTCGCGCACCGCCGCCATGACGTCGTCGACGCGCGGGACGCTCACCCCGTCCACGGACCACAGCCGCACGTTCGGGTCGTGGAAGGAGACCTCGGCCTGCCGCTCCCGCAGCAGCCGCGCCACGGGTACCGCCGGCGACTCCCGCTGGTCGGCCACGTCCGGCTTGTAGGTGACCCCGAGCAGCAGTACCCGGGAGCCGTGCAGCGGCCGGCCGGCGGTGTTGAGGAGGTCCTGGGCGCGGCGTACGACGTACTCCGGCATCCGCCGGTTGATCTCCTGGGCGAGTTCGACGAACCGGAACTCGTAGCCGAGCGAGGAACGCACCTTGTACGACAGGTAGTTGGGGTCGATGGGAATGCAGTGGCCGCCGACGCCGGGACTGGGCCGGAACGCCTGGAAGCCGAAGGGCTTGGTGCCGGCGCAGCGGATCGCGTCCCACAGGTCGACGTGCAACTCGTGGCTGATGACGGCCAGTTCGTTGACCAGGGCGATGTTGACGTGCCGGTAGGTGTTCTCCAGCAGCTTGGCCATCTCGGCCTCGCGCGTGCCCTTCGCCTGGACGACGGTGTCGACGAGCTTGCCGTAGAAGGCGACGGCGCGTGCCGCGCAGGTCGGGGTGCAGCCGCCGACCACCTTCGGCGTGGTGCGCAGCCCGTGCGCGGTGTTGCCGGGGTCGATGCGCTCCGGTGAGAAGGCGAGCGCGAAGTCGACGCCCACCCGAAGCCCCGACTCCTCCAGGAGCGGCCGTACGACCTCCTCGGTGGTCCCCGGATAGGTGGTCGACTCCAGCACCACCAGCTGTCCGGGCCGCAGCCGGCCCGCCACCGTCCGCGTGGCCGAGACGACCGCGCCGAGGTCGGGCCCGCCGTCCTTGCCGAGCGGGGTCGGCACACAGATGACGACGGTCTGGGCGCGGGCCAGACAGGCGGCGTCCGTGGACGCGCCGAAGCCGGCCGCCCGCATCCGCAGGACGTCCTCGTCGGAGACGTCGTCGACATGGGAGTGCCCGGTGTTGAGCGCCTCCACGACCCGGGTATCGCGGTCGAGGCCGACGACCCTCAGGCCGACCGACGCCGCCTCACGCGCGAGCGGCAGTCCGACGTAGCCGAGTCCGATCACGGCCAGATCGACGTGATCGGGCCGTTCTGCTTCCCCGAGCGGTTCGCTCTCTTCCCCGAGCGGTCCGGTCTGGTCCACCTGCATAGGGATTCACCCCGCATCAAGGCATCCGAGGGTGCGGTACGCGTCACGGGTTGTGGCGGCGACCCGCTTCCAGGTGCGGTCACGCGCGACCATCGCGCGGGCGGCTGCTCCCCACTCAGAACGCCGATTTCGACTGTAAAGGAGTATTTCCAGCTCATCAGCCCAGGAATGTCGTGATTCGGGCTTGATTAGCCTTCCGTTCACCTCGTGTTCGACCAGTTCTCTCAGTGCGGTGACGTCACTGGCGGCTACGGGAACACCGCTCGCCATCGCCTCGACCGGCTTGAGAGGGGTCACCAGATGGCAGACGCGCTCGTCGGTGCGGGGCACCGCGAACACGTCCAACACGGCGTGGAAATAGCGCACTTGGGCGTGCGGCACCCGGCCGGTGAACAGGGCGACCCCGTCGTCCAGGCCCAGCCGGGCGGCCAGCCGCTCCAGCCCGGCGCGCTCCGGACCGTCGCCGACGATCAGCAGCCGCAGCGGGACGCCACGCCGGATCAGCTCTTCACCCGCATGGAGCAATGTGTCGATGCCCTCGTGCGGGGTGAGACTGCCGACCGTGCCCACGACGAACTCGTCCGGCGCGATACCGAGCCGGGCCCGCACCGGCGCCCCGTCCGGCAGCGGAGTCAGGAAGTCGTCGTCCACGGCGTTGGGCGCGATCAGGACCCGCTCCTCGGGCACTCCACGGCCCACGATCTCGGCCTTCATCGCCTCGCCCAGCGTCAGCACCAGATCGGCCTCACGCATGCAGAACGTCTCCAGGGCGCGCCGCGCCCGGTACGTCTCGTCGCCCCGGCCGCGGCCCGGCGCCTGCGTCAGCCAGGTCTCCTCCAAGAAGCCCCGCACCTCGTAGACCACCGGCAGCCCGAAGGTCTCCCGCAGGGCGAGCGCCACACGCCCGTTGCCGTGGTCGGACGCGGCGTGCAGCACGGCCGGTCGCAGCCGCTCCACCAGCAGGGCGGCCAGTTCGGCGTTACGCGCCAGCGCCGCGGCCTGCCCGTACGGCAGCCGCAGCGGAAGCAGCCGGTGCTGCGGCACCCCGCCCACGCGCTGCGACGGGCGGGCGTCCAGCACCCCCTGCGTCACGGGGAAACCGATCCGCGTCACGACATGCGGGTCCAGCCCGGCCGCCGACTGGGCCTCGGCGAGCTTCTGCGTGCGCACGGTGTAGCCGGCGTGCCGGAACGGCAGCCCGTTGGTGACCAGGTGGAGCACCCGGCCCGGTACGGGGCGAAACCGACGGCCGGGGGGTGCGGGCACCCGCGCGGCGGACGGCGCCGCGACCGGCCCCGCGGTGCGGGCGCGCGCGGCGAGCCGCCGTTCGAGCGGCTGTAGTCCGCGCCGGGCGCGGCCGGGCAGCAGGCGCATCGCGAGCAGTGCGGCCCGCAGCGGATCCTGGCGCAGTTCGCCAACAGCCACCGAGGCAGCCAGACTGAGGGCGCGTGGAACATTACGTGACATATCGCCAAGGTAGGCCGCCGGGGCGGCCACGGCCCGGTAGGGGCGCCCGCAGCGCACCGCGGAGTCGGAGGTAACGGTTATGAACGGCTGCGTACTCCATGTGGTCGGTACCCGGCCCAACTTCGTCAAGGCCGCGCCGGTCGTCGCCGCCCTCGGTGCGGCGGGCTGCGACCAGGTGCTCGTGCACACCGGGCAGCACTACGACGAACGGATGTCGGACATCTTCTTCCGGCAGCTCGGCCTGCCCGAACCCGACACCGACCTCGGCGTCGGCTCCGGCAGCCACGCCCGGCAGATCGCCGACCTGCTGGTGGCCCTGGAGGCCGAACTGACCGCCCGCGCACCCGCGCTGGTCACGGTGTACGGCGACGTGAACTCGACGCTGGCCGCCGCGCTCGTCGCCGCCAGGGCGGGCGTCCCGGTGGCGCACGTCGAGGCCGGGCTGCGCAGCTTCGACATGTCGATGCCGGAGGAGGCCAACCGGCGTCTGGTCGACCAACTGGCGGCGCTGTTGTTCGTCACGAGCCCCGAGGCCGTCGGCCACCTCGCCCGCGAGGGGATCGCCGCCGAGCGGGTGCACTTCGTCGGCAACCCGATGATCGACACCCTGCTCACCCATCTGGAGCACTTCGACCCGGTGACCGCCCGTGCCGCACACCGACTGCCCGAGCGCTACGGCGTCGTCACGCTGCACCGGCCCGCCAACGTCGACGACCCGCAGGCCGCCGCGGCCGCCGCCCGCGTCCTGGCCGAGGCCGCCCGCCATCTCGACCTGGCCGTACCGCTGCACCCACGCGGCCGGGCGGCGCTGAGCGCGGCGGGCCTCGCGGACGCGCCGGGCGTGCACCTCCTCGACCCGCTCGGCTACGTCGAGTTCATGAGCCTCGTACGCGGAGCCGCCGCGGTGATCACCGACTCGGGCGGTGTACAGGAGGAGACGACCGTCCTGGGCGTGCCGTGCCTGACCCTGCGCACCACGACCGAACGCCCGGTCACGGTGACCCACGGCACCAACCGGCTTGTCACGCACGGGGAGTTGGTGCCGGCGCTGCGCAAGCTCCTGGACGGCGGGGGAGCGGCTTCCGCGGAGGGACCACCCCTGTGGGACGGCCGGGCGGGCGGCCGGATCGCCCGCGTCATCACCGCGTGGCTGGAACGCCATGGCTGATGTCACGCACACGTCCCGGGACGCCATGGCTGACGACACCCGGACGTATCGGGACACCACGCCTGGTGACACCCGGACGTACTGGGACGCCCGCCACAGCGACCTGGACGAGCTCGCCTCCGGTGGGCACACGGGGCTCGACCGTCCGGGCAACGAGATCTTCTACGCCCGGCGGCTCGGCACGCTGCTCTCCCTCATCGGCGACCTGTCCAGCCCCGCCGCCCCGCTGTTCGTACTCGACGCCGGCTGCGGCAAGGGGTACTTCGCACGCGCCCTGGCCCGCTGCGGCCATCGGGTCGACGCCTTCGACATCAGCCCGCCCGCCGTCGACCACGCCCGCGCCGAGGCGGGCGGCCCGCGTTACGCCGTCGCCGCGCTCGACGAGTGGCGCAGCCCGTGGCCGTACGACATCGTGGTCTGCGTGGACGTCCTGTTCCATGTACCGGACGACCAGGCGTGGGCGGCCGGTCTGCGCAACATGGCCTCCCTCATCCGCGTAACCGGCCGCCTGATCGTCACCGACATCGCTTCCGACATCGTCACCGATATCGCCGCCGACATCGCCATCGACGAGGCCACCGCCGAGCGCACGACCCCCGGCGCCCGCATCGTGCACCGCCCGATCGCCGCCTACCGCGCCGAACTCGAGCCGCTCGGCCTGCGGCACACCCTCTCCAGGCCGTACGGCTTCCGGGAGAACCGGGTCGGCTTCCACGTCTTCACGAGGACCCGCTGATGCGCCTGACCGACCTGCTCCATCCGCACCTCGACGGCGTCACGACAGTGGTGGACGCGACTCGCGGCGCCCTGAGCCTGCAGCCGTACCTGCACCTGCCGCCGGGCGTCGCCCTGCGCGGCGACGGCGAACAGCCCCTCGTCGAAGGGGAGTTGGTACTCCTGTCGTACGGTCCCGACATCGAGCTGCACGGAAGCGAGGACACCTGTCGCGCCGTACTGGCACGTATGCGGCCCGGTGCGCGCGGGCTGATCGTGCTCGGTCACCGCGTATCGGAGCTCCCGTACCACCGGCTTCTCGACCATCTCGTAGCCCACCGCTGTCAGGTGCTGCGCGCGGCCCCCCTCGACTACGTCCAGCTGCACGCGGGCGCGGTCATCGCGCGCACGGACGAGCTCCTGCCGCCGCACGACTTCTTCGGCCGGCCGGTCCCCGCCGACGGCCACGCCACGGCGCTGCGACTCGCCGACGAGTACGTCTTCGCCGACCTGGCCTCCCGGTCCCTGCGCGCCCGGGTGCTGGATCTGGAACGGACCGTCGAGGAGGCGGAACGCACCCGCGATGCCGCCGGACAGGACGGGCGCGCCGAGCGGCTGGCCGCCGCCGTACGGGAGAAGGAGCAGCTCGCCGCCGCGCTGCGGGCCGCCCGGGACCGGGGCGACGTGCTGCAGGCGCGCGTGGCCATGCTGGAGGGCTCGACCTCGCTGCGGGTGGGAAAGGCGCTGGTGACGGCCGCGCGCTCGCCGAAGCGGGGCGCCGCCCGGCTGCCGGGAGAGCTGTACGGCCTGTGGCGCGGGCGGCGGCGCGCGGCCGGGCCGGTGCCCGAGAACGCGCCGAAGGACCGGGCCGAGCCGGACGCACCCGTCGACGGCCGTTTCCATCTCGCCCATCGCGCCCTGACCGTGGCCCCCCGTGACCGTCTCGTCGTCGCCGGTGTCCTCACCCCCGCCACCGCCGAGGACTTCGCGGCGGACGTGGTCGTCAACCGGCTGCTGCCGCACGACGGGCGGCTGCTCGTGCAGCGCACCGACCCTGACGTGCTCGTCGTGCAGCTCAGTGCCTGCGCGGGCGACGGGCCCTGGTCGCTCACCGGCACCGGGCTCGCCCCCGACCTGGACCGCACCCTCGCCGAACTGCTGGCCGAGGCAAGGGTGTTGGGGCGGAAGGCGGTGCTGTGGCGGGACGGCCCCGCCTCCGCCGCGCCCGGGCTCGCCCGGCTCGCCTGGGACGCGGTCGTCGACGCGGACACCGGTGTACGGCTCGGCCGGCTGGACCCGGTCGCGGAGGGCCGGGAGCGGCTGCGCGAGGTGTTCCGGGCGGACAGCACACGGGTGCGGCTCTCACGGCTGGCGAGGGCGGCCGGGGGCCCGGATCCGCTGGACGAGCGGCGCGTCGCCGTGCTGGCCGCGCCCCGGGACCGTACCGACGTCGCCCGGCTGGTCGGGCAGGTGCTCGGCCAGCTGCACCGCCCGGTCGAGGTCGTCGTACCTGATCCGGCGTGGCTCGACGAACTCGCCGCCGCCTCAGTGGCCGTACGCCGGGGGGAGCCGCTGGCACCCTGGGTCGCCGACTGGACGGACCTCGCCGAGGACCGGCCGGACACCCTGCTGCTCGATCTGATGTGCGCCCAGGAGTACTCCGGCGCCGACGCGGTGGGCCACACGCCGGCCGCCGACGACTACGTCTTCGTACCGTCGCTGCGACCGCTGCTGGTACGCCGGTCGCTGCACATGTCCGGCACGGATCCCGGCAGTTGGGCCGGTCAGGGACACCGACTGTTCGCCGTGCGCGGGAAGGAGCCGTCATGAGCCGTACGCTGCGGGCGCTCGTCTACGGCGATGTGGACCTCAACCTCATCGACGGTTCCGCCGTGTGGGCGCAGTCGACGGTGCAGGCCCTGTCCCAGGCGGGCTGCGAGACCCGGCTCGTCCTCAAGGCACCCATCCGCACCGGCCGGTTGACCGATCCGCTGGCCGAGCTGCCCGGGGTCGCTCTGGTGTGTCCGCACGAGGAGCGGCTGCTCCCGGGCCTGGCCGACCGGCCCATGTCGCCGGTGCAGGCCGCACAGGTGCTCACCCGGCTCGACGAGGACGAACCCTGCGACCTGCTGGTACTGCGCGGCCGGCGGCTGGTCTCGCGGATCGTCGCCGACGGCCGGTTCGACGGGCGGATCTGGGCCTACCTCACCGACATCCCGCAGTCCGCCGCCGAGATGACCGAGACGGCCCGTGCGGAACTCGCCCGCATCGCCGAGGCCTCGCACCGACTCCTGTGCCAGACCGAGGAGTTGCGCTGCTTCCTGGAGACCTGGGTGCCCGAGGCCTGCGGCAAGTGCGTGCTCAGTCCGCCCGCCGTGCCCGAGCCCGGCTTTCCGCTGCCGGACCGGGACGGGCCCCACGATCCACTGCGCCTCGTCTACACCGGCAAGTTCGCGCCCCGCTGGAACACCCTGTCCATGACCCGGCTGCCGGAGCTGCTCGCCGAGCGAGGCGTCCCCGCCGAACTGCACACCGTCGGCGACAAGATCCATGACGACGCGTCCCACCCCTCCTTCCAGGCCGACATGGCTCGGGCGCTGGCCGGTACGCCCGGCGTCCACCACCACGGCGGACAGCCGCGCGAGGAGGCCATGCGCATCGCCGCGGACTGCGACGTGGGCCTCGGCTGGCGGGACCCGGTGCTCGACTCCAGCCTCGAACTGTCCACCAAAGTCCTGGAGTTCGGGGCGCTGGGCCTGCCCGTGGTGCTCAACCGCACACCCGCGCACGAGGCGTTGCTCGGCGTCGACTACCCGCTGTTCGTGCCCGGCCGCGCCGGACTCGACGACGCCGCCGAAGCCGTGGCGAGGGCGGTGCGCGAACCGGAGGCCCGCCGTCTCGCGGCCGACCGCTGCCGCGAGGCCGCCCGGCACCACACCCTGGACCAAGCGGCCGCCCGTTGGCGCGCTCACCTCGACCGCGCCTTCCCCGCCGCACCCGCCGAGGTGACGGACCGCGGCCGACCCCTGCGCGTGGGGGTCGCCGGGCACGACCTGAAGTTCCTCACCCGGCTCCTCGACCACTTCCGGTCGCTGCCCGGTCTGGAGGTACGGGTCGACGCCTGGCCGGCGCTGTCCCGCCACGACCCGGACGCGAGCCGTGAACTCGCCGACTGGGCGGACGTGGTGGTCGTCGAGTGGTGCGGTCCGGCCGCCGTCTGGTACAGCCGCCACAAGCGGCGCGGCAGCCGGCTCGTCGTACGGCTGCACCGCTTCGAACTGGACGCCCCGTGGCCCCGCCAGGTCGACATCGACGCCGTCGACCGGGTGGTGTGCGTCAGCCCGTACTACGCCCGCCGCACCCGCGAGCACACCGGCTGGCCCGACTCGAAGGTCGTGGTCGTCCCCAACTGGGTGGACACCCACCAGCTCGACCGCCCGAAGGCGCCGGGCGCCCACCACCGCCTCGGCATGATCGGCATCGCACCCAGCCGCAAACGCCTCGACCTCGGCCTCGACGTGCTGCAGGCGCTGCGCGCCCGGGACCGGCGCTGGCATCTGTCGGTCAAGTCCAAGCCGCCCTGGGAGTACTGGTGGATCTGGAACAAGCCCGAGGAACGTGAGCACTACGACGCCGTACTGCACCGTATGCAGACCTCGCCGCTCCTCGAAGGCGCCGTCGTCTTCGACAGCTTCGGGCCGGACGTGGCGGGCTGGCTGAGGCGGGTCGGTCATGTGCTGTCCACCAGCGACGACGAGAGCTTCCACCTCGCGCCCGCCGAGGGGATGGCCTCCGGCGCCGTACCGTCACTGCTGCCGTGGCCCGGGGCGGACGAGATCTACGACCGGCGGTGGATCCACGACAGCCCCGAGGCGATGGCGGAGGCGATCGCCGCGCTCGGGGAGGACGGCTGGCGGTCCGCCGGGGAGCTGGCCCGCACGCAGGTCCGGGAGGGCTTCTCGCTGGAGCGGGTCGCACAGGCCTGGACGGAGCTGCTCGTGTCGGAGTGAGGCCCGAGTCCCCGGAGCCGTCATGGCGTCCGGGGACTGCGGGGTTCGTGCGAGATCAGCGCGAGCTCAGCGCAGGATCAGGCCGTCACCGTCTCCGGCTGCGCGGCCTCCCGGGCCGAGCGCTCGCCGAGCTGCTCCGTCGGGATCCTGGCGGTCTCGCGAGCGGAGAGGGCGGCCACGACCGGCGGCACGCACAGGGCGGCCGTGAACAGGGCCACCGCGGCCCAGTCGTCGCCGTTCGGGCCGGCGATCTGCGCGGCGAAGGTGACCGCGAACCCGGCGACCGCGAAGCCGATCTGGGTGCCGATGGCCATGCCGGACAGGCGGACCCGGGTGGAGAACATCTCGCCGTAGAAGGACGGCCACACGCCGTTCGCGGCGCTGTAGACCACACCGAAGGTGACGATGCCCAGCAGCAGGGTCAGCGGGTAGGAGCCGGTGGAGATCGACCACAGGTAGAGGAACATCATCACCGCGCTGCCGGCCGCGCCGATCAGGAATACCGGGCGGCGGCCGATGCGGTCCGACAGAGTCGCCCACAGCGGGATCGCGGCGAGCGCGACCAGGTTGGCGAGAGCGCCCACCCACAGCATGGAGGACTTGCTCATCCCGACCGAGTCACTCGTGGCGTACGACAGCGACCACACCGTGAAGATCGTGCTGACCGAGGCGACCAGCGCACCGCCGATCACCCGCAGCACATCCGCCCAGTGCTCCCGCATCAGCACCGCGAGCGGCATCTTGACGACGCCCTCCGTGGCGGCCTGCTGCTCGAAGGCCGGGGTCTCCTCCAGCTTGCGGCGGATGACATAGCCGACGACGGCGACCGCGATGCTCATCCAGAACGGAACCCGCCAGCCCCACGACAGCAGCTGCTCCTCCGGCAGCGCGGCGACCGGGATGAAGACCAGGGTGGCCAGCAACTGCCCGCCCTGCGTGCCGCTCAGCGTGAAGCTGGTGAAGAAGCCGCGCCGGTGCGGTGGCGCGTGTTCCAAGGTCATCGAGTTGGCGCTGGCCTGCTCGCCCGCCGCCGAGATGCCCTGCAGCACCCGGCACAGCACCAGCAGGACGGGCGCCAGGGTGCCGACCTGTTCGCGGGTCGGCAGACAGCCGATGAGGAACGTCGACACGCCCATCAGGATCAGCGTGAAGACCATGATCTTCTTACGGCCCATGCGGTCGCCGAAGTGACCGAGGAACAGCGCGCCGACCGGCCGGGCGGCGTACGCCACACCGAACGTGGCCAGCGACAGCAGGGTGGCGGTCGCCGGGTCGGACTCGTCGAAGAAGACCTCGGGGAAGATCAGCGCGGCGGCGCTGCCGTAGATGAAGAAGTCGTAGTACTCGAGGGCGCTGCCGATCCAGGCGGCGGTCGCGGCTTTCTTCGGCTGCCCTGGCGGGGCCTGGGGGGCGGGGACGGACACGGCGTGCTCCTTCGAGGGGACTCCAACATAAGTGGAGTGAGCGGAAACGAGGAAAGAGGGGAAGTGCCGGATCCCGGCTAATTAACCCACTGGATAGTTAGTAGCGGTGGCTACGGATGTTGCGCCCACGTTTCCCGGCTGTCAAGGGGGTCGTGCCGGACGACTTCAGTCCGCCGCGCGCTCCGCGGTCAGGTACGCGATCACCATGTCGCCGAGCATCGCGCGGTAGTGCTCGCGCTGGGCCGGATCCACCAGGTCACGGCCGAACAGGGCGCCGAAGGTGTGCCGGTTGGAGACCCGGAAGAAGCAGAAGGAGCTGATCATCGCGTGCAGGTCGACGGCGTCGACGTCGGCCGTGAACAGGCCGGACTCCTGTCCCGACTCCAGGATCCGGCGGATCACGTCCAGCGCCGGTGAGCCGATCTTGCCGAGCTTCTCGGAGGCGGCGATGTGCTCGGCCCCGTGGATGTTCTCGATGGTGACCAGGCGGATGAAGTCGGGGTGCTGCTCGTGGTGGTCGAAGGTCAGCTCGGCCAGGCGGCGGATGGCCGCGACCGGGTCCAGGTGCTCGACGTCGAGCTGCTGCTCGGCCTCCCGGATCACGCCGTACGCGCGCTCCAGCACGGCCGTGAACAGCTGCTCCTTGCCGCCGAAGTAGTAGTAGATCATCCGCTTCGTGGTGCGGGTGCGGGCGGCGATGTCGTCGACCCGGGCGCCGGCGAAGCCGACCCGGGCGAACTCCTGCGTCGCGACGTCGAGGATCTCGGCCTGGGTGCGGGCGGCGTCACGGATCCGCCCGTTCGGTCGTGCCGGTTCGTCGACGCTGGTCATCGGGTTCCTTCGGCGAGATGCGAGCGTGCCCCCGGTGGCTTGCTCCCGTGCCGGTGATTGTAGAAGGCGCCTCGCGGCGCGTGCGGTGCCAGGCCTTCCCAAGTGCCGCGCCTCCTGCTATGACTAACTCACTAGTTCGTACATTAATGAGCCGCTCAGGAGGTTCCCCCGGTGGCCAAGGACGCCAAGGACTCGTATCTCGTCGGGCTGATCGGTTCCGGCATCGGCCCGTCGCTCAGCCCGGCGCTGCACGAGCGGGAGGCCGACCGGCAGGGTCTGCGCTATCTGTACCGGCTCATCGACATCGACGCGCTCGGCGCCGCGCCCGAGGCGGTGGGCGACCTGGTGCGGGCCGCCCGTGACCTGGGCTTCGACGGGCTCAACATCACGCACCCGTGCAAGCAGCTCGTCATCGGGCATCTGGACGCGCTGGCCCCGCAGGCCGAGGCGCTGGGCGCGGTCAACACCGTCGTGTTCGAGGACGGCCGGTCCGTCGGCCACAACACGGACGTCACCGGCTTCGCCGCCTCCTTCGCGCGCGGGCTGCCCGACGTGCCGCTGGAGCGGGTCGTGCAGCTGGGCGCCGGGGGCGCGGGCGCGGCCGTGGCGCACGCCATGCTGACGCTCGGCGCCGAGCGGGTCACCGTGGTCGACGCACTGGCCGACCGGGCCGCCGATCTCGCCGCCTCCCTGAACCGGCACTTCGGCGCCGGCCGCGCGGTCGGCGCCGCTCTCGACGCGCTCCCCGCGCTGCTGGGCCACGCCGACGGTCTCGTGCACGCCACCCCCACGGGCATGGCCGCCCACCCCGGCCTGCCCCTGCCTGCCGAGCTGCTGCACCCTGGCCTGTGGGTCGCCGAGGTCGTCTACCGTCCGCTGGAGACGGAGCTGCTGCGTACCGCCCGCGCGATCGGCTGCGCCACTCTGGACGGGGGCGGGATGGCTGTCTTCCAGGCCGTGGACGCGTTCCGCCTGTTCACCGGGCGCGAGCCCGACAGCGCGCGGATGCTCGCGGACATCGCCGAACTGGCGGGACCCGTAGGAACCCCGAGGTAGGACAGTCAAGGACAGGTAGGAAGAGGTATCGGCATGCGTACGTCCATCGCCACCGTCTCCCTCAGCGGATCCCTCACGGAGAAACTCACGGCCGCCTCCCGGGCCGGTTTCGACGGTGTGGAGATCTTCGAGAACGACCTGCTGGCCAGCCCGCTCACGCCCGAGGGGATCCGCGGCCGGTGCGCCGACCTCGGCCTCACCATCGACCTGTACCAGCCGATGCGGGACATCGAGGCCGTGCCCGCCGACGAGTTCGCCCGCAATCTGCGCCGCGCCCGGCACAAGTTCGAGCTGATGCGGCGGCTCGGCGCCGACACCGTCCTCGTCTGCTCCAGCGTCCATCCCCTGGCCGTGGACGACGACGCGCTCGCCGCCGGGCACCTGTCCCGACTCGCCGACCTGGCCCAGGACTTCGGCATCCGCGTGGCCTACGAGGCGCTCGCCTGGGGACGGCACGTCAGCACCTACGACCACGCCTGGCGCATCGTCGAGGCCGCCGGCCACCCCGCGCTCGGCACCTGCCTGGACAGCTTCCACATCCTCTCCCGCGGTTCCGATCCCAAGGGCATCGAGGACATCCCCGGCGAGAAGATCTTCTTCCTCCAACTGGCGGACGCCCCGCTGCTCGCGATGGACGTCCTGCAGTGGAGCCGCCACTACCGCTGCTTCCCCGGACAGGGCGGCTTCGACGTCGCCGGACTGGTACGCCACGTCCTGCACACGGGATACGACGGCCCCCTCTCCCTCGAGGTCTTCAACGACGTCTTCCGCCAGGCCGAGGCCGGCCCGACGGCCGTGGACGCCCACCGCTCCCTGCTGGTCCTCCAGGAGACGGTCGGCCGGGCCGCACCGCCCGCCCCCGTCGTCCCCACCGGCGTCACCTTCGCGGAACTGGTCACCCCCGACGCCGAACCGGTCTCGGCCGTACTCGGCGCCCTGGGCTTCGCCCGCACCGCACGGCACCGCAGCAAACCGGTCGACCTGTGGGAGCAGGGCGAGGCCCGCGTCCTGGTGAACACCGCCGGCTCCGCCCGCCGCGACGGCACCGGACTCGCCGCCATCGGCCTGGAGTCACCGGACCCCACCGGAGCGGCCCGCCGCGCCGAGGACCTCCTCGCCCCCGTCCTGCCCCGCCGCCGCGCCCCGCAGGACGCCCCACTGGACGCGGTCGCGGCGCCCGACGGCACCGAACTCTTCTTCTGCGCCACGGACCGTCCCGAACTGCCCAACTGGCGCGCCGACTTCACGGACATCGAGCACGAGACCGCGGCTGCGGGCGTGCACCGCATCGACCACCTCGCCCTCACCCAGCCCTGGCACCACTACGACGAGGCGACCCTCTTCCACCGCAGCGTCCTCGGCCTGCACGCCCAGGAGAGCGTCGACGTCGCCGACCCGTACGGCCTGATGCGCAGCCGCGCCGTCACCAACCCCGACGGCAGCGTCCGTATCGCCCTGAGCGTCGGCGCGGCACCGACCGACGACACCGTGCACGCCCAGCACATCGCGCTGGCCACGGACGACGTGATCGCCGCGGCCCGGCGCTACCGGGAGGCGGGCGGACGTCTGCTGCCCATCCCCGCCAACTACTACGACGACCTGGGAGCGCGGTACGAGTTCGCGGACGGCGAGCTGGAGACGTATCGCGAGCTGGGCATCCTCTACGACCGTGACCCGTACGGCGAGTTCCGGCACTGCTACACGGTGACGGTCGGCCGCGTCTTCTTCGAGCTCGTGCAGCGGGACGGCTACCGGGGCTACGGCGCCCAGAACGCGCCGGTGCGGCTTGCCGCCCAGCACGTTCTCAGGCCCAGCCGTTGAGCCGGCCTACTGGCGGTTGACGGTCCGCGTCACGCCGGCGACGACCGTCGTGGCGAGGATCCAGCCGGTGAGGACGAGGACGTACGACAGCCACTGCTGCCCGCCCTGCGGCGCGAACGCCGGTTCCTGCCCGAAGGAGATCACCGGCAGCAGCAGGTCGAGGGTGTAGAACACCGGGTTGAACTGCGGAGCCTCGTCGGCCTTCAGCGCCGGGGGTGTGTGCAGCGCGAAGGCGATGGAGCCGACGGCGAGCAGGGACAGCAGCCAGCCCAGGGCGCGCATCGGCCGGAAACCGTAGCCGACGGTGGCGTCCTGGACGTGGCCCCACAGCCGGCCGTACCAGGGCAGGGTCGTGCGGTGGTGGCGCTGCTTGGCGAGCTGGACGAGGCGGGCGGCGTGGTCGTCGCCGGTGCGGCGGTAGGCGGCCGTCAACTGCTCGTATCCGTGCGGGTCGAACGTGTCCTCGTCCCGCTCCAGCATGGGCAGCCGATGCTCGGGCGGCACGTGCGGGGTCAGGGAGACATAGGTGAGGTCGAGCAGGCGGACCTGGTCCGGGAGCATCTCCGGCTCCAGGTTGAGGTGTTCTATCTGGGAGCGGCGCAGGTTGAGCATGCCCTCGATCGGCGGACCCTTGCGCAGCCACACCTCGCCGATGACACAGCTGCTCGCCCGCATCGCGGTGCCGCCGGGGTGGGACAACCGGCTGTACAGCAGGTCGAGCCGACCGGGTATGCGGGCGCCGCGCAGGTCGATACGGCCGTGTGCGCTCAGCCGCCGGCCGAGGACGTTGGCGCCCACGTCGAGGGCCTCGGCGTTGAGGACGAAGCCGCCGGGATGACGGAGCTCGGCGTCCTCCAGCCGGAGCGAGCCGCTGACCGTGGCGCCGTTGAGGCGGATCTCCCCGCGCGTGCGCAGCCGGGACGCGCACAGGTCCTCTCCGACGGTCACCTGGTGGAGCTGGAGGACCGGACGCTCGTTTCCCTCCGGCGCGGTCACCTCCGCGCCCTCCAGATACAGCGCCCCGGCGACCTGCGCCCCACCGAGCCGCACCGGCCCGTCGAACCGGCAGCCCGTCAGCCGCAGTCCGCCGTCGACCCGGACCCGCGCGGACGCCAGACCCGGCATCCGGGACCCGGTCAGATTGAGGTACTTCAACTGGGCGCCGGAGAGGTCCGGGACGTCGTCGAACCGGCAGTGACTCAGGCGTACGACGCTGTCGACCGTCGCGTACCGCAGGTCCAGTACGCCGGTGATGCGCGCGCCCGCCACTTTGAGGGCGGCCACCTCCCCGCTCTCCACCGGGCCGTCGAGCAGCAGAGCCCTCAACACCGTGGCCCGGACGGTCCGTTGGGAACCCCAGTCGGCGCCCTCGGCCGCGCCCTCGTCCTGCGCCGCGCGGAATTCCACGGCCTCGCCCCTGGGAAAGGCCTGCCACACCCGCAGTTCGGCCGGCGTCAGATCGTTGATCTCCATCAGCCGGGACTCTGACGCCGGCCTGCCGAACCTGTCAACTCCGCCGAGGGAGTTACGGCCGGGTGTTCCACTCCGCGATCACCGGTCGCCCGTGCTCCGTCGACAGCCGGCCCACCGTGCCCGTCGCCAGCTGGAACAACCGCCCGTCCGCCGGGGTCAGCCCCAGTCGGCGGGCCGTCACGACGCGCAGGAAGTGGCCGTGCGCCACGAGGACGACGTCGCCGTCGAGCAGCGCCACCTCCACGCGGGCGAGCACCCGGTCGGCACGTGCCCCCACCTCGGCCGGCGACTCGCCGGGGTGACCGTCCGGTCCCGGCGGGACCCCGTCGGTCCACAGGTCCCAGTCGGGGCGGGAGCGGTGGATGTCGACGGTGGTGACACCCTCGTAGCCGCCGTAGTCCCACTCGCGCAGGTCCGGTTCCGGTACGGCCCCGGTCACGCCCGCCAGTTCGGCGGTGCGGGCGGCGCGGCTCAGCGGGCTGGTGAGCGCCAGGGAGAAGACCCGGCCGGCGAGGAGCGGGGCCAGGGACTTGGCCTGTTCCTCGCCGGCCCGGGTGAGGGGCAGGTCGGTCCAGCTGGTGTGCTGTCCCGATCTGCTCCACTCCGTCTCACCGTGGCGGACCAGCAGGAGATCCCCCACGGCCCGCTACTCCTTCGACTCGACGGCGTGCCCGCCGAACTGGTTGCGCAGCGCCGCGATCATCTTCATCTGCGGGGAGTCGTCCTGACGGGACGCGAACCGGGCGAAGAGCGAGGCGGTGATCGCGGGCAGCGGTACGGCGTTGTCGATGGCCGCCTCGACGGTCCACCGGCCCTCACCGGAGTCCTCCGCGTAGCCGCGCAGCTTGCCCAGGTGCTCGTCCTCGTCGAGGGCGTTCACCGCGAGGTCCAGCAGCCAGGAGCGGATGACCGTGCCCTCCTGCCAGGAGCGGAACACCTCGCGGACGTTGTCCACCGAGTCGACCTTCTCCAGCAGCTCCCAGCCCTCGGCGTAGGCCTGCATCATGGCGTACTCGATGCCGTTGTGGACCATCTTCGAGAAGTGCCCCGCGCCGACCCGGCCGGCGTGGACATAGCCGTACGGTCCCTCCGGCTTGAGTGCCTCGAAGATCGGCTTCAGGCGCTCCACGTGCCCCTTGTCGCCGCCGACCATCAGCGCGTAGCCGTTCTGCAGGCCCCATACGCCGCCGGAGACGCCCGCGTCGACGAAGCCGATGCCTTTGACGCCGAGTTCCGCGGCGTGCTTCTCGTCGTCCGTCCAGCGGGAGTTGCCGCCGTCGACCACCGTGTCGCCGGGGGAGAGCAGGTCCTTGAGCTCGTCGATGACGGTCTGGGTGGCGGTGCCGGCCGGGACCATCACCCACACCGTGCGCGGCGCGTCGAGCTGCCCGACCAGCTCTTCGAGGCTCTCGACGTCGGAGACCTCGGGGTTGCGGTCGTAGCCGATGACGGTGTGGCCGGCGCGGCGGATCCGCTCGCGCATGTTGCCGCCCATCTTGCCGAGACCGATGAGACCGAGCTGCATGTCAGTTCACTTCCTTGAGTTCGCGGTAGGCGGCCACGAGGGCGGCGGTGGAGGCGTCGAGACCGGGGACGTCCGCGCCCTCCGTCAGCGCGGGCTCGACCCGCTTGGCGAGGACCTTGCCCAGCTCCACCCCCCACTGGTCGAAGGAGTCGATGTTCCAGACGGCGCCCTGGACGAACACCTTGTGCTCGTAGAGGGCGACCAGCTGGCCGAGGACCGACGGGGTCAGCTCGGGGGCGAGGATCGTGGTGGTGGGGTGGTTGCCGAGGAAGGTGCGGTGCGGGACCTGCTCCTCGGGCACACCCTCCGCGCGCACTTCGTCAGCGGTCTTGCCGAAGGCGAGCGCCTGGCCCTGGGCGAAGAGGTTCGCCATCAACAGGTCGTGCTGCGCCTTGAGGTCGTCACTCAGCTCGGCGACCGGTCGGGCGAAGCCGATCAGGTCGGCCGGGATGAGCCGGGTGCCCTGGTGGATCAGCTGGTAGTAGGCGTGCTGCCCGTTGGTCCCGGGCGTGCCCCACACCACCGGACCGGTCTCCCAGCCCACGACATGGCCGTCGCGGTCGACCGACTTGCCGTTGGACTCCATGTCCAGCTGCTGGAGATACGCCGTGAACTTCGACAGGTAGTGCGAGTACGGCAGCACCGCATGCGACTCGGCGCCGAAGAAATTGCCGTACCAGATGCCCAACAGGCCCATGATCAGCGGGGCGTTGGTCTCGGCGGGCGCGCTCTTGAAGTGCTCGTCGACGATGCGGAAGCCGTCGAGCATCTCCCGGAATCGGTCCGGACCGATGGCGATCATCAGCGAGAGGCCGATGGCGGAGTCGTACGAATACCGCCCGCCGACCCAGTCCCAGAACTCGAACATGTTGTCCGGGTCGATGCCGAAGTCCGCCACCTTCTCGGCATTCGTCGACAGCGCGACGAAGTGCTTGGCGACCGCCTTGTCCTCGCCGCCGAGCCCGGCCAGCAGCCAGGAACGGGCCGAGGTGGCGTTGGTGATCGTCTCGATCGTGGTGAACGTCTTGGACGCGACGATGAACAGGGTCTCCGCCGGGTCCAGGTCCCGGACCGCCTCGTGGAGGTCGGCGCCGTCGACGTTGGACACGAACCGGAACGTCAACTCCCGTGCCGTGAACGGGCGAAGGGCCTCGTACGCCATGGCCGGACCGAGATCGGAGCCGCCGATGCCGATGTTGACGACGTTGCGGATACGGCGGCCCGTGTGGCCGGTCCACTCGCCGGAGCGGACGCGGTCCGCGAACGCGCTCATCTTGTCGAGCACCGCGTGCACCTCGGGCACGACGTTCTCGCCGTCGACCTCGATCACCGCGTCGGCCGCGGCGCGCAGGGCGGTGTGGAGCACCGCCCGGTCCTCGGTGACGTTGATCTTCGCGCCCCGGAACATCGCGTCCCGCAGCCCGAACACGTCGGTGGCGGCGGCCAGTTCCTGCAGCAGCGCGAGCGTCTCGTCGTTGATCAGGTGCTTGGAGTAGTCGATGCGCAGATCGCCGACGCGCACCACGTACCGCTGCGCGCGCGAGGGGTCGGCCGCGAACAGCTCACGCAGCCGCGGGCGCTGCAGCGTGTCCGCGCGGTGGTCCTCCAGGGCCACCCACTCGGGGCGCCGGGTGAGCCGGGTGGAGTCGGACAGGGGGTCAGACATGGTCGGGGGTCTCCTTGGTGGCCTCGCCCCGCAGGGCGACGGCGTACATCTCGTCCGCGTCGAGGCGCCTGAGCTCCTCGGCGATGAGTTCGGAGGTGGTGCGGACCTTCAGCGCGAGGGTGCGCGACGGCTGGTCCGGCAGGGTCAGCGTGGCCAGCGGGCCCTCGGGACGGTCGATGACGATCTCGCCGTTCTCGGTGCCGAGCCGTACGCCCGTGACGACCGGTCCGGCGGTGACGACCCGCTCGGCGGTGACGTGCAGGCGGGCCTCCAGCCAGCGGGCCAGCAGCTCGGCCGCCGGGTTGTCGGCCTCGGCCTCCACGGCTGCCGAGACGATCGGGACCCGGGCCTGGTCCAGGGCCGCGGCGAGCATCGAGCGCCACGGGGTGAGCCGGGTCCAGGCGAGGTCGGTGTCGCCGGGCGCGTAGGAGCGGGCGCGCAGCTCCAGGTCCGCCAGCGGGGTCTCGGTGGTGTACAGATCGGTGATCCGGCGCTGGGCCAGCGCGCCCAGCGGGTCCTTCGCCGGGTTGTCCGGCGCTTCCACCGGCCACCACACCACGACCGGCGCGTCCGGCAGCAGCAGCGGCAGCACCACCGAGTCGGCGTGCTCGGACACCTCGCCGTACATCCGCAGGATCACCGTCTCGCCGGTGCCGGCGTCGGCGCCCACCCGGACCTCGGCGTCCAGGTGCGAGCGGGTGCGGTCGCGCGGGGTGCGCGCGTGCCGCTTGATGACGACCAGGGTGCGCGCGGGGTGCTCGTGCGAGGCCTCCTCGGCAGCCTTGATCGAGTCGTACGCGTTCTCCTCGTCCGTGACGATCACCATCGTCAGGACCATGCCCACGGCCGGCGTGCCGATCGCGCGGCGGCCCTGCACCAGCGCCTTGTTGATCTTGCTTGCCGTGGTGTCGGTCAGGTCGATCTTCATGGCCTGCGCCAGCTCCGTCCGTCTCGTGCGAGCATCTCGTCGGCTTCCTCGGGTCCCCAGCTGCCGGACGCGTACTGCGCCGGCTTGCCGTGGGTGTCCCAGTACTCCTCGATCGGGTCGAGGATCTTCCAGGACTCTTCCACTTCCTGGTGGCGGGGGAACAAATTGGCGTCCCCGAGGAGGACGTCCAGGATGAGCCGCTCGTACGCCTCCGGGCTGGACTCGGTGAACGACTCGCCGTAGGCGAAGTCCATCGTCACGTCCCGGATCTCCATCGAGGTGCCCGGCACCTTGGAGCCGAACCGCACCGTCACGCCCTCGTCCGGCTGGACGCGGATGACGATGGCGTTCTGGCCGAGCTCCTCGGTGGCCGTGGAGTCGAAGGGGGAGTGCGGCGCCCGCTGGAAGACCACCGCGATCTCGGTGACCCGCCGCCCGAGCCGCTTGCCGGTGCGCAGATAGAACGGCACGCCCGCCCAGCGACGGTTGTCGACGTTCAGCTTGATCGCGGCGTACGTGTCGGTCTTCGACCGCGCGTCGATACCGTCCTCCTGGAGGTACCCGAAGACCTGCTCGCCGCCCTGCCAGCTCGCCGCGTACTGCCCGCGCACGGTGTGCTTGCCCAGGTCCTCCGGCAGCTTCACCGCCTTGAGCACCTTCAGCTTCTCGGTGAGCAGCGACCCGGCGTCGAAGGCGGCCGGCTCCTCCATGGCGGTCAGCGCCATCAGCTGGAGCAGGTGGTTCTGGATGACGTCACGGGCCGAGCCGATGCCGTCGTAGTAGCCCGCCCGGCCGCCGATGCCGATGTCCTCGGCCATGGTGATCTGTACGTGGTCGACATATGACCGGTTCCAGATCGGCTCGAACATCTGGTTCGCGAACCGCAGCGCCAGGATGTTCTGGACGGTCTCCTTGCCCAGGTAGTGGTCGATGCGGAAGACCTGCTCCGGGTCGAACACGTCGTGCACGATCGCGTTGAGCTCCCGGGCGCTCGCGAGGTCGCGGCCGAACGGCTTCTCGATGACCGCCCGCCGCCAGGACCCCTCGGGAGCGTCCGCCAGACCGTGCTTCTTCAGCTGCCGCACGACCTTCGGGAAGAACTTCGGCGGTACGGAGAGGTAGAAGGCGTAGTTGCCGCTCGTACCGCGCGCCGCGTCGAGCTCGTCGACCGTCTGGCGCAGCTGCTTGAACGCCTCGTCGTCGTCGAAGTCACCCGGGATGAACCGCATGCCCTCGGCGAGCTGCTGCCAGACCTCCTCGCGGAACTCCGTACGGGCGTGCTCGCGCACCGAGTCGTGCACGACCTGGGCGAAGTCCTGGTCCTCCCAGTCCCGGCGGGCGAACCCGACGAGGGAGAAGCCCGGCGGCAGCATCCCGCGGTTGGCGAGGTCGTACACGGCCGGCATCAGCTTCTTGCGGGACAGGTCGCCGGTGACGCCGAAGATGACGAGGCCGGACGGGCCCGCGATCCGGGGCAGACGGCGGTCGCGCGCATCGCGCAGGGGGTTGTCCCAGTCGGGGGTGTCAGTGGTGTCGGAGGTCATTCCGCGTCAGCTCCCTTGCTGCCGAGCGACTTCTTCACGGCGTCCAACAGGTCCTGCCACGCCACCTCGAACTTGGCGACGCCCTCGCCCTCCAAGAGGGTGACGACGTCGTCGTACGAGATCCCGAGCGCCTCTACGGCGGCCAGGTCGGCGCGGGCCTGTGCGTAGCCGCCGGTGACCGTGTCGCCGGTGATCTCGCCGTGGTCGGCGGTGGCGTTCAGGGTGGCCTCGGGCATCGTGTTGACGGTGCCCGGCGCGACCAGTTCGTCCACGTACAGGGTGGACTTGTACGCCGGGTCCTTGACGCCGGTCGAGGCCCACAGCGGGCGCTGCTTGTTGGCCTTGGCGCCGGCGAGGGCGGTCCAGCGGTCGGCGCCGCGTGTCGAATTGTCGGCAGAGCCGAACCCATCCTCGTAGGCCTCGTAGGCGAGACGGGCGTTGGCCAGCGCGGCCCTGCCCTTCAGAGCGAGGGCCTCGTCCGTGCCGATCGCCGTCAGCCGCTTGTCGATCTCGCTGTCGACGCGGGAGACGAAGAAGGAGGCCACGGAGTGGATGGCGGAGAGGTCCAGGCCCTTCGCGGCGGCCTTCTCCAGACCGGCCAGGTAGGCGTCCATCACCTCGCGGTAGCGCTCCAGGGAGAAGATCAGCGTGACGTTGACGCTGATGCCCTGGGCGATGACCTCGGTGATGGCGGGCAGGCCGGCCTTGGTCGCCGGGATCTTGATCATCACGTTGGGGCGGTCGACGAGCCAGGCCAGCTGCCTGGCCTCGGCGATGGTGGCGGCCGTGTTGTGGGCGAGGCGCGGGTCGACCTCGATGGAGACCCGGCCGTCGCGGCCGTCCGTAGCGGCGTATACGGAATGCAGAATATCGGCGGCGGCACGCACATCCGCGGTCGTCATCATGCGCACGGCCTCGTCGACCGTGACACCCCGCACCGCGAGGTCGGCGAGCTGCTCCTCGTAGCCCTCGCCGGAGCCGATGGCGGCCTGGAAGATGGACGGGTTGGTGGTGACACCGACGACGTTCCTGTTCGCGATCAGCTCGGCGAGGTTGCCCGACTCGATGCGCTTGCGCGACAAGTCGTCCAGCCAGATCGAGACGCCCTCGTCGGTCAGGCGCTTCAACGTCCCCGTGGTCGCGGTTGCTTCGGTGGTCACAGTGATCAACTTCCTTCTGGCGTTCGGATCAACCGCGGGCGGCGGCGACGGACTCGCGGGCTGCGGCGGCGACGTTCTCAGGGGTGAAGCCGTACTCGGCGAACAGCGTCTTGGCGTCGGCGGAGGCACCGAAGTGCTCCAGGGAGACGATGCGTCCGGCGTCGCCCACGAACCGGTACCAGGTGAGCCCGATACCGGCCTCGACGGCGACCCGCGCCTTCACGGCCGGCGGCAGGACGCTCTCGCGGTACTCGCGCGGCTGCTCCTCGAACCACTCCACGGACGGCATCGACACCACCCGGGTACCGATCCCCTCGGCCTCCAACCGCTCCCGCGCGGCGACGGCGAGCTGGACCTCGGAGCCGGTGGCGATGAGGATCACCTCGGGCGTCTCGCCGGAGGACTCGTGGAGGACGTAACCGCCCTTCGCCGCATCGGAGTTGACCGGGAGCGTCGGCACACCCTGCCGGGTGAGCGCGAGGCCGTGCGGGGCCGGGTCGGTGGAGTGCCGCCTGAGGATCTCGGCCCAGGCGACCGCGGTCTCGTTGGCGTCGGCGGGGCGGACGATGTTCAGGCCCGGGATGGCACGCAGCGAGGCCAGGTGCTCGACCGGCTGGTGGGTCGGGCCGTCCTCGCCGAGGCCGACGGAGTCGTGCGTCCAGACGTACGTCACCGGCAGCTGCATCAGCGCGGACATGCGGACCGCGTTGCGCATGTAGTCGGAGAACACCAGGAACGTGCCGCCGTAGACACGGGTGTTGCCGTGCAGGGCGATGCCGTTCATCGCCGCGGCCATCGAGAACTCGCGGATGCCGAAGTGGATCGTGCGGCCGTACGGGTCGGCCTCCGGCAGCGGGTTGCCCTTCGGCAGGAACGAACTCGCCTTGTCGATGGTGGTGTTGTTGGAGCCGGCCAGGTCGGCCGAGCCGCCCCACAGCTCCGGGACGACCCCGCCGAGCGCCTGGAGCACCTTGCCGGACGCGGCGCGGGTCGCGACCGACTTGCCCTCCTCGAACACCGGAAGGGCGTCCTCCCAGCCCTCGGGCAGCTGCCCGGCGACGATCCGGTCGAACAGCCGGGCCCGCTCCGCGTCGGCGCCGCGCCACTTGTCGATCCGCTTGTCCCAGGCTGCGTGCGCCTCGGCACCCCGGTCGAGGGCGCGGCGGGTGTGGGCGAGGACCTCGTCGGCGACCTCGAAGGACCGCTCGGGGTCGAAGCCGAGGACGCGCTTGGTGGCGGCGATCTCGTCGGTGCCGAGGGCGGAGCCGTGGGAGGCCTCGGTGTTCTGGGCGTTGGGGGCCGGCCAGGCGATGATCGTGCGCATCGCGATGATCGAGGGGCGCTCGGTCTCGGCCTGCGCCGCCTTGAGCGCCGCGTACAGCGCGTGGACGTCGATGTCGCCGTTGTCGGCGGGCTCGATCCGCTGCACATGCCAGCCGTACGCCTCGTAGCGCCCCAGCACGTCCTCGGAGAACGCGGTCGCGGTGTCGCCCTCGATGGAGATGTGGTTGTCGTCGTAGAGGAAGACCAGGTTGCCGAGCTTCTGGTGTCCGGCGAGGGAGGAGGCCTCGGCGGAGACGCCCTCCTGGAGGTCGCCGTCGGAGACGATCGCCCAGATGGTGTGGTCGAACGGCGACTCGCCCTGCGGGGCCTCGGGGTCGAACAGGCCGCGCTCGTAACGGGCGGCCATCGCCATGCCGACGGCGTTGGCGACGCCCTGACCCAGCGGGCCGGTCGTCGTCTCGACCCCTGCCGTGTGCCCGTACTCGGGGTGACCCGGCGTCTTCGAACCGTGCGTCCGGAAGGACTTGAGGTCGTCGAGCTCCAGCTCGTATCCGGCGAGGAACAGCTGGGTGTAGAGGGTCAGCGAGGTGTGGCCGGGGGAGAGGACGAAACGGTCACGCCCGGTCCACTCGGGGTCGGCCGGATCGTGCCGCATCACCTTCTGAAAGATCGTGTACGCGGCCGGGGCGAGGCTCATCGCGGTGCCCGGATGACCGTTCCCGACCTTTTGAACGGCATCTGCCGCCAGGAGGCGGGCCGTGTCGACGGCACGCCGGTCGAGTTCGGTCCATTCGAAGCTGTCCGGTGTCTGCGTGCTCATCTTCAAAAAGTCCTCGATCGGAGCGAAGTGGCTGGTCCAACGCCTTCAAAAGTAAAAGTCTGACTTTTACGAGGGAAGGTCGGCGTGTGTCAGGCTGTGGTGAAAGTGGGACAGCGTCGCCGGCGCAGCGCACGGCTGAGCATGGGCGGCGCGCAACTGAGGCGGCACGAGACGGACATGGTGGACACAAGGGGCGAAGGCGGCGACGGAGGGATCAGAACGTTCCCCTTCCCCGTCGAGCTGAGCGTCGGCGGCGTCGGCATGCGGATCGGCCCGATGGGCGGCACCGACCACACCTGGCACGCCGACGAGGCGCCGCTGGAGCGCGTGCACCGCATCGACTTCCACGTCGTGATGCTCTTCAGCCGCGGACCCGTGCGCCACATGATCGACTTCACGGAGTACGAGGCGGGCGCGGGCGATCTGCTGTGGATCCGCCCCGGACAGGTCCATCGTTTCTCACGGACGAGCGAGTACCGGGGGATCGTCCTCGCCATGCAGCCGGGCTTCCTGCCGCGCGCCACGGTGGAGGCCACCGGCCTCTACCGCTACGACCTCCCGCCCCTGCTCCACCCCGACGAAGGCCGGCTCACCGCTCTGCGCTCGTCCCTCGCCCAACTCCAACGCGAGTACGAGGACACGGCGACCCTCCCCCTGAGCCCGCACACCGCGGTTCTGCGCCACTCGCTGACCGCGTTCCTGCTGCGCCTGGCCCACCTCGCCGCGAGCTCGGCGAAAGCGGCGCGCGAGCAGGCCGACACGACCTTCACCCTCTTCCGGGACGCGGTGGAGCAGGGCTTCGCCACCAACCACAGCGTCAGCGCCTACGCCGACCAGCTCGGCTACTCCCGCCGGACCCTCGTCCGCGCGGTCCGCGCCGCCACGGGTCAGACGCCCAAGGGCTTCATCGACCGACGCGTGATCCTGGAGGCCAAGCGGCTCCTGGCCCACACGGACCTGCCGATCGGGCGTGTGGGTGCGGCGGTCGGCTTTCCCGACGCCGCCAACTTCTCCAAGTTCTTCCACCAGCACACGGAGATGACGCCGGCGGCGTTTCGGGCGGAGTTGCGTTAGGGCAGTGCCGGCGGAGCCGGGTGCGCCGATGCCCCGCGAGGGCGGTCGAGCTCTCGCGGGGCATCTCAACACGCCTGTCAGCGGGCGAAGTTGAACCAGTTCACGTTCACGAAGTCCGACGGCTGACCGCTGGTGAAGGTGAGATACACGTCATGCGTGCCGGTGATCCCGCTGATGTTCGCCGGGACGGTCCGCCACGACTGCCACCCACCGGTGTTGGCCACCGAGAAGCTGCCCACGGGCGCGTTGCCGCGGCTGTCCAGGCGCACCTCGACGAGCCCGCTGACGCCGCCCGCCGCACCGCTCGCCACCCGGCCCACGAACTGAGTGGCCGCCGACGAGCCGAAGTTGACGCCCTTGTACAGCGCCCAGTCGCCGTTCGCGAGGGAGCCGATGTTCTGTCCGCCGCCCGCATCCGACGTGGACTCGGTGCTCGCGCCGCCCTGGCCGTCGTACGACTCGGCCTGGATGGCGCTGTAGGCGTCACGGTTGCCCGTCGGCGGAGGTGTGGTACCGCTCCCACTGGCCGACAGCACCTGGACGTAGTCGACGACCATCGGCACGCCGGACCGCGTGTCGCCGTCCAGGCCGCCGCCGAAGGCGTCCGGGAAGGCGCCGCCCATCGCCACGTTCAGGATGATGAAGAAGCCGTGGTTGGTGGCGTTGGACCAGGTCGTCGCGTCCACCTGGCTCGCGTTGACCGAGTGGAACTGGGTGCCGTCGACGTAGAACCGGATCGTCTCGGGGCTCACCGAGCGGTCCCACTCCATGGTGTAGGTGTGGAAGGCCGACTGGCACGTCGAGCCGGGACATGCCGTGGAGTTGCCGAGGCCGGTGGTCTCGTTGCACGGGCCGCCCGGGTTGGTCCCGCAGTGCATCGTGGCCCACACGGTGTTGCGGCCCTGGACGTTCTCCATGATGTCCAGCTCGCCGACGCTCGGCCAGTTCTGGTAGTTGCCGCGGTACGGCGCGCCCAGCATCCAGAACGCCGGCCAGTAGCCCTCGGCGGCGGTGCCGGTGACGTTCGGCATCTGGATGCGGCCCTCGACGCGCAGCTTGCCGCCGGACGGGGGCTGGAAGTCGGTGCGGTTGGTCTCGATGCGGCCCGACGTCCAGCGGCCGGCGGAGTCGCGCAGCGGGGTGATGCGGAGGTTGCCGTTGCCGTCGAGCGCGACGTTGCTGGTGCTGTTCGTCATCGTCTCGACCTCGCCGGTGCCCCAGTTGGCGGGGCCGCCCGGATACGAAGTACCGGTCGCGTACTGCCAGTTGGAGGTGTTGACACCGGTGCCGGCGGTGCCGTTGAAGTCGTCGAGGAAGACCTGCGTCCAGCCCGACGGGGGCGTGGGGGCGGAGGCGTTCGCGGGCAGGGTCGCGGCCGTGGCGACCGCGGCCGCCAGACCGAGCGTGCTGAGTACGGCGATGAGCGCGCGTCGCCGTCTGGGTATGCCGGAGGTTGCACTCATGGGGGGTGCCTCCCGGTACGGAGTGATGTGCGCGGGTGTCAGATACATCTGAGAGCGCTCTCAAAGTGGGCCCAATGTGCTCTCCGCAACCGGGGCCGTCAAGAGTTAAAGCAGGGAAAGTCCTTCGGGGGCGGGGAAGTTCATGCCATGAACGGGGTATACGTGCTAAAGCGCACTCCCCGCCTTCCAGTCCGCCCACGACAGGTTCCAGCCGTTGAGTCCGTTCGACGCTTCCACGGTCTTCTCGCCCGAGTTCTGCACGATCACCACGTCCCCGAGCTTCGAGCTCTCGTAGAACTGGTAACCGGCCACGGAGCTGTCGCTCGCGCCCTTCGCGTCGTGCAGACCGATGCACCCGTGGCTGGTGTTCTCCTTGCCGAACACCGACGTGGACGCCCAGTAGTTGCCGTGGACGAACGTGCCGGACGTCGTCAGCCGCTGGGCGTGCGGGACGTCGGGGATGTCGTACTCGTCGCCGAGCCCGACCGTCGAGGACTCCATCCGCGTCTGCTCGAACCGCTCGCTGATCACCATGATCCCGGACCAGGTGGTGTGGTCGGGGTCGCCGCCGCTGACCGGGTAGGTGGCGACGGTCTCGCCGTCCCGGACGACCGTCATCCGCTTGGTGGCGAGGTCGACCGTGCTGATCTGCTCGCGGCCGATGTGGAAGGTGACGTCCTTGGACTGCGTGCCGTAGACCCCGTCCGCGCCCTCGACGTCCTTCAGCCGGAGGCTGAGCGTGATCGTCGTCCCCGCCGCCCAGTACGTCTTCGGCCGGAAGTCCAGCCGGGTGTCGCTGAACCAGTGGCCGACGACGTCCACGGCGGGCTCGGCGGTCACCGTGATCGCCTTCTGGACCGCGGCCTTGTCGGCGACGGCGTGCGTGAAGTCGATCGACACGGGCATGCCGACGCCGGAGGTGGAGCCTGCCTCGGGCGTGAAGTAGCCGACGAAGGTCTCGCCCGGGGACTTCGTGGTGAAGGTCGTGGTCGTGGCCGCCGATACCCCCGCCGCCGTGGCCGTGACGGTGTACTCGGTGCCCGAGTGCGGATGCCCGTCCGAGGTCCACTTCGTGCGGGCCTCGTCGAAGGACCCCTTCAGTGCGGAGCCGTCGTCACCGGTGACCTTCACGGACGCGAGCGTGCCGTCGGCCACGGTGATCTCGACGGGGCTGGTGAAGTCCGCCTTCTCGGTGCCGTCGGCCGGCGTGACCGTGATCGTCGGCTGCTTCGCGGAGGCCTGCGCGGACGCTGCCGACTTCGCGCCCTCGGACGCGTCCGCCGACCCGCCGCACCCGGTCAGCACCGCGGCGGGCACCACCCCGAGCACGGCGAGCACCCCGCGCCGTGACCACCTTCCCGGCTGCTGCTCCGACGGCTTCGATATGTGCGGGACGCCCACGGCACGCCTTCCTGAGATCTGTTGCGGTACGCGTGCATCGTGCAGGTTCTTCCTGGGTTGATCCTTTGAATCCCGGCAAGGCAGTCTGAGATTCCTCTGAGGACGACTCGGCACAGAGAAGGGGTCCTGACCGTATGGAGCTCGCCTTCGCCGGCCCGGTGATCGAATGGCGCGGTCCGGCGCCCTACTACTTCGTCCGGGTCCCGGACGAGGAGTCCGCCGACATCCGGGAGGTGGCCGCGATGGCCACGTACGGCTGGGGCGTGATCCCGGTCGAGGCCAGGGTCGGCGAGGTCGCCTTCGAGACGTCGCTCTTCCCCAGGGACGGCGGCTATCTGCTGCCGCTCAAGAACGCGGTACGCAAGCCGCAGGGGCTCGGGGCCGGGGACGAGGTTGCCGTGGAGATGACCGTCCGCCTCCAGGGGTGAGGGGGCGCCTAAGCCTCCCCTTCCGGCCACCACCCCAGCCCCCGCGAGATCCCCCGCGCCGCGAGCCGCACCGCCGGCACCAGCACCGGCACCTGCGCCTCGGCCTGGGGCACGACGACGGACACGGCGGCGACCACCGACCCGCCCGGGCCACGCACCGGAGCGGCCACCGACAGCGCGTCGTCGGTGACCTGGCGGCTGCTCACCGCCACCCCCGTGCGGCGTACGTCGGCCAGCACGCGGCGCAGTCGGGCGGGCTCGGTGACGGTGTACGGCGTGAAGGAGGCGAGCGGCCCGGCGCAGTACTCCTCCTGGAACCCGGGGTCACTGTGCGCGAGCAGCGCCAGCCCCACCCCGGTGGCGTGCAGCGGCCAGCGCGCTCCGACCCGGATGTGCACGCCGACCGCCGACCGTCCCGACAGCCACTCGATGTAGACGACCTCGGGCCCGTCCCGGACCGCCAGCTGCACGTTCTCGTGTGTCGCCTCGTACAGGTCCTCCAGGTACGGCAGCGCGATCTGCCGCAGCGCGAGCCCGCGCGGCGCGAGGGCCGCCACCTCCCACAGGCGCAGCCCGACGTGGTAGAGCCCGGCCTCGTCCCGCTCCAAGGCGCCCCACTCGGTGAGAGCGGCCACGAGCCGGTGCGCGGTGGTCAGGCTCAGCCCGGCCCGCCGGCTGATGTCCGTCAGCGACAGCGCCGGGTGTTCGAGGTCGAAGGCCCCGAGGACGGACAGCAGCCGGTCGGGCGCGGAGCGGGTGGTCATGGCCGGGCGTCTCCCGGATGGGCCAGGTCGTAGGGGCGGGGGTAGGTGGTGGGCCGGTAGGTCACATAACGCGCCTCGGTCGTCGAATCAGCCTGCTGGGCACGGGAGTTGAGGCTCTCCGGCGAGGCGTCCCAGCGGCCCGTGTCCAGCCGGTGCTCCAGGGTGTGCAGGGCGCCGAGCATCTCGCCCGGGGTGAAGGTGCAGTGGCCGGGGGCGTCGACGTAGGCCTGGCTGAGCAGGGCGCCGGAGCCCGCCGCGGTGGCGGCCCGCCGGTAGGCGCTCTCGGCCTGGACGGGGATCAGGGCGTCGCCGGTCGTGTGGATGTTGAGCTGGGGGTCGGCGAGCCGGCCCGAGAAGACGCTGGTGTGCCGCATCCACCCTACGGCCGCGGGGTCGGCCGAGATCCGGGGTGCACGGTTCAGGGCGGTGAGGTCGGTACGCAAGGACAGTCCCGCCTCCTTGTAGAGCTCGGTCACCTCTTTGTACAGCGGGGAGCGGGCGAGCATCGCGGTGTAGTCGACCCCGGTGTTCCAGGACATGTTGCCACCGGCCCGGCTCTCCGCCTCCTGCCGCCAGCTGAACGCGGGCCTCTGGATGAGCCCGGTGACGGCCGTGTACTGGTTGGCCTGCTGGGTCTGCCAGTCGGTCGGGCCCGGCTTGGTCTGCCTGGCGTCGTTGTAGCCCGGGATGTTGTGCAGCGCGGCGGCGAGGGCGATGCGGGCGCGGCCCTCGGGGGTCTGCTGGGCCGCGCTGGTCTTCGAGGCGAGCGTGTTCGCTGCGGCGACCGCGGCCGCCTGGTCGGCGAACCCGGTGAGCGGGATGTCCGCGCCCGGCGCGAGCAGGGTCTTCAGGGCGAAGACCGGGTCCAGGGTGCTGTTCCAGTTGGCCACCCCGCCCTGCACCAGCCCGCACATCGACAGCGATCCGTCGAAGCGGTCGGGGTGCCGCTCGGCGAGGGCCGTCGTGACGAGGCCGCCGTACGACCGGCCCCAGGCGAGCGTCCGCCCGGCCGTGCCGAACTTCTGCGTGAACAGGTCGAGGGTGGCGAGCTGGTCGGGCACGGCATCCGTCACCGCCCAGCCGTTCGTGGCGTACGAGGAGCCGATGAGTGCGTATCCCTCGGCCAGGAGTTTGTCGCGGGTGGTGGAGTCGGGGGCGTCCTCGCCGGGGCTGGGCGAGCCTGCGGGGCGGTAGCCGTGGCTGAAGAGGAGCACGGTGCCGTTCCAGTCGGCGGGTACGTCCATCAAGTACGCGGCGCCGGAAGGGAGTTTGCCCTCCAGGTGGGTGTCGGTCGCCGCCTGTGCGGGGAGCGCGGTCGCGGTGGCGGCGCACACGGCAGCCACGGTCAGTAAGGCGATACGGGTGCGGAATTTCAACGGAGCGTCCCTTCCGGGGTGGGGGTGTCGGCGGGGGAGCCGGGGGCGTCGAGCGTGTCGGTGTGCGTCTCGCGCAGCCGCCACACGGTGAGCGCGGTGATCGCCGCGCCGCCGCACAGCAGCAGGGAGACGGGCGTGCTGCTGCCGCCGGACGAGGCGAGCAGGCTGCTGGCGATCAGGGGCGAGAACCCGGCGCCGAGCAGGGTGGCCGCCTGGTAGCCGAGCGAGGCGCCGGTGTAGCGGACCCGGGTGCCGAACATCTCGCTGAGCAGCGCGCCGAGCGGGCCGTACATCGTGGACTGGGCGACGCCGTGCCCGAGGGCGAGGGCGAGGATCAGCAGGCCGGGGGAGCCGGAGTTCACCAGCGCCAGTACGGGGAAGGCGAGCGCGGCCGAGGCGACGGCGCCGGCCAGGACGACCGGGCGCCGGCCGACCCGGTCGGAGAGTGCGGACGCGGCGGGTAGGACCACCAGGGCCACACAGGAGGCGATGGTCACGGCGGTGAGCACCTGCGGACGGGTGTACCCGTGGTCGACCGCGTACGAGATCATGAATCCGGTCAGCAGCGACTGGGCGGTGAACGCGCCGATGCCGACACAGGCGGCGAGCAGCACCGGTTTCGGCCGCCGCAGCACCTCCACGACCGGCGGCCGGTCGGGCTTGGGCTGTGTCTTGGCCTGCGCGAACAGCGGGCTCTCGGCGACCTTGAGGCGCACGAACAGGCCGACGCCCAGCAGCAGGATGCTCAGCAGGAACGGCACTCGCCAGCCCCAGGCGCGGAACTCGTCGTCCGGCAGGGTGGAGACGAGCGTGACCACGCCGGCCGACAGCACCGAGCCGAGCGGGGCGCCGAGTTGGGTGAAGCTGGACCACAGGCCGCGCCGGGCGCCCTGGGTGCGTTCGGCGTGCTCGACGACCATGAGGGTCGCGCCGCCCCACTCGCCGCCGATCGCGAGGCCCTGCACCACCCGCAGGGTCACGAGGAGGACGGGCGCCCACACGCCGATCGCGTCGTAGGTGGGCAGCAGGCCGATGAGGAAGCTGCCGCAGCCCATCAGGACCATGGTCAGCAGCATCATCGACTTACGGCCGATCCGGTCGCCGAAGTGGCCGAAGACGATGCCGCCCAGCGGGCGGGCCACGTAGCCCGCGGCGAAGGTGCCGAAGGCCGCGATGGTGCCGACCGCGGGGTCGGCCCGGGGGAAGAACAGATCGCCGAAGACGAGCGCGGCGACCGTGCCGTACACGAGGAAGTCGTAGAACTCGACCGCGGTGCCGAGCAGCCCGGACAGGGCGACGCGGCGTAACTGGCGGGTGTCGGGGGACGGTTGACGGGCGGACGGAGGGGATGGCTGCACGTTGAGCTCCCTGGGGAAGGTGCCGATGCCTCGGTGAAGTTAGGCAGTCATCGTGCGGCCGTCAATAAGTTGCACAACATCAGCTCGGCCGGTCCTCCACGATCCGCAGGAGCAGACCGTGCAGGATCTCCCGTTCGGCCGGGCCCAGTGGGTCCACGAGGTCATTCGTCACCCGCCGCCCCGCCTCGTCGGTGTCCCGCAGGAAGGTGCGCCCCTCGGCGGTGAGAACGACGATCCGGCTGCGGCGGTCGTCGGGGGAGGGGCGGCGCTCGGCGAAGCCCAGCTTCTCCAGGTCGTCGACCAGGCCGACGATCGCACTCGGGTCGTAGCCGAGCCGCGCGCTCAGCTCGCGCTGGAGCGCCCCGTCGGACGTCACGAGGAAGCGCAGCACCGCGTAGTGGCGCAGGCGCAGTCCCGACTCCTGCAGGAACGTGTTGAACAACTGACCCGAGCGCAGGCCCAGGCGGTACAGCAGGTAACCCGTGTCCGCGTGCAGTCCGCGCATCCACGGTTCGTTCGCGTCGATGGGTGCCGGGTTCGTGGCGTGCTGGCGGGCGATGGCGGGCTCCCTGGTCTCGGCCCCGTGATGGCGGGGGTTTCTCTGGGCGGATTCCAGCATGACGCACCCGAAGGTCACCAACAACTATTGACGACGACAATTATTGCTCTTAACTTCGATCGCGTAGCCGCACGCCGCGTCGAGCAGCCGCGTCGAAGCAGCCGCGTCGAAGCACCCCACGTCGAAGGGACCCTCCCGTGCCCAGCATCGATCTCACCGGCAAGGCCGCCGTCGTCACCGGCAGCGGCCGGGGCCTCGGCCTCGCCTACGCCCACGCCCTGGCCGCCCACGGCGCCTCTGTGGTCGTCAACGACGTCGACGAGGCCGTGGCCGAGACGGCCGTGAAGTCCATCACCGAGGCCGGCGGCACCGCCGTCGCCGAGGTCGTCCCGGTCGGCACGACCGAGGCCGCGGAGCGGCTGGTGAACCGTGCCGTCGAGGAGTTCGGGCGGCTCGACATCCTGGTGACCAACGCGGGCATCCTGCGCGACAAGGTCCTGTGGAAGATGACCGACGACGACTTCGACGCGGTGATCACCACCCACCTCAAGGGCACCTTCACCTGCGCCCGCGCCGCCGCCGTCCGCATGCGCGAGCAGGGCGAGGGCGGCAGCCTGATCCTGGTCGGCTCCCCGGCCGGCCAGCGCGGCAACTTCGGCCAGACGAACTACGCCGCCGCCAAGGCCGGCATCGCCGCCATGGCTCGCACGTGGTCGATGGAGCTGGGCCGCGCGAACATCACCGTCAACGCCATCGTGCCGGTCGCCGCGACCGCGATGACCGAGACCATCCCCGCCTTCGCCCCGTACATCGAGGCCATGAAGAACGGCGAGCCGCTCCCGGACTTCCTCCGCAAGGGCGAGGGCTTCGGCACCCCCGAGGACTGCGCGGCCCTCGTCCCCTTCCTCGCCTCCAAGGCGGCCCGGTCGGTGACCGGCCAGTGCATCGGCATCGGCGGCGACAAGGTGGCACTCTGGTCGCATCCGCAGGAGATCGCGGCGGCCTATGCCGACAGCGGCTGGACCCCCGACACCCTGGCCGGCGTCTGGCCCACCTCGGTCGGCGCCGAGCTCCAGTCGGTCGGCATTCCGGCGCCCAAGTTCCCGGAGGCGTGATGGCCCCGTCCATGAACCCCGACGACCTCGTCGCGATCGACGTCCACACCCACGCGGAGGTGTCCTCCAAGGGCCACTCCTCCCTGGACGACGACCTGCACGACGCCTCCTCCGCCTACTTCAAGGTCGAGGGCAAACGCAAGCCGACCATCGAGGAGACCGCCGCCTACTACCGCGAGCGGAAGATGGCCGCCGTGATCTTCACGGTCGACGCCGAGTCCGCGACCGGCACACCGCCGGTCCCGAACGAGGAGGTCGCCGAGGCCGCGGCCGCCAACTCCGACGTCCTCATCCCCTTCGCCTCCATCGACCCCTTCCGGGGGAAGGCGGGCGTGCGGCAGGCCCGGCGCCTGGTCGAGGAGTACGGGGTGAAGGGCTTCAAGTTCCACCCCAGCATCCAGGGCTTCTTCCCCAACGACCGCTCGGTGGCCTACGACCTCTACGAGGTGATCGAGGAGACGGGCACCATCGCCCTGTTCCACACGGGTCAGACGGGCATCGGCGCCGGAGTCCCGGGCGGGGGCGGCATCCGCCTGAAGTACTCCAACCCCCTCCACGTGGACGACGTCGCGGCCGACTTCCCGCACCTGAAGATCATCCTGGCGCACCCGTCCTTCCCCTGGCAGGACGAGGCCCTCGCCGTCGCCACGCACAAGCCCGGCGTGCACATCGACCTGTCCGGCTGGTCGCCCAAGTACTTCCCGCCGCAGCTCGTGCAGTACGCCAACACGCTGCTGAAGGACAAGGTGCTCTTCGGCTCCGACTTCCCCGTCCTCACCCCGGACCGCTGGCTCGCCGACTTCGAGAAGCTGTCGATCAAGGACGAGGTCAAGCCGAAGATCCTCAAGGAGAACGCCGCCCGCCTGCTCGGGCTGACGAAACCGTAAGGGGCGTGACATGCGCAACGAGGGACTGGGGTCGTGGCCCGCACGCCGGGCCCGCAAGACCCCGCACCGCACCGCCCTGATCCACGGCGAGACGTCCGCCGACTATGCCGCGCTGTACGACCGCACGACCCGCCTCGCCCACGCCCTGCGCGAGCGGGGCGTACGCCGCGGCGACCGCATCGCCTACCTTGGCCCGAACCACCCCTCCTACCTGGAGACCCTGTTCGCCGCCGGCACGCTGGGCGCGGTCTTCGTCCCCCTCAACACCCGCCTCGCGGGCCCCGAGATCGCCTACCAGCTGGCCGACTCCGGCGCCAAGGCCCTCGTCTACGGTCCCTCCCATGCCGGCCTCGTCGCCGGACTGCCCGGCCACACCGACGTCCGTACATACGTCGAAGTGGGCGCCGAATACGAGGAGGCGCTGGCGGCGGCGCCCGACGAGCCCATCGACACGCCCGTCACCGCCGACGACACCTGCATCATCATGTACACCTCGGGGACGACGGGCCGCCCCAAGGGCGCGATGCTCACCCACGGCAACATCACCTGGAACGCGCTCAACGTCCTCGTCGACACCGACCTGATCGCCGACGAACGCGCCCTGGTCTCCGCCCCGTTGTTCCACACGGCGGGCCTGAACATGCTGACGCTGCCGGTCCTCCTCAAGGGCGGCACCTGCGTCCTGGTCGAGGCCTTCGACCCGAACGCGACCTTCGACCTGATCGAACGGCACCGCATCACCTTCATGTTCGGGGTGCCGACGATGTTCGAGCAGGTCGCCCGGCACCCGCGCTGGCCGGACGCGGACCTGTCCTCGCTGCGGATCCTCACCTGCGGCGGCTCCCCGGTCCCGACGCCGATGATCGCCGCGTACCAGGCGCGGGGGCTCACCTTCCTCCAGGGCTACGGCATGACGGAGGCGGCCCCGGGGACGCTGTTCCTGGACGCCGAGCACGCGGTGAGCAAGGCGGGTTCGGCGGGCGTACCGCACTTCTTCAGCGACGTACGCGTCGTGGGCCCGGACCTCGCGCCGGTGCAGGTCGGCGAGACGGGCGAGGTCGTGGTCCGCGGTCCCCATGTCATGCCCGGCTACTGGGGCCTGCCCGAGGAGACGGCCGCCTCCTTCGCCGACGGCTGGTTCCGCAGCGGGGACGCGGCCCGGGTCGACGAGGACGGGTACGTCTTCATCGTCGACCGCATCAAGGACATGATCATCAGCGGCGGCGAGAACATCTACCCCGCCGAGATCGAGGACCTGCTCCTCGCCCACCCGGACATCGTCGAGTGCGCGGTGATCGGCGTGCCGGACGACAAGTGGGGCGAGGTGCCGCGCGCGGTCGTCGTGCCCCGCGAGGGCGCCACGCCCGATCCGGACGAGATCCTCGCGTCCCTCGCCGGCCGCCTCGCCAAGTACAAGATCCCGAAATCGGTGGTGCTCGCGGACGAACTCCCGCGCACCGCCTCGGGAAAACTCCTCAAGTCCCGCGTCCGTACCCGGTACGGCAACAGTTAAGGAACCCCATGAGCATCACCGTGAACGGCCTCGACGAACTGAAGAAGCTGGCGGGCAGCGACCTCGGCACCAGCGAGTGGATCGAGATCACCCAGGAGCGCATCAACACGTTCGCCGACGCCACCGGCGACCACCAGTGGATCCACGTGGACCCGCAGAAGGCGGCCGAGGGGCCGTTCGGCGCCCCCATCGCCCACGGCTATCTCACCCTCTCCCTCTTCATCCCCCTCTTCACCGAGCTGCTGGACGTCCAGGGCGTCACCACGAAGGTCAACTACGGCCTGAACAAGGTGCGTTTCCCCTCGCCGGTCAAGGTCGGCTCGCGCATACGGCTGGTCGGCAGGCTGGCCGAGGTGGAGGAGGTGCCCGGCGGGGCGCAGATCACCGTCGACGGCACGATCGAGATCGAGGGCGGGGCGAAGCCGGCGGCGGTGCTGCAGAGCGTGTCGCGGTTCTACGCCTGAGCAACGCAAGCATCATGAGCTCGCCTCCGTGCAGGTCGTCCCGCATGGAGGCGAGCCTCTTCCGGAGGCCGCGCCGTCAGCCTGCGCGCCCTGCGAGTGTGCGAGGCGGTGCGGTCAGTACCGGGCAGGTCGATTACCCAGGGGCGTCGCGGACTCGTCGTTCTGGTGCCGCACCCCGACCAGGTCGAGCAGGCGCCCCGCGGCCTCGTCCGCCAGCGGTGTGAGCCGGGTGTGCACCGCCCGGAAGGTCTTCTCGGCTCCTTCCGCGGGCCAGTCGTCCGGCAGGTGCTCGACCGGCAGCCGCGGATCCTGGCGGATGACCCGCAGCCACTCCGCCTGGAGCCGGAGTCTCAGCGCGAGGGCGTCGTCGGCGTCCGGGAGCCGCGTCTGCCACGGTTGCCAGCGCCGTACGAACGACTCGTAGCGCGCCGCCAGTTCGGCCAGTTCCCAGGTCTCCTCGATCATCGCGCCGATGTCCATGCCGGCGTCGGCGTGCGCGCGGAACACCTTCACATGGGCGGACAGGCCCAGCTCGGCCACCAGCGACGACACGTCGACCTCGCCCGGCGCGATCCACAGGCCGCTGAACAGCGGCCCGAAGCCGCTCCAGGTCAGCTGGGAGCGCAGGTCGTGGCGCTGGCGCTGCCAGGACTCCGGGAGGGAGAAGCCGAGCAAAGTCCAGCTGCCGTCCCAGTGCCGGTTGACGGCGCCGGTCTGCCAGATGCGGTGGTCGCCGTCGCGCAGGACGGCCGCCGAACGCTCGGTCAGCCCGAAGTACATCCGGCGGCCCTCGCGCTGGCGGCGCAGCAGACCGCGGTTCACCATCCGGGTCAGCGTCGAGCGGGTCGCCTGCTCACCGACGCCCACGCGCGCGAAGACGTCGATGACACTGCCCGAGTACACACAGACGTCCCGCCCGAGCACCTGGTCGGCCAGGAACGTCAGCATGAGGGACTGGGGCCGCAGCGCCTCTTCACCGGTCACGCGGCCCACGGTACCTCTCGTACTTCCCGTCGATCAGCCCGTGACCTGCTTGTACGAGGAGACGGCCGTCGCCACCGCGCACACGCCGGGCGGGATCATCTGTGTGCGCAGGGTGCCGCTGTGCACGTCGTAGTCGACGCCCTCCGCCTCGAAGGTGCCCGCGCACACGCTGCGCTGTGGCGGCGCGAACAGGTTCTTCACCGTGCCGGTGACCGGCCGGCCGTCCACCTTGCGCGGCAGATCCACCTGGAGCAGCGGGCGGATCTCGGGGAAGAGCGTCCCCGTGGCGTCGTTCGAGGCGCACAGCAGGCGGGTGTCCGTCACGAAGTCGCAGCCCTGGATGTCGCGTACCGGCTTGTCCAGGGTGATCTGCCCGGCCTCCGCCAGCTCGCCGCCGGCCCGGGGCGTGGCCGGGTTCAGCAGGGGAGCGGGGAAGACCTGGAGTCTTCTCTGCTCCCCCCACTCGCCCGACACCAGCCACTGCCCGTCGGGTGAGACGGTGGCGAAGGAGTTGTTCGGCTTCTCGCCCGGGTTGAGCCGGTGCACGTACTCGTAGCGCTTCCCGGCCGGGGTCGTCACCGCGAACATCTTGGACGTGGCCGTGTCCGGGCCCTGGTAGGCGTCGAAGGTGTGGCCGAGTGCGATGTCCGGGTCGCCGACGTGGTTCCAGCCCTTGATCCGCAGGCCCAGGGGGATGGAGGCGAGCCCGCGGTACAGCAGTGAGCCGTCCGCGCGACTCGCCAGGCCCTGTCCGCCGCCCAGCGTGTCCGTGTAGGCGGTGCCGGTCTCGGCCCAGCGCGGATCGCCGGCGGCGGACGCCGTCCCGGCGCCCAGTGCGAGAGCCCCCAATAAGTAAACGGGAGTGAGGAGATGACGCTTCATCAGGCTCCTGTCACGTCGACGAACACGGGGTTCGAATAGAACCACGTATCCGCCCACGGGTCACCGTTTCCGGGCTCGTGCGGGATCGGCCCGTGCGGGTCGACCGACGCCCCGAGGTAGCCCGCGCCGTGGCGGTTGCCGTCGCTGCCGCGCAGGCGGACGTAGAAGGACTCGTCCCCGGCGGTCAGCGGGACGCACAGGGTGTACGTCCCCTTCCGGCCCGTCACGTCCAAGGCGCGGACGACCTTGGTGTCCGGTGCCTTCCAGGTGTCCCGGTCGGTCACCGGGCCGCGCACCGCGCCCCGGATGACGTCCACGTGCGCCAACTCGGGCACGATTCCCTGCGGGTTGGGGCGGGAGGCGGTCGTCACGGTGATGGTGAGCGTGAGCTTCTCGCCCTTGCGCACGCGCAGCCGGCCGCCCAGCGTGACACCCCGGCCGGAGTCGCAGTCCCGCTTGAGGCGCACGTCGAGGCCGTCGAGGAGATGTCCGTGGTCGAGCCAGATCCGGCCGGCGCGCAGGCCCGCCATCACCGCGCGGTAGCCGTAGCGGGTCACACCGACGTGGGTGCGGCTGAACTGGCCCGGCCAGAAGTCGCTGCCCGGCTGCGGGGTGGTGGTGTCGACCGGGTCGGGGAGCTTGCCGGTGGTGTCGAAGTTCTGCCCCGCCGGCCAGTCGCCGTTCTTCCAAGTGTCGAAGACGATGCGGTGGGCGTCGGAGTTCGTGGTGATCGAGAACAGGCTGCCTTCCGCCAGCATCGAGTCCCACAGGCCGCCGACCGTCGCGGTCGCCCAGTCGAAACCGCCGTACGTCAGGTAGGCGTCCGCCGGGTAGCCCGCCCAGGACTGGGCCGACGGCTTGTTCTCGTACTCGCCGCGGATCGAGGTCGCACCGCGCCAGCCGGGGATCGCCGCGCCCTGGGCGCCGGGTGCGCCCTCCATGCCGATCATGATCTCGGGGGCCGCGTCCCGCCAGTTGCGCATCTCGTGCGGGGAGTCGATGCCGAGGCGCATCGGGTGGTTGGCGAGGACGAGTACGTCGTCGACGTAGCCGGTGCGGCGCTGTTCGGCCAGCCACTGGATGGCCTTGACGGCGTGGGCCTCGTTGCGGGCGGTGTCCGCGTCGGCGGCGCCGCCCTTGTCGTAGCCGAGCAGCTTGCCGTCGTAGGCGCTCTCGAACCGGGTGAGCAGGTCGACCTCGTGCGCGCCGGGCGCCGCGAAGACCGTGCAGTGCTCGGCGGCCGGGATGTACCACTCCAGGCCCTGGAAGATGAGCTGGCGCGGGTTCTCGGCGCGCGCCTTGAGGATCTCCTCGTGCTCCAGCGGGGCGCCGTACTTGGCGTGCCCGAAGTTGGAGTGCTCGGTGAACACCATCCAGTCCAGGCCGTACTTGGCGCCTGCGGCGGCCAGTTGGGAGAACGTGTACTTGGCGTCGTGGCTGTAGACGGAGTGGATGTGGTGGTCGCCGACCAGGTAGGCGAGGCGGGGGTCGTCGCCGCCGAGACGCCGGTCGTCGGCGGCGAGTGCCGGGGTCGCGGAGCCGAGGGCGAACGCGGCGCCGAACAGGCCCGCGCGGCGTAGGAGTCCGCGTCTGGAGACGCCCTGGGCGTCCAGGAAGGCGGCGGCGACGGACGGGTCGGCCCAGGTGGGGAGCTGCTGCTCGGTCATGGTGGTCCCCTGAAGGTCAGTGGTTCATGAAGGACTTGACAGGCAGCGCCCGCGCGACGATCCGGACGTCGCCGAGGCGGCCGTACAGGATCTGGTCGATCTCGCCGCCGTACTCGTAGCCGCCGAGCAGCCAGGGCAGGCCGACCGAGGTGATGCCGACCGCGGATGCCCTCGGGTTGCGGACCACCGGGCAGCCCTCGACGTACATCGTGGTGTGCTCGCCGTCGTTGACGACCGCGAGGTGCCACCAGGTCTCCAGCGGGGTCTCCTGGGCCCAGTTGGTGGCGATGCCCTCCTGGTTGAGCGGGCGCATCGCCCACTGCGGCTCCCGGTCGTTCGACAGGGAGAGCGTGGCGAGCGGCTCGTCCGGGTCGTCGGCGGTCTTGCCGGCGGCGCCGCCCGTGCCCGTGCGGCCGACCAGGCCCGACCAGGCGTTGTGCGAGGGGTCCCAGTCGGCCGGGAGCCGGTAGAACGCCTCGATGGTGTAACCGTCCCCGAACGTGGCCGAGTTGAGCGGAGCCCCGTCGACCGTGCGCAGATACGCCCCCTTCAGCGGGGACTTGAAGCCCTGGAACTCCAGGCTGCCGTGACCGGGCTGGTCGGGGTGGTGGTCGGCGGACCAGCCCAGCTTGCCGCCGCCGACCGTGACGAGCGTGAGGTCGTTGCCGCGCCCGGACAGATCACGCACCGTGGTGCCCTCCACCGGCTGCTCGAACCGCCAGTACGCCACCGTGCCCGGTATCAGCATCCGCGAGGCGGGGCGTGCCGGGCGGGCGGGAACCGGATCGAAACCGGAGAAGCGGTCGGCGAAGTCGATCTCGACGCTGAACCGGTCTGTGTCACCGCTGAGTTCGATCTCCTGCCGCTCCAGCTCGTTGAGCCCCTTCGCGGCCCGGCCGAGGATCCACGGCGAGACCGTCTCCACGTCGATGACGTTCCGGTCGAGGTCGAAGCGGTACAGGCGGATCATCGCGGCGCCGCCGAAGTAGCGGTTCTGGTAGTTCGTCAGATGCAGATGTACGTCGTTTCCGGCCGCGTTCTTGCGGGTCGCCCGGCCGGCGGGCCAGTAGTGCCCGTTGAGGGTGAGGAAGATCTGGTCGTGGTCCTCGACCAGCCGGTCCCACAGCTGCTGCCCGTACGCCGACAGGGAGTCGTCCTCGACGACCAGCTCGTGGGTGGTGAGGACGACGGGGGTTTTCGGGTGCCGGGCGAGGACGTCCTTGGCCCACGCGTAGCCCTTCTCCGACAGCCGCCAGTCCAGCGCGAGCACCATCCACGCGCGGCCGGCGGCCTGGAAGAGGTGGAAGCTGTTGTAGCCGTCGGGGGAGGCACCCCCGAACGTCTTCTTCCCCTGGAACCGCTTGGGCCCGAAGGCGTCCAGATACGGCGTCGCCCCGCGCTGGTCGTCCGTCGACGACTTCACGTCGTGGTTGCCGGCGAGGACGCTGTAGCCCACGCCCCGCCGGTCCAGGAGCCGGAACGCCTCGCTGATCGCGGCGACTTCGGGCCGGCTGCCGTTCTGGGTGAGGTCGCCGAGGTGGGACAGGAAGACGATGTTCTCCTCCCGGCCGTACTCCAGCAGATAGCGCAGGGACGCCTCGACCGGCGCCTTGTCGATGCTCGGCCCGTCGAAGAGGTACTGGGTGTCGGGCATCACGGCCAGCGTGAAGCGCCGGCTGTCGGGATCGGGCCGCCAGTCGCCGGCGGGCGCGGCCTCGGCGACCGCCGGGACGGCGACCGAGGCCGTGGCGGCGGCACCGAGCAGTGCGGTGGCCCGCAGGAAACCGCGACGTCCGGCGCCGGCCTGCGCGGCCTCGCCGCCCGGGAGATGGTCATGCGAAGTACACACGTGTGCTCCGTGAAGGGTGACAGGGGAGGGGAGGCGTGGGGGAGTTCAGAGGACGCGCAGGGTCCAGCTCCAGCGATGGACACCCGGTGCGACGCGATAGGAGGGGAAGGTGTCGGGGCCGCACGACGCCGTGCCGAGGCCCCGGTGCGCCGCGTCGATGTGCACCACGCAGCCGGGGCGCGGCACGAGTTCGTCGTGGTGCGTGGCGGCGGTCAGGTCCTCGGCGCGGTAGCGGGTGACGGAGACCTGGCGCGGCTCGTCCAGCACCACCGCGAGGCCGGTGGCGTCCGGCGCGGACAGCGTGAACCGCCGTACGCCGTGCCGGCCACCGCTCTCCTGCGGGCGTAGGTAGGGGGTGAACAGCTCGTCGACGGCGACGGAGTGGTGACCGACGGGCGCGCCCGCGCTACGGTCGGGATACGACTCCCACGGCCCCTGCCCGAACCACTCCAGCAGGTCGAGCCCCGCGCCCGTCTCGAAGACCGTGCCGACCCGCGCCACGTCGTCGAACGCCTCCGGCAGCTCGGCCTCCTCCTCGACGCGGACCCCGCCCTCGACGGGCGTGAGCACCTGCCGGTGCCGTACGACACCGGTCGTCCCCGCGTACTCGGCCTGCACCGCCACCCGTCCGGCGTCCTGGCGCACCGACACGACCTTGCGCACCAGTGCGTCGAGCCCCCAGTTCCGCCAGCGCTGCGCCATGCCGCCGAGCTCGTCGTTGTCAGTGGGTGCACGCCACAGTGAGAGCGTGGGGGCCACCGTCAGCAGCGGGTGGACGAGGAGCCCCTCGCCGTCCACCTCGATCTGCCGGGCCACGGCAGCGACATCGACCGCAGCAGGCCCGCGCAGCCGCACCTGCGGCACGCACACCTCCGTGCCCCGCGGAGCCCACGGCAAGTCCAGCGCCGTCGTCACCCGCAGCGTCAGCCACGCCTCGCCGCCGTCCTCGGGCAGCGCGAACGGCAGCGGTACCGCCGCCGTCTCACCCGGGCACAGCTCGGGCAGCTCGGCCGGTGCGGTCACTGTGCGACCGTCCGCCAGAGACAGCTCCCATACGGCGGCCAGCCAGTCGAAGCCGCGGAAGTGCTGGTGGTTGGTCAGGACGACGCCCTCGTGCCGGAAGCACTCGATACGCACCGGCGCCGCGATCTCCCGGTGCTCGTACAGCGCGGGCTTCGGCGTGCGGTCGGGAAACACCACGCCGTCCGCGATGAACGCCCCGTCGTGGATCGTCTCGCCGAAGTCACCGCCGTACGCCCAGCGGTACCCGGGCGCGGCGACACCGTTGTCATGGAGCCCGGCGCCCCCACGCCCGGCCGGTCTTCCGTCGCTCACACGTTGCAGAATCCCGTGGTCCCAGAACTCCCAGATGAACCCGCCCTGAAGACCTGGGGTGGCCTCGATGGCAGCCCAGTGGTCGGCCAGCGTGCCGTTGCTGTTGCCCATGGCGTGCGAGTACTCGCACTGGATGAGCGGCTTGGTCTGCTCACCGGAGAGCGCGTGGGCGACGCAGTCCTCCAGCGGCGCGTACATCGGGCAGGCGATGTCGGAGGCGAGGCCCGGGTCCGCCCAGCCGAGTCTGGCCGCTCCCTCGTACTGGAGCGGCCGGGTCGGGTCGTGCCGGCGCACCCAGCCCGCCGCCGCGTCGTGATTGGCGCCGTAGTCGGACTCGTTGCCCAGCGACCAGATGATGACCGACGGGTGGTTCTTGTCGCGCAGCACCATCCGCGAGACCCGGTCCACGAAGGCGTTCAGATAGCGCGGGTCGTCGGCGATCTCGTGGGCGTGGTCGTGGGACTCGATGTCCGCCTCGTCGACCACGTAGAAGCCGAGCTCGTCGGCGAGGTCGTAGAGCGTGGGGTCGTTCGGGTAGTGGGCGGTGCGGATGGCGTTGAAGCCGAACCGCTTGAGCAGGACGAGATCGGCGCGCATGTCGTCGTACGACACCGTCCGCCCGGTCAGGGGGTGGAAGTCGTGCCGGTTCACGCCCCGGATGAACACCCGCTCGCCGTTGACGAGCAGGTCCCGGCCGACGATCTCGACGTCCCGGAAGCCGATCCGGTGGTGGGAGGTGTCGGCGACCGTGCCGTCTGCGCGGTGCAGCCGGACGGTCAGGCCGTACAGCTCGGGCGTCTCCGCGTTCCAGGTGCGCACCTCGGGGACGGTGGTCAGCATCCGTGCCTCGCCGAGGAAGTCGGAGACGCGCTCGTCGTCGGCGTTCGCGCGGTCGAACTCGGCGTCCTGCGCCAGGAGTTGACCGTCCAGATCGCCGGTGACGTACCACCCGTCGGGCAGCGCACCGCCCGCGTCCCGGACCTGGCAGTCGACCCGCAGCTCACCGCTGTACGCCGCCCGTACGGTCACGTCCGCGAGGTACAGCGGATCCGTCGCGTACAGCAGCACCGAGCGGGTGATGCCGCCGTGCCACCACTGGTCCTGGTCCTCGATGTGCGAGGCGTCGGACCACTTGACGACGGTGAGCCGTACGGTCGCGGGCGAGCCGGGGCGGACGACCCCAGTCAGATCGAACTCGGCGGCCAGATGTGAGTCCTTGGAGATGCCGACGGGCCGCCCGTCCACATGCACCAGCAGTACGCTCTCGGCGGCCCCGACCTGGAGCACGATCCGGCGTCCGGCCCACTCGGCGGGGACGTCGACCTCGCGCTCGTACACCCCCGTCGGGTTGTCGGCGGGAGACTGTGGAGGGAATTCTGTATACGGCATACGGACGTTCGTGTACTGCGGAAGGTCGTCCGTGTCCTGCATGGTCCAGACGCCGGGGACGTGCGCAGTGGACCAGGGACCGCCGACCGGCGCGTCCGGAGCGGACAGCAGCTGGAAGCGCCAGTCGCCGTCCAGGGGGAGTGCTCCGGGGCGCCGGTCGACGGCGTTCATGGGGAGCCGCCCCCAGGAGGTCACCTCGGGTGCCTTCCAGGGGCGCAGGGCGATCAAGGGGTCGAGGGGTGCGTCGGTCATGACCATTCCGAAGTCGGTGCGGTGGGCCGGGGCAGGGGGTGGCCTTGCAGGCCCCAGGCAGGGTCGACGGGGATGCCGAGACGGTCCAGGACGGTGGGGGCGATGTCGATGAGGCGGGGCGTGTCGAGCCGGGTGCTCTCGGGCACGCCGGGCCCGGCGAGGATGACGAAGACTTCCCGCTCGGCACGCGTGTCGCCGCCGTGGCCGCCGGTGTCGAGGTGACCGTGGTCCGTGGTGACCAGCACGGTCCAGTGCTCGTCGATGCGCCGGGGGTCACGGCGCCGTTCTTCCATCGCCTCCAACAGCCGCCCGAGGTGGGTGTCCTGGGCACGGAGAGCGTCGTCGTAGGCGGGGGAGAGGGGGCCCGTGGCGTGGCCGGCCTCGTCGGTGGCGCCGAAGTACACGAACACGGCGTCCGGGTCGCCCTTGGTGAGCCAGCGTGTGACGGTGCGGGCGACGCGGCGGTCGGCGGTCTCGTAGCCGCGGGACTCGCCGTTGTAGCGCACGCGCCGGCCGATGGCGCGGCCGAGGGTGCCGCGGCGGATCAGTTGCGGCCAGGACACCGCGGCCGCGGTGCGCAGGCCGGGCCGGGCGGTGACGGCACGCGTCAGGAAGTCGGGGTAGCGGGCATAGTCGGCGCCGGTGAAGTCGTTGCCGGTCACCCCGTGGCGGTCGGGCCACACTCCGGTCAGCACGCTCGACCAGCCGGGGCCGGAGTCGGTGTAGGCCATGCTGGTGGACGGCCCGCCGTCGGCCTGGCCGTCCGCCTCGCCGTACGGCAGCAGGCTGGTGCCGTGGGCGCCCGAGGCCATCAGTCCGTGCAGCACGGGTGCCGTGGACGGCGAACGGATCAGCCGGTCGAAGCGCAACCCGTCCATACCCACCACGAGCACCTTGCCGCGCCGCGGCCGTTCCCCGCCGGCGACCTCCACCACTGTGCACCTCCTTCTCGACACCGGTTCAGCTGCCCTGTACCGCACCTTCGGTGGCGCCCGCGATGAACCCGCGCGCGAAGATGCTGAAGACGATGACCAGGGGCAGGGCTGCCATCAGCACACCGGCCATGACCATGCTGTAGTCGGTGTTGTGGCCGAGGTTGAGCTGGGCAAGCTCCACCTGGAGCGTGACGTGGTCGGGGTTGGTGAGCACGATGAGCGGCCAGACGTAGTCGTTCCAGGCGTTGACGAAGGCGTAGATGGCGAGGAAGGACAGCGCGGGCTTGATCATCGGCAGGGCGACGTTCCAGTACTGACGGAAGAACCCGGCGCCGTCGATGCGTGCCGCGTCGAGCAGTTCGTCGGGAACACCGTTCTCGATGTACTGGCGCAGCCAGAAGATGCCGAAGGCGTTGGAGAGGGCGGGCCAGACCAGCGCCTTGAGCATGCCGACCCAGCCGAGCTCGGACATCAGGATGAACTGCGGCAGGACGGCCAGCTGGAGCGGCAGCATCATGAACACCAGCAGCGTGCCGAAGAGCACCTTGCGCCCGGGGAAGTCGAACTTGGCGAAGGCGAAGGCCGCCAGGGAGTCGATGAACAGCACCAGGACCGTGGTGACGCTCGCGACGATGATCGTGTTGAGCATCGACCCGAAGAAGTCGATGGTGTTGAGGACGTTCCGGATGTTCTCCAGCAGATGCGAGCCGAACGTCAGCTTCGGCGGGCTCTGGTAGATGTCCTTGGTGGTGTTGGTCGCCATCACGATCGTCCACAGGAACGGGAAGACCGAGATCAGGACGGCCAGGGCGAGGAGGATGTGCGCAGTCAGGCCCTTGGGGCGCCGTAGCCGCCGCTTCGCGCCCGTGGCCGGCGATGTGGTGGCGGCTGTCGTCATGACTTCCTCCCTCGTTGCACGATGCGCCAGTTGATGACGACGAGCACGATGATCAGTACGAAGAAGGCCCACACGATGGCCGCGCCATAGCCGTAGTCGTTGTCGAGGAAGGCCGACTGGTAGAAGTACAGCAGCGTGGTCAGGCCCGCCTGGCCGGGACCACCGAGGTTCGCGTTGGCGGCGTTGCTGGCGAAGAGCACCTGGGGTTCGCTGAAGCTCTGCAGACCGTTGATCGTCGAGATGACGACGGTGAACAGGATGATCGGCCGCATGATCGGAATGGTGATCTGGAAGAAGGTGCGGATGGGTCCGGCGCCGTCCATCTTGGCCGCTTCATAGATCGACTGCGGGATGGCCTGGAGGCCGGCCAGATAGATGATCATGTTGTAGCCGGTCCACATCCAGGTCATGAGCGCGGCGATCACGACCTTGATCAGCCAAGGATTGCTCAGCCACGGGACGGGCTCGATGCCGACCGTGCCCAGGATCGCGTTGACCAGACCGAAGTTGTTGCTGAACACCGCGCCGAAGAAGATCGCCACGGCGACGATCGACGTGACGTTCGGTACGTAGAGCGCGATGCGGTAGAAGCCCTTGAAGCGGCGCACCGAGTGCAGCAGCGTCGCCAGCACCAGGGCGCCGAACAGCGTGGGCACGGTCGACAGCACCCAGATCGCCAGGGTGTTGCGGATCGACAGCCAGAAGACCGGGTCGTTCCAGAGGAACTCGTACTGCTGCAGACCCACGAACTGCTTGGTGCCCAGGCCGTCGTAGCGCTGGAAGGACAGATACAGCGAATAGAAGACGGGGACGAAGGAGAACGCGGCGAAGATCAGGTAGAAGGGCGAGATCGCCAGGTACTGCCGCCAGTACGACAGCACTCCGCGACGCCTGGGCCGAACGGCGCCCGCGGGCGGGGTGCGCCGCGGGCGGAAACGGGCCGGGCCCGGCCCGCCACGGCGCTCGCGCACCGTGGCGGGGCCGGTGACCGGAGGGGACGACACCTTAGTTCACCCCCTGTCGCCGGGCGATCTGCTTGGCCTGGCCGACCGCGTCGTTCCAGGCGTCGTCGGGCTTCTTGCCCTTGGCCTCGATGCTGCTCAGCTCGGCCATGAAGGGCGCCATGACGGCGGAGTCGGCGGGTGCCTCGTAGCTCACCGGGATGGCCTCGGCGGCCGGGCCGAAGACCTCGATGATCTTCTGTCCGCCGAAGAAGGCGTCGGGGCCCGTCATGGCCTCCATCGAGTACGTCGCCGGAGAGGCGGGGAAGATGGTGGCGTCGGTGTAGCTCTTGGCGTTGTTGTCCGGGCTGAGGATCCAGCTGATGATCTTGAACGCCTCTTCGGGGTTCCGGCACTGCGAGGGCAGGGCGAGATAGGAGCCGCCCTGGTTCGCCGGTCCGGCCGGGGTTGCGCAGACCCGCCACTTGCCCTTGGTGCCGGGGGCCGCCGACTCGATGTCCAGCGCGTGCCAGGCGGCGCCGAGTTCGGTGGCCAGGTTCTTGCCGATGGCGGCGTTCCAGGTCTGGTCGTTGATCTTGGCGTCGATGCCGAGCGTGTAGGGGCGGATCGCTGTTTCCCACGCGGCGCGGATGTGGTCCTGGTCGCCGATGAAGTGGTTGTCCTCGTCGATGAACCGCTTGGTGCCCTGGCCGACCGCGATATTGAACACGGAGCTGATGTTGTTGATCAGGAAGGTGCCGGGCTGCGCCTTCTTCAGCTCGGAGCCGAGGGCGAAGTAGTCGTCCCAGGTCTTGGCCTCGGCTGCGACCTTGTCGGGGTCGGTGGGCAGCCCGGCCTTGTCGAACAGGTCCGCGCGGTAGAAGAGCGCGGTGGGACCGATGTCGATCGGGAACCCGATCTGCTTGCCGTCCTTGGTCTGGGCGAGCTTGGTCTTCCACTCCAGGTACTGGGACGAGATCTTCTTGAAGCCCAGGTCGTTCAGGTCGAGGAAGCGGTCGGCGTTGGGCAGGAAGGAGGCGATGTCCTCGCCCTTGATGCCGGTGATGTCGGGCACGGAGGAGCCGCCCGCCGCGAGGGTGGTGGTGAGCTTCTGCTTGAAGTCGCCGCCGATGGAGGCGGCGGTCAGCTTGACCTGGCTGCCGAAGTGCGTCTTGGCCTCGGCGACCACCTTGTCGCTGAGGGCGCCACCCCAGTACCACAGGGTGAGGTCCTTGCCGTTCTTGGTGCCGGTCGATTCCGAGCCGCTGCCGCAGGCGGCGGTCAGGCCGGAGGCGGCCGCGGTGAGCACGGCGGCCTGGAGGAAGCCTCTACGAGAAAGGTCCACGGGTCACTCCTGTTGTTCCTGTACGACGTGGAGAGGGGGTGTGAGGGTCAGTGCCGCCGGTCGGAGGCGCGTGGGCCCACCGGCGTGGGACCGGCCGGCGGGGTGACGGGGGCGTGGCGCACGGGCGGGCCGACGTCGGCCGGGATGCGGTGCGCGAGGAAGCCGTACGCGCGTCGCAGGTCGGGGTCCTTCGCCGACCGCCACCAGTGGTCGACGCCGTACCAGCCGGGGGCCGCCAGCGCCCCGCCGTGGTGCCGTACGGACAGGCCGGCGGCGAGCACGGCGAACCGCAGCCGTTCCTCCAGCGGCCAGCCGCCCAGCGAGGCCGCGACGAAACTCGCCCCGAACACGTCGCCGGCGCCCGTCGCGTCGAGGAGGTCGACGTCCAGGGCCGGGACCTCCGCGTACTCGCCGGTGATCTGGTCGACGGCCACGGCCCCGTCGCCGCCCCGCGTCACCACGGCCACCGGCACCAGCTCGCTGAGCGTGCCGAGGGCCGCGACCGCGCTGTCGGTGCGGGTGTAGGCCATCGCCTCGGTCTCGTTGGGGAGGAAGGCGTGGCACAGGGAGAGCTGGTCGAGCAGGTCGGTCGACCACTGCTGGGTGGGGTCCCAGCCGACGTCGGCGTAGATCCGCGTGCCGTTCGCGGCGGCCTTGGCCAGCCACTCGCGGGATTCGGCCTCGATGTGCACGAGGGCCGTGCGCGCCTCGGGCGGGTCGCCCATCAGCGCGTCCTGCGAGTACGGGGGCTCCTGGCCGTGGGTGACGAGGGCCCGGTCGTGGCCGTAGGCGAGGGAGACGGTGACCGGGGTGGGCCAGCCGTCCGCCGTGCGCGACAGCGAGAGGTCGATGTCCTCCTGGTCGCACAGGATGTCCCGGCACCACTCGCCGTACAGGTCGTCGCCGAACACCGTGGCCAGCGAGGTCCTGAGGCCGAAGCGGGCGGCGGCCACCGCCAGGTTGGCGATGCCGCCCGGGCCGCAGCCCATGCCGCCCGTCCAGATCTCCTCGCCCGGGGTCGGCGGCTTCCCGAGCCCCGTGAGGACGAGGTCGTAGAAGAGCAGCCCGGTCAGCAGCACATCGGGCCGGTCGTCGTCCACGGATCGCGTCCTCTCGTTCGGGACTCCCGCTGGGGAGAGCTCGTCAAAACTCTTCATTTCGGTGACCGGAATCGTGCGCTGCTCAGAGAGATTGGTCAATACCCGAGCAGAAATGAGCATGGCGATGATTGAAGATGACGAGTAGTGTTCGCATCGTGCTGGCAGAACGACGACACCAACTCATCCTGCGGGCCCTGCGCTCCGGTGGCCCCGCGGCCGTGACCGATCTCTCCGAGCAACTGGGTGTGAGCCCCGCCACGATCCGGCGTGACCTGGTCAAACTCGAGGAGGACGGCCTCCTTACGCGGGTGCACGGCGGCGCGGTCGTGGAGGAGGGCGATCAGCCCTTCGCCGAGGTCGCCGAGATGCGCGTGGCCGAGAAGGACGCCATAGCCGCGCGCGCCGCCTCGATGATCGAAGATGGTCAGTCGGTGCTGCTCGACATCGGCACGACCGCCTTCCGGCTGGCCCGCCAGCTGCACGGCCGCCGCCTCACGGTGATCACCAGCAATCTGGTGGTCTACGAGGAGCTCGCCGATGACGAGGGCATCGAGCTGGTGGTGCTCGGCGGCATGCTCCGCCGCGAGTACCGCTCCCTGGTCGGCTTCCTCACCGAGGACAACCTGCGCCAGCTGCATGCCGACTGGCTGTTCCTGGGGACCAGCGGGGTGCGGCCGGGCGGGCAGGTGATGGACACGACGGTCGTCGAGGTGCCGGTCAAGCGGGCCATGATCAAGGCCGGTGAGAAGGTCGTGCTGCTCGCCGACGCGGCGAAGTTCCCCGGCACGGGTATGGCGAGGGTGTGCGGTCCGGACGACCTGGACGTGGTGGTGACGAACGCGCCGGTCGATGCGGTGACGCGGGCCTCCTTGCAGGAGGCCGGCGTCGAGGTCGTCGTGGCGGGAATGGTGCAGACGTGAGCCCTCCCGCGGCTGACGCGAGGCAACTTCTGGCCCAGGACGCCCCACCGCTCAGCGAACAGCGAGGTCTCACGCCCTCGACACCAGCCGGGTCGGAACCAGCCCGGGGTCTTGAAGCAAGGTCAAGGAGGTGGCGCGTGCTCAGTTCTCACCACGCGTTGCGCGCCGCCTGCCCGATGGGAGGAACCCGGTGAAACTGACGATTCTGGGCGGCGGAGGATTCCGCGTACCGCTCGTGTACGGGGCGCTCCTGACGGACCGCGCCGAAGGCCGGGTCACCCAGGTCGTGCTGCACGACCTGGACGCGCAGCGGCTCTCCGCGGTGACCCGCGTGCTCGCCGAGCAGGCGGCCGGGGTGCCGGACGCGCCCGAGGTGACCGCCACGACCGACCTGGACGAGGCCCTGCGCGGCGCCGACTTCGTCTTCTCGGCGATCCGCGTCGGCGGCCTGGAGGGCAGGGCGAACGACGAGCGGGTCGCGCTCGCCGAGGGCGTCCTGGGCCAGGAGACGGTCGGCGCGGGCGGCATCGCCTACGGCCTGCGGACCGTGCCCGTCGCCATCGACATCGCCCAGCGCGTGGCCCGCCTCGCGCCGGACGCCTGGGTCATCAACTTCACCAACCCTGCGGGCCTGGTCACCGAGGCCATGTCCCGCCACCTCGGCGACCGCGTCATCGGCATCTGCGACTCGCCGGTCGGCCTCGGCCGCCGTATCGCCCGCGTGCTCGGCGTGAAGAACCCGGGCGAGGCATGGATCGACTACGTCGGCCTCAACCACCTCGGCTGGGTGCGCGGCCTGCGCGTCGCCGGCCGCGACGAACTCCCCCGCCTGCTCGCCGACCCCGACCTGCTGGGCTCCTTCGAGGAGGGCAAGCTCTTCGGCGTCGACTGGCTCCGGTCGCTGGGCGCGATCCCGAACGAGTACCTGCACTACTACTACTTCAACCGGGAAGCGGTCCGCGCCTACCAGCAGGCCGACAAGACCCGCGGCGCCTTCCTCGCCGACCAGCAGGCGCACTTCTACCGGGAGGTCGAGCGGTCGGACGCCTCCGCCCTGGAGATCTGGGACCGCACCCGCGCCGAGCGCGAGGCCACCTACATGTCCGAGAACCGGGAGACGGCCGGCGCCGGCGAGCGCGACGCCGACGACCTCTCCGGCGGCTACGAGAAAGTGGCGCTCGCGCTGATGCGAGCCATCGCCCGCGACGAGCGCACGACCCTGATCCTCAATGTCCGCAACCAAGGCACGCTCTCGGTGCTCGACTCCGAGGCCGTCATCGAGGTGCCCTGCCTGGTCGACGCCAACGGTGCCCACCCGGTCGCCGTCGCCCCCCTGCCCGATCACGCCACCGGCCTCGTCTGCTCGGTCAAGGCGGTCGAGCGGGAGGTGCTGGCCGCCGCCGAGTCCGGTTCGCGCACGACGGCGGTGAAGGCGTTCGCGCTGCACCCGCTGGTCGACTCGGTCAACGTCGCCCGCAGGCTGGTCGAGGGGTACGCCGGGGTGCATCCCGGCCTCGCGTACCTTAGGTAGCGCTCGCCCGGAAAGCGCTTCCGTCCCCCGCTTCCCCCTCCGTTCTCTCCCTCCCTGGAGACCTCTCATGCACGACGAACGCCGCCGGATCGAGGAACGCGTCGAGCGCGTCCACAACCAGCGCATCAGGCCCGCGATCTACTCGGCCACCGTCCCCCTCGAGGTCGAGGCCTGGCAGGCGCCGGGAGAGCCCGTCTCCTTCGAGGAGGCCGCGGCCGCCCGGTACCAACCCTTCGCGATGGACACCCCGTGGGGTCCGCCCTGGGGCACGACCTGGTTCCGTATGCGCGGGCGCGTCCCCGCCGAGTGGGCCGGACGGCGCGTCGAGGCGGTCATCGACCTCGGCTTCGTGGGCGACTGGCCCGGCAACCAGGCCGAGGCCCTGGTCCACCTGCCCGATGGCCGGCCCCTGAAGGCGGTCAACCCGCTCAACCAGTACGTGCCGATCGGCAACCCGGTCTCGGGCGGCGAGGAGATCGACTACCTGGTCGAGGCCGCCTCCAACCCGGACATCCTGGCCGACAACTTCTCGAGGACGACCCGGCTCGGCGACGTCCTCACGGCAGGCGACAAGCCGCTGTACACCTTCCAGCGCGCCGACATCGCCGTCCTGGACGAGGAGGTCTGGCACCTCGACCTGGACATCCAGGTGCTGCGCGAGCTCATGGTCCACCTCGGCGAGCACGAGCCGCGCCGCCACGAGATCATGCACGCCCTGGACCGGGCCATGGACGCCCTGGACCTCGACGACATCTCGGGCAGCGCCGCCGCAGTCCGCGAGGTGCTCGCCCCGGCGCTCGCCAGGCCGGCCCACGCCAGCGCGCACACGGTCTCCGGTGTCGGCCACGCCCACATCGACTCGGCGTGGCTGTGGCCGATCCGGGAGACGAAGCGCAAGACGTCCCGCACCTTCTCCAACGTCACGTCCCTGGCCGACGAGTACGACGACTTCATCTTCGCCTGCTCGCAGGCCCAGCAGTACGAGTGGGTCCGCGACAACTACCCGCACGTGTGGGCCCGTATCCAGGAGTCGGTGAAGAAGGGCCAGTGGGCGCCGGTCGGCGGCATGTGGGTCGAGGCCGACGGCAACCTGCCCGGCGGCGAGGCGATCGCCCGCCAGCTCATCCACGGCAAGCGGTTCTTCATCGAGCACTTCGGCGTCGAGACCAAGGGCGTCTGGCTGCCGGACTCCTTCGGCTACACCGCCGCCTACCCGCAGCTCGCCAAGCTCGCCGGCAACGAGTGGTTCCTGACCCAGAAGATCTCCTGGAACCAGACGAACAAGTTCCCCCACCACACCTTCTGGTGGGAGGGCATCGACGGCACCCGCATCTTCACCCACTTCCCGCCGGTCGACACCTACAACGCCCGCTTCAGCGGCGAGGAGATGGACCGCGCGGTCCGCAACTACTCCGAGAAGGGCGGCGGCACGCGCTCCCTCGCGCCGTTCGGCTGGGGCGACGGCGGTGGCGGCCCCACCCGCGAGATCATGGAACGGGCGCGCCGCCTCGCCGACCTGGAGGGTTCTCCGAAGGTCGTCGTCGAGCACCCCGACGACTTCTTCGCCAAGGCCCGCGAGGAGTACCCGGACGCCCCCGTGTGGGTCGGTGAGCTCTACCTGGAGCTGCACCGCGCCACCTACACCTCGCAGGCCCGCACCAAGCAGGGCAACCGGCGCAGCGAACACCGGCTCCGCGAGGCCGAGTTGTGGGCCACGACGGCGGCGCTGCACGCGCCGGGGTACGTGTACCCGTACGAGAAGCTGGACCGGCTCTGGAAGACCGTCCTGCTGCACCAGTTCCACGACATCCTGCCGGGGTCCTCGATCGCCTGGGTGCACCGCGAGGCGGAGGCCGAATACGCCCGCGTGGCCGAGGAGTTGGAGGCGCTGACCGCCGAGGCCGTGGCCGCGCTGGGCGCCGGCGGCACGCGGGTGTTCAACACCAGCCCCTTCGACCGGGCCGAGGTCGTCCGCACCTCCGAGGGCGCACCGGCCTACGTCGAGGTGCCCGCGAGCGGCAGCGCGCCGCTGACCGACGCCCAGCCCGCACAGTCGGTGAAGGTGGCGGGCCGGGTCCTCGACAACGGCCTGGTGCGGGTCGAGGTGGCGCAGGACGGCACCCTGTCCTCCGTGTTCGATCTGCGGGCGAACCGCGAGGTGCTCGCCGACAAGGGCAACCTCCTGCGCCTGCACACCGACCTCCCGAACTACTGGGACGCCTGGGACATCGACAAGCACTACAAGAACCGCTATACGGATCTGCTGGACGCCGACGCGGTGGCCGTCGTCGAAGAGGACCCCCTGCGCGGCGCGATCCGCGTCACGCGTTCCTTCGGCAAGGGCTCGCAGGTCACCCAGACGATCACCCTGCGCGCCGGCAGCCCCCGCATCGACTTCGAGACCGAGATCGACTGGCACGAGGCCGAGAAGATCCTCAAGGCCGGTTTCCCGGTGGACATCCGTGCCCCGCACTCCTCCGCCGAGATCCAGTTCGGCCACATCCAGCGGCCCACCCACACCAACACCAGCTGGGAGGCGGCCCGCTTCGAGGTCTCCGGCCACCGCTGGGTGCACATCGCCGAGCCCGGCTACGGCGTCGCGGTCATCAACGACTCGACGTACGGCCACGACGTCTCCCGCACGGTCCGCGAGGACGGCGGTACGACGACCCGGGTCAGCCTCAGCCTGGTCCGCGCCCCGCGCATCCCGGACCCCGAGGCCGACCAGGGCAGGCACCGCTTCACCTACTCCCTGCTCCCCGGCGCGAGCATCGAGGACGCCGTCGCCGAGGGCTACTCCCTCAACCTCCCCCTGCGGGTGGCGGATGCGGCGGGCGCGCCCGAACCGGTCGTCTCCGTGGACGGCGACGGCGTGACCGTCGAGGCGGTCAAGCTGGCCGACGACCGCTCCGGTGACGTCGTCGTACGCCTCTACGAGTCCGGCGGCGGCCGTGCGACCGGCGTCCTGCGTACCGGCTTCCCGCTGGCGGGCGCCCAGGTGACCGACCTGCTGGAGCGCCCGCTTCAGGACGCGGACGTCACCGGTGACGGCGGCGTCGCGGTCGCCCTGCGCCCCTTCCAGGTCCTCACGCTCCGCCTGCGCCGCGCGGAAGGGAGCTGAGCGCGGGTGCCCATACAACCCTGGTTCACCGACGCCAAGTTGGGGATCTTCATCCACTGGGGCATCTACGCCGTCGACGGCGTCCAGGAGTCCTGGTCGTTCTACGACGACATCGTCCCGTACGACGAGTACATGTCCCAGTTCGACCGCTTCACGGCGTCCCGTTACGACCCGCGCGAGTGGGCGAGGCTCTTCGCGCGGGCCGGCGCCCGGTACGCCGTCCTGACCAGCCGCCACCACGACGGCGTGGCCCTGTGGGACACCGCCCACGGCGACCTGAACGTGGGCCGCGACCTGATCGGCGGCTACGCGGACGCCCTGCGCGAGCAGGGCCTCAAGGTCGGCCTCTACTACTCGCACTCGGACTGGAGTCATCCCGACTACGCCTCCACGCGCAAGCCGGGCCGTCCGCCGGAGCTGGAGGACAACCGGTACTCCGAAGTCGCGGCGGAATTCGAGGACCTGGACGCCTGGGAACGGTTCATCGCCTACCGGGACGGCCAGATCCGCGAGCTCGCCTCCCGCTACCGGCCGGACCTGATGTGGTTCGACGGCGAGTGGGACCGCAGCGAGGAGCAGTGGCGCATTCCCGAACTCGCCGCGCTCATCCGGTCGTACGTACCGCATGTCGTCTTCAACGCCCGCATGCTCAGCGAGGGCGACTACGCGACGCCCGAACAGGGCGCCCCGGTCGTCCCGCCCGAGGGCCCCTGGGAGCTGTGCCTGACGATCAACGACTCCTGGGGCCACCAGCACCACGACCACAACCACAAGTCCGTCGACCAGCTGATCCGCTACTTCGCGGAGACGATCGGCGGCGGGGGCAACCTGCTGCTCAGCGTCGGACCGCGCGAGGACGGCACGATCCCGGCGGAGCAGGTCGAACGCCTGGAGGGGCTCGGCGACTGGATCGCCAAGCACGCGGAGGCGGTGTACGGCACCGAACGCGGCCTCCCGCCCGGTCACCACTACGGCCCGAGCACCCTCTCCAAGGACCGCCGCACCCTGTACCTGATCCTCTTCGACGCCCCGCGCGCCGAGATCAACGTACGTGGGCTGCTCGGTGCGGTACGCCGGGTCACGGTCCTCGGCAGCGGCACGGAACTGGCCCACCGGGTCACCGGCGGCCTGCACGAAACGCCGGGCGTGCTCTGGATCGAACCGCCCACCGGGGCGGACCTCGACCCGCACGCCACGGTGCTCGCCGTAGAACTGGACGGGGAGCTGGAGCTGTACCGGGGTTCGGGCCGCTTCTGACTCCGGACCCCGAGAAGCACCTTCGGGCCGGCCGGCCGCCGCCCCCGTGACAGCGCCGGCCGACCCGAAGCCCCCGTGCTTCCCCCGTTGTGGTGCGATCCCCCGTGGTTCCCCGTGTTCCCCCGTTGCCTTTCACTCTTATGAGCGCGCTGTCCGCGCCCTGATACACCCTCCCGGAAAAAAGTTTCCCGGGGGGGTGCCCCTATGGGTTTCGTCAAGCTGATGGGGCGGGTTGGGGGTCGTAGAAGGTGCCGTCGCGGAGCATCGCGAAGAGCACGTCGGCTCGTCGTCTCGCGAGGCAGAGGAGGGCTTGGGTGTGGTGTTTTCCCTGGCTGATCTTCTTGTCGTAGTAGGTCCGGGAGGCCGGGTCGGCCAGAGCCGCGAACGCGGACAGGAAGAAGGCCCGTTTGAGCTGCTTGTTTCCGCGGCGGGATGGTTGTTCGCCGCGGATCGAGGAGCCAGAACTGCGGGTTGTGGGGGCGAGGCCGGCGTAGGCGGCGAGGTGGGCGGCGGTCGGGAACGAACGGCCGTCGCCGACGTCGATGAGGATGCGGGCTCCGGTCCTGACGCCGATCCCCGGCATGGACGTCAGGACCTTGGAAAGAGGGTGGTTCTCCAGCAGTTCCTCGATCCGGGTGGCCAAGAGTTTCCGCTGGTCAAGCACCGCTCGGAGCGAGTTGGCGAGGCTGGGGACGATCAGAGCGGCCGCGTCGGTGCCCGGGACGACGACGGTCTGTTCGTCCAGTGCGGTGAAGATGTCCTCGACGAGCCGCTCGGCCATCCGCGGTGCCTTCGGGCGTATCAACGCAATGAGCCGTCGGCGTCCGGCTTTGCGGATCTGGGCCGGGGAGCCGAACTGGTCGAGGAGCTTGAGCACGGCCGGGTGTTGGACGCGTGGGCCCAGGATCCGTTCCAGCGACGGGTGGATCTGGGTGAGCAGGCCCCGCAGGCGGTTGCTGATGCGGGTTGCTTCGCCGGCCAGGTCGTCGTCGAAGCCGACGATCATCTCCAGCTCGGCGATGGTCTCGTCCTCGAGGTCGACCGAGCGGAGCGTGTGAGGCATGACGCGGGCCGCGTCTGCGATGACGAACGCGTCGCGGGCATCTGTCTTGGCCTCGCCGGGATAGAGGTCGGCGATCCGCCGCATCGTCAGGCCGGGCAGATAGGCGACCGGGCAGCCCATGTCCCGGGCCACCGCCAGCGGCAGAGCCCCGATCGAGGCCGGCTGGTCGACCACCACGAGCACGGTCCCGTGCTTGGCCTGCAGTTTGCCGAACACTTCGCGGAGCTTCGGCTCGCTGTTGGGCAGCCGCTTGTCGAAGGCCTTCTTCCCGGCCGGGGTGACGGCGGTGGCGTGGTGTTCGCCCTTGCCGACGTCCAGGCCGAGGAAAGCGCCGATGTCACTGACGTCGATCACGTGCGTCCTTCGGTCGTCCTCGCCCGGCCGTCCCACGGCACCGATCGCCACATCCACATTACGAAGAGCCTCCCGACCTGCGAAGAAGCCGGTGGTCATGCCCCTAATCAGCGGTCTGTCGATGCCTCCGGAGCCGGTGACACCACCCCCCAAGACATGCGATCGACAGGGGGAGAAAGTCATGCCAACTCCGAAGGCCGGGCGCCCCATTGCGGGGCTACCAAAAAGGTAATGGGGGGGGCCAGCCGCTGTCGGAACGTACCTATACCTGCACGGCGTGCGGAGCCGTCTCCCCGAGGGACAAGAACTCCGCGCGTGTGATGCTCGTCGGGGCTGGTCTCAACCCGGCTGGTGTCGAGGGCGTAAGACCTGACGGGGCGCTGCTCCGTCAGGCGGCCTGAGCCAGGAATCCCCTCCCCTCGGGGAGGGGAGGACTCAAGGTGTTGCCGTACATGTCGGCGACTTGGCCTGCTCGATGAGCCAGTTGACCCAGTAGTTCGGGCATGACGCCGAGATTGGTCCATACGGGCCGATAACGCTAGAGCGGCAGCACCTGAGCCGCCCCACTCTCCACCGAGTCGACCGATGTCGGAGCGGGCATCGCCGGCAGCAACGGCTCTTCGACCTCGGCCCGCTGCTGCGGAATGGACACCGGCCGCAGCGGCCGCGGCCCCGAGACCACCGTGTAGTCCTGCCCCAGGAACGGCGGAGCCACCACCCCCGGATCCTCCCCGAGCGCCAACTGCACAGCCAGCCAAGGGACGTTGACCCCGCACAGCGACAGCTGATGCAACCCGCCCGCAGGCCGCGTGTTCACATCCATCAGCACCGGCGTCTCCCCGAACATCCGGAACTGGATGTTGGACAGATAGTGCAGCCCGAACCCCTCCGCGATCAGCCGCGCCGGCTCCAGCCACTGCTCCTGCAGTGTGAACCCGCGACGACGACCGTTCTTGACCCGGCCGATCGCCAGCCGGACCCGGTTGTCGGGGCCGGTGAGGCAGTCCACCGACACCTCGGGCTGCTCCAGCCGGGGCATGACCAGCCAGTCGACCGGCTCGTCGGCCCGCCGCAGCGCGTCCAGCACAAGATCCAGCTGCACATACGGAGTCGGGAACCCGCTGAGGTGCGTGAGCGAGAAGGGGGCGCGCGTGATGACACGGAAGCCCACCCCGCCCGCACCGGACGCCGGCTTGAAGCAGGCCCTGTAGCCTCCCGCCTCCAACTCCTCGACGGCGGCGACGAGTTCGTCGGCGGTACGCACTCGCCACCACGGCGGTACCGGCACCCCGATCGCCTGTACGGCCTCGTACGCGATCACCTTGTCCTGGAAGACCGCCACCGCCTCCGGCGGCGGCGCCAGCAGCGCCGTACCGGCCGCCTCGAACTCCGCGCGGTGCGCCACGATCGCCGACTGGTGCAGCCGCGGCACGAAGACGTCGATGCCACGGCGCCGGCACTGGTCGAGCGCGTACTCGACATACGCGGCCGGGGACAGGCCCTCCGGCTCCAGATCGGCGGTGTCGGCGGCGGCCAGCACGGGTGAGTCGGCGTCCCCGTGCGTCGCGTGGATCTCGACGGCCCGATCGCTGGGATTTCTCCGCAGCTGATCCATGAAGAACACGTTCTCCGCGTACGTGCGGTTGAGCCAGACGCGTACGCGAGAGACCATGCAGGGCCGTCCTTTCGGGTTCGCGGGCAGGGCAAAGCAGGCCCGTGCCCGGGCAGGGTGGTTGGAGGGACACCAAACCGCCCCGTGCGAAGGGACGTTCATGGCGGTGGTGTTGGGGCGATCATACGGCTATCAAAGGGTGCCGCGTGCAACGTACGTGTTACGGAATTGCGGATCATTCCTGACCGCCCCGGCCGCCCACCCCGACACCGCCCTGTCGGACCGCCGACGAGATCCCGCCTTGTACCGGCGCGGCACTCTGTGTTCTCGTGGTGTCATTCGTGTGATCGAAAGGGGCGAGGGTGACGTCGACGGCCGGCGGTGCCGGACAGCTGCTGGCCATTAGTGACCTGCACATCGGCTACGAGGAGAACCGCGCCCTCGTCGAGAAGATGCGCCCCGACTCGGACGACGACTGGCTGCTCGTCGCCGGTGACGTGGCGGAGACCGTGGCCGACATCCGCTGGGCCCTCGAGACACTCGCCGGCCGCTTCCGCAAGGTCGTCTGGGCGCCGGGCAACCACGAGCTGTGGACCCACCCGAAGGACTCCGTCACCCTGCGCGGCGCCGCCCGCTACCAGCACCTGGTCGACATGTGCCGGGAACTCGGCGTGACCACCCCCGAGGACCCCTACCCCGTCTGGGACGGCCCCGGCGGCCCGGTGGCCGTGGCGCCGCTGTTCCTGCTGTACGACTACTCCTTCCTGCCCTCCGGCTGCACCACCAAGGAGGAGGGGCTGAAGTACGCGCACGGGACCGGGATCGTGTGCAACGACGAGTACCTGCTGCACCCCGACCCGTACCCGTCCCGCGAGGCCTGGTGCGAGGCCCGGGTCGCCGAGACCGAGCACCGGCTCGCCGCACTGCCCGACGACCTGCCCACCGTCCTCGTCAACCACTACCCGCTGGACCGGCACCCGACGGACGTTCTGTGGTACCCCGAGTTCGCCATGTGGTGCGGCACCCGGCTGACCGCCGACTGGCACCGCAGGTTCCGCGTCGAAACCATGGTCTACGGCCACCTCCACATCCCGCGGACCACCTGGCACGAGGGCGTCCGCTTCGAGGAGGTGTCGGTCGGATACCCCCGCGAGTGGCGCAAGCGACCGGATCCGCCGGGACGGCTGCGCCGGATTCTGCCCAGGGAGGACGGGGACCGTTGATCGAGGAACTGCTGCCGGACACGGTCGTCACCGTCGAGGCGTACGGCGACGAGGAGCCCCCGAACACGGCCCTGTACCCCGAGGAGGAGGCGGTCGTCGCCAAGGCGGTCGGCAAGCGCCGCCGGGAGTTCGCCGTCGTACGCTCCTGTGCGCGCCGCGCCATGGAGAAGCTCGGCGTGCCGCCGCAGCCGATCCTGCCCGGTGACCGCGGCGCCCCGGGCTGGCCGGCCGGGCTGGCCGGCAGCATGACCCACTGCGACGGCTACGGCGCCGCCGCGCTGGTCCGCGCCGCCGACCTGGCCTCCCTCGGCATCGACGCCGAGCCCCACCAGACGCTCCCGGAGGGCGTCCTTGCGGCCGTAGCCCTGCCCGCCGAGGCGGACCGGCTGCGCCGCCTGACCGGTGACGACCCCGGCATCCACTGGGACCGGCTCCTGTTCAGCGCCAAGGAGTCCGTCTACAAGGCATGGTTCCCCCTCACCGGGAAGTGGCTGGACTTCACCGAGGCCGACATCGACGTCTTCGCCGACCCCGGCGACCGGCACAGCGGCGGCTTCCGGGCCCGGCTCCTGGTGCCGGGCCCGGTGGTGGGCGACCGCCGGATCGACCTCTTCGAGGGCCGGTGGACGGTCCAACGGGGGCTGGTGGCGACCGCGGTGAGCGTGCCGCACACCTGAGCCCCGACCCGCTAGGGCTCCGCGGGGCACCAACTCTGCAGCAGCCGGAAGAACTCCTCCTCGTTGCCGCTCAGTCCCGCGTCCGCCAGCGCCTGTTCCGCCTCGGCGAGGACGGAGGGCGGGACGACGGGTGGTCGGCGGGAGCCGGGGGGACCGTCGAACGCGGCTCGTACGGTGTGCAACAGCCGCAGATAGGCCTGGACGGCGGTGCGCTCGCGGTCGGTCAGTACGGCGGTGGGCATCGGTCGGCTCTCCCCAAGTCGGCGTCGTCGCGTCACGCCCCGCATAGGAGGGCGCATCACCAGCTTGCCGTCCACCACTGACAATCGGGTCCGCCCACGCTTCGGTTCGCCCGCTTAGCGGAGGCGAGACGGCGCTCGGCGCGCCTACCGGATGGCCGGCGAGGGTCAGCGGGGGAGTGGCGCGGACCGGAGCCGCGAGAACCGGCGCGAGCTGCTGCGGGCGGGTCAGCCGGACACGGCCCGTGCGCGCCGTGGAACGGGACCTGCGGGCGGCGAACGAGCGCAGCGCGACCTGACCCGGGGCGTTGTCCCTGGCCCGACGTGCCCTTGATCAGCCCTGTGGCCCGAGGTAACCCAGTGACGCCTCGATCCGCCCCGCCAGGTGGTCCCGCTGCCCTCGTACCGACGAAACCGCCAGCCACGGACGGCACTTGCTGGCCAGCAGCAGGCCGAAGGTCTCGGCCTCCTTCTCCTCGGCCTGGTCGAAGTGGCTGCGGGCGGCGACCTTCAGGACCGTCGATCGCAGGTCGGCGTCGTCGCTGAGGAGCCGGGCCGCCACGGTGGCGCCCTCGATGCTGTGGCTGCGGTGGCCGGCCTTCATATGCCACAGCTCGTGGCCGAGGATCACCAACTGATGCTCGGGAGCGGTGCGTTCCTCGATCACGACGAGGTCCTGGTGGGCCATGTCGAGCCACAGCCCGCTTGCCGTGCCGGGCGGGAAGGCGGCCGTACGGAAGTGGACGGGCCGGCCGCGGCGTCTGCTCATCGCGTCGCACAGGGCGCCGTACAGCTTCTCGGGCGCCGCGGGCGCGGGAAGCGTCAGCTCCGCGACCAACTCGCCGCACAGGCGGCGCATTTCCTTACCGATGCCCACAGTTCTCCCGTTCTCCCCCGGTTTTTCCCCTCCGGATCACGACTCGGGCCGCTTGACGCTTTCCAAGAGCATGTCCAGCCACTCCGCGACCTTGTCGCGGTGCTGGTCGGTGGGCAGTTGGGCGGCCCGCCAGGCGATGCCGCGCACGCCGTGGTCCTGCAGGAGCTTCTCCAGCGGATCCTCGGCGGCCTGGGCCGCCTCGCGCTCCGCGAGCTTCTGCAGCAGGTCCTGCTCGGTGCGCTGGAGGGCGCTCGCGAGCGCCTCGGGGTCCTCGGCCGTGAGGAATCCGGCGTGCACGCGGAAGAAGCGCTGGATGGCGTCGCAGTGCTCCATGGTGGGGCGCCGGTCGCCGTTGATGAGAGCGCCCGCCTGCTGTCGCGACATGCCCGCGCCGTCGGCGATCTCCTGCTGGGTGTACTTGCGGCCGTTCGGCTTGACGCGGGTGCGGCGCAGGAGGTCCAGTCGCTGCAGGAACCGGGACTGTACGTCCGGCTCGCCCGCCGGGCGGCCGCTCAGCAGGGCCTTGACCACGGGCTCCGGGACGCCGGAGGCGACGGACAGGCGGGCGGTGTCGAAGACCTCCGCGTGCGGCACGCCGAGCCGGTCGGCGAGCGCGGTGACACGAGCGACGACGGCCGGCAGTACGGCCGTCGGCGTGGCGCCCGAACCCTCGAAGCCATCCGTCACCGACAGAACTCCTACGTCTCTCACAGGCTTCTCACAAACGGTTGCCGTGAACTCGACGGACATTACCGGGTGGTTCGAACTCACATCCAGGTCTCGCCACAACTGTGGCCAATTTCAGCCGTCAACAGGCACGAAATGCCACGATAGTTGACACGCCTCGGACCGGGGCAGCAGGATCAAGGCGCCGCGTGAAGGCCGCATAGGCAAGAGGGGTGACCTCCCGATGGCATATCAGGCAGGTGGGCAGCGGTCCGTACCGCGGCCCGCCCCCGAGAGTCCCGAGGCCCAGGCGTATCTACGGGATTACGCCACCCTCCTGGAGGCCGTGCCCTTCCCGTCCGTCATCCTCGACCACCGCTGGGACGTCGTTCTGGCGAACACCGCTTTCGCGTCACTTTTCCAAGGCGTGGGCCCCCATCCCACGGCCATGCCGGACGACAACTTCCTCCGGTTCGTGCTCTTCCACCCGGACGCGAGCACGGTCCTCGGTGAGCACGAGTCCAGCTGGTGCCTGCCGATGCTGGCCCACTTCGCGGCCGCCGTGGAACGGCACGGCCACGACCACGGCCTGCAGGCCATCCGCCGGGACATCGCCCAGGACCCGATCATGGAGGCGGCCTACCGGCAGGGCCTGCCGCACTGGATCCGCGCGGTCGGCGAGCGGGCCGTCGCCCAGGACGGCGCCGTACGTCCGTTGGTGCACCCCGATCCGCGCTGGGGCGCCACCGAATGCCGGGTCGTCGACGAGACGCCCAGGAGCCTTCAGGAGATGGGCTACACCCGGCTGACGTTCGTGTTGCGCGAGGTACGCCGCGACCGGCCCCGGGCGCGCGGGGCACGCCGCACCGCGGCTCACCTGCGCGTGGTGCCGGCCCCCGAGGACTGAACGGGGCACCGTCGGCGTTCAGGTCGCCGACGGCGCCCCGTCAGGGGGTCTCCGATTTCAGGGGGCGTCCGATTGTTGTGAGAAGGCTGCGCGGGACTGTTCTCTCCCAGTGTGGTGTGTGACATAGTACTGACGTGACCGAGCGACTGACCTGCGACGTCGTGGTCGTCGGAGCCGGGATGGTGGGCGCGGCCTGCGCCCTGTACGCGGCTCGGGCGGGCCTCGATGTCATCCTCGTCGACCGCGGCCCCGTGGCCGGCGGCACGACCGGGGCCGGCGAGGGCAACATCCTCGTCTCCGACAAGGAACCGGGCCCGGAACTCGACCTCGCGCTGCTGTCCGGCCGCCTGTGGGGCGAACTGGCGCAGGAGTTCGGGGCGGCCGTCGAGTACGAGGCGAAGGGCGGTGTCGTCGTGGCCTCGTCCCCGGCCGGGCTCGCGGCGCTGGAGCGGTTCGCCGACGGGCAGCGCGCCGCGGGGGTCGTCGCGGAACCGGTCGCGGGTGACGCGCTGTACGACCTCGAACCCCACCTCGCCCCCGGCCTGCCCGGTGCCCTCCACTACCCCCAGGACCGCCAGGTCATGCCCGCCCTGGCCGCCGCCCACCTCACCCGCGCCTCGGGCGCCCGCCTGCGCACCGGCCGGACGGTGACGGATGTCCTGCGCGCGCCGGACGGTGCGGTGCGCGGGGTCCGTACGGACCAGGGCGACATCCACGCCCCGGCGATCGTCAACGCGGCCGGCACCTGGGGCGGAGAGCTCGCCGCGCTGGCCGGTGTCCGCCTCCCCGTCCTTCCGCGGCGCGGCTTCGTCCTCGTCACCGAGCCGCTGCCGCGCCTGGTCCGCCACAAGGTGTACGCCGCCGACTATGTGGCCGACGTGGCCAGCGACTCGGCGGCGTTGCAGACCTCACCGGTCGTCGAGGGCACTGCGGCGGGGCCGATCCTGATCGGGGCGAGCCGCGAGCGGGTCGGCTTCGACCGGACCTTCTCCCTGCCCGTCGTACGGGCGCTCGCGGCGGGCGCCACCCGGCTGTTCCCGTGCCTGTCGGACGTGCATGCGATGCGCGCCTACCTGGGCTTCCGCCCGTATCTGCCGGACCACCTCCCCGCCATCGGCCCCGACTCCCGCGTCCCCGGGCTCCACCACGCCTGCGGTCACGAGGGCGCCGGCATCGGACTCGCCACCGGCACGGGTCACTTGATCGCACAGGCACTGACCGCGACGGCCCCCGATCTGGACCTGACGCCGTTCCGCCCCGACCGCTTCGCCGCCGAGGAGGCCGTATGAGAACCCCTCTGGAGCTTGCCGACGCCCACCCGGGCCCGGCCTTCACGGTCACCCTGGACGGCCGCGAGATCGAGGCACTGCCCGGCCAGACGGTCGCCGCCGCGCTCTGGGCGGCCGGTGTCACCTCGTGGCGCAGCACTCGGGGCGAGGGCCGACCGCGCGGTGTCTTCTGCGGCATCGGCGTCTGCTTCGACTGTCTCGTGACCGTCAACGACCGCCCGAACCAGCGTGCTTGCCTGGTGCCATTGCACCCGGGCGATGCCATCCGGACGCAGCAGGGGACGGGGCACGATGGCTGACCTCGTGGTGATCGGCGCGGGTCCCGCGGGTCTCGCCGCGGCACTGGCGGCCGCCGCACAGGGCGTGACGGTCGCGATCGTCGACTCGGCGACGGAAGCGGGCGGGCAGTTCTACCGCCGGCCCGCGTCCGGTCTCCGCGCACAGCGGCCGGGGGCCCTGCACCACCAGTGGCGGACCTGGGAACGGCTGAGGGACGGTCTGGCCGGGAGCGACGTCCAGTTGCTGACGGACCATCATGTCTGGTCCGTGGAACGGGAGTCCGGCGGTTTCACCGTGCACGCCCTGCTCGGCCCCGAGCAGCGGGAGCCGGTCGCCGTGCACGCCGACGCCGTACTCCTCGCCACCGGCGGCTACGAGCGCGTGCTGCCCTTCCCCGGCTGGACCCTTCCCGGTGTCGTCACCGCCGGTGGTGCGCAGGCGATGCTCAAGGGCGGGCTCGTGGTGCCGGGGCGCAGGGCGGTCGTCGCCGGGACCGGGCCGTTGCTGCTGCCCGTGGCGACCGGGCTCGCGGCGGCCGGCGTCGAGATCGCGGCGCTCGTCGAAGCGGCAGGCCCCAAGGACCTCGTCCGGCACGGCTGGGCCCTGGCCGGCAAGCTTCCCGAAGGCGCCGGATACGCGGCCCGCCTCCTGCGCCACCGCGTCCGCATCCTCTCCCGCCACACGGTCGTACGCGCCCACGGCGACGAGCGGCTCACCGGCGTCACCGTCGCCGCGCTCGGCACCGACGGGCGCGTCCGCCCCGGCACCGAGCGGCACTTGCCGTGCGACACCCTCGCCGTCGGACACGGGATGCTCCCGCACACCGACCTCGCCGAGACCCTCGGCTGCCGCCTGGACGGCCTCACGGTCGCCGTCGACGACGAGCAGCGCACGGACGTGCCCGGCGTATGGGCGGCCGGCGAGTCCACCGGCATCGGCGGCGCGGCCCTCGCCCTGGCGGAAGGGCACATCGCCGGACGTTCGGTCGCCGCGCGCCTGAAGGGCACCGAACCCGACCCCGCGCAGTGGGCGGCGGCCGCCAAGTCCCGTATGAAACTGCGGAAGTCGGCCGCCGCCCTCGACGCCGCGTACCCGGCGCCCGCGCACTGGAGCGACCAGGTCACCGACGACACCCTCGTCTGCCGTTGCGAGGAGGTCACCGCCGGGGCCGTCCGCGAGGCCGTGGACGAGCTCGGCGCGGGCGACGTGCGCACCGTGAAGCTGCTGACCCGGGCCGGAATGGGCTGGTGCCAGGGACGTGTGTGCGGGCCCGCGGTCGCCGGACTCGCCGGATGTGAACTCGCCCCGTCCCGGCAGCCGTTCGCGCGACCCGTACCGCTCGGTGTGCTCGCCCGGCAACACGACATCGCCACTCGGAGAGGAACCTCATGACCGACCACCGCCCCTGGCGCGGCGTCCTCGTCGCCACCGCGCTCCCGCTCGACGACGACCTTCGCGTCGACTACGACCAGTACGCCGAGCACTGCGCCTGGCTCGTCGAGAACGGCTGTGACGGCGTCGTACCGAACGGCTCCCTCGGCGAGTACCAGGTCCTCACCCCCGAGGAGCGGGCGAAGGCCGTGGAGACCGCCGTCGCCGCGATCGGCGGCTCGCGGGTGATGCCCGGAGTGGCCGCCTACGGCTCGGCCGAGTCCCGCCGCTGGGCCGAGCAGGCGCGCGACGCGGGCTGCGAGTCCGTGATGCTGCTGCCACCCAACGCCTACCGCGCCGACGAGCGCTCGGTGCTGTTGCACTACGCGGAAGTCGCCGAGGTGGGCATCCCGGTCGTGGCGTACAACAACCCCATCGACACCAAGGTCGACCTCGTCCCCGAACTGCTCGCCGAGTTGCACCGCGAGGGGTACATCCACGCGGTGAAGGAGTTCTCCGGCGATGTCCGCCGCGCCTACCAGCTAGCCGAACTCGCCCCGGAACTCGACCTGTTGATCGGTGCCGACGACGTCCTGCTGGAGCTCGCGATCGCCGGCGCCAAGGGCTGGGTCGCCGGCTACCCGAACGCGCTGCCGAAGGCCTGCGTCGAGCTGTACCACGCGGCCGTCGGCGGCGACCTGGGCACCGCCAAGAAGCTCTACGAACAGCTGCACCCGCTGCTGCGCTGGGACTCCAAGGTCGAGTTCGTGCAGGCGATCAAGCTGTCCATGGACATCGTCGGCCGCCACGGGGGACGCTGTCGTCCACCACGGGTGCCCCTGCTGCCCGAGCAGGAGGCCGCGATCCGCGCCGCCACCGAGAAGGCCGTCGCCGAAGGGCTCGCCGAACCGCACTCGCGCTGACCGCAAAGGAGGCTGGACCGTGCGCAGCAAACTCGTCCTGCACGCCGTCGACTCGCACACCGAGGGCATGCCCACCCGCGTCGTCACCGGCGGCATCGGCACGATCCCGGGCGCGACCATGAACGAGCGGCGGCTGTACTTCCGAGAGCACCGCGACCACATCAAGCAGCTCCTGATGAACGAGCCGCGCGGCCACTCGGCGATGAGCGGCGCGATCCTCCAGCCGCCCACCCGCCCCGACTGCGACTGGGGCGTGATCTACATCGAGGTCTCCGGCTATCTGCCGATGTGCGGGCACGGCACGATCGGCGTGGCGACCGTGCTGGTCGAGACCGGCATGGTCGAGGTCGTCGAGCCGGTCACCACGATCCGGCTCGACACCCCCGCGGGCCTGGTCGTCGCCGAGGTCGCGGTGGAGGACGGGGCCGCGACGGCGGTCACTCTCCAGAACGTGCCGTCCTTCTCCGTCGCCCTCGATCGCAAGATCTCACTGGCCGACGGGCGCACGGTGACATACGACATGGCATACGGCGGCAACTTCTACGCCATCCTGCCGCTGGACCAGTTCGGGCTGCCCTTCGACCGTTCCCGCAAGGACGACATCCTCGAGGCGGGACTCTCCCTCATGGCGGCGATCAACGCCGAGGAGGAGCCCGTGCACCCCGAGGACCCGTCCATCCGCGGCTGCCACCACGTCCACCTGATCGCCCCCGGCGCCACCGCCCGCCACTCCCGGCACGCCATGGCGATCCACCCCGGCTGGTTCGACCGCTCGCCCTGCGGCACCGGCACCAGCGCGCGGATGGCGCAGTTGCACGCCCGCGGTGAACTGCCCCTGCACACCGAGTTCGTGAACGAGTCCTTCATCGGCACGCGGTTCACCGGCCGCCTCCTCGGCACCACCGAGGTCGCGGGACGGCCGGCCGTCCTGCCCAGCTTCACCGGCCGCGCGTGGATCACCGGCACCGCGCAGTACCTGCTCGATCCGTCGGACCCGTTCCCGGCCGGGTTCGTGCTCTGAACACCGAGGATCGGTGCGCTGAACGTCGAGGATAATGAGGCGCGTAACGCGTGACATTGCACAGCTAGGAGACCCATGGCCGCCCAGCGCACCGGTGCCTCGTCCACCGCAGCCGCCCCGGCGCTGCCCACCCTGGGCGGCAAGAAGAGCAGCTACCGGGAGCGGGTCGCCGACGCCCTGCGGGCCGCGCTGATCGCCGGGGAGCTGCTCCCCGGCGAGGTGTACTCAGCGCCGGCGCTCGCCGCCCGCTTCGGCGTCTCGGCGACACCGGTGCGCGAGGCCATGCTGGACCTGGTCAAGGAGGGCCTGGTCGACACCGTCCCCAACAAGGGCTTCCGGGTCACCGCTGTCTCCGAGAAGCAGCTCGACGAGTACAAGCACATCCGCGCGCTCATCGAGATCCCCACGGTGGTGGAGCTGGCCAGGGCCGCCGACAAGGTCTCCCTGGAGGCGCTGCGCCCCGCCGCCCGGGAGATCGTCCAGGCGGCCGTCTCCGGCGACCTCATCGCGTACGTCGAGGCCGACACCCGCTTCCACCTCGGCCTGCTCGCCCTCGCCGGCAACGCCCACCTCGTCGAGGTCGTCGGCGACCTCCGCAAGCGCTCCCGCCTCTACGGCCTCACCGCACTCGTCGAGGCGGGCCGCCTGCTGGCCTCCGCCGAGGAGCACCTCGAACTCCTCGACGCGCTGATCGCCCGCGACGAGCAGGCCGTACACGAGGTCATGACCCGCCACCTCGGCCACGTCCGGAGCCTGTGGGCCGGGGGTAAGGGCAGCGCCCCGTAAGGGGCGCGGGGCGGTATCGATATGCGGCTCCGCCGCGTGGGCGCGACAAGCCCCCACGACCCGCAGCCTCCAGACGGCCTACTGGACCGAGCTCTTGGGACCCCGCGGCTCTGGACCCCGCTTCGCCGCCTGGATCTGCTCGTACACATGGGTCCGAAGCTCGGCGAAGCGCGGATCCACCCGCGTGTGCAACTGGTCGCGCTCCGCGGGCAGATCGACCTTCAGCTGCTTCCGGACGACGGTGGGGGAGGCGGACAGCACGATGACCCGTTCGCCGAGATAGACCGCCTCGTCGATGTCATGGGTGACGAACAGGATCGTGATGCCACGCTCCCGCCACAGCCCCCGGACCAGGTCCTCCAGATCGGCCCGGGTCTGCGCGTCCACGGCCGCGAACGGCTCGTCCATCAGCAGTACACGGGGCTCGTACGCCAGCGCCCGGGCGATGGCGACCCGCTGCTGCATGCCGCCCGACAGCTGCCACGGATACGCCCCGGCAGCGTCCGCCAGCCCCACCGACTCCAGCGCGTCGCGGACCAGTTCGCGGCGTCGCGTCTTGCTCAAGTCCTTCTGCTTCAAAGGCAGTTCGACGTTCTCGCCGACCCGCATCCAGGGGAACAGGCTGCGCCCGTACTCCTGGAAGACGAACGCCATCCCGGGCGGCGGGCCGCTCACCTTCCGCCCCTCCAGCAGGACTTCACCGCTGGTCGGCGCGAGCAGACCGCCCATGCACTTCAGCAGCGTCGTCTTGCCGCAGCCCGACGGGCCGACGAGACAGACCAGTTCGCCCGCGTCGACGGTGAAGGTGAGGTCGCGCACCGCCTCCACACGGCGTCCGGAACCCTCGTAGACCTTCTTCAGGCCGCGTACGTCGAGCATGGACCGCCCCTTCACGATGTTCACTCAGGACCGCCGGGTGGTCGCGCGCAGACCGTGGTACCAGCCGAGCACCCGGCGCTCGACCAGTTGGAAGACGACGGAGAGCAGGAAGCCGAGCAGACCGAGGACGAGGATCCCGGTCCACATGTCGGGGATCGCGAAGCTGCGCTGGAACTGGACGACGGTGAAGCCGATGCCGTTGTCGGCGGCGAACATCTCGCTGATGACCATGAGGATGATGCCGATGGACAGCGCCTGGCGCAGCCCGGCGAAGATCTGCGGGCTCGCCGAGCGCAGCACCAGATGGCGCAGGCGGGCCATCCCCGTGACGCCGTAGGAGCGGGCCGTCTCCAGCATCACCGAGTCGACCGCGCGCACGCCCTCCACGGTGTTGAGCAGGATGGGCCAGACGCAGCCGCTCGCGATCACGACGATCTTCATGGTGTCGCCGATGCCCGCGAACAGCATGATGACCGGGACCAGCACGGGCGGCGGCACGGCCCGCAGGAACTCCAGGACCGGCTCGCACACCGCGCGCACCCCGCGGTAGGAGCCGATGACCGTGCCGAGCGCCACGCCGACCACGGCGGCCGTCGCATAGCCGCCCAGGAGTCGCAGAAGGCTCGGCACGACATCCGTGCGCAGCCGGTCGGCCGTCCACACGTCCGGGAAGGTGTCGAGGATCGTCCGCAGCGGCGGCCAGAAGGGATCCTTGCTCCCGTCCGTCGCCGCCCACCACACGGCGACCAGCACCACGGGCAGCGCGACGACGAAGAACACGCGCGTCAGCAAGCGCCCGATCACACCGCCACCTCCCCGCGCACCGACTGGTGCCAGGCCAGCGCCCGCCGCTCCACCGTACGCGCGCCGACGTTGATGAGCAGCCCCAAAAGCCCCGCGACGACGATGAGCGCGTACATCTCCGGCACCGCCTGCGAGGTCTGCGCCACCGCGATTCTCTGGCCCAACCCCGGTGCGCCGATGACGAGTTCGGCGGTGATCGCGAGGATCAGCGCCACCGCGGCGGCGAGCCGCACCCCGGTCATGACGTACGGCAGGGCGGTCGGCCACAGCACATGGCGGACGCGCGCCCAGGTGCCGAGGCCGTAACTGCGCGCCGTCTCCTCGGCGACCGGGTCGATGTCCTGGACGCCGTACAGGGTCTGGATCAGCACCTGCCAGAAGGAGGCGTACACCACCAGCAGGAGCACCGACTTCAGTTCGGTGCCGTAGAGCAGCACCGCCAGCGGGATCAGCGCCACCGACGGGATCGGGCGCAGGAACTCGATGGTGGAGGCCGTCGCCTCGCGCAGGTACGGCACGACGGAGACGACCACGCCCGCGACGACTCCGGCGCAGACCGCGATGGCCAGGCCCAGCGCCCAGCCGGTGAGCGTGTCGCCGAGCGCGCTCCAGAAGGCAAAGTCGCCGGCCTCGTCCGCGAGGGCTTCGGCGATACGGCTCGTCGGCGGGAAGTACGCCTCGTCGACCAGGCCGAGTCGCGGCACCGCCTCGCCCAGGGCGAGGACGGCGGCGAGCCCGGCGGCGCCGAGTGCGAAGTTCCCGCCCCTCATGCGTTCATGCCCCTCATACGTCCCCGTCCCTCACGGCAGCAGCGCGTCCAGGTCGGGCGTCTTCTTGAACAGGCCGTCCTCCGCGCCGAGCTTCATGAGGGCCTCGATGGAGGAGCGGTTCGGCTCGCTCGGCCACTTCGGCAGGATCACCTGGTCCAGCACCGACGCCGGGATCTTGGTGTACGTCGTGACGATCTGCCGGGCCTCGTCCGGGTGGGCCTCGGCGTACGCGAGGGACTCGGCGGTGGCCTCCTGGAACTTCTTGACCACGTCCGGGTGTTGCTGCGCGTACTGCGTCGAGGTGAAGTACATCGCGACGGTGACTTCCGGCGCGACGTCGACCAAAGGCGAGGCGATCTCCCGGCCGCCCTGGCTCCGGATGGTGGCGGTCGCCGGCTCGACCACGCACGCCGCGTCGATCTGGCCGTTGTCGAGGGCGGCGGGCATCTGGTCGAAGGGCATCTCGACGAGGTCCACCTTGTCCGGGTCGCCGCCCGCCTTGCGCACGGCCTGGCGGACCGCGGTCTCGTTGATGTTCTTCAGGGTGTTGATGGCGACCTTCTTGCCCTCCAACTGCTTCGGCGACTTGATGGTGCTGTCCTTCTTGACCATCAGGCCGTTGAAGTCCTTGCCCTCCACGCCGGTCGAGGCGATGCCGTTGGCGACGGCCTTCACGGGGACGCCGTTGGTCTGGGCGACCATCAGGGACGTCACATTGCTGAAGCCGAACTGGAACTGCCCGCTGGCCACGCCGGGCACGATCGCCGCACCGCCCTGAGCGGTGGTGAACTCCAGCTTGAGGCCGTGCTTTTCGAAGAACCCCTTCTTCTGGCCGAGATACAGCGGCGCGACATCCACGATCGGGATGAGTCCGAGCTTGACGGTGGTGACACCGCCGGAGGACGCGCCCGCGTCCGACGGACCGTCGTCGGACGAGCCGCAGGCCGTCGCGACGAGCAGCAGGGCGCCGGCGGTGAGACCGGCCGACAGACGACGCATGGCTCCTCCTGTAACAGACAACGGTGCAGCGGGGTTCCGACAGGTTGTGCGCAAGGCGCACAGTAGTGCGCGGAGATGCCCTGCGGGAAGGTAGAAGTCTCAACAGAACCAAGGTCATTGGGCTCGCCGACAACATTGTTGACACTATTGGAGGTGGCGATGCTTCCGGGAGACCGCGCACCACACTTCGTGAGGTCCTTCGAGCGCGGCCTCGCCGTGATCCGCTCCTTCGACGCCGAGCACCCCGCCCGCACGCTCAGCGAGGTCGCCCACACCTGCGACCTGACCCGCGCCGCCGCCCGCCGACTGCTGCTGACCCTCGCCGACCTCGGCTACGTCCACCAGGACGGACGGCTCTTCCGCCTCACCCCGCGCGTGCTGGAACTCGGCTACTCCTACCTCGCCGGCTACACGCTGCCCCAGATCGCCGAGCCGCATCTGGAGCAACTCGTCACGCGGGTAGGGGAGTCGTCGTCGCTGTGCGTCCTCGACGGCGACGACATCGTGTACGTGGCGCGGGTCCCGACCCGGCGCATCATGACGGCGTCCCTCACGGTCGGTACCCGCTTCCCGGCGTATGTGACGTCGGTGGGCCGGGTGCTCCTCGCCCATCTGCCGGAGGAGGAGGCCGAACTCCGGCTGACGCACGCGGAGTTGAAGCCCCTGACCACTCGCACGATCACCGCGCCGGACACCCTGCGGGCGGAACTGCGGCGCGTGAGGCGGCAGGGGTACGCCATCGTCGACCAGGAGTTGGAGGAGGGGCTGAGGTCGGTCGCCGCCCCGGTACGGGAACGGGACGGCGCGGTGGTGGCCGGCGTGAACATCGCGGTGCCCGCCGGCCGCACCTCGGTGGACTCGATCCGACAGGACCTGCTGCCGCATCTGCTCGCGGCGGTGGCCCGCATCGAGGCCGACCTGAGGATCACAGGTCCAGCACGAGCCGCTTCCCACGGCACCGGGACACACAGATCATCATCGTCTCGCCGCTCTCCTGCTCCTCCTGCGTGAGCACGGAGTCCCGGTGCTCCGGGGTGCCGTCGAGGACGTCGGTCTCGCAGGTCCCACAGGTGCCCTCGGTGCAGGAGAACAGCACCTCGACACCGGCGGCGCGCACGGCGTCGAGCACCGAGACGTCCGGGGACACGGTGACCGTCCTGCCGCTCTGCGCCAGCTCGACCTCGAACTCCGTGTTCTCGCCGTCCTCCTGTTCCTTCGGTGCGAACCGCTCCACGTGCAGCAGCCCGGCCGGGCACCGCGCCTCCACCGCGTCGAGCAGGGGACCGGGCCCGCAGCAGTAGACGAGGGCGTCCGCGGGGACGTCGTCGAGCACCGGGGCGAGGTCCAGAAGGCCGGTCTCGTCCTGGGGGGCGACGGTGACGCGGTCGCCGTAACGACTCAACTCCTCGGTGAACGCCATGGACCGGCGGGTCCGTCCGCCGTACAGCAGGGTCCACTCCGCCCCCTCGGCCTCCGCCGCCGCCAGCATCGGCAGGATCGGCGTGATGCCGATGCCGCCGGCGATGAAGCGGTAGCGGGGCGCGGTCCGCAGGGCGAAGTGGTTGCGCGGTCCGCGCACCCGGACCTTGTCGCCCTGCCCCAACTGCTCGTGCACATGGGCCGATCCGCCCCGCCCGTCCGGCTCCCGGAGCACGGCGATCCGCCAGGCGTCCCGGTCCGCCGGATCGCCGCACAGCGAGTACTGCCGCTCCAGCTCCGGACCGAGCACGACATCGATGTGGGCGCCCGGCTCCCACGCCGGGAGTTCCTCGCCCAGTGGGTGGCGCAGGGTGAGGGCGAGCACGCCGTCGGCGGCGAACTCCTTGCGGTCGACGACCAGTTCGGCTTCCCACACGGTCATGAGCTGTTTCCTTGCGGCTCGCGGACCGGCGACTGCTCGCCCTGCGGCTGGTGTCCCTGGGGGTGGGCGAGCATCCACTCCCACATCTCGATCGGGTCCTGCGAGGTGTGCTCGCGCCCGCAGTGACAGGTGCCGTGCAGGACGTCGGTGCCCGGCAGCCAGTCGATGCGGTAGATCTCCCCGGTGGGGCTGCCGCTCACAGGACCTTCTCCACGGGCTTGTCGCCCTCCTCGACCAGCCGGGCGAGGATGCGGCGGGCGGCCAGGCCGCCGGTGTCGATGTTGATGCTCAGCTCCTGGTAGCCGGTGCGCTCGGTGCCGAGGGTCCGCTGCAGCAGGTTGAGGGCGGTGACGTCCTGCATGACGACGGTGTGGTTGTTGCCGCGCAGGAACTCGGTGACCTCGGCGTCGTCCGTCGCCCAGTCCCGGGAGACCGCCCAGAAGTCGTACACCTTGCCGTCGCCGGACGGCGTGATGGCGTACGTGATCTCGGTGTGGAAGCCGTTCGGGTCGCTGCCGTCCGCCTCGGGCAGCACGCCCACCGGGGCGATACGGCTGTGCAGCAGGTACAGGCAGGGGGCGTGGTACTCGATGTCCTGCCAGCGGGTGATGCGGCCCTCGATGCCGGTGGACTTGGCGTAGAACGGCGGACACTCGGCGTCGTCCATGTGCCGGCTGACCCGGACGATGCCGGCGCCCTCGTCGACCTCGGTGGTGATCGGCGTCTCGGCGACCTCGGGGGTGCCGATGTAGCCGCCGTGGAGGTACGTCTCGTGGGAGAGGTCGAGGAGGTTGTCGACGAGGAGGCCGTAGTCGCAGTCGATGGGCTCCATGCCGCGCACGGTGACCCAGCCGGGGGAGTCGAGGTGCCTGGCCCGCGGAATGCTCTGCGGGTCGGCGAGCGCGGGGTCACCGATCCACACCCAGATCAGGGAGTCCTGCTCGACGACGGGGTACGAGGCCACGCGCGCCGTCCGCGGGATGCGTTTCTGCCCCGGCACGTACACGCACGCACCGGTCGTGTCGTACGTGAACCCGTGGTACCCGCACACGATCCGGTCGCCGTCGAGGCGGGTCGGCGCCTCGGACAGCGGGTAGCGGCGGTGCACACAGCGGTCGTGCAGGACGACCGGCGTCCCGTCCTCCTCCGTGCGGTAGAGGACGAGGGTCTCACCGAGGATCGTCCGACCGAGCAGCTCGCGCCCGACCTCATGGCTGTAGGCGGCGACGTACCACTGATTCTTGGCGAAGGCGGTCATGTGCGGCATCGTTGCGGCTCCCGTCTTGGTGTCGTGGCGACATCGTCGGGAAGGGCTTCACAGGCGCGCAATACGGCTTCCGTCTCGCGGAAGGATCCTGGAGAACTTCCTGTTCAGGAGGGTGCGGCAGGGGCCTTGCCGGGCGCGTCGACGGGCACGGGTGAACGACGTGTCCAGCACGCCGTGGATGTCGGGCGGCAAGGCACTCTTGAAGCGCTCTTGAAGCGCCTTAAGTCCTGGTGCCATCAGTTCGGTTTCACGGATGCGTGATGCCGATTCCGTACGCCGGCGCGACGGCACGAACAAGCGCCCCCGGCTGGAGGACGTGGCCGCGCGGGTCGGAGTGTCCACCGCGTCCGTGTCCCTTGGCCCGTTCCACGCCGAACTGGTCGAGCATCTGCACACGGCCGCCGAAGAGGTCGGCTACGACCGCGTTCTGAGCACCCAGACCCCACCCGAGACGAGCACACCGCCGTCGAGACGCCGCTGGTCTTCCGCAGCGAGGCCCTGATCCTGCTGGGCCCGACCGCCCCCGCCGACACACTCGCCGCCCTCGACCGCAAGGCCCCCGTCATCGTCGTCGGCCGCCGGATCGCCGACGGCGAGCTGGATGTCGTCCGTACCGCCGACGACGAAGGGGTCGGCCAGATCGTCGACCACATGGTGGGCCTCGGCCACCGCGCGATCGCGTACGTCGACGGCGGCAAGGGTGCGATCGCCACGGACCGGCGCCGCGGGTACCGCACCGCCATGCGCCGGCACGGCCTGGACGCGCACATCAGGGTCCTGCGCGGAAGAGGCCGGCGAACGCGCCGCCCGCCGGCTCCTCGGCTCCGGCGACCTCCCCACGGCCGTCGTCGCCTACAGCGACCAGTGCGCCATCGGCGTCCTCACCGCCCTCGCGCGCGCCGGAGTCGTCGTCCCCGACGAGGTGTCCGTGGCCGGCCACGACGACGACACGCTCTCCCGCCTGAGCTGCTGGCCGACTCTGGAGATGTCGGCAGATGTTGGCAGTGTCTGCAGACTTGACGGGTGCTCCGGTGCTGCCGATGCGCCAGTGGCTCAGCGTTCCAGCGGCTTGTGGGCGGTCTCGGGGAGCCGTAGATACACGAGGGACGAGCCGAGGCAGAGGGCGGCGACGTACCAGGGGAAGAGGTCCGCGTGGCCGAGTTCCTTGAACAGCGTGCCGATGTACGGCGCCGTCCCGCCGAACATGGCGACCGTCAGCGAGTACGGGAACCCGATGCCCGCCGCCCGCACCCGGGGCGGGAACACCTCGGCGTTCACGGCCGCGCTGATCGACGTGAACCCGGTCAGCAGCACCATGCCCGCGCACTGCACGAGCAGCAGCACCGCGAAGGAGTCGTGCAGGGCGTGCAGCAGGGGCACGGTGAGGAGGGTGAAGCCCAGGCCGAAGAAGAGCAGGAGGGGGCGGCGGCCGAAGCGGTCGGAGAGGAGGCCGCCCAGAGGCTGGAGCAGACCGAAGAAGGCCAGCGAGATCGTGCCCGCGAGCAGCGCGTCCGACTTCTCGATGCCCGCGTTGAGTTCGGCGTACGTCGGCAGATACGACGTCCACGTGTAGTACGCGATCGTGCCGCCCGCCGTGATGCCGCAGATCAGCAGGGACTGGCGGGGATGGCGGCGCAGCGCCTCCAACAGGCCGGGGCGCGGCGCCTGTTGCTGCTCGGCGCTCCTCGTCTCCTGCGCGCCCTGGCGGATCCAGAAGCCGACCAGGCTGAGTACGGCGCCGAGCACGAACGGCACCCGCCAGCCCCAGCCGTTCATCTGCCCGTCGCTCAACGTGTCCACCAGCAGCGTCGCGATACCGGACGCCACGAGCTGCCCGGCGGTCGTCGACACGTACTGGAAGCTGGAGAACAGCCCGCGCCGGCCCGGCCCCGCCGACTCGACCAGGAACGTCGTCGACGCCGCGAACTCGCCGCCCACCGACAGGCCTTGGAGCAGGCGGGCCAGGACCAGGATCACCGGAGCGAGGACGCCGGTCGCCTCGTAGGTCGGGGTGAGACCGACCAGCAGGCTGCTGCCGCCCATGAGGAGGATGGTGACCGTGAGCGCGGAGCGCCGCCCTCGCCGGTCCGCTATCGCGCCCATGAGCAGTCCGCCCACCGGGCGCATGAAGAAGCCCACCGCGAAGACCGCGAACGTCGACAGCAGCGGCACCAGGGAGTTGTCCGCGCTCCTCGGGAAGACCTCGGCCGCGATGTAGGTGGCGAGGAAGGTGTAGGCGTACCAGTCGTACCACTCCACGGCGTTGCCGACCGAGGCGGCGAGGAGCTGGCGTACGGGCCGTTTCGTCGGCGGGGAATCCGTGCGCGTCGTGTCTGTCATGATCGCGACCATCCCCGCACTCCGGTCCCGGCACACCTGGCGTACCGACGACTTTCACACGAGCGCCACCGGACCCTTCCCTGACGTTTGGTGCTCCTGGAACACTCCTTCCGCGCGGCTTCCGTCACCAGCCGGCCGGTCAAATCACCCCCTATGGGAAGAGGTCCCTCACTCATGCCCGAAGTCAATCGCCGCAGATTCCTTCAACTCGCGGGCGCGACCACGGCGTTCACGGCTCTGTCGAGCAGTATCCAGCGGGCCGCCGCAATCCCGGCGAACCACCGCACGGGGTCGATCGAGGACGTCGAGCACATCGTCGTCCTGATGCAGGAGAACCGTTCCTTCGACCACTACTTCGGCAAGCTGCGCGGCGTCCGCGGCTTCGGTGACCCGCGCCCGGTGGCGCACGGCGACGGCAAGTCGATCTGGCACCAGTCGAACGGCAGCAAGGACATCCTGCCGTTCCACCCGGACGCCGACGACCTCGGCATGCAGTTCCTGGAGGGCCTGCCGCACGGCTGGACCGACGGCCAGCAGGCCTACAACGGGGGCAAGTACGACCAGTGGATCCCCGCCAAGGGCACCACGACCATGGCGTACCTGACCCGTGAGGACATCCCCTTCCACTACGCCCTCGCCGACGCCTTCACCGTCTGCGACGCCTACCACTGCTCGTTCATCGGCTCCACCGACCCGAACCGCTACTACATGTGGACGGGCTACACGGGCAACGACGGCACCGGCGGCGGCCCGGTCCTCGGCAACGACGAGCTCGGCTACGGCTGGACCACCTACCCCGAGCGCCTGGAGCAGGCGGGCGTCTCCTGGAAGATCTACCAGGACATCGGCGACGGCCTGGACGCGGCCGGCTCCTGGGGCTGGATCGAGGACGCCTACCGCGGCAACTACGGCGACAACTCGCTGCTGTACTTCAACAAGTACCGCGAGGCCAAGCCCGGCGACCCCTGGTACGACAAGGCCCGCACCGGCACCGACGCCAAGAACGGCGACGGCTACTTCGACCGGCTGAAGGCCGACGTCAAGGCCGGCAAGCTGCCGCAGATCTCCTGGATCGCCGCCCCCGAGGCCTTCTCCGAGCACTCCAACTGGCCCTCCAACTACGGCGCCTGGTACATCGCCCAGGTCCTGGACGCCCTCACCGCCAACCCGGAGGTCTGGTCGAAGACGGCCCTGTTCATCACGTACGACGAGAACGACGGCTTCTTCGACCACGTGGTCCCGCCGCTCCCGCCGAAGGACGCCTCCCGGGGCAAGTCCACGGTCGACGTCTCCCTCGACCTCTACCCGGGCGACAGCAAGCGTCCGGCGGGCCCCTACGGCCTCGGCCCCCGGGTGCCGATGCTGGTCGTCTCGCCGTGGAGCAAGGGCGGTTACGTCTGCTCCGAGACTCTCGACCACACCTCGATCCTCCAGTTCATGGAGCGCCGGTTCGGCGTCAAGGAGACGAACATCTCCCCGTGGCGCCGGGCCATCTGCGGCGACCTGACCTCGGCCTTCGACTTCTCCCGCAAGGACAGCCGCCCGGCCGCGCTGCCGGAGACCGACGAGTACGAGCCGCAGGACCGCGAGCGTCACCCCGACTACAAGCCGACACCGCCCGCCGACCCGGACATGCCCGGACAGGAACGCGGCCTGCGCCCCTCCCGCCCGCTCAAGTACGCCCCGTACGTGGACGGTTCCGTCGACGCGGCGGCCGGCAGGTTCACGCTGGCCTTCGCCTCGGGCGCCAAGGCCGGGGCCGTCTTCCACGTGACGTCCGGCAACCGCGCCGACGGCCCCTGGACGTACACCACCGAGGCCGGCAAGACCATCGCCGACACCTGGAACTCGGCGTACTCGAACGGCTCGTACGACCTGACCGTGCACGGCCCGGCCGGCTTCGTGCGCTACTTCAAGGGCTCGAACAACGCCGCCGGTCCCGAGGTCACCGCCCGGCACACCGGCGACGATGTCGAGCTGACCTTCACCAACAAGGGCACCGCCGCGGTGCGGCTGAAGGTCGCCAACGGGTACGGCGGTCGCCCCACGACGGTGACGGTGCGGCCCGGCGCCACGGTGCGGCGCACCGTCGACCTGGCGGTGAGCCGGCGCTGGTACGACCTGACCGTCACCTCCGACGCCGACCCGGCGTTCCTGCGGCGGTTCGCCGGGCACGTGGAGAACGGGCGGCCGGGTGTGAGCGATCCGGCGATCATCACCGAGTAACGGCCGCGACGGACGGATCGCTCGGATCAGAGCGGTGTGAGGTGCCCCGGCCGCGGTTGCCGGGGCATCAACGCCGGTTCCTGCGCCGCCGACTCGGGCTTCAGAGCCAGTACGGCTGCCACGGGATGCTCGTCGTCGGTCTCGTGGGAGTGCGCGACATCCGGGTCGGAGGTGGGGAGGGCGGGTTCGGGTGTCGCTCGGGTGAGCAGCACCACGCCCCAGGACGCCAGCCCCGCCCCGGCCAGCGCCAGCAGGATGCCGGCCGCGCCGCCCTGCAACCGCTCGCCGAGCAGGACGAGCCCGATCACCGCGGCGGCCAGCGGGTTCGCCAGCGTCACCACCGCGAGCGGGGCGCCGAGGCCACCCCGGTAGGCGGTCTGCGACAGCAGCAGCCCGCTCGCCGCGAGGGCCGCGACCAGCAGGGCCACCCCGGCCACCTGGAGGCTGAGCAGCGGCGCGGAGTGGTCGGTCAAGGCCACCGTCACGGTCTGCGTCAGCGCCGAGGCCACGCCGGAGGCGAAGCCGGACGCGGCCGCGTGCCGCAGCCCCGGCCGGGCGTCCGGCCGCGACAGCATGCCGATCAGCGTCACCGTCACCGCCGCCACCGCCAGCGCCTCGGAGGTGCTCAGCACCTCGTCGGGCGCGTGCCCCGACGCCGTGACGAGGATCGCGGCCAGGCCGACGAGCGTCAGCGCCGTACCCCGCCACTCGACCGCGCTGACCCGCCGCCCCGCTATGCGCGCGCCCAGCGGCACCGCGGCCACCAGGGTGAGCGCGCCGAGCGGCTGGACGACGGTCAGCGGACCGTACTTGAGGGCCACCACGTGCAGCAGCGCGCCGGAGCCGTTGAGCAGGACCGACCCCCACCAGGCGCCGGAGCGCAGCAGCCGCAGCGTTCCCGGTCCGGGGGCACGGGAGGCCAGTCGCTCCTGGGTGACGGCCGCGGAGGCGTAGGCGGCGGCGGAGAACAGGGACAGGACGACGGCGAGAAGGGTGGCGTTCATCGGCCCGCTCCCACGAGTGCGGCTTCCTCGTCCCGGGCCGCCGGGACGAGCTTGTCGGCGCCGCGTCCGGCCGTAGTCGTTGTGCGCTGCGGCAGGGGGATCACCGCGAGCGCGACACCGAGCATGGCCGTCGCCACGATCGCGTCGAGCCAGTAGTGGTTGGCCGTGCCCACGATGACCAGCAGGGTCGCCAGGGGGTGCAGCAGCCACAGCCACCGCCACCGCGAGCGGGTCGCCACGATCAGGCCGATCGCCACCATCAGCGCCCAGCCGAAGTGCAGCGACGGCATCGCCGCGAACTGGTTGGAGAGGTGGTCGGTCTCGGGCGAGCCGTACACGGAGGGGCCGTAGACCTGCCCGGTGTCGATCAGACCGGTCGCGGCGAGCATGCGCGGCGGGGCGAGCGGGAACGTCAGATGCACCACCAGGGCGGCGGCGGTGACCGCGGCGAGGACGCGGCGGGCCCAGACGTAGTCCGCGGGGCGCCGCAGGTAGAGCCAGATCAGGAAGGCCGCGGTGGCCGGGAAGTGGACGGTCGCGTAGTAGGTGTTCGCGAGGTGTACGAGCGTGTCACCGTGCAGCAGCAGGTGCTGCACCGAGCCCTCGCCGGGCAGACGGACGGCTCGCTCCAGGTCCCACACCCGGTCCGCGTTGCGCAAGGCCTCGGCGGTGTGGCCCGTGGCGAGCTGCCGGCCGAACTTGTAGACGAGGAAGAGCCCTACGACGAGCAGGAGCTCCCGGACGAGCGGAGGCCGGGCTGTCGCGTCGGTCTTCGCCCGAGCGGGCTCGGTGTGGCCATTCATTCCCCCGGCCCTTTCGCTGACGGTGGGTGGTGCTGGGTGGTGCAACTCATCGATACGTCGACGTACCGAAACGCCCATGTACCGATACGACACTGTACCGATACGCGAGCGTTCCGGTACAGTGGTGTTTCGATAGACGTACGACACACTGGAAGCACGGCCTCCCGCCCACGGCGAGGCCGCCGCACAGAGTGAGGAGAAGAGTCCGATGACGTCGCAGGCCGCGGACGGACCGGAGACGGTCGCCGCCTCGCGCCGCTCCAAGATCACGCCCGAGCGTGAGCAGGAGTTCTTCGACGCCGTGCTCGAACAGATCCGCGCGTGCGGCTACGACTCCGTCACCATGGAGGGCGTCGCCGCCAGCACGCGCTGCAGCAAGTCCACGCTCTACCGGCAGTGGAAGACGAAGCCGCAGTTCGTGGCGGCCGCCCTGCGCGCCAGCCGGCGGACCCGCTTCGACGGCATCGACACCGGCACGCTCGCGGGCGACCTGTGCGAGGCCGCCCGGGCCGCCGGCGCGTGGTCGGGCAAGGACACCCGGCTCTTCCAGGCGCTCGGCCATGCCGTCATGCAGGACCCGGAACTCCAGCGGGCCCTGCGCGAGGCGCTCATCGACCCCGAGCTCGACGCACTGCGGGAGATCCTGCGGCGCGGGGTCGAGCGGGGGGAGGTCGCCGCCGACCATCCGGCGCTGGAGTACATCCCGGCGCAGATCTTCGGCGTGCTACGGGCACGTCCCGTCCTGGAGGGCGAGGACGCCGACCCCGAGTACATCGTCCGGTTCGTGCGGGCCGCCGTACTGCCGGCGCTCGGTCTGACCTGAGACTCAGGCCGCCGTCCACGGGATGACTGGACGGTGACCTGTTCCGCGCCGCACCGTGGGGACGGGGGCGGCGCGCACCCCCCGGCCGGGTGGGGTTCCCCTTGAGCGGAGGGGCGCCCCACCCGGCCGCTTCGTGTCCGAGAACAGCAGCGGCTCAGATGTCCTGGCCGTTGCCGCCGCCGGTGGACACCTTGATGCCCTTGGTGATCTCGTCGACGACCGCCTGTTCCCCGGCGTCGACGCCGATGCGGACCACGACGATCTGCTGCTCACTGACGGGCGAGGGGAAGGCGAGCGACTGGACATAGCCGTCGGCGCCCTTGCTCGTAACCGCCTTCCAGCGGACCAGATAGCCCTTCTGCCCGGCCACGGTCACCGCCTTGGAGGCCAGCACCTCGTGCGAGGTGATCTCCCCGTATCCCTTGCCGTACGACTCCTCGGCGTTCGCCGCGATGTCCGCCTTGGCGACCTCCTCGGCTGTGTCGCCCTTGGTGCGGAGCGCGAGCGCGGGCGCCGAGTAGGCGCCGCCCTTCATGCAGGTCTGGGAGGTGTCGGAGGGGCACTTGTAGGTCTCGTTCGACGCCACCTGCGCGCCCCAGTTGATCTGCTGGCCGTACCAGCCGTCCGGGATGGCGATGCTGATCCCGTTGACCGGGTCGGTCACCGAACCGCTCTCCACCCTCGGCGCCTCGGACTGGTCGGGAGAGGGAGACTGCCCGTCGGAACCGCCGTTGCCGCCCCCGGAACCGCCGTTGCCGCCGCCGGAGTCCCCGAAGGGCCCGCCCTGACCGCCACCGGGCCCGCCCTGGCCGCCCTGCCCGCCGGGGCCCTGCTGCTGGGAGTTGGCGGTGCCGCTGCCCGAGCCGTCGTCCGCGGTCAGCGCGTACACGCCGACGCCTATGCTCGCGAGGACCACCGCCGCCACTCCCACGGCTATGCCGGTGCGCAGGCCGCGCCGCCCGCCCGACTGCGGTTGGCCGGGATAACCCGGATGTACCGGATAGGTCGGATGGTCCCCTTCGGCCGACAATTGCTTCGGAGGAGCCCATACGTCGGCTACGTCGGCCGATCCCGCGGGCCGGACCTGGTCCGTCCATGCCTTGCCGTCCCACCAGCGCTCGGTGGGCGGACCGTCACTTTTCTGGCCCGGGTCGGGATACCAGCCGGGAGGAGTCACCTGCGTCATGGGTCCACCGTATGAGGCCTCGGTGAAAGTCGGATGAGAGGATCCGCCCCGAGTCACTCCAGGACGAGCCGAACGGGCCGCTCCCGAGCGAGTCCCCGCGAGGTTGGCCGGCACTGTGCGCAGGGGCGGCCGCTCGGCCGCCCGCTCCTCCCGGAACGCCGGCGGCTCCGCCGAGCAGCCCCAGCGCCACGGTGAACGACTGCCGCGACCCGTACAGCCCGCGCCGCCCGGGTGGCGAACTCGGTCGTCACCGACACCGCCCCACCGAACTCCCCACCCGCCGACAGCCCTTGAAGCTCCGCCAGAAACGTCAGCAGCCACGGGGCGAGGGCCCCGACCGTGGTGTACGTCGGCAGCACCGGCCGTCGGCAGTCAGGGGTAAGTTGCCTACGCCCCGTCAGGGGTGTCGTGGCAGGGCCTGCCTGAGGGGCGGCACCTACGGCGGGCTCGGTGACATCCGTGGCCTGTTGACGGTTTCGGCGTCCGTGAACGCAGGTCGCGGGCCGTGTGCGTCGCCCGCCCGCACCCGCCGTCACCCGTCGCGGCAACAGGTGCCCCGAGCGGCCTCCGCTCAGGCAGCCGGAAAGCTACGCTCGACGTCGGTAGGTCGTTCGGGCGACTCGGGGAGGTAGCGGGATGACGGAGGTACGGCCCACCCCGGCCGCCTCGGCTTCCCTGTGGGAGCGCGACGAGGAACTCGCCGCCGTCGAGCGGGCGCTCGACACCCTGTGCGCCGACCAGTCCTCCTCGGGCAGCCTCCTGGTACTCCGGGGCGAGGCCGGACTCGGCAAGACCGCACTGCTGGCGCGGACGCGCCGCAGCGCCGAGGCCCGCGGCTGCACGGTGTGGTCCGCCCGCGGCAGCGAGACCCTGAGCTCCGTTCCCTTCAACGTCGTACGGCAGTTGCTCCAGCCCGCCCTGCTGTCGCTGATGCCGGAAGAGGCGCGCGAGTACCTCGGCGACTGGTACGACATCGCCGGACCCGCCCTCGGCATCACGGACCCCGGCGAGCGCCAGGCCGACCCGCAGGGCGTGTGCGACGGTCTGGTGGCCGCCGTGCGCAGGCTGGCCCGGCGCGACTGGCCGCTCGTGCTGCTGATCGACGACGCCCACTGGGCCGACCAGGAGACCCTGCGCTGGCTCGCCGCGTTCGCCGAGCGCCTCGGCGAACAGAACGTCATGGTCGTGGTCGCCCGCCGCCCTGGTGAGGTCAGCGGCGACAGCGCCCGCCACCTCGACGCGATCGCCGCCGCGGGCTGCTCCGTCGCCAACCTGAGCGCCCTCACCCCGGACGCGACCGCCGGCCTCACCCGCGCCACCCTGGGCCCGTACGCCGACGACCCGTTCTGCCGCGAGGTCTGGGCCGTCACCGGCGGCAACCCGTACGAGACCGTCGAACTCCTCGCCAAGGTGCAGGACAGCGAGTTCGAGCCGACCGAGTCCGCGGCCGCCGAACTGCGCGCCCTCAACCGCGCGGCGCGCGGCGGCGGCCTCGTCACCAGGCTCGAGGGCCTCGGCGTCGAGGCCACCCGGTTCGCCTGGGCGGCCGTGATCCTCGGCACCGAGATCACCGTGGACCTCGTGGCGGAGCTGGCCCAGATGAGCACCGAGGACGCCGGGCGGTGCGCCGAACTGCTGCGCACCGCCCGCATCCTCACCGTGCCCGACCCCGCCAACCCGCAGGCCGACGACGGCGACCTGCAGTTCGTCCACCCACTGATCGCCACCGCCGTCTACAACTCCATCCCCGACGCCCTGCGCACCGCCATGCACGGCATCGCCGCCCGCGTCGTCACCGACAACGGACGCGGAGCCGCGGTCGCCGCCCGCCACCTCCTGGAGGTCCACCCGGACAACGACGAGGAACTCGTCGAGCAGCTGCGCGAGGCGGCCCGTGAACACCTCGCCGTCGGCGCCCCCGACGCGGCCCGCCGCTGCCTGGAGCGCGCCCTGCTGGAACCGCCCGTACCCGACGTCCACGCGCGCGTGTTGTACGAACTCGGCTGCGCCACCCTGCTCACCGCCCCCGCCACCACCGTCGACCACCTCCAGACCGCGCTCGCCCTGCCCGGCCTGGACGGCGGGGAGCGCGTCGACGCCGTCTGCCGCCTCTCCCAAGCGCTGCTGCACAACGACCAGTTGGAGGAGGCGGTCCGCACCGTCGAGGCGGAGGCCGCCCGGCACCGGGTCGGCCCCGCCAGAATGCGGCTGCAGGCCGTGCAGTACATGTGGGAGAGCCTCCACGCGGGTGAGGCGACATCGCCCAACCTCCGGGAGCGACTCGCCGAACTCGCCCGTGCCTGCACCGGCCGCGACAACTCCGAGCGCGCCCTGCTCATGCTGCGCGGCTTCGACGCCATGGCCCGCGGCGAGAACGCCGAGGAGGTCGTCGAGGTGTGCGACCGCGCGCTCGTCAACGGCCGCCTCGCACCGGGACTCGGCTGGACCGACACCGAGTGGGGCCCCGAGATCATCATGATGCTGGCCAACGCGTACGCCTACACGGACCGGCTCGACCGGGCCGAGGCCCTGTACATGGACGCCCTGCACACCTGGCAGTCGGCCGGCTGGCGCGGCGGTCACCTCGCCCTCGGCCACGCCTATGTCGGACTCGGCCACCGCAGGCGCGGCCGGCTGCGCGAGGCCGAGGCGTCGCTGCGTCAGTCGCTGGAGTTCGCCGAGCGCGTCGGCCGACGGCTGCCCCTGCACTGGTCCGCCACCTGCAACCTCGTCGACACGCTGCTCGCCCGCGGCCATGTCGACGAGGCCTGGGAGATCGCCGAGCAGTACGGCTTCGCCCCGCCGTACCCGTCCACCATCGTGCTGCCGGACCCACGCTCGGTCCGCGGCCGCCTGCTCCTCGCGGTCGGCCGCACCCAGGAGGGCATCAACGAACTGGAGGAGGCGGGGAAGGCGGCAGCCGTCCGCGGCCACCACAACCCGGTGCTGGCCCCCTGGGCCGTCGACCTGGCCCGTGCCCTCGCGAGCGTGGACCCGGCACGCGCCGCCCGGCTCGCCACCGACGCCCGCCGGCACGCCGAGCGCTTCGGCACCGACACCGCGATCGGCGAGGCCCTGCGGTGCGCCGCCGCGTTGGAGACCGGGCAGCGTGCGGTGCGTCTCGCCGAGCAGGCGGTTGCTTGTCTGGAGGCCTCGCCCTGCCAGTACGAACATGCGGCCGCTCGTGTGGAGTACGGCATTGCGGCGCGCTCTTCGGCCGAGCTCCAGCGGGGGCTGACGCTGGCGAAGTCGTGCGGTGCGGACGGGCTGGTGGCGCAGGCGGAGGCGGCGCTGGCGCTCCGCTAGGGAAGCCGTGATGGAAGTGCCGCGTCAGAGCTTGAGCAGCTGATCAGTGACTGTTGCCAGCCGTGCCCGTACCTCCGGGTCGTACGTGCCCTCGTGTGCCCGCGCAGGCGACGTCCCGTCGAAGTAGCCGCCCGTACCGAGGTCCCGCGTAGCCAGGGCCAGCACGCCCGCCGCTCCGTCGGCGACCGTGTTCCAGGGGGTGACGCCCGCCTCGCGGACCATGGCGGTGTCCATGTAGGTCGCCGGGTGCAGGACGTTCACCGAGATGCCGGTGCCGGCCAGCTCCGCGGCGAGGGTGAACGTATGGGCGGCGAGGGCGAACTTGCTGCGGCAGTACGCCGAGACACCGCTGTAGCCGCGGGTCAGCTCGGGGTCGTCGAAGTCGAGCGGCTCCTGGCCCGCCGAGCCGACGTTCACGATCCGCGCGGGCGCGTTCGCGCGCAGCACGGGCAGCAGGGCGCGGGTCAGGGCGACCGGCGCCAAGTAGTTCACGGCCAGGCGGAGTTCGTGTCCGTCGGCGCTCAGTTCCCGCCCGGCGCCGCGTGGTCCGCTGCCCACGCCCGCGTTGTTGACGAGCACGTCGAGCTCGGGACGCGCGTCGGCGACATGCGCGCCCAGCTGCCGCACCTGGTCCAGGGAGGCAAGGTCCGCGACGAATCCCTCGGCGTCGCCCTCGGCCCGCAGCTCCTCGACGAGCTTCTCCGTACGGCCGGCGTCGCGCCCGTGCGCCAGCACGACGTGCCCGGCACGGACCAGCTCGAAGGCGAGGTGGCGGCCGAGCCCGGAGGTGGCGCCGGTGATCAGAACGGTCGACATGCCTCCACCGTAGGCACGCGGTGGAGGCATGTGCGAGGTGCTGCTGAGGCTACGACCACCAGGGTCACCCTCAGCCGCCGGGCTCCTCCTCCGCCAGCACCCGCTGGGCCGCCGCGAACGCCGAGTTCGCCGCCGGAACCCCGCAGTACACGGCCGTCTGCAGCAGTACGGCCCCGATCTCCTCCGGCGTCAGCCCGTTGCGCCGGGCCGCCCGCACATGCATGGCCAGCTCGTCGTAGTGGCCGTGCGCGACCAGCGCCGTCAGGGTGATCATGCTGCGCTCGCGTCGGGTGAGCGTCGGGTCGGTCCAGATCTCGCCCCAGGCGTAGCGCGAGATGAAGTCCTGGAAGCGCGCGGTGAACGCGGTCTGCCGGGCCTGTGCCCGGTCGACATGGGCGTCGCCGAGCACCTCGCGCCGCACCTCCATGCCCCGCTTGGCGCCCCCGGCCGCTCCGTCGAAGTGCGCCCGCAGTGCCGTCAGCACAGCCTCCGGACACTGGGCCGGCGCCAGGTGCGAGGCCCCCGGGATCTCGACGAGCGCGGCACCGGGCACGGCGTCGGCGATCTCCCGCAGGTGCGCGGGCGGGGTCGCCGGATCGTCCCGCCCGGCGATCAGCAGCGAGGGCGCGGTGATGGACGGCAGCTCGTCCCGCAGATCGAACGCGGCCAGCGCGTCACAGCAGGCGGCGTATGCGTCCGGATCGGCGTTTTGATGGTCGGCGACCAGCTCCGGCACGGTGAACCCGGGTGTGAACCAGCGCGCGTTCGCGCTCTTCGCCAACCCGGCCAGGCCTTCCCGCCGTACCAGCGCGGCCCGCTCCTCCCACGGCTTCGAACCGTTGAAGTGCGCCGACGAACAGATCACGGCCAGCGAGGAGACCCGCTGCGGATGGTGCACGGCGAGGTGCAGCCCCACCGCACCGCCCAGCGACACCCCCGCGTACGCGAACCGTTCGACGCCGATCGAGTCGGCGAGCGCGAGAACCAGGTCGGCGAGGTCACCCACCGTCGCGCCCGCCCCGATCAGATCGGCCGCCGAGCCGCCGTGCCCCGGCAGATCCCAGCGGACCACCCGATGGGTGATCGACAGCTCGGGCGCGACCTTGTCCCACAGGGCGTACGAGGTGCCGAGCGAGGGGCCGAGCAGCAACGGGGGTGCGGAAGTGGGCCCTTCGGCGCGGTGGTTGAGGACTTGGTTCGTCAACGTCGCTCCAGAGCACGGTCGGTGAGGGCTCCGGCGGAGCCGGTGTAACGGGCGGGGTCGGTGAGCTCGTCGAGGTCCACGTCCTTCAACTCCGGCTCCTCGGCGAGCAGTTCGGCCAAGGACCGCCCCTCGGAGTACGCGCGCTTCGCGAGCTCCGTCAGCAGCGCCTTGGCGCGGGCCCGGCCCAGGAGCGGCGCCAGCTCGGCGGACAACCGCTCGGAGACCACCAACCCGTGGGTGAGGTCGAGGTGTTCCCGCATGGCCTCCGCGTTCACCCGCAGCCCTTCGACCAGTTCGGCGGCGTCGTGGGCCGCGCCGCCGACCAGCCGGAGCAGGTCCCTGAGCGGCTCCCACTCGGCGTGCCAGGCCCCGGCCGGCCGCTCGTCCTCGGCGACCATCGAGCCGTACAACGTGGCCGCGAGCTGCGGCGCTCGCCGGGCGGCGGCCGCGACCAGCGTGGACCGTACCGGGTTGGCCTTGTGCGGCATGGCCGACGAACCGCCCCCGCTGCCCTCCGCCAGCTCGGCGATCTCGGTACGGGCGAGGGTGAGGACATCGGTGGCGATCTTGCCGAGTGCCCCGGCCGTGAAGGCGAGGCAGCCGGCGAGATCGGCGATCGGTGTGCGCAGGGTGTGCCAGGGCAGGAGCGGCGCGTCGAGGCCGAGCTCCCGGGCGAAGGCCGTCGTGAGGACGACGGTGTTCTGGGCGCCGTACGCCGTGAAAGCCGCCAACGTCCCAGCGGCACCGCCGAGTTGGGCAGGGAGGTCGTCTCGTACCTCGATGAGCCGGTCCCGCGCGTCCAGCACCAGCGAGCGCCACCCGGCCGCCTTCAGCCCGAACGTCGTCGGCACGGCATGTTGGGTCAGCGTCCGTCCCGGCAGCGCGGTGTCCCGGTGCTCGGAGGCCAGCCGGGCCAGTGCCAGCTGGACGCGGTGGAGGTCCGCCAGCATGAGGTCGAGCGTGCGGGTCGCCACCAGCATCGTCGCCGTGTCCAGGATGTCCTGGCTGGTCGCGCCCCGGTGCACGTACGGGCCGTGCTCCTCGCCCACCGCTTCGGTGAGGTCGGCGACCAGGGGGATGACGGGGTTGCCACCGCCACGCGCACGCTCGGCGAGGGACCGTACGTCGAAGCGGTCCGCGTGGGCCGCATCGGTCACCGCGTCGGCCGCCCCGTCCGGGGCGAGACCCAGACGGGCCTGAACCCGGGTCAGTGCGGCCTCCGCGTCCAGCAGCGCCTGGAGGTAGGCGCCGTCGGTGGTCGCGGAGGCGGCGGGGGAGCGGGCCCACCCGGGGGCGAGCAGGCCGGCGTCGGAATCGGCAGAAGTCACTGGAACTCCAGGAAGACCGTCTCGCCCTCGCCCTGAAGGCGGATGTCGAAACGGTAGGTGCCGTTGCCCTGCTCCTCGGCGATCAGCGTGCCGCGTCGCGCCGGATCCACCCGGGAGAGCAGTGGATCCGCGGCGAGCGCCGCCTCGTCGCCCGGCAGGTAGATCCGGGTGAACAGATGCACCAGCAGCCCGCGCGCGAAGACGCACACGCTGATGTACGGCGCGCTCTGCCCGCGCGCCCCGGGCCGCAGCGTCCGCGCGCTCCAGTGGCCGCCCGCGTCCGTCTGGATCCGGCCCCAGCCGGTGAACTCCACGCCGTTGCGGCCCAGGAAGCCACCGCTCGCCGGGTCGCGCCGCATCGAGCCGTCGACCCGCGACAGGTTGCCGTCCGGGTCGGGGCCCCACAGCTCCACGAACGCGTCCGGCAGCGGGTTGCCCTCGCCGTCGTGGACGTACCCCTGGAGCGCGATCGTGTCGGGGTGGCCGACCGGGGCGATGTCGCCGCCGCCGGGGAAGGGCAGGGCATGGCCGTAGAAGGGCCCGACCGTGTGCGACGGGGTCGGGAGCACCGTCTCCGGACGGCTCGTGTCGATCTTCGTCATGGCAGGTCAGCGCCCTTCTTCGAGCCAGGTGGCGTTCGGCCCGTCGAGCACGATGTCCCAGTGGTAGCCCATCGAGAACTCCGGCACCGACAGGCTGTGGTCGTAGGTGGCGACCAGCCGCTGGCGGGCCGCGTCGTCCGTCACCGACTGGATGATCGGGTCGTACGGGAACAGCGGGTCGCTCGGGAAGTACATCTGCGTCACGAGCCGCTGGGTGAACGCCGTACCGAAGAGCGAGAAGTGGATGTGCGCCGGCCGCCAGGCGTTGACGTGCTGGCGCCACGGGTACGGGCCCGGCTGGATGGTGGTGAACTCGTAGCAGCCGCTGTCGTCCGTCAGCGTGCGGCCGACGCCCGTGAAGTTCGGGTCCAGCGGGGCGTCGTGCTGCTCGCGCTGGTGGGCGTAGCGGCCGGCCGAGTTCGCCTGCCAGATCTCGATCAGCTGGCCGCGGATCGGACGCCCGGCACGGTCCAGCAGCCGGCCGGAGACCGTGATGCGCTCACCGATCGGCTCGCCGTTGTGGTGCTTGGTGAGGTCGTTGTCGATCTCGGTGATGTCCCGCTCACCGAAGGCGGGGGAGGACAGCTCCACCAGCTCCGGGTCCTTGGTGACGTCGATCGCGACGGGCGGCTGCTTGGGGTGACGCAGGACCGAGGAGCGGTACGGCGTGTAGTCGCGCCGCGGGTGGTGCTCGACGGGGGCACCGTCGGCGACCCGCTTCTCGTACGCGGCGTGCTCGGCCGCGATCTCCTGGTCGATGTCGTGCTGCGTGAGAGTCATGGGGATTCCTCGGGGGTTCTTAGCGCTCCAGGACGAGGGCGAGGCCCTGGCCGACGCCGATGCAGAGGGTGGCGACGCCGGTTCCGCCGCCCTTGCGGGCGAGTTGGTGGGCGACGGTGCCGGCGAGGCGGGCACCGGAGGCGCCCAGGGGGTGGCCGAGGGCGATGGCGCCGCCCTGCGGGTTGAGGATCCGCGGGTCGAACTCGGGCCATTCGGCGACGCAGCCCAGGACCTGGGCGGCGAAGGCCTCGTTGAGTTCGAGGACGTCCAGGTCGGCGAAGGTCCGGCCGGCCTTGGCGAGGGCGCGGTTGACGGCCTCGACGGGGGCGAGGCCGAAGTAGTGCGGGTCGAGGGCGTGCACGCCGGTGGCACTGATCCGGGCGAGGGGTTCGCGGCCGGTGGCCTTCAGGCCCTCCTCGTCGACCAGCAGCAGGGCGGCGGCGCCGTCGTTGAGGGGGGAGGCGTTGCCCGCCGTGACGGTCCCCTCCAAGGTGCGGAAAGAGGGCTTGAGCTTGGCCATCGCCGCCAGGGAGACATCCGCGCGGACGGACTCGTCGGCGGCGAAGAGGACCGGGTCGCCCTTGCGCTGCGGGATCGGGACGGCGGCGAGTTCGGCGTCGAACAGGCCCGCCTGCTGGGCGCGGGCGGCCTTCTGGTGCGAGGCGAGCGCGAACTCGTCCTGCTGCTCCCGGCTGATCTTGTGCTTCTCCGCGATGAGTTCCGCGCTCTCGCCGAGCGGGACGGTCCACTGCGGTTCCATCCTCGGGTTGACCATCCGCCAGCCCAGGGTGGTGGAGTACAGCTCGGCGTGCCCGGCCGGGAACGCCCGGTCCGACTTGGGCAGCACATACGGCGCCCGCGTCATCGACTCGACCCCGCCGGCCACGGCGATGGAGGCGTCCCCGACCGCGATGGCGCGGGCCGCCTGGACGACCGCTTCGAGGCCGGAGGCGCACAGGCGGTTGACGGTCACGCCGGGCACGGAGGTGGGGAGCCCGGCGAGGAGGGCGGCCATGCGGCCGACGTTGCGGTTCTCCTCGCCGGCGCCGTTGGCGTTGCCGAAGTAGACGTCCTCGATCCGGGACGGATCCAACTCCGGGCTCCGGGCGAGGAGTTCACGGATGGCGTGGGCGCCGAGGTCGTCCGGGCGGACGGAGGTGAGGGCGCCGTTGTAGCGGCCGATCGGGGTGCGGACCGCGTCGACGATGTACACCGGGTTCACAGCAGGCCCTCCGCGATCGTCAGCTTGGCGTCGGTCTTGGCGACGATCTCGTCGACGGCCACGCCGGGCGCCGTCTCGACGAGCAGCAGCCCGTCCTGCGTCACGTCGAGCACGCCGAGGTCGGTGATGATCCGGTTCACGCAGGCCTTGCCGGTGAGCGGCAGCGCGCACTCGGTGAGGATCTTCGGGCTGCCGTCCTTGGCGGTATGGGTCATCACCACGATGACCGTGCGGGCCCCGTGGACCAGGTCCATCGCCCCGCCGATCCCGGTGATCATCTTGCCGGGGATGGCCCAGTTCGCCAGATCACCGGTCTGAGACACCTGCATCGCGCCCAGCACGGCGACATCGATGTGCCCGCCCCGGATCATCGAGAACGACAGCGCCGAGTCGAAGAAGGACGCCCCCGGCAGCACCGTGACGGTCTCCTTGCCCGCGTTGATCAGATCGGGGTCGACCTGGTCGTCGGTGGGGTAGGGGCCGGTGCCGAGGATGCCGTTCTCGGACTCCAGGATCACCTCCACGCCCTCGGGCAGATAGTTCGGGATCAGCGTGGGCAGCCCGATGCCGAGGTTGACGTACTGCCCGTCCTGAAGCTCGTGTGCGGCCCGCGTGGCCATCTCTTCCCGCGTCCACGCCATGACTAGCCCACCGTCCCTTGTGCCCCGGGCGCGGAAATCGTGCGCCGTTCGATCTGCTTGTCGGCCGCCTGCTCCGGGGTGAGCGCGATGACCCGCTGCACGAAGATGCCCGGCAGATGCACCGCGTCCGGGTCGAGCTCGCCGGGCTCGACGAGTTCCTCCACCTCGGCGATCGTCACCCGCCCCGCCATGGCGGCGAGGGGGTTGAAGTTCCGGGTGGACTTGTTGAACACCAGGTTCCCGTGCCGGTCGCCCTTCGCCGCCCGCACGAGCGCGAAGTCGGTACGGATGCCCCGCTCCAGCACGTACTCGACGCCGTCGAACTCCCGCACCTCCTTCGGCGGCGAGGCGAGCGCGACGCCGCCCTGGCCGTCGTAGCGCCAAGGGAGCCCGCCGTCCGCGACCTGGGTACCCACCCCGGCCGGCGTGAAGAACGCGGGGATCCCGGCGCCGCCCGCCCGCAGCCGCTCGGCGAGCGTGCCCTGCGGGATCATCTCCACCTCCAGCTCACCGGCCAGGTACTGGCGGGCGAACTCCTTGTTGGCGCCGATGTAGGAGCCGGTCACGCGGGCGATCCGCCCGGCCGCGAGCAGGATCGCGAGGCCGGAGTCCATCGCCCCGCAGTTGTTGGAGACCACCGACAGTGAGCCGGTGCCCTTCTCGTACAGGGCCTGGATGAGCACGTTCGGCACACCACTCAGCCCGAAACCGCCCACCGCGAGCGAAGCGCCCTCGGGCACATCGGCCACTGCCTCAGCGGCGGTGGCGACCACCTTGTCCATCCGTAAGCCCCATCTCTCCAATTACTCAGGGCACTGAGTATTTCAGCGAGGTTTCCCTCACGCTGCCACTGGAGCGGCCGGGCGTCAAGACCTTGGGATTGACGCAGGTCACGTGAAGGTGGGGGAGGGAGACAGGGGTAGGTGGGTGCGGTTATCGTTCAGTACACCAACGAATTCGACCTCGGGAGCGCACATGGCCGCGGTGGACCTCACCACCCACCCCGGGCACCTCGCCCGGCGGCTCCAGCAGGCGCACTACCTGCTGTGGAACACGATGGTCTCCGAGGAGATCACCTCCCCGCAGTTCGCCGTCCTCAACGCGCTCGTCGCCGAGCCGGGCCTGGACCAGCGCACGGTGGGGGAGCGGGTGGGGCTCGACCGGTCCACGATCGCCGAGGTGATCAGCCGGCTCGGTCGCCGCGGGCTGCTCGACAAGGTCCGCGACCCCCAGGACGGCCGTCGCTCCCTGCTGCGCCTGACGGACGACGGGCTGCGCACGCACAAGAAGCTGACCGTCCGTACGGCCCGGATGAACCAGGTCTTCCTGGCCCCGCTCTCCGCCGAGGAACAGACGCTGTTCTTCGACCTGATCCGCCGGGTCGCGGACGCGGCCGAGGGGCTCCGCAACCCGGCGGAACCCCTCGTCGCGCAACGCTGACGGAACGCTCAGGACGCCTTCGCGAACACCACCCACACCTGGCCGTGCTGGAAGTTCATCGGCTTGCCGTCGTCGGTCGTGAACGTGGTGCCGTCCGTGGCCTGCGGGCGCTTCCAGTTGACGTGGTGGACGTGCCCGTCGCGCAGCACCGCCGCCCTCCCGGCGCCCACGGTCTCGGTGTACGGCGTGTAGTTGCCGGCCGAGTCGTGGAAGTCGGACCTGCGTACCTTCACGTACTGCACGACGACCGTGCCGGCCGCCACCCGCTCCCCGTCCGTCGTCCTGGCGGCCTTGCCGTCCATGGCGACCAGCCAGCGGTCCTGGCTGCTGGACCAGGTGAAGGTGAACCGGGCCGCCGGGAAGCGCACCGTCCGCGAGGTCTCGGGGATGCCGCCCGCGGGGGCGGCGCCGAAGCGGAAGCCGGTCGTCAGGACGGAGGTGCCCGGGGCGGAGGACATCAGCCGGCCGGGCCGCAGATAGAGGTTGTGCGGCGAAGACCTGTCCGTGCCGCGGAAGTACGCGTGGGTCGCCTTTTCGGGCGGCTCCGCCCGCAGGGGTGCCTTGTCGATCAGCGGCAGAAGCTTGCTCTGCGCACCGGAGAAGGCGAGCGTCGGCCGGTTGAACTGGCCCAGTAGCTCCAGATCGCTCTCGCGTGCGCTGCGCACCGGCCCGATGACCTCCGGCAGTTTCTGCGCGTACACCGCCAGCAGGCGGCTCAATCCGGCCTCGACCTGTTCGACGTACACGATGTCCGCGGCGTTCAGGCCCGTATGGGGCCGCGCGGCGCGGACGTTGTCGATCTTCACGGCGAGCACCGAGGCGCCGTTCACGCGGCTCTCGCTCGTCCCCGGCGACGGCGGACGCTCCCGGCCGCGGCCGTCGTCGCGCGGGCCGTCGGGCGTCGTGCAGCCGACCGCCAGGGAAGCGGTCAGCGCGGCGGCCAGCAGCCCCGCCATGGTCGTGGCGCGTCTCGCGCGCGCCCCTCGTCGCCTGCCCACCGTCGTCATCCGCAGCCACCCGCCCTGTCCGCCCAGTACGTCCAGTCCGTGTAGTCAGATTGTGCACTTATCCGTTCATAGGAGGCCATACCTGTCAGTCCATACGAGGTCATACCTGACCGGTTCCGGCAGCCCGGTCGGCCAGTTGGGAGTGTCGCCGGTCCGTCCGAGCGGTTCGGCGCGGGAGCGCAGGGGTACCCGGGCGGCCACCGCACGAGCGGACGCGCACACGTGACGGAGGGAGCGCGGGGCGATGAGGGCAGTGACCTGGCAGGGCAAGCGGGACGTGCGCGTGGAGAACGTGCCCGATCCGACGATCCAGGAGCCGACGGACGCGGTCATCCGCATCACGTCCACCGGGCTGTGCGGCTCCGACCTGCACTTGTACGAGGTGCTGACGCCGTTCATGACACCGGGGGACATCCTCGGTCACGAGCCGATGGGCATCGTCGAGGAGGTCGGCGCCGGGGTGCCGGACCTGCAGGCCGGCGACCGGGTCGTGGTGCCCTTCCAGATCGCCTGCGGCAACTGCTGGATGTGCCTGACCGGGCTGCCGACCCAGTGCGAGACCACCCAGGTCACCGGCGAGGGCATGGGCGCCGCCCTGTTCGGCTACACCCGCCTGTACGGCGCCGTGCCGGGTGCTCAGGCCGAGTATCTGCGCGTCCCCCAGGCGCAGTTCGGCCCGATCAAGATCCCGGAAGGGCCGCCCGACGACCGGTTCGTCTATCTCTCCGACGTCCTGCCCACCGCCTGGCAGGCGGTCCGCTACGCCGAGATCCCCGAGGGCGGCAGCATCGCCGTACTCGGCCTCGGCCCCATCGGCGACATGGCCTGCCGGGTCGCCCGGGTGCAGGGCGCCGGGCGGGTGTTCGGCGTGGACCTGGTCCCCGAGCGGCTGCGGCGGGCACGTGAGCGAGGTGTCGAGACGTACGACCTCAGGAGCTTCGACGACGAGAAGGAACTCGTCGCCGCCATCCGCGACCAGACCGACGGCCGCGGCCCCGACGCCGTCATCGACGCGGTCGGCACCGAGGCACACGGCAGCGCCGCCGCGCGGCTGGCCCAGCAGGCCTCGGCGATGCTGCCGCGCAAGCTGAGCGGTCCGTTCGCCGAACGCTTCAGCGTCGACCGGCTCGCCGCCCTCTACACCGCCATCGACCTGGTGCGGCGCGGCGGCACGATCTCCCTGTCCGGCGTGTACGGCGGCATGGCGGACCCGATACCGCTGCTCACCCTGTTCGACAAGCAGATCCAGATCCGCATGGGGCAGGCCAATGTGCGCCGCTGGAGCGACGACATCCTGCCGTATCTGACGGACGAGGACCCCCTCGGCGTCGACGACTTCGCCACCCACCGCGTGCCGCTGAGCGACGCCCCGCACGCGTACGAGATGTTCCAGCGCAAGCAGGAAGGCGCGGTCAAGGTGCTGATGAAGCCCTGACTCCTGACTCCCGTTCGGCTTCACGTCAGGCCGGTGGCGCGAAGATCTCCGCGAGGTCGTAGCGGACCGGCTCCTCCAACTGGGCGTAGGTGCAGCTCTCGGGGGTGCGGTCCGGCCGCCAGCGGCGGAAGCGGGCCGTGTGCCGGAAGCGCGCCCCGTTCTCCATGTGGTCGTACGCCACCTCGGCCACCCACTCCGGTCTGAGCGGCACCCAGGACAGGTCCTTCTTGCCCGACCAGCGGCTCGGCGCGCCCGGCAGCCGGGCCGACTCGTGGGCCGCCTCGTCGGCCCAGGCCCCCCAGGGGTGGCCGGCGACATCGTCCATGCGCAGCGGCTCCAGCTCCTCGATCAGTTCGGCGCGCCGCTTCATGGGGAACGCCGCCGACACGCCCACGTGCTGGAGGGCGCCCCGGTCGTCGTAGAGCCCGAGCAGCAAGGAGCCCACGACCGGCCCGCTCTTGTGGAGGCGGTACCCCGCGACGACGACGTCCGCGGTCCGCTCGTGCTTGATCTTGAACATGGCCCGCTCGTCCTGGAGATAGCGCAGGGTGAGCGGCTTGGCGATGACACCGTCCAGTCCGGCACCCTCGTACTGCTCGAACCACCCCTGGGCCGTCTCGATGTCGGTCGTCGCCGGCGCCACGTGCACCGGCGCCGTCACCCCGGACAGCGCCATGGTGAGCATCGCCCGCCGGTCCGCCAGCGGTACCTCCAGCAGCGACTCGTCCGCCAGCGCCAACAGGTCGAAGGCCACGAACGACGACGGGGTGCGCTCGGCCAGCGTCCGCACCCGGGAGTCGGCCGGGTGGATGCGCTCGGTGAGCGCGTCGAAGTCCAGCCGCCCCTCCCGCGCGATCACGATCTCCCCGTCCAGCACGCACCGCTCGGGCAGCCGCTCCTTCAGCCCCGCCACCAGCTCGGGAAAGTACCTGGTCAATGGCTTGCCCGTACGGCTGCCCAGCTCGACCTCGTCCCGGTCGCGGAACACGATCGCCCGGAACCCGTCCCACTTCGCCTCGTACTGCATGCCCGGCGGGATCTTCGCCACCGACTTGGCGAGCATCGGCTTCACGGGCGGCATCACCGGCAGGTCCATGCTCCGATTCTGCGCGCATACAGCCGCTGACGCCCGGTGTGCGAGGTGTGCCCGGTCCGCCTACCGTGGCTCGCATGGGCGAAGCGGTGGAACTGGAAGCGGGCGGCCGGACCGTTCGCCTGTCCAACCCGGGCAAGGTCTTCTTTCCCGAGCGCGGCTTCACCAAGCTGGACCTCGCCCGCTACTACATCGCCGTCGGCCCCGGCATCCTGCGTGCCTTGCGCGACCGCCCCACCACCCTGGAGCGCTACCCGGACGGCGTCACCGGCGAGTGGTTCTTCCAGAAGCGGGCACCGAAGAACATGCCGGACTGGATCCCCACCGCCCACATCACCTTCCCCAGCGGCCGCAGCGCCGACGAGATGTGCCCCACCGAGGAGGCCGCCGTCCTGTGGGCCGCCCAGTACGGCACGCTCACCTTCCACCCCTGGCCGGTCCGCCGCGACGACGTGGACAGCCCCGACGAACTCCGCATCGACCTGGACCCCCAGCCCGGCACCGACTACGACGACGCCGTCCGCGCCGCCCACGAACTGCGCGCGGTCCTGGACGAGTTCGGCGGCCTGCGTGGTTGGCCCAAGACTTCCGGCGGCCGCGGCCTGCACGTCTTCGTGCCCATCGAGCCGCGCTGGACCTTCACCCAGGTCCGGCGCGCCGCCATCGCCGTCGGCCGGGAGATGGAACGCCGGATGCCCGAGCAGGTGACCATCAAGTGGTGGAAGGAGGAACGGGGCGAGCGCATCTTCATCGACTACAACCAGACGGCACGCGACCGCACGATCGCCTCCGCCTATTCCGTACGGCCACGCCCGCACGCCCCGGTCTCCGCCCCCCTGCGCTGGGAGGAGGTCGGCGAGGCCCGTCCCCAGGACTTCGACATCGCCACCATGCCCGCGCGCTTCGCCGAACTCGGCGACGTGCACGCGGACATGGACGACCACCGCTTCTCGCTGGACGCGCTGCTGGAGCTGGCCAACCAGGACGAGCGCGACCACGGACTCGGCGATCTGCCGTACCCACCCGAGTATCCGAAGATGCCGGGGGAGCCCAAGCGGGTACAGCCGAGCCGGGCCAAGAAGGCGGCGCCTGCCGAGGAGACGCCGCCGGAACCTACAGTTCCTTGATCCTGATGTCCCGGTACGAGACCACATCCGTCGTGCCGTGCACCTGGAGCCCGATGTACCCGGAGGTGAACCGTCGCCCGTCCGTGCCCGGGTCGTCCGAGCGGGGCGGGACGAAGTCCTGGCCGCCGGTGTTGTCGAACTCGTTGATCAGCACGCCGTTGCGGTAGACCGAGTAGTGCTGGTCGACGACGCGGATCTCGTAGTCGTTCCAGGTTCCCTTCTGGGTGACGCCGGCACCGGCGAGGCCCACGCGGTCGAAGCCGTAGACCGAGCCCGTCTTGTACATGTCGCCGTCGGGCCGGTCGAGCACCTGCACCTCGTGCCCGTACTTGATGGCGACCCACTCGGGCCGTGACTCCTCGGGGTGGTCGTGGACCCACGGGAAGCGGACGAACACGCCGGAGTTGGCGTTGCCGGTGCCCGGGGCGTCGTCACGCCACTGGAGCCGGAGCGAGAAGTCGCCGTACTTGCGCTGCGGGAACCACAGCATGCCAAGGCCGGGCTTGGTGGTCCCACTGGTGATCGTCCCGTCACCGTTCGGCGCGAACGAACCGCCGCCCACCTGCTGCCACTTGGCGAACGACTCCGCGCTGCCGTCGAGGATCGTGCGGTAGCCCTCGGTCTGTCCGGGCTCGCCGATCCCGGACTGACGGGCGGCCTCGCGGATGGCGTTGTACTCGCGCTGGTCGACGACCCCTTCCTTCAGGAGCTTGTCGAGGACGGTCGTCACATGCTTGAGGAACAGCGCGTGGGACGTCCACTCCTTCTCGTCCTCGATCAACTCGTTGATCCGGCACCGGTTGTTGGTGAGCCTGTTCGGGACACCCGAGTCGACGGTGCCGACGATCACCGTCAACCGCTCGTCGAACTCTGGGCAGTTGGGCGCCGGCACCTGACTGGACACCACGGTGAAGGTCACCGTGCGGGCCGCGGAGGTGTTGCCCGCCTTGTCCGTCGCCCGGTAGGCGAGGGTGTGGGTGCCGGCGCGGTCGACGACCACGGGGGCGGCGTACGCGAGGTACGGCCCGCCGTCGATCGAGTACTCGATCCGGTCGACACCCGAGCCGTGGTGCTCGTCGGTCGCCGTGACGGTCACCTCGGCGTTGCCGATGTACGCCCCGTCGGAGTTCTTCGTGCCCTCGACGCTCACGCCGGTCACCGGCGGGGTCGTGTCCGGCTGGGGCGCCGCCACGACCGTGAACCGCACGTTCTTCTCGGCCGCGACGTTCCCCGCCTTGTCGGTGGCCCGGTAGCGCACCGTGTGGCTGCCGACCTCGTGCACCATCACGGGCGCGGTGTACGGCTGCCAGGCGCCGGAGCCGATCGCGTACTCGATGGTGTTCACGCCGGAACCGGTGTCCGAGGCGGAGACGGTGACGGTCGCCATGTCGACGTACGTGCCGTCGGCGTTCTGCTCACCGCTGACCGTCGCCGAAGTCTCCGGCGCGGTCGTGTCGTCGCTCGGCGGTGGCACCACCGTGAACGCGACGTCCTTCTCCGCAGAGACGTTCCCCGCCTTGTCGAAGGCGCGGTAGCGGATCGTGTGGTCGCCGACCTGATCGACGACGACCGGCGTGGTGTACGGCTGCCAGGCGCCCGTGTCACCGACCGCGTACTCGACGCGGTCGACGCCGGAGCCGCCCGCCTCGTCGGTGGCGTGGATCGCCACGCTCGCCGAACCGACGTACTGCCCCTGCCCGTTCTGCGTCCCGCTGACGTGGGCCGACGCCTCGGGCGCCGTCGTGTCCCCGCCGCTGCCCTCGGTCACCACGAGGATGCCCTGCATCTGCCCGTGGCCGGGGATCGTGCAGTAGTAGCGGTAGCGGCCCGGGGTGAGCGTGACCTCGGCGGTGTGGCGGCCGCCCTGGGCGTCGTTCGGGTTGGCGAGGATGTTCAGCTGGACGTCGTTGTTGAACTCCGGGTCGGAGGTGTCGAACGTCAACGTGTGCGGCATCCCGGTGGTGTTTCCGGTCGCCGTGCTGTTCTCGAAGACGATCGTCGTCCGGCCGGCGACGGCCGTCGCGGGTGCCGTCGTGTACTTGGTGATGTCGTCGCCGGCCGTCCAGGTGAGGACCTGTTCGGCGGCCGCTTGCGGCTGGGGCTGGGGCCGTGGCTGTCCGGTCGCGGGCAACGCCTGCAGTCCGAGCACCACGAGCAGTGCGGCCAACAGGGCGGCCCACATTCTTCGTTGTCGTGTCACTGCGTCCCCCTCGCCAGCTGGTCGGCGGCCGCAGTCGGTGCGCCGCCCGTGTAAGTGACCCGCCACAGCGCGGACTTGGCGTCCGAGGTGAAGAAGCCGCGGCCGTAGTCGAGGACGTACAGCGCGCCGTCCGGCCCGAACTTCCAGTCCATGAGGTTCTTGATGCCGTCGTTGCCGATCGGCACGATCTTCTTCAGCGACTCCGAGTGGACCGGCAGACCGCCGTCACCGTGGGTCTTCGGGTCGGTGATCACCGCGTTGCGCGGCTGGTCGGCGTCGTAGAAGTCGCCGACGAACCACTTGCCGTCCCAGTACGCCGGCCACTTGACGTCACTGGTCGCCGAGACGGCGTCGTACCGGTAGACCGGCCCGTTCATCGCGGCCTGCCCGCCACCCTTGAGCCACGGCAGCAGATAGGTGGACTCCTCCTGCTTGTACGACGGCACGCCGTTCGCGTCGCGCGGGAAGTCCGGGGCGCCGCCCTGGGGCGAGTACCAGATGTTGTTGCCGGTGACCGGCGGGAGGTTGACGAGGCCGTCGTTGTTCGGTGACTCGTTCTTCGGGTGGTCGCAGTCGTACCAGCCCAGCGGCTTGGTCGGGTCGGGCAGATTGCGGTCGCGGTAGGGCTGCTTGTTGCCCATGCAGTACGGCCAACCCCGGTTGCCCGCCTGGGTGATGACGGCGAAGGTGTCGTACTTCGCCGGGCCCCACGTGGTGGAGGGTGCCGAGGCGTCCGGGCCGACCCAGCCCGCGTACAGGATGTCCGTCGTCTTGTCGACGAAGATGCGTGCGGGGTTCCTGACGCCCATCACATAGATCTCGCCGCGTGTCTTGCCGCCGCCCTCGTCGGTCTCCCGGCCGGTGAAGAGGTTGCCCTCCGGCAGCGTGTACGTGCCGTCCGGCTCCGGGTGGATGCGCAGGATCTTGCCGTTGAGGTTGTTGGTGTTGCCGGCGGTGCGGCGCGCGTCGGCGAAGGACACGCCCTTGTGGTTCGGCTCGGGGTTGTTGCCCGAGTAACCGTCGCTGAAGCGGCTGGAGTTGTTGTCGCCGGTCGCGATGTACAGGTTGCCCTTGGAGTCCCAGGCCATCCCGCCGCCCGCGTGACAGCAACTGTGGATCTGCACCGGCCACTTGAGCAGTACCTTCTCGCTGCCCAGGTCAAGCTTGCTGGTGGCGAGGTCCAGCGTGAAGCGGGAGACGCGCCGCTCTGCCATCCGCGTGTCGCGGTTGATCCGCGCGTGCGGGGTGTAGTGCAGGTACACCCAGCCGTTCTCCTCGAAGCGCGGGTCGAGTTCGATGCCGAGGAGCCCCTCCTCGACCTTGATCAGCTCATCACCGCCGCCCTTGTTGCCGAAGACGGTCAACGCGCCTGCCAGGGTGACCTTCTTGGTCCTCGGGTCGTAGACATGGATCTCGCCCTTGCCCTTGCCGATGTCCGGGTTGTTCCAGTCGGTGATCACCGGCTGGGAGGAGTCGGCACCGCCCCGACCGATGTAGAGCACGCGGCCGTCGGGCGCGGTGACCAGGCCGTGCGGCTCGCCGATCTGGTCGTTCTGGCCGGGCTGGTTGGGCTGGGTGAGGCGCTCGGCCTTGTAGTTGCCGGTGATCGTCGCCGTGCAGTCGGCCTGCACCAGCCGGGCGGTCCAGAGCAGGGCGCCGCGCAGATGCGTACGGAAGTCGCTCTCGTCGTACGACGACACCGTGCCGCCCATGCCGGTGTAGAAGGAGCGGCCGCCGTCGTAGTCGCGGCACCAACTGACCGGATGATCCCAGCCGTTGGCGGTCGACGACCCCGGCTGGTATGTCGACTCCCGTACACGGGCGACTGTATGCACATTGCCCGACGGGTTCTTCGCCCAGTTCAGCCACTTGTCCGGCCGTTTCCACTGCACCGGAAGCTCCTTGGTGGCCGGATGCCGCCGGTCACCGACCTCGACGACGGCCCGCTGAACGTTCGCCGGGCCGCCGGCCGCCGGGCGGGCGCCGACGAGGCCGGTGAACCACTCCGAGTACGGCTCGGCACGGGCCGCGTCATGGATGCCGACGAAACCGCCGCCCGCCTCCATGTAGGCCTCCAGCCCCGCCTCCTGCTCGGGGTCGAGGACATCGCCGCCGCCGGTGAGGAACACGATCGCGTTGAAACGGCCCAGCCTGGTCCCATCGGTGAAGACCGAGGCGTCCTTCGTGGCCTCGACCTTGAAGCGCCGGTCGGCCGGGCCCGACAGGCCGATCTTCTCGATCGCCTCGATACCGGCGTTCACCAGCGGCGACTCGTCGCCCGCGGCCGCGGAGCCGTGGAAGATGAGCACCCTTACGTTCGCGCCGCCCGGTGGCGACTTGACGGACATCGTTGTCGGGGGTGGTTCCGGGACCGGGCGCGCATCGGCCGCCGGAGCCGACATCAGCCCGGCGGCGACGATCCCGGTGGTCACAGTGGCCACCCAGGTCTGTCTTCTCGTGCTCAACCCTCGTAAGTGCATGGGCACCTCCACGGTCACAGCAACAGCGACAAGGAAGCTAGACCCCTTTGAACGACTCGCCAATACCTATGGCCGTACTGGGACCAACTTTGTCCTGAGTGTGGATAAACGAGGGAGTGGCCGGTACCGTCTCACCGGTTCATCCCGGCAATTTCCGTACCGCCGTAGGGAGTTCGGCATGAACGAAGGCAGCTTCGACAGACGCGGCTTCGACAGGCGTGCCTTCGACAGGCGCGCCTTCAACAGACGCGTGTTGCTGGGCGGCGCGACCGTCGCGACATCGTTGTCCCTGGCGTCGGTGCCCGAGGCCGTGAGTGCCGACACACCGCCGCGGACCGCCCCGGCCGGCGGCGAGGTCAGGCACTTCAAGCTGTACGCCGAGAAACTCGCCGACGGGCAGATGGGGTACGGCCTGGAGAAGGGCAAGCCGACGATCCCCGGCCCGCTGATCGAGCTCAACGAGGGCGACACCCTGCACGTCGAGTTCGAGAACACGATGGACGTGCCGGTGAGCCTGCACGTCCACGGCCTCGACTACGAAATCACCAGCGACGGCACGAAGTTGAACAAGAGCGACGTCGAGCCCGGCGGCTCCCGCACCTACACCTGGCGCACCCACGCCCCCGGCCGCCGGGGGGACGGCACCTGGCGCGCGGGCAGCGCCGGCTACTGGCACTACCACGACCACGTCGTCGGCACGGAACACGGCACGGGCGGCATCCGCAAGGGCCTGTACGGTCCGGTGATCGTCCGCAGGAAAGGCGACATCCTCCCCGACGCGACCCACACGATCGTCTTCAACGACATGCTCATCAACAACAAGCCCGCGCACAGCGGCCCGAACTTCGAGGCGACGGTGGGCGATCGCGTCGAGTTCGCGGTGATCACGCACGGCGAGTACTACCACACCTTCCACCTGCACGGTCATCGCTGGGCCGACAACCGCACGGGCATGCTCACCGGTCCGGACGACCCCAGCCAGGTCATCGACAACAAGATCGTGGGCCCCGCGGACTCGTTCGGGTTCCAGGTGATCGCGGGGGAAGGGGTCGGAGCGGGCGCGTGGATGTACCACTGCCATGTGCAGAGCCACTCCGACATGGGGATGGTGGGGTTGTTCCTGGTGAAGAAGGCGGACGGGACGATTCCCGGGTACGAGCCGCACGAGCACGGAAATCAGTCGGCCGAGCATGAGCACTGACCGATCATGGGCCGGTGACCCTTCTTCTGACGCGCAGTGACCTGGAAGCCGTACTGGAGCCGGAGCCCTGCCTGGCCGCGCTGAGGGAGGGCTTCCGGGATGCGGACGCCGCTCTCGTCGCGGGGCGGCGGGTACGGGCCGACCTGCCGTTTCCCGGTACGGCGACGGCGCTGCTCCCCGGAGTGCTGCCGGGCATCGAGGCGTACACAGTGAAGGTGAACGCCAAGTTCACGCACGCCCGGCCCGCCCTGCGCGGGGTGATCTGCCTGCACAGCGGCGAAGACGGCGAGTTGCTCGCCCTACTGGACTCGGCGACGATCACCGCGTGGCGTACGGGCCTGGCGGCGGCCCTGGGAACCCACCTTCTCGCCGGTCCCGGCGACGTGCTGGGTGTCATCGGCGCGGGGGCGCAGGCGGAGCTCATGGTGCGGGGGCTCCGCGCGCTGCGGAGTTACGGCGATCTGGCCGTCCACGACACGGACGGCGACCGTTGCGCCGACTTCGCCGCACGCCACGGCGGCCGGCCGGTGGGCTCGGCGCGGGAGGCCGCCGCGGTGGCTGACACCGTACTGCTGGCCACCTGGTCACGGTCACCGCTGCTGTCCCTGGCCGAGACCAGGGAAGGGCAGCACTTCACGAGCCTGGGCGCCGACGAGCCCGGAAAGCAGGAACTGGCGGCCGACCTGCTTCAGGCGGCGCTGCTCGTCGTCGACGACCGCGAACTCGCCTCCGTCATGGGCGCGTTGGCGGCGGCCCGCCTGCCCGCGGAAGCCGCCGACACCACCCTCGGCGCCGTACTGCGCGGCGAACACCCGGGCCGTACGAGTACCGCGGGCCGATCCGTCTACGCTCCCGTCGGCCTGCCCTGGCAGGACCTGGCGCTGACGTGGATGGCATATCGGGCGGCGGAGCGGCAGGGGGTCGGGCAGCGGGTCGATCTGCTGAGCTGACTCGCGCTCAGCGCGCTCGACCCGCACGGGACGCGGGCGCGGCACCCTCGGCGGCTCCCGCGCTGCTGGAACCGATGAGGCCCAGGGCCGCGCCGACGGAGAACAGCAGCCACCACCTGCGGGACATGCCGGCCCGGCGCAGCCCTCGTACAACTGGCTCTCTCCTGGGAGTGGTCCGCATCGCATCTCCTGTTCCGGGGCCGTGCCGCCCTGTACCCCGGGCGGCCATCAGCAGCAGCCTCGGTCGCCGTCGAGGGAGCTGCCAGGCAAGATCGGCCAAATGGATCACCCGGTCGTACGGCGGTCCGCACCGCTCTCCGCATTGCCGACGCACGCGGTTCCCACGGAGCGGAGAGCGCTCTCACACCCGTCCCCCGCCAGGACTATCCTGATCCGCAACCCCAGCCGAGGAGCCGCGCAGTGACCGAAACCGCCCCACGCCCCACCCTGGAGGCCGTGGCCGCACGGGCCGGGGTCTCGCGGGCCACCGTGTCCCGGGTGGTCAACGGCGGGGACGGCGTGCGCGAGCCCCTCGTGCGGCGGGTCCGCGAGGCGGTGGAGGAACTCGGGTACGTGCCCAACCAGGCCGCCCGCAGCCTGGTGACCCGGCGGCACGACGCCGTCGCCGTCGTCGTCGCCGAACCGGAGACCCGCGTCTTCGCCGACCCCTTCTTCGCCCTGCAACTCCGCGGAATCAGCAAGGAGTTGACGGCCCACGACAACCAGCTCGTACTGCTCCTCACCGAGGGCCGCGACGACCACGCCCGTGTCGGCCGCTACCTCGCCGGCGGGCATGTCGACGGAGCGCTCGTCTTCTCACTGCACCTCGACGACCCGCTGCCCGGTCTGATCCAGCACGCCGGAGTCCCCACCGTGTTCGGCGGACGGCCCGACTGGAGCGGCGACCGGCGAGGCGTGGTCTACGTCGACAGCGACAACCGTGGCGGCGCCCGCGACGCCGTGCGCCACCTCGCCGGCCTCGGCCGCACGCGCATCGCGCACATCACCGGCGCCCTCGACCAGACGTCGGCGGTGGACCGGCTCGACGGCTACCGGGACGTCATGGTCGACGCCGATCCGCGGCTCATCGTCGAGGGCGACTTCACGCCGGCCGGCGGTGAGCGGGCGATGCGTGAGCTTCTCGAACGCTGCCCGGACCTGGACGCCGTGTTCGCCGCCAACGATCTCACCGCCGCCGGGGCTCTGCGGGTGTTGCGCGAGTCGGGGCGGCGGGTGCCGGAGGACGTCGCGGTGGTCGGGTTCGACGACATGCTGCCGGTCGCGGAACAGACCGAGCCCGCGCTCACGACGGTCCGTCAGGACATAGAGGAGATGGGCCGGTTGATGGCCCGGCTGTTGCTCCGCGGGCTCGACCGGCGCGCCACCGAGCAGGGCGTCGGTGCCGCGCCCTCCAGCGTGGTGCTGCCGACCACGCTGGTGCGGCGCGCGTCCGCGTAGGTCGTCCGACGGGAGCTCGCGTCCCTCCGGCTTGCGTCCCGCTCCTTTTCAGCCCTGCGGCGACTTCAGCCCTGCGGCGACTTCAGCTCTGAGGCGGCGCGCTCTTGATCACCGCGAAGCGTGCCCCGTACGGGTCGGTGAGCTTGGCGATACGGCCGACGTCCGGCAGGTCCGTGGCCGGCATACGGACCGTGCCGCCCAGCTCCTGCGCCTTGGCGACCGTGGCGTCCGTGTCCGTGACCTCGAAGTACGGCAGCCAGTACGCCGCGCCCTGCGCCTCCGCCGGATCGTCGGCCTTGTCGACGACCCCGCCGAACATGGCGTCCTCACCCTCCCCGGCAGGGCTGAACGTCGTGTAGGTGCCGCCGTAGAAGTCGAGGGCGAAGGTCTCCAGGCCGAGCGTCGCGTTGTAGAAGCCCGCCGCGGCCGGTACGTCCGTGGTGTACAGCTCCAGCCAGCACAGCGAGCCGGGCTCCCGGACGACGTCGAGGCCCTTGTTGGTACCGGGCTGCCAGAGGCCGAAGTGCACGCCCGCCTTGTCGGCGAGGATGGCCATACGGCCCAGGTCCATCACGTCCATCGGCTGTATCAGCACCGAGCCGTGCGCCTGCTCGGCCGCCTTCGCCGTGGCGTCCACGTCCGGTGCCTGGAAGTACACCGTCCAGGAGGGCGGCCCCTGCTCCTCGGTGGTCTGCATACCGCCGGCCGTGGTCCTGCCGCCGAGCTGGAAGAGGCCGTAACCGCCGGTCTCGGGCCCGCCCGGCTGGAACCGCCAGCCGAACAGGCCGCCGTAGAAGGAAGCGGCGCCCTCGATGTCGGGTGTGCCGAGGTCGATCCAGTTCGGCGCGCCGGTGACATAACGGGTGGTGAGCATCATCGCCCTCCTCGGAAGGGTCCCGTCGTCCGTTGTGTGTCCCTTGTGCTGTCTGCTGTGCTGTCTGCTCTGCCGAGTCTTGCACCGGCCACTGACAATCGCTGCCGGAGCGCGACAGCCGACTGCGGTAACCGCCGCGGTCACCGTGGGTGACCAGCGAGGACCTCCATGTCTTTCACCTGTTTGCGCGCGCCGCCGTGCGCCGCAGCGCGCGCAGGGGGAGCATCGAGTCGGCCGGCGGCCCTGCGGCGCGGCGTTGATCCCGCGTTGATCGAACGTTTTTCGCCGACCGGCACGATCCTGCGTATGCACATCGACACGATCACAACGATCACCTCGCCCGACCTGGACTGGCAGCAGGAGGCGTTGTGCGCGCAGACCGGGGCGGACTTCTTCTTCCCCGAGCCGGGCAGCTCCGTACGGGAGGCAAAGCGGATCTGCGGCCTGTGCCCGATCCGCTCCGCGTGCCTGGAGTACGCGCTCGACAACGACGAACGCTTCGGCGTCTGGGGCGGCCTGTCGGAGAAGGAACGCCTGGAGCTCAGGCGCACGTCACGCTGAACCGCTACGCCCTGGCCCGCGACCGCACCTCGCCGAACCGGCACGGGTACACGAACCGCACGCCCTGAGGCGCCTGCGTGATACCCACTGTCACCGCCCGCTCGGCCGGAGCGGCCCTGGCCAGGACCCCTGACGCACGGGGCCCGGACCGGAAGCCTCGCGCCCCTTACCGGCGCCGTGTGCCTCCGGCGGTCGACCCCGATCTTCGCCCCGCAAGTCCGGGGGCGTGCGCTGGATTCTTGCGCCCCCAGACCTCGGCCCTGGGCCCTGGGCCCTCGGCCTGGAGTGTGGCTTGCCCTGCTGTGCCTGGGCGTGCAGCCCCGGGCCTGCGGCGTGCAGGCGGCGGTCCCTGCCTGGCCTGGGCCTGGAGCCTTGGGCCCGCGGCCCGTGGTCCCGCCCCATGGCCGGGAGTGTGGCCGGCCCTTCTGGCCCTGGGCGTATAGCCCCGGCTCACGGCCTGGAGTGTGGCTGGTCCTGCCTGGGCCTCGGTGTGTAGCTCCGGGCCTGCGGCGTGCAGGTGGCCGGCCCTGCCTGGGGCCCGCGGCCTGTGTCCCGCCCCTCGGCCGGGAGTGTGGCCGGACCCTTCTGGCCCTCAGCGTGTAGCCCCCGGCTCGCGGTCTGCTGGCCCTGCCTGGCCCTCGGCGTGTAGCCCCGGCCTACGTGTCCTGCGGGTGGCTGGCCCTGCCTGGCCCTGGCCCTGGGCCGGAGCCTTGGGGCCTGCGGCCCGTATCCCCGCCCTTCGGCCTGGAGCTTGGCCGGCCCTGCCTGGGCTTGGAGCCTTGGGTCCGCGGCCCGTGTTTCCGTCCCTCGGCCTGGAGTGTGGGTAGCCCTGCTGGCCCTGGCGCGTAGCCCCTGCCTCGCGGCCGGCAGCGCGGCTGGCCCCCTGCCTGGCCCTCGGCGAGTAGCCCGGGCCTGCGGCCTGCGGGTGGCTGGCCCTGCCTGGCCCTGGCCCTGGCCCTGGGCCGGAGCCTTGGGGCCTGCGGCCCGTATCCCCGCCCTTCGGCCTGGAGCTTGGCCGGCCCTGCCTGGGCTTGGAGCCTTGGGCCCGCGGCCCGTGTTTCCGTCCCTCGGCCTGGAGTGTGGGTAGCCCTGCTGGCCCTGGCGCGTAGCCCCTGCCTCGCGGCCGGCAGCGCGGCTGGCCCTGCCTGGCCCTCGGCGAGTAGCCCGGGCCTGCGGCCTGCAGGTGGCCGGCCCTGCCTGGCCCTGGAGCCCTGGGGGGCCGCGGCCCGGATCCTCCGCCCGGAGGTCCTGACCTCAGCCTCGCCCCGAGCTCCCGCCGCTCAGCCCCCGCCCGAGCTCCCGACCCTCAGCCGCTCAGCTCTGCCCCTCAGCCCGCAGCCCGAGTCGCCATCCGGGCCTTTCGGGCTGCCAGCTTCTCGTCGAACTTCAGGGCCTCCGCGTCCAGGCCGCCCATGAACAGGCCCAGCTCCTCCTGGGCCTTCTGGCCCTCCGGGCCGAGGCCGTCGATCTCCATGATCTTCAGGAAGCGGAGGACGGGCTGGAGGACGTCGTCGTGGTGGATGCGCAGGTTGTAGACCTCGCCGATGGCCATCTGCGCGGCGGCGCGCTCGAAGCCGGGGATGCCGTGGCCGGGCATGCGGAAGTTGACGAGCACGTCCCGCACCGCCTGCATCGTGAGGTCGGGGGCGAGTTCGAACGCGGCCTTCAGCAGGTTCCGGTAGAAGACCATGTGCAGGTTCTCGTCGGTCGCGATGCGCGCCAGCATGCGGTCACAGATCGGGTCACCGGACTGGTGGCCGGTGTTGCGGTGCGAGACGCGCGTCGCGAGCTCCTGGAAGGCGACGTAGGCGATGGAGTGCAGCATCGAGTGCCGGTTGTCCGACTCGAAGCCCTCGCTCATGTGGGACATGCGGAACTGCTCCAGCTTGTCCGGGTCAACCGCGCGCGAGGTGAGCAGATAGTCGCGCATCACGATGCCGTGCCGCCCCTCCTCCGCCGTCCAGCGGTGCACCCACGTGCCCCAGGCGCCGTCACGGCCGAAGAGCGAGGCGATCTCGTGGTGGTAGCTGGGGAGGTTGTCCTCGGTGAGGAGGTTGACGACGAGGGCGATGCGGCCGATCTCGGTGACCTTGGACTGCTCCTTGTCCCAGGCCTCCCCGTCCTCGAAGAGGCCGGGGAAGTTGCGGCCGTCCGTCCACGGCACGTACTCGTGCGGCATCCAGTCCTTGGCGACCTGCAGATGGCGGTTGAGTTCCTTCTCGACCACTTCCTCCAACGCGTACAGCAGGCGGGCGTCGGTCCAGACGGCGGGGCTGCCAAGGTGAGGGGAAGCGATCGTCACGGGAACTCCAGGGGGACGCACAACATGGGGCATGGGACCGGCGAGCGGTTGCCGGAACCTACGGGATCGTAGGCTACGAACCCGTAGGTTACGAAGCCGTAGGTTAAGAGTGATGTAAAGAGTGCTGATCAGCCACTGTGTCGCCGTGATTTCACGGGGATGCGCAAAGCCCCAGGACCCGCAGGTCCCGGGGCTGAGAGCGCGATCAGTCAGTCGGTCAGGCGTACAGTTCCCGCATTCGCACCGAGAGGCATGTCACACATCCTTCGAGCTTCTCGAACTCGCTGATGTCCACCGGAACGGGCTCGTGACCGAGGTCGGCGAGCAGCTCCGCCGTCTTCGGCGCGCTCGCGGCCATGAGCAGCTTGCCGCCGCCGAGCAGCACCACATGCGCCCCGGACTCCTCGGGCACCGGAAGGAAGCGCGGGAACAGCGACGGCACGTCCAGCTGCGGGATGCGCCCGAGAATCGTTCCGTCGGGCAGCGCCGTGATCGCCGACTTCAGGTGCAGCACCTTGCTCACCGGTACGGCTACGACCCGCGCCCCCAGCGGTTCGAAGGCGGCCCGCAGCTGCTGGACGCCGACCGCGTTGGTACGGCCGCCGCGGCCGACGTAGATCGTGTCGCCGACCTTCAGCACGTCGCCGCCGTCCAGCGTGCCCGGCTCCCAGATCCAGTTCACGGAGCAGCCCAGCGAGGCCACGGCCTCCTCGACGCCGATGGTCTCCGGGCGCCGGGACTCGGCGCCGGGCCGGGTGATCAGCGCGACGTTGCGGTACATGACGACCGTGTCTTCGACGAACACCGCGTCGGGGCAGTCGTCGGCCGGGTCGACCTCGATCGTCTCCCAGCCGTGCGTACGCAGGGCCTCCGTATACGCCTCCCACTGCTCGACCGCGAGGTCGACGTCGACCTTCTCGCGCTCGATGTGTGTCACCAGCCCTTCGGCGAGGCGCGGGCTGGGGCGGCGGACGAGGGCCTTCTTGCTGGGCACGAGGGATCTCCGGGTCGGTGGCAGGTGTCGGCGCCATGCTGCATGGGGCACCGACCCGCCATCATGCAGGTGCTACCCGCCCGTACAAAACCCTCCGGGTCAGGCTGTGGCCCTCCTGAGATGCTCCGCGGTGAAGGAGCCGGGGGCGTCGAGGAGCTGTCGTGGGGCTCCTTCGAAGATCACCCTGCCCCCGTCCCTGCCCCCGTCCGGCCCCAGGTCGATGATCCGGTCGGCGTGGGCCACCACGTCCAGGTTGTGCTCGACGACCACCGCCACCAGGCCGTCGCACTCGGGGCACATCCCGGAGGGGTCGTTGAAGGAGTAGGCGGTCGCCGGTCCGGCGCTCGGCGTGCCGTGCCGGGGCCACTCCCGCCCCACGGTCGTTGCGCACGAACCACGTGAAGGTCTCGTTCAGCCGGTGCTGCGACTCGACCGCGATCGTGTCGAAGACGATCGACGACTTCCCTGATCCCGAAAGGCCGGTGAACACGGTCAGCCGGCCTTTCGGGATGCGGAGGGAGACGTCTTTGAGATTGTTCTCCCGGGCTCCCGTGATGGTGATGAATCCGTGCGCGAATCCGTGCGCGAATCCGTGCGTGAAATCGGCCACGAAGCCGAAGCTAGGCGAGATACCCGACAGCCTCTGGCGTGATTTCTTTCAGCTCTCCGTCCTCCACCATCAGCCAGCGCGTGATGCCGATCGACTCCAGGAACGGCAGGTCGTGACTGGCCACGATCAGCGCCCCCTCGTACGACTCCAGGGCCGTGGTGAGCTGCCGTACGCTCGCCATGTCCAGGTTGTTCGTCGGCTCGTCCAGCATCAGCAGCTGCGGTGCGGGCTCGGCCAGCATCAGCGCGGCCAGCGCGGCCCGGAAGCGCTCACCGCCGGACAGCGTCGCCGCCTTCTGGTCGGCGCGGGCTCCCCGGAACAGGAAGCGGGCAAGGCGTGCCCGGACCCGGTTGTTGGTGGCGCCCGGCGCGAACCGGGCCACGTTCTCGGCGACCGACAGCTCGCCGTCGAGCACGTCGAGCCGCTGCGGCAGGAGGCGGAGCGGAACATGTGCCGTCGCCGCACCCGACACCGGTTCCAGCTCCCCGGCGATCGTCCGCAGCAGCGTCGTCTTGCCCGCGCCGTTGCGCCCGATCAGCGCGATCCGCTCAGGGCCACGCAGATCGAAGCCGCCGTTCACGCGCGCGCCGTACGCCAACTCCAGGTCCAGGAGCGTGAGGACGGTCCGCCCCGGCGGTACGGCCGTGTACGGCAGGTCGACGCGGATCTCGTCGTCGTCCCGTACGGCGTCCACCGCCTCGTCGAGCCGCTCCTTGGCCTCGGCGAGCTTCTCCTCGTGCATGACGCGGTGCTTGCCGGCGGACTCCTGTGCCGCCCGCTTGCGCGCCCCCATGACGATCTTCGGCTCCCGCTTCTGGTCCCACATCTTCTGCCCGTACCGCTTGCGCCGGGCCAACTTGACCTGGGCGTCGACCAGTTCACGCTTCTGCTTCTTCAGGTCGGCCTCGGCGACCCGCACCATCCGCTCGGCCGCCTCCTGCTCGGTGGCGAGGGCCTCCTCGTACGCCGAGTAGTTGCCGCCGTACCAGGTGACCTCCCCGGAGCGCAGATCGGCGATCTGGTCGACGAGGTCCAGGAGTTCGCGGTCGTGGCTGACCACCACCATCACCCCCGGCCAGGCGGCGACGGCCGCGTACAGCCGCCTGCGTGCGTACAGGTCGAGGTTGTTGGTGGGCTCGTCGAGCAGCAGGACGTCCGGGCGGCGCAGCAGCAGCGCGGCCAGCCGCAGCAGCACCGACTCGCCGCCCGACACCTCGCCGATCGTGCGGTCCAACTCGACGTGGCCGAGCCCGAGTTCGCCGAGCGTGGCAAGAGCGCGCTCCTCCACGTCCCAGTCGTCGCCGACGGTCTCGAAGTGCTCCTCGGCCACGTCACCGGCCTCGATGGCGTGCAGCGCGGCTCGCCGGTCCGCGATGCCGAGGGCCTCGTCGACCTTCAGGCCGGTGTCGAGGGTGACGTTCTGCGGGAGGTAGCCGACCTCGCCGGCGACGCGCACGGCGCCGTCGACCGGGGTGAGCTCACCGGCGATGAGCTTCAACAGGGTTGATTTCCCTGACCCGTTGACGCCGACGAGTCCGGTCCTGCCGGGGCCGAACGCGACGTCGAGGCCCTCGAAGACGGGGGTGCCGTCGGGCCAGGTGAAGGAGAGGGACGTACAGGTGAGGGAAGTAGACATACGGGCCTCCGCGGATGCTCGAAGCGATCAAGGGCAAACGCGTATCGAGACACCGGCGACCGACGGGGAGGCCTCAGAGGGTTCGGGGCCATGAGAAAAGCCCTGCTCCGGAGGACGGCTCGAACGCCGAGGTCGCACGCAGCGCAAACACACCTCAGGTGTGGCGCGGTGTCTCAGGACCTCAGACGAGCAACGTCCTTCTCCAATCGACGGCAACAGGACCGTTGTAGACGGTAGGAGGGGGGCGAGGGCCTGTCAACGGAATTAAAGCGAGCCCGGGCATGCTCGACTTCTCAACGCCGGTCGGCGTCCTTCAGCCCGTCCGGCGTTTGAAGACGAGGCCGTGCAGGCCGACGGGGGTCCAGGGGGCGGCTTCGCCCCCTGGCGGGGTGGAAGGGGCTCCGCCCCTTCAGGGATGGGACGGGTAGGGGCGGCGGGGGCGAGGAAACCGCCTCAGCAGGCGTCCCGCATGAGTTCCGCCAGATCACGGTCCAGGTCGAGCTGAAGGTGCTCCAGCCCGAGCGGCACCAGCTCGCTCGTCGACTGCAGAAAGCGCTGCACCTCGCCCGTGCGGATGTGCACGACGGCCGTGCCCTCGGGCGCGTGGAACTCCAGGACCGTACGGTCGAACCCGTACGGCCGCACCCGCACGTCGCCGTGGCCCTCGGGCCGCTCCAGCCCGGCCACGAGCAGCTCGCGGCTGAAGGTCCAGCAGACCTCCACGCCCTCCAGGGTGGCCGGGGCCGGGAAGGTCATGCGGACGGCGAACGGGTCGCGCCGGTCGTAGTGCAGGGTCGCGGGAATGCTCGGCATCCGCGGCGCGGCGGCGACGAGACGGGCCTCAACGGGCTGCTCGATTACGGTGGACAACGCCATGCTCCCTTGTGACAGCTGGACGAACTTCCGGGCGGACGAGACCGGGCACTGGTAGAGACGACGGAATCAGCCAATCCGTGCACCCCGGATTCGAGTGACCTCTGTCACCGCCGTCATGCATGGGAGTGGCTCGTTCGTCCTCCGTGCCGGGAAAGTCACATGTGGTCCCCGGGGTCATCTGGACGATGCCGGGGTGGTCGGCTAGCTTCGCCCGCCATGAGGCGTTCGGGGAGCACGCGACGGTCGGGGCGTACGTTTCGGACAGTGGCCGCGGGGGTGGCGTGCGGGGCGGCGCTGGCCGCGCTGACCGCCGTACCCGCGCAGGCGGACCAGCCGGAGCGGCGGGCACCGCACTGGGAACTCAAGGACAGTGGCACGCCCGAGGTGCGCTTCCGCGGGCTGTCCGCGGCCAGCCGGAACACCGCCTGGCTGGCCGGAACCCAGGGCACCGTCCTGCGCACCACCGACGGCGGCGCGACCTGGCGGAACGTCTCGCCACCCGGCGCCGCCGAGCTGCAGTTCCGGGACGTCGAGGCGTTCGACGCGCGGCGCGCCGTGGTGCTGGCCATCGGAGAGGGCGAGGCGTCCCGCGTGTACCGCACGCAGGACGGCGGCGCGACCTGGACCGAGTCCTTCCGCAACACCGACGCGCGGGCCTTCTACGACTGCATGACCTTCTTCGACCACCGCCACGGCCTGGCGATGAGCGACCCGGTGGACGGAAGGTTCCGCATCCTGTCGACCGGCGACGGCGGCCGCTCCTGGAAGGTGCTGCCCGGCGACGGGATGCCCGCCGCGCTGGAGGGCGAGGCCGGCTTCGCGGCGAGCGGGCAGTGCCTGGTCACCTCCGGGCGGAAGGACGTCTGGCTGGCCACCGGCGGGGCCGCACGCGCGCGTGTGCTGCACTCCGCCGACCGGGGGCTGACCTGGACGGCCGCCGACACACCGGTCCCGGCGGGCGACCCGGCCCGCGGCGTCTTCGCGCTCGCCTTCCGCGACCGTACGCACGGCCTCGCGGTCGGCGGCGACTACCGCCCCGACCAGGCCTCCCCGCAAGCTGCCGCCCGTACCGGCGACGGGGGCGCCACCTGGCAGCCCGCCGCGATGCCGGTGAACGCCTACCGCTCCGGCGTCACCTGGCTCCCGCACAGCCGTACCGCCGCCCTCGCGGTCGGCCCCGCCGGCACCGACCTGACGACCGACGGCGGGCGCACCTGGCGGACCGTCGACACGGGCTCGTACGACACCGTGGACTGCACACCGGACCGGGGCTGCTGGGCCGCGGGCGAGAAGGGCAGGGTCGCGCGGTGGGAGAGCTGACGCCGGAATGTGGGTACTCGGTCGCCGACTGCGAGAGGAGTGACTCATATGCCAGCCGGTTCGAGCTCGAAGCGGGAACGCCAGTACGAGCACATCAAGAAGAGCGCCGAGGACCGGGGCGAGAGCACCTCGCGCGCCAAGGAGATCGCGGCGCGAACGGTGAACAAGGAGCGCGCACGGTCCGGCGACTCCAAGACCGCCAGCCGTACGTCCACCCAGGACATGTCCTCGGGCAAGCGGGGCGGCCAGCGGTCGGGCAAGGGCTCCCAGGGGCCCACCTACGACCAGCTGTATGAGGAGGCCAAGAAGCGCAACATCCACGGGCGTTCGGACATGAACAAGGGCCAGCTCAAGCAGGCGCTGGGCAAATGAGGCTCAGCCGGGCGTCTCGCGGTGGCGCGCGAGCTCCGGGGCCGTCTTCGTGGCGGCGAACTCGGTGATGCGATACGCGCAGACGCCCGCGCCGACGAACGGGTCCGTCGCGGCGATCGCCTCGATCCGCGCCCGGTCCTCCGCGACAGCGAGGATCACCCCGCCGTCGCGGGGGTTCTTGCGCCCGGACGCGAGGAACGTCCCCTTCTCGTACTGCTCGTCGAGCCACGCCACATGGGCCTCCAGCACGGCGTCGACGGCATCGAGCGGGGCGGTGTAGGTCAGCTCGAGTACGAACATGATCACGAGCGTACCCCCGAGCCCGCCGCGGCCGTCCCGGGCCCCGTACCCTCGTCCCCACCATGACGACCGTACGCATTCCAGCGGGCTGGCCCGCGACCGAGGAAGAGGCCCGCGCCGTCCAGGACGAACTGCGCGCGCGGGTGGTGCTCGACGCGCCGGGGCCGCCGCCCGGAGCCGGGCACGTGACCGGGGTCGACGTGGCCTACGACGACGAGCGGGACGTGGTCGCCGCGGCCGCGGTCGTCCTGGACGCGGCGACCCTCGACGTCGTCGCCGAGGCCACGGCCGTCGGCCGGATCTCCTTCCCCTACGTCCCCGGCCTGCTCGCCTTCCGCGAGATCCCCACGGTGCTGGCCGCCCTGGAGGCTCTGCCCTGCACGCCCGGCCTCGTCGTCTGCGACGGCTACGGTCGCGCCCACCCCCGCCGCTTCGGCCTCGCCAGCCACCTCGGCGTCCTGACCGGCCTGCCGACGATCGGCGTGGCCAAGAACCCCTTCACCTTCACCTACGACGACCCCGCCCCCGAACGCGGATCGTCCGCGCCGCTCATGGCGGGCGACGAGGAGGTTGGCCGCGCCCTGCGCACCCGGGGCGCCGTCAAGCCGGTCTTCGTCTCCGTCGGCCACCGGGTGAGCCTCGACAACGCCTGCGCGCACGCGCTCGCGCTGGCCCCCGAGTACCGACTTCCGGAGACGACGCGCCGCGCGGACTCGTTGTGCCGCCGGGCGCTGAAGGAGGCGACCGGTCCCGGACCGGAACTCGCCGCCCGAGCGGCTGCGGACCCGACCCGGACGTGAGGGCGGCCCCTCTTCTAGCGTCGGCCCCTGCCCCGTGGCCTGGGCAGGGCGCGTGCTCGCGGCCGCGGAGGAGGGCCTGGGCCGTACCCCGGAGATCGACGCCGCGGTGGAACTGGCGGGCGACCGCGATCGTCGGAGTCGGGGCAGCGAGGTGTTCGGGCTGGTCCGCGGGCGGGGGATTGAGGCCGGGGAGCACCCGACGGAGCAGCAGCGGCTGTTGGTCCGCCTCGCGGAGCTGGTCGGCGAAGTCGCCCACAACGAGGCAGTGCCACCGCCCTTCTACGACCATCACGCGGGCTGGCAGATCGGCCCCATCGCCGTTCGGCTCGCCCACGCGGCGCCCGATCCCGCCGTGCGGGACCGGATCGCGGCGGCGTTGGGGGACTGGCCGGCGCCCGATCAGGCCGACTGAGTACCTCGGCTGAGTACCTCTACGGATGTCGCCCCCGGCGGTGATCGGCAGGCTGTGACGCATGACGACGCACCGCGCCACGAAGCCCCTTGCCGACCCGAACCGTCCCGTCGAGCGTGCCGTGACGGCCGCGCTGGTTCTCGCCGTGGTGGCGGGGCTCGCCTGGATCGGCGGGATGATCTTCACTGTGGCGGGGTGGACCCAGTAGGACGGTTCGGCGTAGGACCGGTTCGGCCCGGGGCCGCTTCGGCGTAGTGCCGGTTCAGCGGGTCGCGGCCACCCGGAAGGTGATCCCCGCCCCGCGCAGCCGCTGGATCAGCGTGTCCCCCATCGCGACCGCCGTCGTGACCTGGCCGGCGGTGGGCGGCAGGTCATCGAAGGCGAGGGACAGGGCCGACTCGGCGAACATCTTCGCCGTCTCGTCGTACCCGGGGTCGCCGCCCGCCACCTCGGTGAAGACCCGTCGGCCACCGCCCTCGCCGACGAAGCGGACCGAGAACCAACTCCTCGCGCGCTTCTCGGGGCTCGGACCCTCGCCGGGCTTCAGCCGGTCGGACAACCAGCGCCGGGCGGGCGGCAGTTGGGCGGCCGTGACGAGCGCTCCCATCGCGGCGACCCCGCCGACGGCGATGGGCAGATGCCGTACGGCGGCGTAGTGGCGGTAGCGGAAGTCGGGGCCGTAGCGTTCGAGGGCCCGCGCGGATCGCTTGACGATCTGCGGGTCGATCGTCGGCAGCGGCACCGCCCACGCACCCACCTCCTTGGCGAACCGGGGCGCACCCGTCGGCGCCAGTGCCCGGCGCCCCATCAGCCGCGGCTCGTGGCGGGCGCGGTCGCGTGCGGCGGTCAGCATCTGGCGTCCGCGCGAGAACTGGTTGAGCGCCGACGCGAACGTGCCGCCCGAGAAGGTGGCGTCGGCCGTCACGAACCCGTCCACCGCCAGGGGCACGCCCTCCGGCAGCTGCTGGACGGTGAAGTACGCGCCCAGGTCGTGCGGGATCGAGTCGAAACCACAGGCGTGCACCAGCCTCGCGCCCGTCTCACGCGCGCGTGCGTCGTGCCGGACGTAGGTCCGGTCCACGAACTCCGGCTCACCCGACAGGTCGAGGTAGTCGGCGCCGACGTCCGCGCAGGCGGCGACGAGATCCTCGCCGTACGTCACATAGGGACCCACCGTCGTGGCCACCACGCGCGCGTGCTCGGCGAGACGGCGCATCGAGGCCGGATCGGCGACGTCCGCCTCCAGCACCCCGACCCCCGAGCCGCCGGGCAGCCGCTCGCGCAGCCTCTCCAGCTTCTCCTTGCTGCGGCCGGCGATCGCCCAGCGCAGCCCCTCGGGCGCGTGCGCGGCGAGGTACTCCGCGGTGAGTGCCCCGACGAAGCCCGTGGCCCCGAAGAGCACGATGTCGTACGGACGATCCGTCCTGTTCAGCCTGGTCATGACACCCCTCGGTCTCGCAGCACGCGCCGTTGTCGGTGGCCGAGGCTAGCGTGAGGAGTGCGGAGCCCGACGACGAGGCCGGGAGGTATGTGGTGGCCGTGCCCAGGAATGCCCTGAAGAAGTGGGAGAAAGTGCGCGAGTTCGCCCTCGGCATGCCGGGCGCCGCCGAGGAGTACCCCTGGGGCGAGACGGTCGCGAAGGTCAACAAGAAGGTGTTCGTCTTCCTGGGCGTCGACGACGGCAGCTATCCGCTGGGCATCACGGTGAAGCTCAAGGACGAGTCGGCCCACGCCCTGACGTGCCCGGGCGCCGAGCCCGCCGGGTACGGCCTGGGCAAGTCGGGCTGGGTGAGCATCCCGCTGGAACAGAAGGGCGCCCCGGCGGCGGAGCTGCTGTGCGACTGGGTGGAGGAGAGCTACCGCACGATCGCGCCGAAGCGGCTGATAGCCGAGCTGGACGGGCGCTGATGGCGCCGGGGCGGGTTCGCGGCCGGGCTTCCGGCGGGTAACTTCCTAAGCGCTTGCTCTTGTGTCCGTGGATGCATCTTCTTAGCATCGCTGGTGTTACAGCAGTTGTGTCACATATCTGGGGGCTGGATGGCAACGACGCCAGGACAGGGCCCGCTCACCGGCGTGCGCGTGGTCGAGCTGGCCGGCATCGGGCCCGGCCCGTTCGCCGCCATGCTCCTCGCCGACCTGGGCGCCGACGTGGTCCGCGTGGACCGGCCCGGCGGCACGGGACTCGCCATCGAAACCGCGTACGACATCACCAACCGCAACAAGCGCTCGGTGATCGTCGACCTGAAGTCCCCCGACGGTCCCGCCCGCGTCCTCGACCTCGCCGCCCGCGCCGACATCCTCATCGAGGGCTACCGCCCCGGCGTCGCCGAGCGCCTCGGCGTCGGCCCCGAGGCCTGCCACGCCCGCAACCCGGCGCTCGTCTACGGCCGTATGACCGGCTGGGGCCAGGAGGGACCGCTCGCCCACCGCGCCGGCCACGACATCGCGTACATCGCGCTCACCGGCACCCTCGGCATGATCGGCAGCCCCGACGAGCCGCCGGCCGTCCCCGCCAACCTGGTCGGCGACTACGCGGGCGGCTCCCTCTACCTCGTCGTCGGCGTCCTCGCCGCCCTCCATCACGCGCGCGCGACCGGCACCGGCCAGGTCGTCGACGCCGCCATCGTCGACGGCACCTCCCACCTCGCCGCGATGATCCACGGCATGCTCGCCGCCGGCGGCTGGCAGGACCGGCGCGGCGCCAACCTCCTGGACGGCGGCTGCCCGTACTACGGCACCTATGAGACGGCCGACGGCAATTACATGGCGGTCGGGGCCCTGGAACCCCAGTTCTACGACGAGTTCCTGGAGCTGCTCGGCGTCACGGACTTCGCCTCCGCCCGCAAGGACCGGGCCCGCTGGGGCGAGCTGCGCGAGGCGGTCGCGGCTCGCTTCAAGTCCCGTACGAGAGACGAGTGGACGGCCGTCTTCGAGGGCTCCGACGCCTGCGTGGCCCCCGTCCTGTCCCTGCGCGAGGCCCCGCACCACCCGCACCTCGCCGCCCGCGGCACCTTCACCGACCACGGCGGCATCACCCAGCCCGCGCCCGCACCGCGCTTCTCGGCGACCCCGACCGCCGTACGGACCGGCCCCGCGCAACCGGGCGCCGACACGGCGGAGGTCGCGCGTGAATGGGGCGTACCCGAGCTGATGAAGGGCCTCGAAGTGGAGGACACCGACATGAAGGGCCTCGAATGAAGCGGCAGATCTTCGCTCCCGAGCACGACGCGTTCCGCGAGACCGTGCGCGCGTTCCTGGCCAAAGAGGTGCTGCCGTACTACGAGCAATGGGAGAAGGACGGCATCGTCTCCCGGGACGCCTGGCGCGCCGCAGGCAAGCAGGGCCTGCTCGGGCTCGCCGTGCCCGAGGAGTTCGGGGGCGGCGGCACGCCCGACTTCCGCTACAGCGCCGTACTCGCCGAGGAGTTCACGCGCGCGGGCGCGCCCGGCCTCGCCCTCGGCCTGCACAACGACATCATCGGCCCGTACCTCACCTCGCTCGCCACCGACGAGCAGAAGCGGCGCTGGCTGCCCGGCTTCTGCGACGGCTCGCTGATCACGGCCATCGCCATGACCGAGCCCGGCGCCGGCTCCGACCTCCAGGGCATCCGCACCCACGCCGAGGACCGCGGCGACCACTGGGTGCTGAACGGCTCCAAGACGTTCATCTCCAACGGCATCCTCGCCGACCTGGTCATCGTCGTCGCGAAGACGACCCCCGAGGGCGGCGCGCACGGCCTGTCGCTGCTCGTCGTCGAGCGCGGCACGGCCGGCTTCGAACGCGGCCGCAACCTCGACAAGATCGGCCAGAAGGCGCAGGACACGGCCGAGCTGTTCTTCCACGACGTACGCGTGGCCAAGGAGAACCTCCTCGGCGAACTCAACGGCGCCTTCGTCCATCTGATGACGAACCTCGCCCAGGAGCGCCTGAGCATCGCGGTCTCCGCGATCGCCGCCGCCGAGCACCTGCTGGAGATCACCACCGACTACGTCAAGGAGCGCGAGGCCTTCGGCCGGCCGCTCGCCACCAAGCAGCACGTCCGGTTCGAGATAGCCGAGATGGCCACCGAGTGCGCCGTCACGCGCGCGTTCCTCGACCGCTGCATAGCGGACCACGACAGCGGCACGCTCGACGCCGTGCACGCCTCCATGGCCAAGTGGTGGGCGACCGAGCTGCAGAAGCGGGTCGCGGACCGCTGCCTCCAACTGCATGGCGGCTACGGCTATATGAGCGAATTCCCGGTCGCCCGGGCCTTCACCGACGGCCGCATCCAGACCATCTACGGCGGGACGACCGAGATCATGAAGGAGATCATCGGCCGTTCCCTGCTCGGCTGAGACCGCACTGCCCGACCAAGGCTCCATCGCTTGGCTGACTCTCACCCTCGAAAGGCTTACCAGTGAGCACCGAAGCGTACGTGTACGACGCGATCCGCACCCCGCGCGGCCGCGGCAAGGCGAACGGCGCCCTGCACGGCACCAAGCCGATCGACCTGGTCGTCGGCCTCATCCACGAGCTCCGCGACCGCTTCCCCAGCCTGGACCCGGCCGCGATCGACGACATCGTGCTGGGTGTCGTCGGACCGGTCGGCGACCAGGGCTCCGACATCGCCCGCATCGCCGCGATCGCCGCCGGACTGCCGGACACCGTCGCGGGCGTACAGGAGAACCGCTTCTGCGCGTCGGGCCTGGAGGCCGTGAACATGGCCGCCGCCAAGGTCCGTTCGGGCTTCGAGGACCTGGTCCTCGCGGGCGGCGTGGAGTCCATGTCCCGGGTGCCGATGGCCTCGGACGGCGGCGCCTGGTTCAACGACCCGATGACCAACCTCGCCGTCAACTTCGTGCCCCAGGGCATCGGCGCCGACCTGATCGCCACCATCGAGGGCTTCTCGCGCCGCGACGTCGACGAGTACGCGGCCCTCTCCCAGGAGCGGGCGGCGACGGCCTGGAAGGAGGGCCGCTTCGACCGCTCCGTCGTCCCGGTCAAGGACCGCAGCGGCCTCGTCGTCCTCGACCACGACGAGCACCTGCGCCCGGGCACCACCGCCGACTCCCTCGCCAAGCTGAAGCCCTCCTTCGCCGACATCGGTGACCTCGGCGGCTTCGACGCCGTGGCGCTGCAGAAGTACCACTGGGTCGAGAAGATCGACCACGTCCACCACGCGGGCAACTCCTCCGGCATCGTCGACGGCGCCTCGCTGGTCGCCATCGGCACCAAGGAGGTCGGCGAGCGCTACGGCCTCACGCCGCGCGCGCGGATCGTCTCCGCCGCCGTCTCCGGCTCCGAGCCCACCATCATGCTCACCGGCCCCGCGCCCGCCACCCGCAAGGCCCTCGCCAAGGCCGGACTGACCATCGACGACATCGACCTCGTCGAGATCAACGAGGCCTTCGCCGCCGTCGTGCTGCGCTTCGTGAAGGACATGGGCCTCTCGCTGGACAAGGTCAACGTCAACGGCGGCGCGATCGCCCTCGGTCACCCGCTCGGCGCGACCGGCGCGATGATCCTCGGCTCGCTCGTCGACGAACTGGAGCGCCAGGACAAGCGGTACGGCCTCGCGACCCTCTGTGTCGGCGGCGGCATGGGCATCGCCACCATCGTCGAGCGCGTCTGATCCCCGGCGCGATCAGCGGTACACCAACAGACTTCAACGGAGACCCTGTCATGACACAGAGCACCACCATCCGCTGGGAACAGGACCGCGCCGGCGTCGTCACCCTCGTCCTCGACGACCCCCACCAGTCCGCGAACACCATGAACCAGGCGTTCCGCGACTCCCTCGCCGTGATCACCGACCGCCTGGAGGCCGAGAAGGACACCATCCGCGGTGTCATCATCACCTCCGCCAAGAAGACCTTCTTCGCCGGCGGCGACCTGCGCGACCTGATCCGGGTCACCCCCGAGACCGCGCGGGAACTGTTCGACGGCGGCATGGAGATCAAGCGCCACCTGCGCCGTATCGAGACCCTGGGCAAGCCGGTCGTCGCCGCGATGAACGGCGCGGCCCTGGGCGGCGGCTACGAGATCGCCCTCGCCTGCCACCACCGCATCGCCCTCGACGCGCCCGGCTCCAAGATCGGCTGCCCCGAGGTCACCCTCGGCCTGCTGCCGGGCGGAGGCGGCGTCGTACGCACCGTCCGTCTCCTCGGCATCGCCGACGCGCTCCTGAAGGTCCTCCTCCAGGGCACCCAGTACAACCCGCAGCGCGCCCTGCAGAACGGCCTGATCGACGACGTGGCCGCCACCCAGGAGGAACTGCTCGCCAAGGCCCGCGCCTTCATCGAGGCCCACCCCGAATCGCAGCAGCCCTGGGACAAGCCGGGCTACCGGATCCCCGGCGGCACACCCGCCAACCCCAAGTTCGCGGCGAACCTGCCCGCCTTCCCGGCCAGCCTGCGCAAGCAGACGAACGGCGCCCCCTACCCGGCCCCGCGCAACATCCTCGCGGCCGCTGTCGAGGGCTCGCAGGTCGACTTCGAGACGGCACAGGTCATCGAGGCGCGCTACTTCGTGGAGCTGGCGGCGGGCCAGACCTCCAAGAACATGATCCAGGCGTTCTTCTTCGACCTCCAGGCCGTCAACTCCGGCGCCAACCGTCCCCAGGGCATCGAGCCGCGCAAGGTCCGCAAGGTCGCCGTCCTGGGCGCCGGGATGATGGGCGCGGGCATCGCCTACTCGTGCGCCCGCGCGGGCATCGAGGTGGTCCTCAAGGACGTGTCGCTCGAAGCCGCGGTCAAGGGCAAGGGCTACTCGGAGAAGTTGTGCGCGAAGGCGGTCTCCAGGGGCCGTACGACGCAGGAGAAGGCCGACGCGCTGCTGGCGCGCATCACGCCGACGGCCGACCCCCAGGGCGTGGCCGGCTGTGACGCGGTCATCGAGGCGGTCTTCGAGAACCCGGAGCTCAAGCACAAGGTGTTCCAGGAGATCCAGGACATCGTCGCGCCGGACGCGCTGCTGTGCTCCAACACCTCGACCCTGCCCATCACGGCGCTCGCCGAGGGCGTCGAGCGCCAGACGGACTTCATCGGCCTCCACTTCTTCTCCCCGGTCGACAAGATGCCGCTCGTCGAGATCATCAAGGGCGAGCGCACGGGGGAGGAGGCGCTGGCCCGCGCCTTCGACCTGGTCCGCCAGATCAACAAGACGCCCATCGTCGTCAACGACTCCCGCGGCTTCTTCACCTCCCGCGTCATCGGCCACTTCATCAACGAGGGCGTCGCGATGGTCGGCGAGGGCATCGAGCCCGCGTCGGTCGAACAGGCGGCGGCCCAGGCGGGCTACCCCGCCAAGGTCCTCTCCCTGATGGACGAACTGACGCTCACGCTGCCGCGCAAGATCCGGGGCGAGTCCAAGCGGGCCGTGGAGGAGGCGGGCGGCACCTGGACGTCCCACCCCGCCGAGGCCGTCATCGACCGCATGGTCGACGAGTTCGGCCGCACGGGGCGCAGCGGGGGTGCCGGCTTCTACGACTACGACGCGGACGGCAAGCGGACGGCTCTGTGGCCGGGCCTGCGCGAGCACTTCACGCGCGAGGGCGCGCAGATCCCCTTCCGGGACATGCAGGAACGCATGCTGTTCTCCGAGGCGCTCGACACGGTCAGGCTCCTGGAAGAGGGCGTCCTGACGTCGGTCGCCGACGCCAACATCGGCTCCGTCTTCGGCATCGGCTTCCCCGGCTGGACGGGTGGCGTGCTGCAGTACATCAACGGCTACGAGGGCGGCCTACCCGGCTTCGTGGCACGCGCGCGTGAGCTGGCGGAGCGGTACGGGGACCGGTTCACGCCGCCGGCGTTGCTGGTGGAGAAGGCGGGGAAGGGGGAGGGGTTCGGGGACGGGTGACGCCGGGGGTGGGGGTGGGTTTCGCCCCCGCCGCCCCTACCCGTCCCATCCCTGGGGGCCTGCGGCCCCCAGACCCCCGCTTCGGCCCTGAACGGGCCTCGTCCTCAAACGCCGGACGGGCTGAGTACGTCAGCCCCTCCGGCGTTTGAGGAGCGGGGGTCCAGGGGGCAGAGCCCCCTGGGAACGGGGTCGAAGGGGCGGAGCCCCTGGGGACGGGACGGGTAGGGGCGGCGGGGGCGAGGAACCGCCCGGCGCTCACCCCCGCGTACCGCTGAGCGACACGCCCTCTTGCCCCCACCCCACCGCCCCCCGACACTGACCGGCGACCCCCTCCAGGCCCCGCCCCCCCCGAGGAGCCCCATGGGAACCCGCCCCGCCCTCGCCCTCCTGGACATCCTGCGCGGCGAGGGCGTGGACCGCGTCTTCGGCAACCCGGGCACCACCGAACTGCCGTTCCTCGCCGCCCTGTCGGAGACCGACGATGCCCCCGAATACGTCCTCGGCGTCCACGAGGGCGCCGTGGTCTCCATGGCCGACGGCTACGCCCGCGGCACCGGCCGCCCCGCCTTCGTAAGCCTGCACATAGCGGCCGGCCTGGCCAACGGCCTGATCGGCCTGCTCAACGCCCGCCGCTCCCGCACCCCCCTCGTGGTGACGGCCGGCCAGCAGGACCGCCGCCACCTCCAGCAGGACCCGATGCTCTCGGGCGACCTGACGGGCCTCGCGGCCCCCGCGGTGAAGGCGACCTTCGACGTCCAGCACGCCCGCGACCTCCCACTCGCCCTGCGCCGCGCCTTCGCGCTCGCCGTACGGCCGCCCGCAGGGCCGGTGTTCCTCTCCGTCCCGATGGACCTCCTCGCCGAGGACACCGAGATCGAGGTCCCGGCCCGTACCCCCACACCCGCACCGGGACCGGCCCCGGGCCTGGAACGCGCCGCGCTCCTGCTCGGCGACGCCACCCGCCCGGCGATCGTCGCGGGCGACGGCGTGGGCCGCGAGGACGCCCTCGGCGCGCTCATACGCACCGCGGAGGCCTGCGGCGCCACCGTCCACCACCAGCCGATGGCCGACTACCTGAACTTCCCGACCACGCACCCCCTCCACGCCGGGATGCTGCCCCCGCGCCACGACGCCATCCGCACCGCGCTCGCCGCGTACGACACCGTACTGATCGCCGGCGCGCACGCCTTCACTCCGCACCACTACACCCCCGGCCCCGCCCTGCCGCCCGGCCTGACCGTCGTACAACTCGACTCCGACCCGGACGAGATCGGCCGCAACTTCCCCGCCGACACCGGACTCGTCGGCGCCCTCGCCCCCTCCCTGCACCGCCTCGCCGAACTGCTCCGTGACCGCGTCCCCGGCCACACCGCCAAGTCCCGCATCCTGCGGGCGGGCGAACGGCACGCCGCCGACCGCGACCGTGCCGAGTCCGCGGCCCGCGCCGCCTACTCCCGGGCCCCGCTCGCCCCCTGGGCCGCCGCCCACGCCGTGGCCCGGGGCCTGCCGCCCGACGCCGTGGTCGTCGAAGAGGCCATCACCGTCGGCCTGTTGTTACGCCGCCTGGTACGCCTGGACCGCCCCGGCAGCTACACCCACACCGTCGGCGGCGGCCTCGGCTGGGGCATCGGTGCCGCCGTGGGCCGCGCGCTCGCCGAACCCGGCCGGCCCGTGGTCGCCGTCCTGGGCGACGGCTGCACACTGTTCGGCCTGCAGGGCCTGTGGAGCGCCGCCCGGCAGTCCGCCCCCGTCCTGTTCGTGGTGATGAGCAACGGCGCCTACCGCACCGTCCAGGACACCTACCAGTCGATGGGCGGCCAGGGCGTCTGCCCGGGCACCGAGCTGGGGCAACTCGACTTCACCCAGGCCGCGGGCTTCTTCGGCGTCGACGCGGTACGGGCGCAGAGCGCGACCCATCTGCGCGAACTGGTCGCCGGTGCGGGGAGGTTGACCCGGCCGCTCCTGGTCGACGTGCCGCTGCGATCGTGACGGCGACTCACACGCAAACCGCGCCGGAGACGCACGCACGCCGCCGACTCACAGCGACCCGCACCGGCTGATCGGCGAACTGGTCCGGCTCGGCCTGGTCGAGCGCACGAGAACGTGCACCTGGCCGTCCCGGACGGCACCGACACCCTGTCCTCGCCCTCGCCCTGATCCGGGCCCGCGGCTACGGCGTCAACCTGGAGGAGGCCGAGGTCGGCGTCCCGGCCGTGACCAGGGGTTTCAAGGATCGTCCAAGGTCTGCGCAAAGCAGCGTCCCTAGCTTCATGGACGCAAGGTTCGTGGATGAATCCGAGAAGCTCGACCGGGAGGCAGGGACGTATGCGTACGAAGCTCATCATGCGATCACTCGGAGTGGTCGCCGCCGGGGCCGCACTGACCGTCGGAGTTTCCGCGGGAACCGCCAACGCGGCTTCGAGCTGGAACCTCCAGTACACGCAGGGCGACCTCGTGGGTGCTCACGCTTGGGGCACCGTCAGCCTCTCCGGCGGTCGGTACTACGTCAAGGTGAACATCCGCGACACGAAGGCCGACTCGCACGGTGCGCGCGTGTACCTGCGTGCCACGTACCAGGACGGGTGGGGCGGCGACAGGACCGAGTACCTCTCCGCCTCGGGGTCGGGCGCGGAGAACAGCTACACATGGAACTTCGACGACACCGTGTCATGGTTCGAGGCCAAGGAGTGCCTCACGGAACGGGGCAGCGACTGGGACTGCGCCGACTACAGCAAGATCTATGGAAGCCCGTGATCGCGGACGTGTGACGGTGTGAACCTGTGCGGGTCCGCTCCGGAGGCGGAGTGGACCCGTCGGCGCACCGCCACCGCCGAGCGCACGGTCGGCGCGTACGGCGGCTTCGAGTACGTCCGTGACCGGCAGGCCTTCCTGACCGGGCAGACCCTCGACGTGTCAGGCGGATCCGCGTTCCTCCGCCATGCCGGCCAGCCACTCCCTCAGCTCCTCCCTGAGCGATCGCTGAAAGGTCGTCAACAGAGCCTGCACCACCAGCGGTTGCATGTGCGCGGAGAGGGACTTCACGTCCTGCGCCGCGCGTTCGGACACCTCGCCGCGGAAGAGCCGCGACAGTTCGTGCGCGGCGGCGCGTGAGTGCTCGATGAGGACCTTGCGCGCGGCGAGTATCGCTTCCTGCGACAGGGGCACGTCCAGCAGCCCGACCGCCAGCCGCAGCAGCCCGAGGTCGACGCGGTAGGAGCCGGAGCCGGAGCCGGAGTCGGAGCCGTCCGCTTCCCCGCCCCCGCCCCCGGCCTCGACCACTCCCATCGCGACCAGCCGCTCCACGTCGTCGTCGCCGAGCGCCCGCCCCGCCCGCCGCTCCAACTCCGCCCGTGTCACCGTCTCCACGGCCTCCGGCGCCCAGGACGCCACCACGGCCCGGTGAACGGCGAGGTCATGGGCGTCCAGATCGGGTGGCAGCTGCTGCAGATACCGTTCGATGGCCGCCAGCGTCATGCCCTGCTGCTGCAACTCCTCGATGAGCGCCAGCCGGGCCAGATGCTCGTGCCCGTACCGTCCCACTCTGCGCGGACCGATCACCGGGGGCGGCAGCAGCCCCTTGGTGCCGTAGAACCGCACCGTGCGGACCGTCACACCCGCCCGCGCGGCCAGTTCGTCGATCGTGAGGGTCGGTCCCTCGGTGGTGTCGGTCGTCATATGCAGCAGTATCGCTGTCTCACCAGCGCTGTGACACCTCCCGCGACCCACCTCACGACGACGCGGGACCGCCGTGTGAGAAGTAACGCTCTGTGACATACGCCACCGCGTGAGCCGCGCCCCCTGGGGGAAGGTGACCCCTTGGTCTGCGCCTTTAGCGAGGGCGCAGGCCATACGTACGTCCGGACACCCGAGCGTGACCCGCTCGAGCGCACCAGAGAGTGGTACCCCCGTGAGCAAGGACGCCGTGAACACGGCAGTGGCCGCACCCCGTACCGACGCGGCCTCGATGCCCGCGGACGCGGGCGACGCCGGTTACAGCAAGGACCTCAAGGCCCGCCACGTCAACATGATCGCCATCGGCGGGGCCATCGGCACCGGCCTCTTCCTCGGCGCCGGCGGTCGCCTCCACAACGCGGGCCCGGCGCTGGCGATCGCCTACCTGATCTGTGGCATCTTCGCCTTCTTCGTCGTCCGCGCCCTCGGCGAGCTCGTGCTCTACCGCCCCTCGTCCGGCTCCTTCGTGTCGTACGCGCGCGAGTTCCTCGGCGAGAAGGGCGCCTATGTCGCCGGCTGGATGTACTTCCTGAACTGGTCGACGACCGGCATCGCCGACATCACCGCGATCGCGCTCTACACGCACTACTGGAGCATGTTCACCGACATCCCGCAGTGGGTGCTGGCCCTGGCCGCCCTCGCGGTGGTCCTGGCCGTGAACCTGATCTCGGTGAAGATCTTCGGCGAGATGGAGTTCTGGTTCGCGATCATCAAGGTCGCCACGCTGGTCGCCTTCATGTTTGTCGGCATCTTCCTGCTGGCCACCCAGCACAAGGTCGGCGGCCAGACCCCCGGCCTGGACGTGATCACCGACAACGGCGGCGTCTTCCCGCACGGCCTGATGCCCGTCGTCCTGGTCATGCAGGGCGTGATCTTCGCGTACGCCGCGCTGGAGCTGGTCGGCGTCGCCGCGGGCGAGACCGCCGAGCCGGAGAAGGTCGTCCCGCGCGCGGTGAACTCGATCATGTGGCGCGTCGGCCTGTTCTACGTCGGCTCGGTCGTCCTCCTCGCCCTGCTCCTCCCCGGCTCGGTCTACTCGGCCGACGAGAGCCCCTTCGTCACGGTCCTGTCGAAGATCGGCGTCGAGGGCGCGGGCGACGTGATGAACCTGGTGGTCCTGACGGCGGCGATGTCCTCCCTCAACTCCGGCCTGTACTCCACCGGCCGCATCCTGCGCTCGATGGCGATGGCGGGTTCGGCGCCCAGGTTCACGGCCCGCATGAACCGCAGCCAGGTCCCCTACGGCGGCATCCTGCTCACCTGCGCGGTGTGCGTCCTCGGCGTCGGCCTGAACTACCTCATGCCCAGCCAGGCCTTCGAGATCGTGCTGAACGTCGCCTCCCTCGGCATCATCTCGACCTGGGTGATCATCATGGTCTGCCACCTGGTCTTCGTCCGCCGCGCCAAGGCGGGCCTGGTCACCCGGCCGAGCTTCCGCCTCCCCGGCAGCCCGGTCACCGAGATCGTCACGATCACCTTCCTGCTGTCCGTGCTCGCCCTGATGTGGAACGACCCCGAGGTCGGCCGTAAGACCCTCCTCCTCATCCCCGTCATCGCGCTGATGCTGATCGGCGGCTGGTTCGCGATCCGCCGCCGGGTGGCGAAGGCGGGGGACCGGGAGCTGGCCGACCTCACGAAGTAGGAAGTAATCGGAGGCTGTTGTCAGTGGCGGGCTCTACGGTGGAGTCATGTCGGAGATCACGTATGTCCGGGGTGACGCCACCGTTCCGTCGGTGAAGGGCGTCAAGGTGATCGCCCATGTCTGCAACGACATCGGGGGATGGGGAAAGGGCTTCGTCCTGGCCGTGTCACGCCGCTGGCCACAGCCGGAGGCGGCCTACCGGGCTTGGCACCGCGACCGCGCGTCGAACGACTTCGGGCTGGGTGCCGCCCAGTTCGTGCAGGTCGGGCCGTATGTATGGGTGGCGAACCTGGTCGGGCAACGGGGGATACGCACGGGCAGCAAGGGCGTTCCGGTCCGGTACGAGGCGATCGACGCGGCGCTGGGAAGGCTGGCCGAGAAGGCCACGGAGCTTGGCGCGTCGGTTCACATGCCCCGGACAGGGTGCGGGTTGGCCGGCGGCAAGTGGTCCCGCGTCGAGCCGCTGATCATCGAGCGGCTGGTGCGACAGGGGATCGCCGTCACCGTCTACGACCATGGGGAGGGCGCGAGTTGAGCCGCGACATCGACGTGCTCGTGTTGGGCGGTGCAGGCGTGGACACCATCGTGTACGTCCCCGAGCTGCCCCTCCCGTACGCCGACAGCTACATGATCGACAGCGGGATCCGTACCCGCGCCGGTCAGACCGGGGATTTCGTGGCCGCCGCCCTGAGCGGCCTGGGCCTGCGCACCCACCACCTCGACTTCCTCGGCGACGACCCCGAGGGCGACCTCGTCCGAGCCCTGCACCGCGAGCACGGCATCGCCCTCACCGCGATCCCGCAGCCGGCCGGCACCAAGCGCGCCGTCAACCTGGTCGGGCCGGACGGACGGCGGCTGTCCCTGTACGACACCAGCAGGGCACACGCGGACGACCGGTTCCCCGAAGACACGCTGCGGACCCTCGCCGCCGCCGGCCGTCACGCGCATGTGTCGATCACCCACCCGTGCGCCGAGGCCCTGCCCGTCCTCCGCGAGGCCGGCGTCACACTCTCCACCGACCTCCACAACTGGGACGGGGAGAACCCGTACCACGAGCCGTTCGCGTACACGGCCGACGTGGTGTTCCTCTCCGCGACCGCCCTGACCGACCCGGAGCGGACCATGCGCCGCATCGCCGAGCGGGGAAGAGCCGAGGTGGTCGTCGCCACCGCCGGAGCGGAGGGCGCGTACCTCCTGACCGACGGCGTGCTCACGCACGTTCCCACGGTGGCCCCGCCGGCGCCGGTGGTCGACTCCAACGGCGCCGGCGACGCCTTCGCGGCCGCCTACCTCTACGGCATGCTGTCCGGCGAGCCACCGCACCGATGCGCTGTGTACGGCGCGGTGGCCGGCGCCCACGCCTGCACGGTGCCGTCGACGCACACGGACGCGATAGGCCGGGACGAACTCCTCGAGCGTGCGGCCTCGTTCGAGGCCCTCCAGGGCCCGTAGACCCTCCAGGCCCTGTAGGTCCCCCACGCCAGGTAGGCCCCCAGGCCCCTAGTCCGTCAGTGCTCGCCCTCATGCCCGTGGTCGTGCACGCCGTTCGTAGCCGCGATCTTCTTCCAGGACTTCGGCTGCACCGGGTCCGTGGCCGACCGGGCGATGGACGCACTGTGCGCCGCCGGAGCGCCCGGCTTCGACGGCTGGAACAGCCACGTGTCGAAGAGCGCCGCCAGCGGCTTCCCCGACACCTCCTCGGCGTACCGCTGGAAGTCGGCCACCGAGGCGTTGCCGTAGGCGTACTTCTGCGGCCAGCCCTTGAGAATGGCGAAGAACGCCTCGTCCCCGATCTCGTTGCGCAGCGCCTGCAGGGTCAGCGCGCCCCGGTCGTAGACCGCGATGTGGAACTGGTTCTCCGGCCCGGGGTCACCGGGCTTGACCGCCCAGAACGGATCGTCGGCCGGATGCGAGGCGTACACGTAGTCGGCGATCTCTTGCGCCGTCCCCTCACCCTCGTGCTCCGACCACAGCCACTGCGCGTACCGCGCGAAGCCCTCGTTGACCCAGATGTCCTTCCAGTCCTTGACCGACACGTCGTCGCCGTACCACTGGTGGGCCAGCTCATGCACGACCACGGAGACGTTCGACCCGCTCGCGAACTGGCGGGGACTGTAGAAGGGCCGGGTCTGGGTCTCCAGGGCGTACCCGACGGAGGGGGTGTTGGGTACGTACCCGCCGAGCGCGTTGTAGGGATAGGGCCCGAAGTACTCGGTCAGCCAGTCGGCGATCTCCCCGGTCCGCTCGATGCTCGCCCGCGCCGCACCGGCGGTGTCGCCGAGGTCCTTGCTGTAGGCGTTGATGACCGGAATCCCACTCTCGGACGTGCCGGTCGTGACGTCGAACCTGCCGGCCGCGAACGTGGCGAGGTAGGTGGCCTGCGGCTTGTTGGAGCGCCAGTTGTAGCGGGTCCAGCCGGCCCGCGAACTCGTCGACTGCAACGTGCCGTTGGAGATGAACTGGGTGCTGTCCGGCACCTGCACCGACACGTCGAAGGTCGCCTTGTCGCGCGGGTGGTCATTGCTGGGGAACCACCACCAGGCGCCCTCGGGCTCGCCCGCGGCGACCCCGCCGTCCGCAGTGCGCAGCCACGCGTTGAAGCCGTACGCCTCCTTCCACGACGGCACCCCGCGGTAGCGCACGACCACGGTGACGGCCGTGCCCTTGGCCAGCGGTTTCGCCGGCGTGATCTCCAACTCGTGCTCGCCCGACGTCGCGAACGACGCCTTCGCGCCGTTGACCCGGACCTCGCTGACGTCCAGCAGAAAGTCCAGATTGAAGCGGGACAGATCCTGCGTGGTCTTCGCCAGCAGGGTCGCCGTACCCGCCAACTCGTCCGTGGCCGGCTGGTACTTCAGCCGGAGGTCGTAGTGGGAGACGTCGTATCCGCCATTGCCGTACGCCGGGTAGTAGGGGTCGCCGATGCCCGGAGCGCCGGGGGAGTGGCTCGCGGCCGACGCCGGGATCGCCAGCATCAAAGAGGCGGCTGCGAGTGCGCCCGGCGCCATGATTCTGCGGTGCACGAAAGCTCCAAGTCGTAGGGGCCCGAAGTCTGTCCGGAGCCTATTCACCACCTGTGTCCCCGGTGTGTCCATGACCACTGCTGTCACACAATCGCCATTCGGCCGACATGAGCCGACCCGCCCCAGGGACGTTTATCGGCCACAAGGGACCTCATGGGTCATCAGTCCCCCTCTTCTGCACGGGAGTTGACCGATGTACCGTCCGCGCATGCCGATACGCACGCGCTTCACGATCTGGAGACCGCTCGCGACGGTGGCCACCGCTGCCCTGATGGCCACGTTCCTGACCCCCGCGACGGCGCACGCCGCCCCGCGGGAGAGCAGACCCGTCTACTCGTACGAGAACGCCATCCGCGAGGCCGTATGGGTGGACACCGGACTCGACCACGACCGCGACGGAAAGACCGACCGGGTCGCCGTCGACATCGTCCGGCCCCAAGAGGCGGCCCAGCAGGGCCGCAAGATACCCGTCATCATGGACGCCAGCCCGTACTACTCGTGCTGCGGGCGAGGCAACGAGGGCCAGAAGAAGACGTACGACGCGAACGGCGACGTCGTCCAGATGCCGCTGTTCTACGACAACTACTTCGTGCCCCGCGGCTACGCCTTCGTCGGCGTCGACCTCGCCGGCACCAACCGCTCCGACGGCTGCGTGGACGTCGGCGGCCGCTCCGACGTCCTCTCCGCGAAGGCCGTCGTCGACTGGCTGAACGGCCGCGCGAAGGCGTACACGACCCGCACCGGCACCACCAAGGCCAAAGCGACGTGGACCAACGGCCGCACCGGAATGATCGGCAAGAGCTGGGACGGCACCATAGCCAACGGCGTCGCCGCCACCGGCGTCGAGGGCCTGAGGACCATCGTCCCGATCAGCGCCATCTCCTCCTGGTACGATTACTACTTCCAGCAGGGCGCCCCGCTGTACGACTCCGGCCCCGACTGGCTCTCCGACGACGTCGACAGCCCCGACGCGCGTGCCAAGTGCGGCGCCGTCCAGCAGATGCTCGTCGACGGGGCCCCGCGCACCGGCGACTGGACGCCCCTGTGGACCGAGCGCGACTACGTGAAGGACGCGCGCAAGGTCAGGGCGAGCGTCTTCCTGATCCACGGCATGCAGGACCTCAACGTCCGCATGAAGCACGTCGGCCAGTGGTGGGACGCCCTGGCGAAGAACGGCGTCGAGCGCAAGATCTGGCTCTCCCAGACCGGCCACGTCGACCCCTTCGACTTCCGCCGTGCCGCATGGGTGGAGACCCTGCACCGCTGGTTCGACCACGAACTCCTCGGCTACGACAACGGCATCGACCGTGAACCGATGGCCGACATCGAGCGCCACCCCGACCAGTGGGTCACCTCCAAGGCCTGGCCGCCGCGCGGCACCGACACCACCACCCTGCGCCCCGCCAAGGGCACCCAGGCCGGCGTCGGCACCCTCGGCCTGCGCAAGGGCAACGGCACCGAGACCTTCACCGACGACCCGCAGCACAGCGAGACCGACTGGGCCGCGCACATCGACCGGTCCACCCCCGACAAGGCGGGCTTCGTGACCAAGCCGCTCACCCGCGACCTGCGCCTGTCCGGCTCCTCCGAGGTCACCGTCACCGCGACCCCGACCACCTCGACGGCCCACCTCTCCGCCGTCCTGGTCGACCTCGGCCCCGACACCGTCCGCGACTACGCGACGAGCGGCGAGGGCATCACCACGCTCACCGACCGCACCTGCTGGGGCGTCAGCACCACCGGCGACAGCGCCTGCTTCAAGGAGACCGCGGCCAAGACCGCCGACGTCGACTACACGGTCGTCAGCCGCGGCTGGGCCGACCTGGGGAACTACGCCTCGGACATGAAGGGCGTACCGCTGACGCCGGGCAAGCCTTACACCATCACTCTCGACCTGGCGGCCACCGACCACGTGGTCCCGGCGGGCCACCGCCTCGCCCTGATCATCGCCGGTACGGACAAGGACCTGATCGATCCTCCGTCGACCACGCCAACCCTCACGCTCGACCTCTCCCGTACGAAAGCCCGCGTCCCGCTGGTCGGCGGCGCCCCCGCGTTCGCACGCGCCACCACGGGCTCCGTATCCGCAGCCCCCGAGACCGCGCCCCTCGACGGCGTGACCACCGCACCCCGCAGCATCCACCGCATCCCGGAGGGAGGCCAGTGACCCGCATCCGAACCGTCACCGTCGTCGCGGCGGCCCTCGCCGCATCCCTCGTCGCCGCACCGGCCCACGCCGCCGACACCCCGCCCCGCACCGGCTTCGAACAGTCGAACGGCGCCAGATGGACCGGGGAATCCGAGGAGCAGGCCTTCCTCGCGGCCGTCGACAAGGCGAGCGACCGGGTCTCCATCGCCCGCATCGGTACGACGAAACAGGGCCGCCCGCTCCAACTGGTCCGCATCGGCACCAGCCCCACCCCGAACAAGGTGCTGCTCATCTGCAGCCAGCACGGCGACGAACCCTCCGGCCGCGAGGCCTGTCTGTCCACCGTCCGCGACCTGGCGTACGCGAAGGACCGGCAGACCCGGCGCTTCCTGGAGCGCACCACCCTGCTGGTCGTGCCCACCGCCAACCCCGACGGCCGGGTCGCCGACACCCGCGGCAACAGCGACGGCGTGGACATCAACCGCGACCACATCGCCCTGCAGACCGCCGAGGGCCGCGCCGTGGCCGCGGTCATCCGCGACCAGCGCCCCGACGTCGTCTACGACCTGCACGAGTATGGCGCCACACCCCCGTACTACGACAAGGACCTGTTCGACCTGTGGCCCCGCAACCTCAACACGGACACCCACGTCCACGACGAGGCACAGGCCCTGTCCCAGTCGTACGTGCGCCCCGCCGCGACGGGCGCCGGTTACTCGACCGGCACGTACGGCATCTGGACCGACCCGGTCACGGGCGAACCGATCCGGCAGGTCGCCGGTGACGGCCAGGAACGCATCCTGCGGAACATGTCCGGCATCAAGCACTCGGTGGGCCTGCTCATCGAGAGCCGCGTCGACCCGCTCACCGACGAGGAGAAGGCCGACGAGGCGCTGAACAACCGGCGCCGGGTGAGCTCCCAACTCTCGGCGCTGGACGGCCTGTTCGAGTTCACCGACGCTCGCCGTGGCCGGATCGAGGCGGCGACCGGGACGGCCCGGCTCGCCGGCTACGCCGACACCGGCCCCGCCTACCTCGGCGGCGCCGACAACGACCCGCCCGAGCCCGCCGAGGTGATCCAGGACCCGCCCTGCGGATACCGGCTCACCACCGACCAGTACACGCAGGTGAAGGACGAACTGGCCCTGCACGGAGTGAAGACCCGCGGTACCTACGTCCCGCTCCGCCAATCCCTGCGCGCCCTCGTCCCGCTGCTCCTCGACGAGCGCGCCCCCTATCACCTCACGGCAGGTGAGCCCGACACCGACTGCTGAAACGGTCGAGATCGACGGGATCTGTGGTAGGTCCTGGGAGACGACGTGGAACCGGCGTATCCACCGTTCACCGGGGAAGGTGCCGCAGATGACTGAGGATCTCAAGAAGAGAGGTGGCCGGGAGGGTCCTACGGACGTTTCCGGCCACCCGAGCACGGACCGAGTGGTGTTCGGCGTCACCGCGGCCATCACCGTGGCCTTCGTGATCTGGGGCTGGGCGGCCACGGACTCGCTGGAGAGCGTGTCCACGAAGATGCTGAACGGCCTGATCCACAACGGCGGCTGGGCCTTCATACTCGCCGCCTCGTGTTTCGTGGTCTTCGCGCTGTGGCTCGCGATCAGCCGCTACGGCCGTATCCACCTCGGCGCCGAGGGCGAGGAACCCGAGTTCAAGACGGTGTCCTGGGTGGCGATGATGTTCAGCGCCGGCATGGGCATCGGCCTGATGTTCTACGGCGTGAGCGAGCCGCTCTCGCACTACTCGGCCCCGCCTCCGGGCACGAACCCCGCCAACTCCGGCGAACGCATGGAGACGGCGATGGCCACCACCCTCTTCCACTGGACGCTGCACCCCTGGGCGATCTACGCGGTGGTCGGACTCGGCATCGCCTACAGCACCTTCCGCAAGCGGCGGCGCCAGACCATCAGCGCGGTCTTCACCCCGTTGATCGGGGAGAAGCACGCGAACGGCGTCGGGGGACGGGTGATCGACATCCTCGCGATCATCGCCACCGTCTTCGGCTCCGCGGCCTCACTGGGCCTGGGCGCGCTCCAGATCGGCTCCGGCTTCCAGGAACTGGACTGGATGGACGACGTCAGCACCGGCCTGCTCGTCTCGATCATCGCCGTGCTGACCCTGGCCTTCGTGCTCTCGGCCGTCTCCGGCATCGAGCGGGGCATCCAGTGGCTGTCCAACACCAACATGGTGCTGGCCCTGATCCTCGCGGTCTTCGTGTTCATCGCGGGCCCCACGATCATCGTGCTCGACCTGCTGCCCACGTCGATCTTCGCCTACCTCGGCGACCTGCCCCAGCTCGCCGGCCGCACCGAGGCCAGCGGCGGCGAGGGCGTCGCGGACTGGCTCGGCAGCTGGACCGTCTTCTACTGGGCCTGGTGGATCTCCTGGACGCCCTTCGTCGGCATGTTCATCGCCCGGATCAGCCGCGGCCGCACCATCCGGCAGTTCGTCGGCGGCGTCATCCTCGTGCCCAGCACCGTCAGCCTCGTCTGGTTCGCGGTCTTCGGCGGTACGGCGATGAAGCTGAAAGAAGGCGGCGCGCTCGGCGGCGAGGAGACTCCCGAGGGTCAACTCTTCGGCGTCCTCCAGGAGTTCCCCATCGCCACCGTCACCAGCCTGCTCGTGATGATCCTGGTCGGCATCTTCTTCGTCTCGGGAGCCGACGCCGCGTCCATCGTCATGGGCACGCTCTCCCAGAAGGGCGCCCTCGAACCCGGCCGCTTCGTCGTCGTTTTCTGGGGCGTGGTCACCGGAGCCGTCGCCGCCATCATGCTGCTCGTCGGCAGCGGCCAGGGCGACGCGCTCACCGGCCTGCAGAACCTCACGATCCTGGCCGCCGCGCCCTTCGTCCTCGTGATGATCGGCATGTGCGTCGCCCTCATGCGCGATCTGCGCCGGGACCCGGTCATCGTGCGCGGCGAGATGGGCTCCGAGGCCGTCGAGCTCGCGGTGATCGAGGGCCACAAGAGGTACGACGGCGACTTCGAGATCAGGGTCGGCCCGGGCGCCGGCACGGACACCGAGGGCGACCCCCTGGGTCACGACCACGGCTGAACGGTGCGCACTCAGGAGGAGGCGAGCCCGGCCGCCTCCTCCGCACACCCCCACGCCACGGTCACACCCGCCCCGCCATGCCCGTAGTTGTGCACCAACACCCGCCCGCCCGGCAGTGCTTCACGCTCCAGCCGTACGGCGTCCCGTACCGGCCGCAGCCCCACCCGGTGCGCCAGCACCCGCGCCCCCGCGATCTCCGGCCGCAGCACCGCACACCGCCGTACGATCGCCTCGGCCACTCCCGGATCCGGCTCCGGTGACCAGTCGTCCTCGACCGCGGTACCGCCCAGGAGCAGCCGCCCGGGCTGCGGGAAGAAGTACGCCATCTCCCCGTCGGCGTCGGTCGAGGTCAGCCAGGTGCGGATGCCGGGGTTCTCCACGACGACCAACTGCCCGCGCACGGGGCGCACGGACGCGTCGGGCACCAGCTCGCGGGCGCCGAGTCCCGTGCAGTTGACCACGACCGGCGCCTCGACCTCCGCGAAGCCGGACACCGACCGCGTCTCGATCGCGCCGCCCGTCTTCAGGAACCGGTCCCGCAGCCACGGCAGAAACGTCGCCATGTCGATCACCGGCAGCCGCGCCCACAGCCCCGAACCGGCGTACTCCTCGGCCGTCGTCGCGCGCAGCCCCGGCAGCCGGGCCGTGGCCCACGCGTCCGCCTCGTCCAGGCTCGCCTCGCCCAGCACCCCTTCGACCATGCGTACGCCGGTCGGCTCGCTCCCCGCCGCCAGCTCCTCGTACACATCCAGGGAGCGCAGGGCCCACGCCCGCGCGAGCGCGCACGGCTCGATCCGGTACGGCCACCAAAGCGCCCCCGCAACCGCCGAGGTGGTCGCCTCGACGGGATCCCGCGTCCAGACACGCACGCGTGCGCCCCGTTCGGCCAGAACGAGGGCCGTGGTCAGCCCGATGACACCGCCGCCGACCACCACGACATCGTCCACCTGTTCGCTCCCCATGCCGGGACGTTAGCGGAATATGTCATGCCGCGCTCATATCGGTCCTTCCGTGGGGATACTCACAGCATGTCTGCCGAGTACGCGACCTTCGGCCTGGCACCGGCGATGCGTGCCGGTGGAGTCCTCGCCAACGGTGACTACCAGGTGCACCGGGACTTCGTGGACTTCATCGTCGACGGACGCCCGCTGCTGTTCCAGCTCTCCGACCTCGACGCCGTCTCCCCGCTCGCCTCCGACGTCCCGCCCGCCATCTTCACCGCCCAGGTCCGCAGCCTGCTCCTGGAGGCGGACGCCCCGCTTCCCGGCGGCCGGTACGTCATCTACGGCTGCCCGGACTGCGAGGACCTCGCCTGCGGCGCCGTCACCGCGCTCATCGACCAGGACGGCGACGACTACATCTGGCGGGACTTCGCCTGGCAGACCGACGAACACCCCGACCTGGAGCTCAACGGCTACCACGGCATCGGGCCCTTCCGCTTCCACGGCACCGAGTACCGCGCGGCGCTCGGCTCCCTGCTCGACGGCGACTCCGAGGCGCCCGCCGCCCGCCGCCGGGTGCTCCTCATCGGCGCCCGCGTCGCCCTCCTGGCCAAGCTCGCCGCCGCCCTGCGCACCATCGGCATCGGCGCCGACATCACCCACGACGTGGGCGGCGTCCCCGCCGACGAACTGCGAGCCTACGGCGCCGTCGCCTTCGGCCGGGCGATCGGTGCGGAGCAGCGCGCCGCCGTACGCCGCGTTTTCGCGGACGCGGGAGTCGACGTGGCGTACGTCGACGGCCTCGCGCCGATCGTGCCGCTGCTGGTCGCGCAGATCGAACACGCCCTGGACCGCAGTCCGGCCGAACAGCGCCGCCTGACCCGCCTGGTGGCCGCCGACGGCGAGGCGGGCGTCGAGGTCACCTCACCCTGCCGGGTCCGCCTCACCACGTACCGGCTCGACCGCCTGTACCGCACCCACACCCACGAGGTCTTCGACGGCATCCTGGAACCGGGCCGCCATCGCATCACGCTGGACGCGAAGGCGGTGAAGGGGGAGTCGTTCGTGGTGGCTCGGACGTCGGGGAGTGTGCTGGTGCAGGCGGTTGCGCGGTAGCGCTCCGCTGGGTGCCGCGATGAGGTGGGTGCCGCTTTATGCCGTCGGTCGTCTGCGGGGCCGTTGTGGCTGGTCGCGCCCACGCGGCGGAGCCGCATATGGATACAGCCCCGCGCCCCTTTGGGGCGCTGCCCCCCGGCGATCCTGCGCGCCGGAAACCCCGACGCGTCCCGTGTGCCCCTGCCACTAGGATCACCCCCTGTGACTGCCACCCTCGTTGCCAAGAACCTCGCCGCAGGCCACGGCGACCGTGCTCTGTTCAGTGGGCTCGACCTCGTCGTGGCGCCCGGAGATGTGATCGGCCTGGTCGGGGCCAACGGCGCGGGCAAGTCCACGCTGCTGCGCCTGCTCGCCGGGCTGATGGCGCCGGAGGAGGGTGAGCTGCGGCTGTCCCCGCCGACCGCGACCGTCGGTCACCTCCCGCAGGAACCGGAGCGACGGCCGGGCGAGACCGTACGGGAGTTCCTGGCCCGGCGTACCGGGGTCGCCGAGGCCCAGCGGGCGATGGACGAGGCCACGCAGGCCCTGGTCGACGAAGCGCCCGGCGCCGACGACGCGTACGCGACGAGCCTGGAGCGATGGCTGGGACTGGGCGGCGCCGACCTCGACGAGCGGGCCGAGGAGGTCGCCGACTCGCTGGGCCTGGCCGTGGACCTGGACCAGCCCATGACGTCCCTGTCGGGCGGCCAGGCGGCGCGCGCCGGACTGGCCTCGCTGCTGCTGTCGCGCTACGACGTCTTCCTCCTCGACGAGCCGACGAACGACCTCGACCTCGACGGCCTGGAGCGCCTGGAACGCTTCGTCGGCGGCCTGCGCGCCGGGACGGTGGTCGTCAGCCACGACCGCGAGTTCCTCACCCGCACGGTCACCAAGGTCCTCGAACTCGACCTCGCCCAGCGGCAGATCAACCTCTACGGCGGCGGCTACGAGGCCTATCTGGAGGAGCGCGAGGTGGCCCGTCGGCATGCCCGCGACGACTATGACGAGTACGCCGACAAGCGCGCCGCCCTGCAGGACCGGGCACAGATGCAGCGCTCCTGGATGGACAAGGGCGTCAAGAACGCCCGCCGCAAGGCGAGCAACGACAACGACAAGATCGGCCGCAAGTTCCGCAGCGAGGCCAGCGAGAAGCAGGCCGCCAAGGCCCGCCAGACCCAGCGCATGATCGAGCGCCTGGACGTCGTCGAGGAGCCACGCAAGGAGTGGGATCTGCGCATGGAGATCGCCTCGGCCCCGCGCTCGGGCGCCGTGGTCGCGACCCTGCGGGACGCCGAGGTACGACGCGGCGACTTCACCCTCGGCCCGGTGTCCCTGCAGATCGACTGGGCCGACCGGGTGGCGGTCACCGGCGCCAACGGCGCGGGCAAATCGACGCTGCTGGGCGCCCTGCTGGGCCGCGTCCCCCTGACCGCGGGACAGGCGACGCTCGGCTCGGGCGTCCTGATCGGCGAGGTCGACCAGGCCCGCAAGCTCTTCCACGGCGAGGAGTCCCTGCTGGACGCCTTCTGCGCCGCGGTCCCGGACACGGAACCGGCGGAAGTCCGCACCCTCCTGGCCAAGTTCGGTCTGAAGGCGGACCACGTCCTGCGCTCGGCAGCCACCCTCTCCCCGGGCGAACGCACCCGCGCCGCCCTCGCCCTCCTCCAGGGCAAGGGCGTCAACCTCCTGGTCCTGGACGAGCCCACGAACCACCTCGACCTGCCGGCCATCGAGCAACTGGAATCCGCCCTGGACGCCTACGAGGGCACACTGCTCCTGGTCACCCACGACCGGCGCATGCTCGACGCGGTCCACGTCACCCGCCGCCTCGAGGTCGCCGACGGCAAGGTGACCGAACGCTAGGGCGTGTGCGTCAGCCCCTGCCCTCGGTCAGCGCAGCAGCGCGCAGACGAAGTTCTCCTGCACGGCGCGCAGTCGTTGCAGAAGGGCGGGCTTCAGGGCCTGGTTGATCTGGGTGGTGACGGAGAAGGTCAGCGACCGGCGCCCGTCCGGCGTGGCGGCGATCAGCTGCGTGTAGCCGAGGGTGTTGCCGGTGTGCCCGAGCACCACCCCACAGCGGGTCGTGTACCGGAAAATGGCGAGTCCCGCGTCGTTGCGCCCCGGCCCGGCGGGCTCGGACGCCGCCCCCGGGATCCAGCGCCGCTGCTCCCGTACGACAGCGCGGCCGTACAGCCGGCCGCCGGCGTAGCCGCGGATGAAGCGGGTCATGTCGACGGGCGTCGACACGATGCCGCCCGACGCCCAGACAGCGGACATGCTCAGAACCTCGCTGACGTCCTCCGGAGGCGAGGGCGGGCTCACGTCGTAGCCGTGCAGATAGGGCCGCGGCATCCGGTAGCCCTGCGGCAGGCTGGTGTCGCGCAGGCCCAGCGGCCGGTACACCAGCTCGTCCAGCAGCCGCTCGTACCGGACGCCGGTCGCCGCCTCCGCCATCAGGGCGACGGCGATGTTGTCGGAGTTGGAGTACTGGTACCGGGAGCCGGGCCGGAAGAGCAGAGGCCGGTCGGCGACGTAGTCGAGCAGCCTGCGCGAGTCGAAGCGGTGCCGGGGATCCGCGCTGAGGGTGGCCAGGAACGCCGGGGCCTGCGCGAAGTCGGGCAGGCCGCTGGTGTGGTTCAGCAGCTGGCGCAGCGTCACGGAGCCCCAGGCCCGCGGCAGACGGGGCAACCGCTTGCGCAGGGTGTCGTCCAGGCGCAGGTAGCGACGGTCGACGAGGGACAGCGCCACCGCGCCGCTGAACGCCTTGGCCGCACTGGCGATCCGCATGTGGTCGTACGGGTCGGGCCTCCGGCCGGTCTCCAGGTCCGCGACGCCGGCCCGGACGACCCGGCCGCGCCTGCCGTCGTGGAGGACAGCGATGACGCCGGGCGGGCCGCCCGGCGCGCGGACCAGCTCCTCCAGCTGCCGCTGGAGGGCGTGGTCGGGGTGCGGTCCGGGCCGTGCGGCGGCTTCCGCGCCCGCCGGGGACAACAGCGCCAGACAGGCGGCGAAGACGGAGACCGCCCCAATACGGGGCCCGAACGGGGTACGGCGGCGGGGCGGGGTGGGCATCGGCACTCCTGAGCGGCGGCGGACATGGGGATCGGGCGTCCAGCTTCGCCCGCCCGGATCCGGGCAGCCGCTCGTGCTACTGCACATGGCCCAACAGGCCGCGCTCTGCCGCTTGCCCGAGCCGCGCGGCCCTGCCCTGCCCGGGCCGGGTAGTCGACGACGAGACCGTCGTCGTCGAACCCGGTGTCGCTGCTGAAGTCGCCGGAGACGAAACGACTCCGGCCGTGGCCCGGTACGGCCCCGGAAGCACGACCCCCGGAGCCGTACCGACCGCTCGGCCGCGGGCCCGCAGGCCGTCGCCCTAGGCCCTGTCGTCAAATTCCCGCCTGCCCGGCGGCGTCTGGCACGCACTCCCCCCACTCTCGACTTCGCTCGAGCGGGGGGACCCCCATGCCGCGTTGCCGAACCGCCCACGTGGCTCCTCCCCCACGCGTGAACCGAGCTTCGCCCGGCTTGCGCGGGGGCACCCCCATCGAGGGCGCTCCGGCGCCTTGCGATCGCACGCTCCCCCACGCTCGAACCGGCTTCGCCCGGCTCGCGCGGGGGCACCCCCATCGCCGCCGCCGGGCCCGCCCTTCGGGCGGACGACGGGAATTTGACGACAGGGCCTAGGAGCCAACCGGCCCGGACCCTCCGTGTCGTACCGGAGAGTCCGGGCCCGCGTGTCGACTCAGCGCTTGCCCCGCTTCGGGTCGACCAGACCCGCGCGGCGCAGCGCGTCGGCCATCGCGCTGTTGGCCGGGGGAGGGGCCTGGCGCGAGCCACCGCCGCCACCGCCGCCGCGCCCCTGTCGCTGCTGAGGCGGCCGCCCGCCCCGCTGCCGGCGCTCGCCGCCGCCCCCGCCCTGCTGCTGCCCCTGCGGGGTCGCCTCGTCGTCGAGCCGCAGCGTCAGGGAGATCCGCTTGCGCGGGATGTCGACGTCGATGACCTTCACCTTGACGATGTCACCGGGCTTCACCACGTCCCGGGGGTCCTTGACGAACGTCTTCGACAGCGCGGAGACGTGCGCCAGACCGTCCTGGTGGACACCGATGTCGATGAACGCCCCGAAGGCCGCCACGTTCGTCACGACGCCCTCCAGAACCATCCCGGACGACAGGTCGGAGATCTTCTCGACGCCCTCCTTGAAGGTGGCCGTCTTGAAGGCGGGCCGCGGGTCGCGCCCGGGCTTCTCCAGCTCCTTGAGGATGTCCGACACGGTGGGCAGACCGAACGTCTCGTCCACGAAGTCGGTCGGCTTCAGCGACCGCAGCACGCCCGTGTTGCCGATGAGCGAGGCCACCTCCTGGCCGGAGGTCTTCACCATGCGCCGGACGACCGGGTACGCCTCGGGGTGCACGCTGGAGGCGTCCAGCGGGTCGTCGCCGCCGCGGATGCGCAGGAAGCCCGCGCACTGCTCGTACGCCTTCGGGCCGAGCCGCGCCACGCCCTTCAGCTGGGTGCGCGACTTGAAGGGGCCGTTCGCGTCCCGGTGCGCCACGATGTTCTCCGCCAGCCCGGAGGTGATGCCGGAGACCCGGGCGAGCAGGGGTGCCGACGCCGTGTTGACGTCCACGCCCACGCCGTTCACACAGTCCTCCACCACCGCGCCCAGCGAGCGCGACAGCTTCACCTCGGACAGGTCGTGCTGGTACTGGCCGACGCCGATCGACTTCGGGTCGATCTTCACCAGCTCGGCCAGCGGGTCCTGCAGACGGCGGGCGATCGACACCGCGCCGCGCAGCGACACGTCCATGTCGGGCAGCTCCTGCGAGGCGAACGCCGAGGCCGAGTACACCGAGGCGCCCGCCTCGGACACCATCACCTTGGTGAGCTTCAACTCGGGGTGCTTGGTGATGAGTTCACCGGCGAGCTTGTCGGTCTCCACGGGACGCCGTGCCGTTGCCGATCGCGACCAGCTCGACCGCGTGCTCCTTCGCCAGCCGCGCCAGCTTGGCGATCGCCTCGTCCCACTTGTTCGCCGGGACGTGCGGGTGGATGACGTCCGTCGCGACGACCTTGCCGGTCGCGTCGACCACCGCGACCTTCACGCCCGTACGGAAGCCCGGGTCCAGGCCCAGCGTCGCGCGCGTGCCGGCCGGTGCGGCGAGCAGCAGGTCGCGGAGGTTGGCCGCGAAGACGCCCACCGCCTCGTCCTCGGCGGCCGTGCGCAGGCGCAGCCGCAGGTCGATGCCGAGATGGACGAGGATCCGGGTCCGCCAGGCCCAGCGGACCGTGTCCTTCAGCCACTTGTCGGCGGGACGGCCGCGGTCGGCGATCCCGAACTTGGCGGCGACGATCCCCTCGTACGACGAGGGACCGTCCGTAGGCTCCTCCGGTTCCAGGACGAGGTCGAGGACCTCCTCCTTCTCGCCGCGCAGCATCGCCAGGATGCGGTGCGAGGGCAGCTCGGTGAACGGCTCGGCGAAGTCGAAGTAGTCGGCGAACTTCGCGCCCGCCTCCTCCTTGCCGTCGCGCACCTTGGCCGCCAGCCGCCCGCGCACCCACATGCGCTCACGCAGCTCGCCGATCAGGTCGGCGTCCTCCGAGAACCGCTCGGTGAGGATCGCCCGGGCCCCGTCGAGCGCGGCCTGCGGATCGGCCACCCCCTTGTCGGCGTCGACGAAGGCGGCGGCAGCGGCCGGCGGGTCGACGCTCGGGTCACTGAGCAGCCCCTCGGCGAGCGGCTCCAGCCCGGCCTCGCGGGCGATCTGAGCCTTGGTCCTGCGCTTGGGTTTGAACGGCAGATAGATGTCCTCGAGCCGCGCCTTGGTCTCGGCGCCGCGGATCCGGTCCTCCAGCTCCTCGGTCAGCTTGCCCTGCTCGCGCACCGAGTCGAGGATCGCCGTCCGCCGCTCCTCCAGCTCCCGCAGATAGCGCAGCCGCTCCTCGATCGTGCGCAGCTGCGCATCGTCGAGCATTTCGGTCGCTTCCTTGCGGTAGCGGGCGATGAAGGGCACCGTAGAACCGCCGTCGAGCAGCTCCACGGCAGCCTTCACCTGCCGCTCTCGTACGCCGAGCTCCGCGGCGATCCTGCCTTCGATGGACCCTACGAGGGGTGTCGTCACGATCCCGTCCCGCCTTCTGACTGAGGTTGCGCGGCAATTGTGGCAGGTGGCACCGACAACCGGGGATCAGGGCGGCAACCCGGCCCGTCGTGGCGGGGCGAGAATCAGGCCCTGCGGCTTCGCGTACTGCTCGAGGCGCCGCCGAAGAGCCGGGCCAGGGCACGGAACGGCAGCGTCACGACGGTGGCGATCGCACCGCCGATCTGCCGCAACACGTCTGCGATTGCACGGAACACTTGTTTCCCCTTTCCTCTCCGGCCACTACGGCCGGCTGGGGGCCGGGTACCGCGACTCGGGCCCGCCATGCAGCGCGGGCCCGATCAAGGAGTTCCGTCAAGGAGTCCCGTCCGTGGCTCTGCCCGCCGGCAGGCCTCAGCCCCTGCCGAGCAGATCCGCCGGAAACGCCCCCGCCGCCACCGCGGCCCGCACGAACCCCGCACCGAGCTCCGTCAGCCGTGCGACCCCCTCCGCGCCGAGGTGCTCGTACGGCGCCCGGTCCAGGCGGTCCGTCTCGGCCTCGATCTCCGCACGCAGGGTGACGCCCTCCGGGGTGAGCTCGCCCGAGTCCGCCAGCAGACCCCGCTCGCGCAGTCGGCCACAGGCCGCGTCCCAGTCCTCCTGGGTCCAGCCACGGGTGGAGAAGACCCACTTCGGCGACATGCCCTTGCCGGTCGCGGTGTGGGTCACCACCGCCTCCAGCCCGTCGAGGCCCACGGACATCAGTACGGCGAGATGCCCGTCACCGCGGTGCTCGCGCAGCAGCGTGGTGGCGTGGAAGTACGCCAGGTGCGGCTCCTCGGGGACCGGCAGATCCGCGTGCGCCGAGTACAGCGGCCGTGCACTGCGCGAACAGGCCTCGGTCGCCCGGAGCGCGAGCCGCGCGGCCTCCGCCATCTCCGCGGACGCCACCGCCTCATCGCCGAGCAGCCGCCGCAGCAGGGCGTCGACCGCACGCGCGCGTGCCGCCAGCACGTCCTCGGGGGAGGCGATCGCCCAGACCGCGGGTACGTGCCGGGCGACCAGCTCGTGCTTGTAGTTGTAGAACGTCGCCGTCACCGCGCCCGCGCCGACCGGACCCAGCGCGGCGGCCCGTACCGCGAAGTTGACGGCCCTGGGATGCGTGATGCCGAGTGCGGCCAGTTCCTTGCCCAGCTCGGGAGCGAAGTACGAGGTCGCGTGCAGGGAGTTGAGCACGTTGTGGCAGCGGCGACCGGCGCGGGGTTCGAGGGCGGCAGTAGTCATGGCCGGAGGTTACCAACCGCTTGGTACGTCCGCTGCCCGGGTGCGTGGAGCATGGCAGAAAAGGTGGGAAGTACGTCATTGCGGCCGTTCTCAGGGTGTCGAAGAATCGAGCACATGGCGCAGCGAACCGTTCTCCTCGTCCTGTTCGACGGTGTGCAGAGCCTCGATGTCACCGGCCCGCTGGAGGTCTTCGCGGGGGCCGAGCAGCACACCCCGGGCACGTACCGCATCCGTACGGCCTCGCTGGACGGCACTCCCGTGCGCACCTCCAGCGGCCTGACCGTCGTACCGGACGAATCGCTCGCGGACAGCGAGGAGCCGCACACCCTGATCGTCCCGGGCGGCCAGGGCACCCGGAGGCCGGACACCCGGCTCACCGACTGGCTGCGCGAGCACGGGCCGCGGGCAGAGCGGCTGGTCTCGGTGTGCACCGGCGCGATCCGGCTCGCCCAGGCGGGCCTCCTGGACGGCCGCCGCGTCACCACCCACTGGGCGTACTGCGACAAGCTCGCCCGCGACCACCCGGCGGTCGAGGTCGACCCCGACCCGATCTATGTGCGGGACGGACACGTCTCGACGTCCGCCGGTGTCACCTCGGGCATCGACCTCGCCCTCGCCCTGGTGGAGGAGGACCTCGGCCGGCACGCGGCCCTCGCCATCGCCCGGCACCTGGTCGTCTTCCTCCGGCGGCCCGGGAACCAGGCCCAGTTCAGCGCTCAACTCGCCGCCCAGACCGCCCGGCGCGAACCACTGCGCGAGGTCCAGCAGTGGATCACCGAGCATCCAGGCGCGGACCTGTCGGTGGAGGCGCTGGCCGCCCGCGCCCGCCTCTCGCCCCGCCACTTCGCCCGCGCCTTCCAGACCGAGACCGGCATGACCCCGGGCCGCTACGTCGACCGGGTCCGCCTCGAACACGCCCGCCGGCTCCTGGAGGACACCGCCGACGGCATCGAGGAGATCTCCCGCACCAGCGGCTACGGCACCCCGGAGGCGATGCGCCGCGCCTTCGTCAGGACCCTCGGCGCGGCCCCCTCCGAGTACCGCCGCCGCTTCCATCCGACCCCTACGCACTGAAGGGCCCACCATGCAGTTCGCGATCGTCCTCTACGACCGTTTCACCGCCCTCGACGCCGTCGGGCCGTACGAGACCCTCGGCCGGCTGCCGGACTCCGAGCTCGTCTTCGTCGCCGAGGAGCGCGGCCCCGTCCGCAGCGACAGCGGGAATCTCGCGCTGATCGCCGACAAGACCCTGGCCGAGGTGCCGAACCCCGACGTCGTGGTCGTCCCCGGCGGCCCCGGGCAGACCCGCAGATGGAGAACAAGGCCCTCCTCGACTGGATCCGCGCCGCCGACGCCACCAGCACCTGGACGACGTCCGTGTGCACCGGCTCCCTGCTGCTCGCCGCCGCGGGCCTCCTCGAAGGGCGCCGTGCGACCTCGCACTGGCTGGCCCTCGACGAACTGCGGAAGTTCGGCGCCGAACCGACGGGGGAGCGGGTGGTGACCGACGGCAAGTACGTCACCGCGGCCGGCGTCTCCTCCGGCATCGACATGGGGCTCGCCCTGGTCGGCCACATCGCGGGGGACTTCGTCGCCCAGGCCGTACAGCTGGGGATCGAGTACGACCCGCAGCCGCCCTACGACGCCGGGGCCCCGCACAAGGCGCCCGCGGACATCGTAGAGATGCTCCGCTCGATGAGCCGGTTCATCCTCGGCCAGGAACCGACCACGTGAACCGCGGCTGACGGCGCTCCAGGAACGCGGTGACCCCCTCTGCGGCGTCGCCGCTGCCGCGCGCCTGCTCGCCCCAGTGCGCGTCCCGGTCCGCGCGCCCGTCCGCGAACTCCTTCGCCGCGGCCTGCGTCAGCTGCGAGCGCGACGCCAGGACCCGGGTGAACTCCACGACCCGCTTGCCGAGTTCGCCCTCCGGCAGCACCTCGTCCACCAGCCCCGTGCGCAGCGCCCGCTCCGCGTCGATCAACTCGCCCGAGAACAACAGGTACTTGGTGGTCGCCGGACCCACCAGCGACACCAACCGCCGTGTGGAGGACGCCGGATACACGATCCCGAGCTTCGCCGGCGTCACCCCGAACAGCGACCCCTCCTCGGCGAACCGCAGATCACACGCGGCCGCCAGCTGCGAACCGCCACCCACACAGTGCCCCCGGACTGCGGCCAGCGTCGGCTTCGGGAAGGCGGCCAGCGCCTCCTCGGCGGCCACCGCCAGTCCCTGCGCCTCCTGAGGGGACCCCTGGAGCGTCGAGATGTCGGCGCCCGCGCAGAACGTCCCGCCCTCACCGGTCAGCACCAGCGCCCGTACGGCCGGATCGGCGGCCAGCGTGCCGAGCAGCGGCGGCAGCGCCCGCCACATCGCGGCCGTCATCGCGTTGCGCTTGGCCGGATGGTGGATGACGACGGTGGCCACCGAGTCGGCGACGCTGTGCAGCAGCTGGGGCTCCATGGCCCGGATGCTATCCGCCCGCACCGAACGGCCGATCAAGAAGGGTGCCCGCCAAACCCGTACAACCCGAATAGTTCGCCAAGTCGGCACGAGCGGGACAGGAGCGGTCCCACATCTGACGGTGTCATACGCCAACGATCAGAAACGCTCGATACCTGCTGACTTGTGTTCAGTTCTACGGTCCGGACCTGCGCGTTACCAACACTCGACGTGTGGTGACAATCGAGCGCGAGGGTGGCGACCGGACGATGGAGAACCACGGGCGCGGGTCCGGCCCACGCCCAGCAGGCGGCGCGGACGAGCCCCTCGGTCAGCGGCCGCCGAATCCCCTGCCGTACGAGGGTGTGTGGCGGTTCACCGCTCCCGCCGTCGACGCCTCGGTCCCGCAGGCGCGGCACGCCGTACGGGACCTGCTGTACCGCCAGGGCGTGCCGGTTTCGGACGACCTGGTTCAGGGAGTGTTGCTGATCGTTTCGGAGCTGGTCACGAACGCCGTACGGCACGCGGCGCTGCTGTCGCCGATGCTCGCCGTGGAGGTCGCCGTCGGTGCCGAGTGGCTGCGGGTGTCCGTCGAGGACAACCACCCCTACCGTCCGACCGCGCTGGAGGCGGACCACGGCCGGACCGGCGGCCGCGGGCTGCTCCTGGTGCGCGAGGTCACGCGGGAGGCGGGCGGCGTGTGCGACGTCGAGCACACGGCGAGCGGCGGCAAGGTGATCTGGGCCGCCGTCCCGCTCAAACCCGTACGCGTGCCCTAGTTCCCGTAGTTCCCGTCACCAGTCGGCCGACGGGCCCGTCAGCTCTCTGATCGCCGGGCGGGCCGCGTCGAGCACCGTCATGAACCAGGACGAGAAAGGGTCCTTCGCATGGCGCTCCGCCAGCTCGGCGGAGGTCACGAAGGCGGTATCGCCGACCTCCTCCGCATCCGGCCGCAGCGGGGACTGCACCAGACCGACGAAGAGGTGGTTGTACTCCTGCTCCACCAGGCCCGAGTCCGGGTCCGGGTGGTTGTAGCGGACCGTGCCCGCCTCCGCGAGCAGCGACGGGGAGACGCCGAGCTCCTCGTACGTCCGCCGGGCCGCGGCTGCGAAGGGTGCCTCGCCGGGGTAGGGGTGGCCGCAGCAGGTGTTGGACCACACACCGGGGGAGTGGTACTTGCCGAGCGCCCGCTGCTGGAGCAGCAGTCGGCCGCGCTCGTCGAAGAGGAACACGGAGAAGGCGCGGTGCAGTTGCCCCGGCGGCTGATGGGCGGCGAGCTTCTCCGCGGTGCCGATCGTCACACCGTTCTCGTCGACCAGTTCCAGCAAAATCGCGTCTGCGGCGCCGTTCGACGGACTGTGCGTCGCGGTCGCAGGTGTGATCGGCATACCCATCCTTCGCATCGGTCTTGCGCCCCAAGTGTGCCGTACGAAACCGGCACTCCCGGAAGTTGATCGTGCCCGGCGCGGCGGCCCCGGAACCGTCTGCGGGGACGCTGTGGGCATGAGGACGCGACCGACCACCGGATCGCTGCATTCCGTCCGTACTGGCGTTTTGTCGGACCGTGCGTTTGTTTCAGTGGCAGAGCCGGGCCTCGTGCTCCGCGTGCCCGACCGGCTCCAGCTGGAAGGTGCAGTGCTCCACGTCGAAGTGGTCGCCGAGGCAGCCCTGGAGCTCGTGCAGCATCTTCTCGTGGCCGATCGCGTTCAGGACGTCGGAGCGCACCACCACATGAGCCGACAGCACCGGCATGCCGGACGTGATCGTCCAGGCGTGCAGGTCGTGGACGTCCTCGACGCCGTCCAGGGCGAGTATGTGGGCCCGCACCTGCGCCATGTCGACATCCTTGGGGGCCGCCTCCAGCAGGACGTCGAGGGTCTCGCGCAGCAGCTTGAAGGTGCGCGGCACGATCATCAGGCCGATGACCAGCGAGGCGATCGGGTCGGCGGCCTGCCAGCCGGTGGCCAGGATCACCACCGCCGAGATCAGCACCGCCAGCGAGCCCAGCGCGTCCGCGGCCACCTCCAGGAAGGCGCCGCGCACGTTCAGGCTCTCCTTCTGGCCCCGCATCAGCAGCGACAGCGAGATCATGTTCGCGACCAGGCCGATCGCACCGAACACGATCATCAGGCCGCCCTCGGTGTCCGCGGGCGTGAAGAACCGCTGGATCGCCTCGTACAGCACGTAGCCGCCGACACCGAGGAGCAGCAGGCAGTTGGCGAGGGCGGCGAGGATCTCCGCGCGGGCGTAGCCGAAGGTGCGCTTGTCGCTCGGCGGGCGGTTCGCGAAGTGGATGGCGAGCAGGGCCATGCCGAGGCCCAGCGCGTCGGTCGCCATGTGCGCCGCGTCCGCGATCAGGGCCAGCGAGTCCGCGAGCACACCGCCGACGATCTCGACCACCATGACGCCGAGCGTGATCGACAGCGCGACGCGAAGCCTTCCGCGATAGGCGGCCGCCGCCGTGCCGGTCGTGGGCGCGTGCGAGTGCGCGTGCCCGTGATCGTGCCCAGCCCCCATGAGAAAGCCGCCCTTCTGTGGTCCGTCCGACGATCGGAACTTCCGTCCGGGATCACAGTGAACTACGGGCGGGGGGTATCGGGCAACGCGGCACTGAACACCGTTGTCATGTGCCCTGACCTGCGGAAACGATCCGCAGGTCAGGGCCCTGCATGATCAGCCGCGCGACGGGCCGCCGTGGTGCAGGAGCCACCCCTGCCACGCCGACTCGACCATCTCGCGTATCCCGCGCCGAGCCGTCCAGCCGAGCTCCTCGGCGGCCAGCGCGGCCGAGGCGACCGCGCGCGGCGCGTCCCCGGGACGCCGGGCCTCTACGACGGCGGGGCGCGGGTCGCCGGTGACCTCCCCGATGACGGTGATCAGCTCGCGCACGGAGACGCCCTCGCCGCGGCCGATGTTGACCGTCAGATCGCCGCTCGCGTCCGCCGCGGTGAGCCGCCGGGCCGCCGCCAGGTGCGCCTCGGCGAGGTCGGCGACATGGATGTAGTCGCGGACGCAGGTGCCGTCGGGCGTCGGATAGTCGTCGCCGAAGATCCGCGGGGCCTCGTCGCGGATGAGCCGGTCGAAGACCATGGGGACGATGTTGAAGACGCCCGTGTCCGCCAGCTCGGGCGAGGCGGCGCCCGCGACGTTGAAGTAGCGCAGGCACACGGTGGCGATTCCGTGCGCCCGGCCCGTCGCCCGCACCAGCCACTCACCGGCGAGCTTGGTCTCGCCGTACGGGTTCACCGGCGCGCACGCGGTGTCCTCCGTGATGAGATCCACATCAGGGTTGCCGTAGACGGCGGCGGACGACGAGAAGACGAACCGTTTCACCCCCGCCTCGGCGACCGCCTCCAGGAGCGTGGCGAGACCGCCCACGTTCTCCCGGTAGTAGCGCGTCGGCTGCGCCACGGACTCGCCGACCTGCTTGCGCGCGGCGAGATGCACCACACCCGTCACCGCATGCTCGGCCAGCACCCGCTTCAGCAGGGCACCGTCGAGCGAAGAGCCCTCGACGAGCGCGACGTCCGACGGCAGCCGCGCGGGAAACCCGGCCGAGAGGTCGTCCAGTACGAGGACGTGCTCCCCTGCGTCGGTCATGGCCCGCGCCACATGTGCTCCGATGTAGCCGGCTCCGCCTGTGATCAGCCATGTCATGGTCGCCCACCCTATGTGGAGGAACAGGCGAGGCACACAATGTCCTCGATGCCCCGGTCTGTGAGCACGAGTTTGTGGGCGGCCCCCGCAATCCCCGATGATGATCGCGGCAGGGCTCTGGGCGAACCACGTCGATCGCTTCGCCAAACGGCCGGTGAACGCAGGCTTCCCATCATCCGATAGCCTCTGCCGACACGCCGCCCGGCCGGGCCCTGTCGTCAAGGGGACCCGCCAACGGGCGCCGCCACCCACGTACATGACCGGCGCGGAGACGCCGGCACCCAGGGAGTGAGTTTCGGTTGTCGACCGCCATCCTCACCGGTCAGCCGGTCCCCGGATCGTCGATCGAGGGCGATCTGCGGTCCCTCGGCTACGACGTCCGGGTCGCCGCCGACCCGGCCGACGCCGAGACGCTCCTCGCCCAGGTGCCCGGTGACCAGCGGGTCGCCGTCGTCGACGCCCGCTTCGTCGGCCACCTGCACGCGCTGCGCCTCGGCCTGACCGACCCCCGCTTCCCGCTCGCCGCGATCCCGGGCGCCGTCACGGCCCAGCCCGCCGGCCGCCAGGCCCTGACCCGCGCCATGGCCCGGGAGAACTCCGCGGGCGGCGGTACGGCGGTGGCCGTCGACAGCCTCGCCGACCGCATCGTCACCGCCCTCGACGACGAAGGCACCGACGTCCACCGCCCCGAGCTCGGCAGCCTGGTCGCCGCCGTCCCGGCCGACCCGCAGGCCCGCAACGAGGCACGGCAGGCCGTAGCGAACGTCGATGACGAGGCCGTACGCCTGAAGTCGGCCGTGAAGTCCCGCGACGGCTTCTTCACGACCTATTGCATCAGCCCGTACTCCCGCTACATCGCCCGCTGGTGCGCCCGCCGGGGCCTGACCCCCAACCAGGTCACCACCGCCTCCCTGATCACCGCGCTCATCGCGGCGGGCTGCGCGGCCACCGGCACCCGGGGCGGGTTCATCGCGGCCGGCCTCCTGCTGATCTTCTCGTTCGTGCTGGACTGCACCGACGGACAGCTCGCCCGCTACTCGCTTCAGTACTCCACGCTCGGCGCCTGGCTGGACGCCACCTTCGACCGGGCCAAGGAGTACGCCTACTACGCCGGCCTCGCGCTGGGAGCCGCACGGGGCGGCGACGACGTCTGGGCACTCGCCCTGGGCGCCATGGTCCTGCAGACCTGCCGGCACGTCGTCGACTTCTCCTTCAACGAGGCCAACCACGACGCCACCGCCAACACCAGCCCTACGGCCGCCCTCTCCGACAAGCTGGACAGCGTCGGCTGGACGGTGTGGGTACGCCGGATGATCGTCCTGCCGATCGGCGAGCGCTGGGCGATGATCGCGGTGCTCACGGCGGTCACCACTCCCCGTATCACCTTCTACGCACTGCTCATCGGGTGCGCGTTCGCGGCGACGTACACGACGGCGGGCCGCGTGCTGCGGTCGTTGACCCGTAAGGCCCAGCGCACCGACCGGGCGGCGCGGGCGCTGGCGGACCTGGCCGACAGTGGGCCGCTCGCCGAGGGTCTGGCCTCCGGCATGCGGCGGCTACCCGCCCGCGGCCCGCTCGGCTCCCGCGCGCTCGTGGCGCTGGAGGGAGCCATCCCACTGATGGTCGCGCTGGCCCTCACCGACTACGGCAGTGCGCTCCCCGTGGCCCTGGCCGCCCTGTACGTCCTCGCCTCCGCCGCAGCCGTCGCCCACCCCCTCAAGGGGGCCCTCGACTGGCTCGCCCCGCCGTTCTTCCGCGCCGCCGAATACGGCACCGTCCTGGTGCTGGCGGCCAAAGCGGACGTGAACGGAGCCCTTCCTGCGGCTTTCGGCCTGGTGGCGGCCGTCGCCTACCATCACTACGACACGGTGTACCGCATCCGCGGCAACGCCGGAGCGCCCCCGGCCTGGCTGGTGCGCGCCATCGGGGGGCACGAAGGACGGACGCTGCTCGTCACCGTCCTCGCCGCGGTGCTCTCCGCCTCGCAGTTCACGGTCGCGCTCACGGCCCTCGCCGTGGTCGTGGCCCTGGTGGTGCTCGTCGAGAGCATCCGCTTCTGGGTGTCCTCCGGGGCGCCCGCCGTACACGATGAAGGAGAACCCGCATGATCGGCCTCGTGCTGGCGGCCGGCGCCGGACGGCGTCTGCGCCCCTACACCGACAGCCTTCCCAAGGCTCTGGTGCCGGTGGGGCCTGCGGGCATAGAGGGCGAACCCACGGTTCTGGATCTGACCCTCGGCAACTTCGCCGAGATCGGTCTGACCGAGGTCGCGATCATCGTCGGCTACCGCAAGGAGGCCGTGTACGAGCGCAAGGAAGCCCTTGAGCAGAAGTACGGCCTGAAGCTCACCCTCATCGACAACGACAAGGCCGAGGAGTGGAACAACGCCTACTCCCTGTGGTGCGGCCGTGACGCCCTCAAGGACGGCGTGATCCTCGCCAACGGCGACACCGTCCACCCGGTCTCCGTCGAGAAGACGCTGCTCGCCGCCCGCGGCGACGGCAAGAAGATCATCCTCGCCCTGGACACGGTGAAGCACCTGGCCGACGAGGAGATGAAGGTCGTCGTCGACCCCGAGAAGGGCATGACGAAGATCACCAAGCTGATGGACCCCGCCGAGGCCACCGGCGAGTACATCGGCGTCACCCTCATCGAGGGCGACGCCGCCCCCGAGCTGGCCGACGCCCTGAAGACCGTGTGGGAGACCGACCCGCAGCAGTTCTACGAGCACGGCTACCAGGAGCTCGTGAACCGCGGCTTCCGCATCGACGTGGCGCCGATCGGCGACGTCAAGTGGGTGGAGATCGACAATCACGACGATCTCGCCCGCGGACGGGAGATCGCGTGCCAGTACTGACCCGGCTCATTCCCTCGCCGGTCGTCGTGGACATCCGCCCGGGTGCCCTCGACGACCTGGCCGGTGTGCTCGCCGACGAGCGCATCTCGCACTCCGGCAAGCTGGCCGTCGCCGTCAGCAACGGCTCCGGCGCCCGGCTCAAGGAGCGGCTCGCTCCGGCGCTGCCCGGCGCCAGCTGGTACGAGGTCGGCGGCGGCACCCTCGACGACGCGGTCCGGCTGGCCGGCGACATAAAGGCCGGCCACTACGACGCGGTCGTCGGGCTCGGCGGCGGCAAGATCATCGACTGCGCCAAGTTCGCCGCGGCCCGCGTCGGCCTGTCCCTGGTCGCCGTACCGACGAACCTCGCGCACGACGGCCTGTGCTCGCCGGTCGCCACCCTCGACAACGACGCGGGCCGCGGCTCCTACGGCGTGCCGACCCCGATCGCGGTCGTCATCGACCTGGACGTCATCCGCGACGCCCCGGCGCGTTTCGTGCGTGCGGGCATCGGCGACGCGATCTCCAACATCTCCGCGATCGCGGACTGGGAGCTCGCCAACCGCGTCAAGGGCGAGAAGATCGACGGCCTGGCCGCCGCGATCGCCCGCCAGGCCGGCGAGGCGGTCCTGCGGCACCCCGGCGGCATAGGGGACACCGACTTCCTGCAGGTGCTGGCCGAAGCGCTGGTCCTCAGCGGTATCGCCATGTCGGTGTCGGGCGACTCCCGCCCGTCCTCCGGCGCGTGCCACGAGATCAACCACGCCTTCGACCTGCTGTTCCCCAAGCGCGCCGCCGCCCACGGCGAGCAGTGCGGACTGGGCGCGGCCTTCGCGATGTACCTGCGCGGGGCACACGAGGAGTCGGCCTACATGGCCGAGGTGCTGCGGCGGCACGGGCTGCCGGTGCTTCCGGAGGAGATCGGCTTCACGGACGACGAGTTCGTCCGCGTCGTGGAGTTCGCTCCCCAGACCCGGCCCGGCCGCTACACGATCCTCGAACACCTCGACCTGACCACCGACCAGATCAAGGACATCTACGCCGACTATGTCAAGGCCATCGGTAGCTGAACTCCGCCCCGTCGTTCACCCCGCGGGGGTGAAGGACCGGCGCAGCGGTGAGCACTGGATGGGACGCCTCTACATGCGTGAGGTGTCCCTGCGGGTCGACCGCTACCTGGTGAACACCAGGGTCACGCCCAACCAGCTCACGTACCTGATGACCGTCTGTGGTGTCCTCGCGGCCCCGGCACTCCTGGTGCCGGGGATCCCGGGGGCGGTGCTCGGCGTGGTCATGGTCCAGCTGTACCTGCTGCTGGACTGCGTCGACGGCGAGATCGCACGCTGGAGGAAGCAGTACTCGCTCGGCGGGGTCTACCTGGACCGCGTCGGCGCCTACCTGACCGACGCGGCGGTGCTGGTCGGCTTCGGCCTGCGCGCCGCCGACCTGTGGGGCAGCGGCCGTATCGACTGGCTGTGGGCGTTCCTCGGCACGCTGGCCGCGCTCGGCGCGATCCTGATCAAGGCGGAGACCGACCTCGTCGGTGTCGCCCGGCACCAGAACGGCCTGCCGCCGGTCAAGGAGGCCGCCTCCGAGATGCGCTCCTCCGGCATGGCGCTGGCCCGCAGGGCCGCCGCCGCCCTCAAGTTCCACCGCCTGGTCCTCGGTATCGAGGCGTCCCTGCTGATCCTGGTGCTGGCGATCGTGGACCAGGCCCGCGGTGACCTGTTCTTCTCCCGGCTCGGCGTCGCGGTGCTGGCCGGCATCGCGCTGCTGCAGACCCTGCTGCACCTCGTGTCCATCCTCGCTTCGAGCAGGCTGAAGTGAGCGGCATGAAGGTCGGCGCGGTGATCATCACCATGGGCAACCGCCCCGACGAGCTCCGTGCCCTGCTCGACTCGGTCGCCAAGCAGGACGGCGACGCGGTCCAGGTCGTCGTGGTCGGCAACGGCTCCCCGGTGCCCGACGTCCCCGAAGGCGTCCGCACGATCGAGCTGCCCGAGAACCTCGGCATCCCCGGCGGCCGCAACATCGGTATCGAGGCCTTCGGCCCCAGCGGGCGCGATGTCGACGTACTGCTGTTCCTCGACGACGACGGCCTCCTCGCCCACCACGACACCGCGGAGCTGTGCCGCGAGGCCTTCGAGGCCGATCCGAAGCTCGGCATCATCAGCTTCCGCATCGCCGACCCGGACACCGGCGAGACCCAGCGCCGCCACGTCCCCCGGCTGCGCGCCTCCGACCCGATGCGCTCCTCCCGGGTCACCACCTTCCTCGGCGGCGCCAACGCCGTGCGGACCCAGGTCCTCGCCGAGGTCGGCGGGCTGCCGGACGAGTTCTTCTACGCCCATGAGGAAACCGACCTGGCATGGCGGGCCCTCGACGCGGGCTGGATGATCGACTACCGGTCCGACATGGTGCTGTACCACCCGACGACCGCGCCCTCCCGGCACGCGGTCTACCACCGCATGGTCGCCCGCAACCGCGTCTGGCTCGCCCGCCGCAACCTCCCCGCCCCCCTCGTCCCGGTCTATCTGGGCGTCTGGATGCTGCTCACGCTCCTGCGCCGCCCCTCCCGCCCCGCCCTGAAGGCATGGTTCGGCGGATTCAGGGAAGGCTGGACCACCCCGTGCGGTCCCCGCAGGCCCATGAAGTGGCGTACGGTGTGGCGGCTGACTCGACTGGGCCGACCTCCTGTCATCTGACAAGCTCGGTCCTGAGAGCAACCGGGCCACACCCGGGCCCCAGGTTCATGCCAAGCCCGCACAGGCTGCGCATCTCGAAGACGAAAGTTTCCACTGGTGAGTGAGACAACGCACGACGGCGGAGTCGCGGTGAGCGCGCCTCCGTCGCCCGACGAGGACCTCACGGCGGCACAGCTCGCCGCCAAGTACGGGCTGTCCGTGAGCGGCGCCCGCCCCTCGCTGTTCGAGTACGTCCGCCAGCTCTGGGACCGGCGGCACTTCATCCTCGCGTTCTCGCGGGCGAAGCTGACCGCCCAGTACAGCCAGGCGAAGCTCGGCCAGCTGTGGCAGGTGGCCACGCCCCTGCTGAACGCGGCGGTGTACTTCTTCATCTTCGGCCTCATCCTCAAGGCCGACCGCGGCATGAACCGCGAGGTGTACATCCCGTTCCTCGTCACCGGCGTGTTCGTGTTCACCTTCACCCAGAGCTCGGTGATGGCGGGCGTACGCGCGATCTCCGGCAACCTCGGCCTGGTCCGCGCCCTGCACTTCCCGCGCGCCTCGCTGCCGATCTCCTTCGCGTTGCAGCAGCTCCAGCAGTTGCTGTTCTCGATGATCGTGCTGTTCGTGGTGGCGGTCGGCTTCGGCAGCTACCCGCGCCTGTCCTGGCTGCTCATCGTGCCGGTGCTGGCGCTGCAGTTCCTCTTCAACACCGGCCTCGCGATGATCATGGCCCGCGCGGGCGCGAAGACCCCGGACCTGGCCCAGCTCATGCCTTTCGTGATGCGTACCTGGATGTACGCGTCCGGCGTGATGTTCTCCATCCCGATCATGCTTGAGGACCGCCCGGACTGGATCGCGACCGTCCTGCAGTGGAACCCGGCCGCGATCTACATGGACCTGATGCGCTTCGCCCTCATCGACGGCTACGACTACTCGAACCTGCCCACCAACGCCTGGGCGGCCGCGCTCGGCTGGGCCGTGCTGTTCGCCGTCGGCGGCTTCGTCTACTTCTGGAAGGCGGAAGAGAGGTACGGCCGTGGCTGAGCAGAAGACGGATGCCCGCATCCCCACCGTCATCGCAGACGAGCTGCACATCGTCTACCGCGTCAACGGCGCCAAGACCGGCAAGGGCAGCGCCACCGCCGCCCTCAGCCGCATCCTCAAGAGGGGCTCCGACGACGCGGAGCGGGGTGTGCGCAAGGTGCACGCCGTCCGCGGCGTCTCCTTCGTCGCCTACCGCGGCGAGGCCATCGGCCTCATCGGCTCCAACGGCTCCGGCAAGTCCACCCTGCTGCGCGCCATCGCCGGCCTGCTCCCGCCCGAGAAGGGCAAGGTCTACACCGACGGCCAGCCCTCCCTGCTCGGCGTGAACGCGGCCCTGATGAACGACCTGACCGGCGAGCGCAACGTCATATTGGGCGGGCTCGCCATGGGCATGTCCCGCGAGCAGATCAAGGAGCGCTACCAGGAGATCGTCGACTTCTCGGGCATCAACGAGAAGGGCGACTTCATCACCCTGCCGATGCGCACCTACTCCTCCGGCATGGCGGCCCGGCTCCGCTTCTCCATCGCCGCCGCCAAGGACCACGACGTCCTCATGATCGACGAGGCGCTGGCCACCGGCGACCGCAAGTTCCAGAAGCGCTCCGAGGAACGCATCCGCGAGCTGCGCAAGGAAGCCGGCACCGTGTTTCTGGTCAGCCACAACAACAAGTCGATCCGCGACACCTGCAACCGCGTTCTGTGGCTGGAACGCGGCGAGCTGCGGATGGACGGTCCGACGGACGAGGTCCTCAAGGAGTACGAGAAGTTCACGGGCAAGTAGTCCACCCGGACATGGGCCGTGCGGCCCAGAACGCTTCGCAGGGCCCCGCCGGAACTGCCCCGGCGGGGCCCGCGTCCGCAAAGGAAACGTCAACTCCGGCTGGCCATAGGAATCTTGACGCCAATCGGTGCGTTGTTGTGATGCGCAGGACACCCCCACAGGTCGCGCCCCGTTGTACAACGTAAGCTGTACCGGTACCGAAACGCGGCAAGTAGGGCGATAACGCGCGACACCCCTCTCTCCGGGCTGCGGCGCGGACGGCCGGGCGGCGTGTCCGAAATAGTGTGCATTGGGTCTGCGGTGTAGAACGGGAGATGTGACGGCAATGGCTACGGAAACTCCCCAGCTCCACGCAGCATGTGCCGTCCCCGCGCCGGGCAGTCCGCGGTGACGGGACCAAGCGCGCGCCCCGGCGATCCGGAGCGCGGCACGCTCGACAAGGCCGCCGCGGAGAACTTCCCCGTGGCGCCGTTCTTCCTGCCCAGGGCCTGGCGCACCGACCTCATGGCCGTCTACGGCTTCGCCCGCCTGGTCGACGACATCGGCGACGGCGATCTCGCTCCCGGCGGCGCCGACGCCCGTCTGCTCGGCGTGTCGCCCGCGGACGCCGAGGACCGCCTGGTCCTCCTCGACGCCTTCGAGGCCGACCTTCGCCGTGTCTTCGACAGCACCCCGCGCCACCCCTTGCTGCGCCGTCTGCAGCCGACCGTCCGCCGCCGCTCTCTGACCCCCGAGCCCTTCCTCGGCCTGATCGCCGCCAACCGCCAGGATCAGCTCGTCGGGCGGTACGAGACCTACGACGATCTCCTTGCCTACTGCGAACTGTCCGCCAACCCGGTCGGCCGTCTCGTCCTCGCCGTCACCGGCACCGAGACCCCCGAGCGGATCCGCCGCTCCGACGCGGTGTGTACGGCGCTGCAGATCGTCGAGCACCTCCAGGACGTCGCCGAGGACCTCGGCCGTGACCGGATCTATCTGCCGGCGGACGACATGAAGCGCTTTCACGTCGAGGAAACCGATCTCGCGGTAAAAACAGCAGGCGCATCGGTGCGCGCACTGGTTGCATACGAAGCCGAACGTGCCCAGAACCTCCTGAATGAAGGCACCCCCCTGGTGGGTAGCGTCCACGGCAGGCTCAAGCTGCTGCTGGCGGGTTTCGTGGCGGGGGGAAGGGCGGCGATCCGTGCGATCGCCGCCGCGGAATACGACGTACTTCCCGGCCCGCCCAAGGCCAGCAAGCTCCAGCTGCTGCGCGAGGTGGGCGTGACTCTGCGAGGAGAGGGGTGATCCGGACCGTGGAGTCTGCACCACACGCGTCCGCACCGGTACTCGCCGCCTACAGCTACTGCGAGGCCGTCACCGGACAGCAGGCCCGTAACTTCGCCTACGGCATCAGGCTGCTGCCCACGCCCAAGCGCCGCGCGATGTCGGCGCTGTACGCGTTCTCGCGCCGCGTCGACGACATCGGCGACGGCGCGCTGGCCGCCGAGGTCAAGATCGCCAGGCTCGAGGACACCCGCAAGCTGCTGACCCGGATCCATGACCGGTCGGTCGACGAGGACGACATCGACCCCGTCGCCGTCGCCCTCACGCATGCCGCCGACACCTTCCCGATCCCGCTCGGCGGTCTGGACGAGCTCATCGACGGCGTCCTGATGGATGTGCGCGGCGAGACCTACGAGACCTGGGACGACCTGAAGGTCTACTGCCGCTGTGTCGCGGGCGCCATCGGCCGCCTCTCGCTCGGCGTGTTCGGCACGGAGCCGGGGGTGCGTGGCGCCGAGCGCGCGTCGGAGTACGCCGACACGCTCGGGCTCGCCCTGCAACTCACCAACATCCTGCGCGACATCCGCGAGGACGCCGAAGGGGGGCGCACCTATCTGCCCTCCGACGACCTCGCCAAATTCGGCTGCTCGAACGGCTTCAGCGGGTCGACACCACCGGAGGGTTCCGACTTCGCGGGCCTTGTGCACTTCGAAGTGCGTCGGGCCCGCGCCCTTTTCGCCGAGGGCTACCGGCTGCTCCCCATGCTGGACCGGCGCAGCGGCGCCTGTGTCGCCGCCATGGCCGGCATCTACCGCCGCCTCCTCGACCGTATCGAGCGCGACCCGGAGGCCGTGCTGCGCGGCCGGGTCTCCCTGCCCGGACGCGAGAAGGCGTACGTCGCGGTGCGCGGCCTGAGCGGTCTGGACGCCCGGCATGTGACCCGTCGTACCGTCAGGAGGCGTGCCTGATGGACATTCCGGTCCAAGGTGATGCCCCCGGCGAAAAGTGGCGGGCAACCCTCCGCTGCCGGGCGGCGTCCCTGACTGAGACGACCGGCCGTGCACCGTTCGAGCACCGGCACGGCGGTCGCGCAGGGGAGGGTGCACGATGACCGACGGTATGGAATCCGAAGGGTCGCTCGCGGACATCCCGGGACGCCCCGCGAGGGACGCCGTGGTGGTCGGCGGCGGGCTCGCCGGCGTCACCGCCGCGCTCGCGCTCGCCGACGCCGGAGTACGGGTCACCCTGATCGAGGGCAGGCCCAGGCTCGGTGGCCTGGCCTTCTCCTTCCAGCGCGGCGAACTGGTCGTCGACAACGGACAGCACGTGTATCTGCGCTGCTGCAACGCCTACCGCTGGTTCCTCGACCGCATCGAGGGGACGGCCCTGGCGCCGTTGCAGGATCGTCTCGACGTGCCCGTCGTCGACATCGCGCGGCCCGAGGGGCGGCGGCTCGGCAGGCTGCGGCGCGACGCGCTGCCCGTACCCCTGCACCTGGGCCGGAGCCTGGCGACGTACCCGCATCTGTCGCTCGCCGATCGCGCCAAGGTCGGACGTGCCGCGCTCGCGCTCAAGGGGCTCGACCTCGCCGATCCGACCCTGGACACGCAGGACTTCGGCAGCTGGCTGACCGCGCACGGTCAGTCGGCGCGTGCCGTCGAAGCCCTGTGGGACCTGGTCGGGGTCGCCACCCTCAACGCGGTCGCGGGCGACGCCTCGCTGGGGCTCGCCGCGATGGTGTTCAAGACCGGTCTGCTCTCCGACCCGGGCGCGGCCGACATCGGCTGGGCGCGCGTCCCGCTGGGCGAACTGCATGACCGGCTGGCCCGCAAGGCGCTCGACTCCGCGGGCGTGCGTACCGAGGTCCGTACACGCGTCACCTCCATCTCCACTGACGAAAACGGGCGTTGGAGCGTTCAGGTTCCCGGCGAGACGCTCCGGGCGGACGCGGTCGTGCTCGCCGTGGCGCAACGCGAGGCGTACGACCTGCTGCCCGACGGTGCCCTCGACGCGCCGGAACAGCTGCTGGAGATCGGCACCGCGCCGATCCTCAACGTGCATGTCGTGTACGACCGGCAGGTGCTCAGCAGGCCGTTCTTCGCGGCCCTCGGTACCCCCGTGCAGTGGGTGTTCGACCGGACCGCGGCCTCCGGGCTGCGGGACGGGCAGTACCTCGCCCTGTCCCAGTCGGCCGCGCAGGACGAGATCGACGAGCCGGTCGCCGCACTGCGCGAGCGGTATCTGCCCGAGCTGGAGCGGCTGTTGCCCAGGGCACGCGGTGCGCGGGTGCAGGACTTCTTCGTGACCCGGGAGCGCACGGCGACGTTCGCTCCCACCCCCGGCGTCGGGCGGCTGCGGCCCGGCGCCCGTACCAAAGTCCCCGGCCTCTACCTGGCCGGAGCGTGGACCGCCACAGGGTGGCCCGCGACCATGGAGAGTGCGGTCCGCAGTGGCGTGAGTGCGGCCGGCGCCGCGCTGAGCGCCCTGGGCCGGCCCCGCCCCAGCCACCTCTTCGACGTCGAGGAGGCGGCGTGATGCTGAACCAGCGCCCGGCGGCAGGCCCCCGCACCCCCGGTACCGCAACAAGAGGAGAGACCGTGCCCACTGTGCCCCCGGCCGAGAAGGCCGCTCGAGAGACCGCGGTGGACGTGACCGCGCTCCTGGAGCGCGGGAGGACCCTGGCCACACCGGTACTGAGGGCGGCGACCGACCGCCTGGCCCCTCCCATGGACACCGTTTCCGCCTACCACTTCGGCTGGATCGACGCCGACGGCAAGCCCACGGCCGGCGACGGCGGCAAGGCCGTACGCCCCGCCCTCGCGGTGCTCTCCGCCGAGGTCACCGGCGCCGCACCCGAGGTCGGCATCCCCGGCGCCGTCGCCGTCGAACTCGTCCACAACTTCTCCCTGCTGCACGACGACCTGATGGACGGCGACGAACAGCGCCGCCACCGCGACACCGTCTGGAAGGTGCACGGCCCCGCCCAGGCCATCCTCGTCGGCGACGCCCTGTTCGCCCTCGCCAACGAGGTCCTGCTGGAGCTCGGCACCGTCGAGGCCGGCCGCGCCACCCGCCGCCTGACCACCGCCACCCGCGCCCTCATCGACGGCCAGGCGCAGGACATCTCCTACGAGCACCGCGACCGCGTCAGCGTCGAGGAGTGCCTGGAGATGGAGGGCAACAAGACCGGCGCCCTGCTCGCCTGCGCCAGCTCCATCGGCGCGGTCCTCGGCGGCGCGGACGACCGCACCGCCGACACCCTGGAGAAGTACGGCTACCACCTGGGCCTCGCCTTCCAGGCCGTCGACGACCTCCTCGGCATCTGGGGCGACCCGGTCTCCACCGGCAAGCAGACCTGGAGCGACCTGCGTCAGCGCAAGAAGTCCCTGCCGGTCGTGGCCGCGCTCGCGGCGGGCGGGTCCGCCTCCGAGCGGCTCGGCGAGATCCTCGCCGCCGACGCCAAGAGCAGCGACTTCGAGAACTTCTCCGAGGAGGAGTTCGCGGCCCGCGCCGCCCTCATCGAGGAGGCGGGCGGCCGCGAGTGGACCGCCGAAGAGGCGCGCCGCCAGCACACCGTCGCCGTCGAGGCCCTCGACGCCGTCGACATGCCCGAGCGGGTGCGGGCGCAGTTCACGGCGCTCGCCGACTTCGTCGTCGTACGAAAGAGATGATCACCACCTGGCGAAAAGAGATGATCAGTAACGGTCGAATAGCCCTCGCGTAGTCGCCGACCGGTGCGGCGTGAACCAGCGCACCGGCCGACGGCGGACCCACAGCAGACGCACTACCAGGAGCACTGCACGAAGGGGAAGCCATGACAGCGACGACCGACGGAAGCACCGGGGCACTCCCGCCCCGGGCAGCCGCGGCCAGCGACACCGAAAACCCCGGGGCGGCCGGGGTGCACGAAGCCGCCGTACGCGCGGTCCGGCGCGCCACCGACTTTCTGCTGGCGAAGCAGGACGCCCAGGGCTGGTGGAAGGGCGACCTGGAGACGAACGTCACCATGGACGCCGAGGACCTGCTGCTCCGTCAGTTCCTGGGCATCCGCGACGAGCCGACCACCCACGCCGCCGCCCTGTTTATCCGCGGTGAGCAGCGCGAGGACGGCGCCTGGGCCACCTTCTACGGCGGCCCGGGCGAACTCTCCGCCACCATCGAGGCGTACGTCGCCCTCCGCCTCGCCGGCGACGCGCCGGACGCCCCGCACATGGCCAAGGCCTCCGCCTGGATCCGCGAGCAGGGCGGCATCGCCGCCGCCCGGGTGTTCACCCGGATCTGGCTGGCTCTGTTCGGCTGGTGGAAGTGGGAGGACCTGCCCGAACTCCCGCCGGAGCTCATCTACTTCCCCAAGTGGGTCCCGCTCAACATCTACGACTTCGGGTGCTGGGCCCGGCAGACCATCGTCCCGCTGACGATCGTCTCCGCGAAGCGTCCGGTACGGCCCGCGCCGTTCCCGCTCGACGAACTGCACACCGACCCCGCCAACCCGAACCCGCCCAAGCCCCTTGCTCCGGCGGCCAGTTGGGACGGTGCCTTCCAGCGGCTCGACAAGGCGCTGCACCAGCTGCGCAAGGTCGCCCCGCGCAGGCTGCGTAAGGCCGCGTTGAACAGCGCCGCCCGCTGGATCATCGAGCGGCAGGAGAACGACGGCTGCTGGGGCGGCATCCAGCCGCCGGCGGTCTACTCGATCATCGCTCTGCACCTGCTCGGCTACGACCTCGAACACCCCGTGATGCGCGAGGGGTTGGCGTCGCTGGACCGTTTCGCCGTCTGGCGCGAGGACGGGGCCCGGATGATCGAGGCCTGTCAGTCGCCGGTGTGGGACACCTGCCTGGCAACCATCGCGCTCGTGGACGCCGGTGTGCCGGCCGACCATCCGCAGCTCGTCAAGGCCGCGGACTGGATGCTGGGCGAGGAGATCGTCCGGCCCGGCGACTGGGCGGTCAAGCGGCCCCAACTGCCGCCGGGCGGCTGGGCGTTCGAGTTCCACAACGACAACTACCCCGACATCGACGACACCGCCGAGGTGGTCCTCGCCCTGCGCCGGGTCAAGCACCACGACCCGGAGCGGGTGGAGGGCGCGATCGGGCGCGGGGTGCGGTGGAACCTCGGGATGCAGTCGAAGAACGGGGCGTGGGGCGCCTTCGACGTCGACAACACCAGCCCGTTCCCCAACCGGCTGCCGTTCTGCGACTTCGGCGAGGTCATCGACCCGCCGTCGGCGGACGTCACCGCGCACGTCGTCGAGATGCTCGCCGTCGAGGGCCTCGCCCACGACCCGCGCACCCGGCGCGGCATCCAGTGGCTGCTCGCCGAACAGGAGCCGGACGGGTCGTGGTTCGGGCGCTGGGGCGTCAACTACGTCTACGGCACCGGGTCGGTCGTACCCGCCCTGGTGGCGGCCGGGTTCCCGGCCTCGCACCCGGCGATCCGCCGAGCCGTGAGCTGGCTGGAGTCCGTCCAGAACGACGACGGCGGCTGGGGCGAGGACCTGCGCTCCTACAAGTACGTCAAGGAGTGGAGCGGCAAGGGCGCCTCGACCGCCTCGCAGACCGCGTGGGCGCTGATGGCCCTGCTGGCCGCGGGGGAGAAGGACTCCAAGGCCGTCGAGCGCGGCATCGAGTGGCTCGCGGCCACCCAGCGGGAGGACGGCTCCTGGGACGAGCCGTACTTCACCGGGACCGGCTTCCCGTGGGACTTCTCGATCAACTACCACCTCTACCGGCAGGTGTTCCCGCTTACCGCACTGGGCCGGTATGTGCACGGAGAGCCCTTCTCCAACCGGCACAAGGGCAGCTGATGAGCCCCCGGCCCGCCCCGGCCCCGCTGCTGATCGCCTGCGCGCTCGGCATCGAGCAGTTCGCCCTGCGCACCAGCGACCGTGGCGGCGCCGGCGGGCCGGTCACCGTCCTGCGGACCGGCATGGGGCCCCGGGCGGCCGAGCGCTCGGTCACCCGTGTGCTGGCCGACCCGGTTCTCGGCGGGGCCGCCGTGCTCGCCACGGGCTTCTGCGCGGGGCTCGCCCCCGGTATGCACCCCGGCGACCTGGTCGTCGCCGAGGAGACCCGGGATCCGGGCGGAACCGTTCCGTGCGTCGGAACGGGCCTACTCGTCAAAGAGCTCGCGCGCGCCGTCCCCGGCCGCACCGTCCACACCGGACCGCTCACCGGTTCCGACCACATCATCCGTGGTCAGGAACGGTCCGATCTGTGCGCGACCGGCGCAATCGCGGTCGACATGGAGTCGGCGGCCACGCTCCTGAGCGCCGTCCGCGCGGGCGAGCGCCCGGTTGCGGCCGTCCGGGTGGTCGTGGACGCTCCAGAACATGAACTCGTCCGGATCGGCACGTTGCGCGGTGGAATATCAGCTTTTCGTGTCCTTCGTTCCGTTCTCCCCGCTTTCTTCGAATGGCACCGTTCTTTGCTGCTCCCCAGGAGGTGAGCCAGATGGCCATGCCGCTGCGTCAGTCCATCAAGGTCGCTACATACTTGGCCGAACAGAAGCTCCGTAGGCGGGAGAAGTTTCCGCTGATCGTCGAGCTGGAACCGCTCTTCGCCTGCAACCTCAAGTGCGAGGGCTGCGGCAAGATCCAGCACCCGGCCGGAGTGCTCAAGCAGCGCATGCCGGTCGCGCAGGCGGTGGGCGCGGTGCTCGAATCCGGTGCGCCGATGGTGTCCATCGCCGGCGGTGAGCCCCTGATGCACCCTCAGATCGACGAGATCGTGCGGCAACTGGTGGCCAAGCGGAAGTACGTGTTCCTGTGCACCAACGCCATGCTGCTGCGCAAGAAGATGGACAAGTTCACGCCCTCGCCGTACTTCGCCTTCGCGGTCCACATCGACGGCCTGCGCGAGCGGCACGACGAGTCCGTGGCGAAGGAGGGCGTCTTCGACGAGGCCGTGGAGGCGATCAAGGAGGCCAAGCGGTGCGGCTTCCGGGTCACCACCAACTCGACCTTCTTCAACACCGACACCCCGCAGACCATCATCGAGGTCCTCAACTACCTCAACGACGACCTCAAGGTCGACGAGATGATGATCTCGCCCGCCTACGCCTACGAGAAGGCCCCCGACCAGGAGCACTTCCTCGGCGTCGAGCAGACCCGCGAGCTGTTCAAGAAGGCCTTCGCGGGCGGCAACCGCAGGAAGTGGCGGCTCAACCACTCGCCGCTGTTCCTCGACTTCCTCGAGGGCAAGGTCGACTTCCCGTGCACCGCCTGGGCGATCCCGAACTACTCGCTGTTCGGCTGGCAGCGCCCCTGCTACCTGATGAGCGACGGGTACGTCCCGACGTACCGCGAGCTGATCGAGGACACCGACTGGGACAAGTACGGCCGCGGCAAGGACCCGCGCTGCGCCAACTGCATGGCGCACTGCGGCTACGAGCCCACCGCCGTCCTCGCCACCATGGGCTCGCTCAAGGAGTCGCTGCGCGCCATGCGCGAGACGGTCTCCGGGAACCGGGAGTGACACCATGACCGCCATCTCCTTGGGCGTCCCCGAGGTACCCCTCCGGCCGATCGCCGAGCGGCGCGTGTCGCGGCGGATCCAGGTCGGCCCGGTGGCGGTCGGGGGCGGTGCCCCCGTGTCGGTGCAGTCGATGACGACGACCCGTACGTCCGACGTCGGCGCCACCCTCCAGCAGATCGCGGAACTCACCGCGTCCGGCTGCCAGATCGTCCGCGTCGCCTGCCCCACGCAGGACGACGCGGACGCCCTCGCGACCATCGCCCGCAAGTCGCAGATCCCGGTGATCGCGGACATCCACTTCCAGCCCAAGTACGTCTTCGCCGCGATCGAGGCCGGCTGTGCGGCCGTACGCGTCAATCCCGGCAACATCAAGCAGTTCGACGACAAGGTCAAGGAGATCGCGCGGGCCGCCAAGGACCACGGCACGCCGATCCGCATCGGCGTCAACGCCGGGTCGCTCGACAGGCGGCTGCTGCAGAAGTACGGCAAGGCGACGCCGGAGGCGCTGGTGGAGTCGGCGCTGTGGGAGGCCTCGCTCTTCGAGGAGCACGACTTCCGGGACATCAAGATCTCGGTCAAACACAACGACCCCGTGGTGATGGTCAACGCCTACCAGCAGCTCGCCGAGCAGTGCGACTACCCGCTGCACCTCGGGGTGACCGAGGCCGGTCCTGCCTTCCAGGGCACGATCAAGTCGGCCGTCGCCTTCGGGGCGCTGCTGTCGCGGGGCATCGGCGACACCATCCGGGTGTCCCTGAGCGCTCCGCCCGCCGAGGAGGTCAAGGTCGGCATCCAGATCCTTCAGTCGCTGGGCCTCAGGCAGCGGCGTCTGGAGATCGTCTCCTGCCCGTCGTGCGGGCGTGCGCAGGTCGACGTCTACAAGCTGGCCGACGAGGTCACGGCCGGCTTGGACGGCATGGAAGTGCCGTTGCGTGTCGCCGTCATGGGGTGTGTCGTGAATGGCCCCGGTGAGGCGCGGGAGGCGGATCTGGGGGTCGCCTCCGGCAACGGCAAGGGGCAGATCTTCGTGAAGGGCGAGGTCATCAAGACCGTCCCCGAGTCGAAGATCGTCGAGACGCTGATCGAAGAGGCGATGAAGATCGCCGAGCAGATGGAGCAGGACGGGGCCGCATCGGGCGCCCCCACCGTCACGGGGAAACCAGAAGTGACTGTGAGTTGAAGCAAGGCACGGACCGAGAGGGGGCCCGAGCGTGACGATTCTGGAGAGCATCCGGGGACCACGTGACCTGAAGGCGCTGTCCGAGGCGGAACTCGGTGAACTGTCCGACGAGATCAGGGAGTTCCTGGTGCACGCGGTCGCCAGGACCGGCGGACATCTCGGGCCCAACCTGGGGGTGGTGGAACTCTCCATCGCGCTCCACCGGGTCTTCGAGTCACCGGTCGACCGCATCGTCTGGGACACCGGTCACCAGAGCTACGTACACAAGCTTTTGACGGGACGTCAGGACTTCTCCAAGCTGCGCGGCAAGGGCGGTCTGTCCGGCTATCCCTCGCGCGAGGAGTCCGAGCACGACATCGTCGAGAACAGCCACGCCTCCACCGCGCTCGGCTGGGCCGACGGCCTCGCCAAGGCCCGGCAGGTACAGGGGGAGAAGGGCCACGTCGTCGCGGTGATCGGCGACGGGGCGCTCACCGGCGGCATGGCCTGGGAGGCGCTGAACAACATCGCCGCCGCCAAGGACCGGCCGCTGATCATCGTCGTCAACGACAACGAGCGGTCCTACGCCCCGACCATCGGGGGCCTGGCCAACCACCTGGCGACCCTGCGCACGACCGACAGCTACGAGAAGGTCCTGGCCTGGGGCAAGGACGTACTGCTGCGGACCCCGCTCGTGGGCAACACCATCTACGAGTCCCTGCACGGCGCGAAGAAGGGCTTCAAGGACGCCTTCGCCCCGCAGGGCATGTTCGAGGACCTGGGCCTGAAGTACGTCGGCCCGATCGACGGGCACGACATCGGGGCCGTCGAGTCCGCGCTCAGGCGTGCGAAACGCTTCCACGGGCCCGTCCTCGTCCACTGCCTCACGGAGAAGGGGCGCGGCTACGAACCGGCCCTCGCCCACGAGGAGGACCACTTCCACACCGTCGGCGTGATGGACCCACTGACCTGCGAGTCGCTCGCGCCCTCCAACGGGCCTTCCTGGACTTCGGTGTTCGGGGACGAGATCGTGCGGATCGGCGAGGAGCGGGAGGACGTCGTGGCGATCACGGCGGCCATGCTGCACCCGGTCGGGCTCGGCAGGTTCGCGGAGCGGTTCCCGGACCGGGTGTGGGATGTCGGGATCGCCGAGCAGCACGCGGCCGTGTCGGCGGCGGGGCTGGCGACGGGCGGGCTGCACCCGGTCGTCGCCGTGTACGCGACGTTCTTGAACCGGGCCTTCGACCAGCTGCTGATGGACGTCGCGCTGCACCGCTGCGGGGTGACGTTCGTGCTGGACCGGGCGGGCGTCACCGGCGTGGACGGGCCCTCCCACAACGGCATGTGGGACATGTCGATCCTCCAGGTCGTGCCCGGCCTCAGGATTGCCGCGCCGCGCGACGCCGACCAGCTGCGGGCACAGCTGCGGGAGGCCGTGGCCGTCGACGACGCTCCTACGCTCGTGCGGTTCCCGAAGGAGCCGGTCGGGCCGTCGATCCCCGCGGTCGACCGGGTGGGCGGCCTGGACGTGCTGCATCGGGACGCCGGCGAGCCGGATGTCCTGCTGGTCGCCGTCGGCGTGATGGCCCCGGTGTGCCTCCAGGCGGCCGAGCTGCTTCAGGCCCGTGGCATCAACTGCACCGTCGTCGACCCGCGTTGGGTCAAGCCGGTCGACCCCGCGCTCGCGCCCCTGGCCGCACAGCACCGGTTGGTGGCCGTCGTGGAGGACAACAGCCGCTCGTCCGGGGTCGGTGCCGCCGTGGCGCTGGCGCTGGGCGACGCCGATGTCGACGTGCCCGTACGGCGGTTCGGCATCCCGGAGCAGTTCCTCGCGCACGCCAAGCGGGGTGAGGTGCTCGCCGACATCGGGCTCACGTCCGTCGAGATCGCCGGACGGATCAGCGCGAGCCTGGCCCTGAAGGAGGCCGAGGACGGCCTCGCCGGGGCTGAGCGGGGCGACGGCGGCCAGGTCGGTCGTGGCGTTGTACCGGTCAAGGAGAAAGCCGTGTCGGGCAACGGGAAAGCCGTGTCGGGCAGGGAGAAGGCTGTGTCGGGCAAGGGGAAAACCGTGTCGGGCAGGGAGAAGGCCGTGTCGGTCAAGGAGAAGGCGGAATGACCACCGAGTTCGACCTCGGCAGACTCCTGTCCGAGCGCGGAGCCGAGCGCTACGAGCTGCATACCAGGTACCTCAACCACCAGCTCCCGCGCATGCTGCACACCATCGGCTTCGACAAGGTCTACGAGCGGGCCGAGGGCGCGTACTTCTGGGACGCGGACGGCGACGACTACCTGGACATGCTCGCCGGGTTCGGGGTGATGGGCCTGGGGCGCCACCACCCCGTCGTCCGCAAGGCGCTGCACGACGTCCTCGACGCCTCCCTCGCCGACCTCACCCGCTTCGACTGCCAGCCGCTGCCCGGGCTGCTGGCCGAGAAGCTGCTCGCGCACAGCCCGCACCTGGACCGGGTGTTCTTCGGCAACAGCGGTACGGAGGCGGTGGAGACGGCGCTGAAGTTCGCGCGGTTCGTCACCGGCAAGCCGCGGGTCCTGTACTGCGACCACGCCTTCCACGGGCTGACCACCGGTTCCCTGTCCGTCAACGGCGAGTCCGGCTTCCGGGACGGCTTCGCCCCGCTGCTGCCCGACACGGCCGTACCGCTCGGCGATCTCGACGCCCTGGCACGGGAGTTGACCAAGGGTGACGTCGCCGCCCTGATCGTCGAGCCGATCCAGGGCAAGGGCGTGCACGAGGCTCCGCCCGGATATCTGCGGGCCGCCCAGGAGCTGCTGCACCAGCACAAGGCGCTGCTCATCGCCGACGAGGTGCAGACGGGCCTCGGCCGTACCGGCGACTTCTACGCCTACCAGCACGAGGACGGTGTCGAGCCGGACCTGGTGTGCCTGGCCAAGGCGCTCTCCGGTGGCTATGTGCCGGTGGGCGCCACCCTCGGCAAGGACTGGATCTTCAAGAAGGTCTACTCGTCCATGGACCGCGTGCTGGTCCACTCGGCGAGCTTCGGGTCCAACGCGCAGGCCATGGCGGCCGGGCTCGCCGTGCTGTCGGTCATGGAGAACGAGCAGATCGTCGCGAACGCGCGGGCGACCGGGGAGCTGCTGAAGTCCCGGATCGCGGCACTGACCGACAAGTACGAGCTGCTCGCCGACGTCCGTGGCCGGGGCCTGATGATCGGCATCGAGTTCGGCAGGCCCAACTCGCTGAAGCTGCGCGGCCGTTGGACCATGCTGCAGGCCGCGCGCAAGGGCCTGTTCGCGCAGATGGTCGTCGTACCGCTGCTGCGGCGGCACCGGATCCTCACCCAGGTCTCCGGGGACCACCTGGAGGTGATCAAGCTGATTCCGCCGCTGATCATCGGCGAGCGGGAGGTGGACCGGTTCGTGGACGCCTTCACGGACGTGATGGATGACGCGCACAGTGGGGGCGGGCTGATGTGGGACTTCGGCAAGACGTTGATCAAGCAGGCGGTTGCCAACCGGTGAGGGCCGGGTAGCCGGGGACGGTTGGGGTCGCCGGGGACGGCTGGGGTGGCCGGGCCGGAGGTTTTTGCCTGAGAGGCAAGAAATTTGCCTGTGAGGCAAGCCCTCCGGCTGAATGAAGAGCATGAGCTCTTCCGAGATCGAGCCGGAGGCCGATTCGACGGGGCTGGAGGCCCTCCCCGTCGTCGCGCCCCAGCTCCGTGCGCTGCGCCGCCGCGCCTCCCTCACCCTGGAGGCCGCGGCCCGCGCCGCCGGGCTGTCGCCGGCCCACCTGTCCCGCCTGGAGACCGGGCAGCGCCAGCCCTCGCTGCCGATGCTGCTCGCGCTCGCGCGCATCTACGGTACGACCGTGTCCGAGCTGCTCGGCGAGACGGTCGCCGACCGGGACGCCGTCGTGCGCGCCGCCGACATGGAGCCGACCTCGGCGGGCGGCTGGACGTACTGGCAGGCGGGCGCGCCCGGGCGTGGGATGCAGGCCCTGCGCGTCCATGTGCCGTACGGCGCGCAGGGCGACATCGTGCGCGTGCACCCCGGCGAGGAGTGGCTCCACGTGCTCCAGGGGCGGCTTCGGCTGCGCTTCGGGGACACCACGCACCGGCTCGCCCCCGGCGACAGCGCGCACTTCGACTCGCTGACCCCGCACCGTATCGCCGCCCAGGACCAGGGCGGGGTCGAGCTTCTCTTCGTCCACACCCTGCTGCAGAGCCCCACGGCCACGCTGTGCCTGGGCCCCACCCCTGGAGTGACGCCATGAGCGACATGGAGGAGAGGTTCCCCCGCGCCCTGTGGGTGCGGCTGATCATCTACATCGCGGTGGGGCACGTCTTCGCGGCCTTCATCTACCTGCTGTTCGAGGTGGGAGCGAAGTAGAGGTGCGGAGCGAAGGAGTAGATGCGCGGAGCGAAACACAGGCGCGGGGTGGGTGCGAGGCGGCGGCCGGGGGTCAGTCGAGCAGCCGCTCCCGGAGCCGCTCCCGGATCTCCGGGGTGACTCCCAGAGCCTGCTCCAGGTAGGCGTCGACGCCGCCCCATGTCTCCTCGATCGTCTCGAAGGCCGCCGTGAGGTATTCGGCGCGTGCGTCGAAGAGCGGGCTGAGCAGCTCCATGACCTCGGGGGAGTAGGCCGAGGCGGAGCTGCTGCTGCGGTGCACCTTGTAGCGGCGGTGCTTGGCGTTGGACTCCAGGTAGTCGGTGAGGATCGCCTCGCGCTCGACGCCGAGGGCGAGCAGTGTCACGGCGATGGACAGCCCGGCGCGGTCCTTGCCGGCCGCGCAGTGCATCAGGGCGGGCACGCTGTCCTCCGTGAGCGCGTGCAGCACCCGGGAGTGCTCGGCGGTGCGCTCCTTGATGATCGTGCGGTACGAGGCGATCATCCGGCCCGCGCCCTTGCCGTCCGCCAGGATCGCCCTGAGCTGGTCGAGGTTGCCGTCCCGGACCATCTTCCAGAACTCGGCGCCGTCCGCGGGATCGGACAGCGGCAGGTTCACATTGCGTACGCCCGGCAGCTCGACGTCCGGCCCTTCGAGCTTCTGGTCGGCCGCGTTGCGGAAGTCGAAGATCGTGTGCAGGCCCAGGGAGTCCAGAAAGGCGGCGTCCTCCTCGGTCGCGTGCGCGAGGTGGCCGCTGCGGAACAGCACTCCGTACCGCACCCGCCGTCCGTCCACGGTCGGCAGTCCGCCCACATCGCGGAAGTTGCGAACTCCGGCCAGTTCGGGCTCGGTCGACGGGATCTGCTGCGTCACGGGGGCTCCTCCCAGTCGGCCCCGCCGACGCGGCTCTGCGGTGCGGCCGACGGGGTGCGTTCTCGACGATACGACATGGCTTCCTGGGCCAATGGGTTGTCCACAGGCGTTGCCTCGGCATCGCGGCGCCCATGATGATGTTGGTACTCGATCGCACCTGTTTGGATCTGTGAGGGCTTGATGCTGGAGATCTCCGACGACGGCCGTACGTGGCTCCTGACTGGGCCGACCAGCAGTTACGCCGTCCATCTGACCGAAGGCGACGAGCTCCTGCACCTCCACTGGGGGCCACGCGTCGCCCTCGACGACGCCGAGGCCCTCGCCGTGCGCCCGCTGCCGGAGTACTGGCCCTTCGAGTCCCCGCTCGACGGACGCGAGGAGTACCCGGTCGAGGGCGGCCCCCGCTTCGTACGGCCCGCCCTGTCCGTGCGCACCGACGAGCGGCGCGGCACCGAGTGGGGTTTCGAGCGGTACGAGACCGAGGGCGACGAGCTGCGGTTGCGTTTTTGTGACGGCGGGCTGAGCGTCACCCTGCACTACCGGATGCGCGGGGACGTCGTGGAGCGGTGGGTGACCCTGGACAACCAGGGGCCCGCCCTGGAGCTGCTGCGCGCCGACTCGGCCACCTGGACGCTGCCCGACCGGGAGGACTGGCGGCTGTCGCAGCTGCACGGCCGCTGGGGCGCCGAGTCCCGGCTCGCGCGGTCCCCACTCACTTACGGGGAGAAGGTCATCGGCAGCCGCCGCGGGCACACCGGGCACCAGCACCTGCCGTGGGTCGCGCTGGACACGGACGCCACCGAGGAGCGCGGCGAGGTCTACGGCTGCGCCCTCGGCTGGTCCGGAACCTGGCGCATCGCCGTGGCCCAACTCCCGGACGGGCGCGTGCAGATCACCGGAGGGGCCGGATACGACGACTCGGGCCTGCTGCGGCTGGCCGCGGGGGAGTCCTTCACGACCCCCGTCTTCGCCGGACTGTGGAGCGACGGCGGCTTCGGCGGGGCGAGCCGGGCCTGGCACGCGTACCAGCGCGCGTATGTGATCCCGGACGCCGACCGGGACCGGCCGGTGCTGTTCAACTCCTGGGAGGCGACGGAGTTCGACATCTCCGAGGAGCAGCAGCGCGTGCTCGCGCGGCGGGCCGCGGCCATCGGCGTCGAACTGTTCGTGGTCGACGACGGCTGGTTCGGGACGCGCACCAGCGACCGCGCCGGGCTCGGCGACTGGACGCCCAACCCGGACCGCTTCCCGTCGGGCCTCAAGCCGCTCGCCGAGTACGTGCAGGCGCTCGGCATGCAGTTCGGCATCTGGGTCGAGCCGGAAATGGTCAATCCGGACAGCGAGCTGTACCGCACCCACCCGGACTGGGTGCAGCACCAAACGGGACGAAAGAGGACGGAGTTCCGCAATCAGCTCGTATTGAACCTCGCGCGCGACGACGTCCAGGAGTACCTCTGGGAGCGGCTCGACGGGCTCCTCTCCAGCGCCCCGATCGACTATGTGAAGTGGGACTTCAACCGCTGCTTCACCGACGCCGGCTGGCCCGGTGGGCCGTATCCGCAGCGCCTGTGGGTCGACCACGTGCGTGCCCTGTACCACTTGCTGGACCGGCTGCGGGCCGCGCACCCGGGCGTCGCCTTCGAGTCCTGCTCGGGCGGGGGCGGGCGGATCGACCTCGGCGTGCTGAGCCGTACGGACCAGGTGTGGACCTCGGACAACACCGACCCCCTCGACCGGCTCGCCATCCAGCACGGCTTCAGCCAGATCCACCCGGCCCGGGTCATGGCCGCCTGGGTCACCGACAGCCCGAACGCCATGCTCAATCACCGTGCCAGCTCGCTGCGCTTCCGGTTCGTGAGCGCCATGGCGGGCGTGCTCGGCGTCGGCGGTGACCTCGCCACGTGGAGCGAGGAGGAGCTCGCCGAGGCCCGGGAACGGGTGACGCTCTACAAGGAGATCCGGCCCGTGGTGCAGCGCGGCGACCTCTATCGGCTGCGGCCTCCGCGGGGCGGGTTGAGCGCGGTGCAGTATGTGCTCGGGGGCGAGACGGTCGTCCTCGCCTGGCTCCAGGCCCAGAGTTACGGCGCGCCCGTCCCGGCGCTGCGATTGCGCGCCCTTGACCCGACAGAATCGTACGAATGCCTTGAAACGGGCGAAATTCACCGAGGTGCCGTACTGGTGCATCACGGACTGCGCGTCGGTTTGCATGGCGACCTTGATGCGGCAGTTATCCGACTGCGTCGCATCTAGGGGTTCTGTCCGAATTAGCGCCTTCATTCCAACTCGCTCTGGAGTGAAGGGAGCTGGAGCGGTGTCACGTGAGGAGTGTCATATTCGTGACCGTGCGTCGCCCGTCATGTTCACGTAATTCCCGTGCTTTTCCAGGGGTTTTACGTCCGGCGGCGCACCGGTAATCCACGGAGTGTGACTGGGAATTCCCACAAGGGATCAACAGGAACGCATTCGGACGGAACCCCTCACTTGTTCCCTTGCGTCTTCCTCGCTTACGTTCGCCACCAATCCGGACGGACGCCCAATCCTGCCGCCGCCCGGAGACCGCACACTCACCCGACCACGGCAGGAGCGGGGGACCCACAGGTACAACCGCCTGTTCCGGTCTCCGGAACGGCTAGGGGTAAAGCCGCGTTTCGGCGCGGCCGGGCATCTCCAGCCCGCACCCGACAGCTCACCTCGCAGGCGCCGGAGAGGAATTCGCCATGCCCGCGAAGGGTAAGCACCGCCGCCCGAAGTCCCAGCGCTTCACCCGCTCCATAGCCGTCGCCGGAACCGGTGGCGCCGCTCTCGCCCTCCCTCTCATCGGAGCCACCGGCGCCCACGCCGCTCCCTCGCAGTCCGTTTCGGAAAAGGCCGTTCAGTCACTTCCGGCCGCCGAGAAGAAGGCGGTCGAGAAGACGGCCGCCGAGAAGAAGGCGGTCGAGAAGACGGCCGCCAAGAAGAAGACGGCCGTGCGGACCTATTCGGTGAAGGTCGGCGATTACCTCTCGAAGATCGCCGACGAGCAGGACGTCAGCGGTGGCTGGAAGAAGCTCTACGCCGACAACCGCGAGGTCGTCGGCGAGGACCCGTCGCTGATCCACCCCGGCCTGAAGCTCACGATCGGCAAGAAGGCCACGGCGAGCGCCCCCAAGTCCTCGTCGTCCTCGCCCTCTTCCTCCTCGTCGTCCTCCAAGGACTCGTCCGCCGCGAAGTCCTCCGCGTCGAAGAAGACGACCACGGCCGCCCAGAGCGTCGAGAGCACCGGCACGACCACCGGCTTCTCCGCCCCCGTCGCGGGTGCCGCCGTCAGCACCGCCTACAAGGTGGCGGGCAGCATGTGGTCCAGCGGCTACCACACCGGCGTCGACTTCGTCACCCCGACCGGCACCGCACTGAAGGCCGTTGGCGCGGGCACCGTCGTCTCCGCGGGCTGGGGCGGCGCCTACGGCAACCAGGTCGTCATCCAGCTCGCCGACGGCTACTACGCCCAGTACGCCCACCTGTCGTCGCTCTCCGTCTCGGCCGGCCAGACCGTGACCGCGGGCCAGCAGATAGGCTTCTCCGGCGCGACCGGCAATGTGACCGGCCCGCACCTGCACTTCGAGATCCGCACCACGCCGGACTACGGCTCGGACGTGGACCCGGTCGCCTACCTCCGCTCGAAGGGCGTCCCGGTCGGCTGACGACCCCTTCCTCGGAACCACCTGCCTGACACGCCACCGAAGGCCGGACCTCGATCCCTAGGTCCGGCCTTCGGTGTGTCCGGCTGCGCCCGTTCATGATCGCTTCATTGCGGTCTTGTGCCAGAGCCGGCCCGGGGTGTCGACAAGGAGGGGAGGGTGAGGACACAGTGATCCCCGTCATGGTGCAAGCGCTTTCTGCGTCGGCTCCCGGAGGTTCCCGTGTCCCGCGTCGACAGACGTACGTCCCTGGCCGCCGCGGTGGCTGTGGGGTTGCTCCTCGGCGCCCCGCAGCCCGTCTTCGCGTCCGATGCGTCGACCGTCGTACGCCCCGACGACAGGCGTCTCGTCTACGAGGGGCACTGGGGCCGCACCCCCGAAGCGGCCAGCACCGTCAACTCGGGCTCCCGGCTGCGCTTCCGCTTCACCGGCGGTAGCGTCCACGCCCTCTTCGACGTCGGCTCGATCACCGTGCCCGCGCAGATCTACGTGTCGGTCGACGGCGGGCCGAAGCGCCTGCACGCGGTCGACCGGGGCGATCTGCGGATCACCGCGGACGGCCGGGGACCCCACTCGGTCGAGATCTCCGTCAAGGACGTCTTCTCCCGGGCCAACCGGTGGACTCCGCCTCTGGAGACGGGCGTCGTGCTGACCGGTCTGCGGCTCGACGACGGCATGCGTCTGCTGCCTCAACCCGCCCCCGGCGCCCGGAAACTGGCCTTCTACGGCGACTCCATCACGCAGGGCGTCATGGCTCTGTGCGAGGTGAACACCTCCGACTGCGCCGACGGTACGGCCACCTACCCCACCCTCGTCGCCGACGCCCTGCGCGCCTCGCTCACCCAGGTCGGCTTCGGCCGCCAGGGTGTGATCCAGACCGGCAACGGGGGAGTACCGGCCGCGCCGGACGCGTACGGCTGGAACCACGCGGGCTCCCGGGCCGACTCCGACCGCCGGGCCGACGTGATCGTGGTGAACCAGGGCACCAACGACGCGGCGTACGGCTCGGCCGAATTCCGGTCCGCCTACCGCGCCTACCTCGACAAGCTGCGGGCCGCCGCCCCGCGCGCCCGCATCCTCGCGCTGTGCCCGTTCAACGGCGCGCACGCCGACGACATCGCAACCGTGGTCGGTGAACTCGCCGACCCCCGCACCGAGTTCGTCGACACAACCGACTGGCTCTCGCCGGCGGACGGGGACTTCAACGGCACCGTCCACCCCAGCGCCCAAGGCCATCGCAAGGTGGCCACCCGGCTGATCGCCCTTCTCGCAAAGGGGTTCTAGTGCCCCCGCCGCCACACCCTCGCCCAGAACCCCGAGTACCGCCTCGGCCGGACCGCGCGGGGTCACCCGCAGCCGACGTACACGGACCACCACCTGGGCACCGACACCCGTCGCGTGCCGAAGCCCGCCATCACTTCCCGGAAGGGGCCGTCTCCCGTGACGACCACGCGTAGAGCATTCGGAACCCTGGCCGCCGGCGCCGCCCTCGCAGCCCTCGCCCCGGCGGGAACGGCGAGTGCCGCGCCGCCCCGGCACCGCCGCCTCATCGCCCACGACGACTTCCGTCATGGCTTGGGGCAGTGGGCGGTGGAGCTCGAGAAGGGCGGCACCGTCACCGCCTCCCGCGGGATCCTGGAGGTCGATGTCCCCGCCGGTGCGACGGTCTGGTTCAAGAAGCGGCTGGAAGGGCCGTACGTCATCGAATACACGGCCACGCCCATAGCGGAAGGCGGTGTCAACGACCGCGTCTCCGACCTGAACAACTTCTGGAACGCCACCGACGTCCGCTCCCCGGACGACATCTTCGCCACGCCGCGGAGCGGGGCGCTCGCCGAGTACGACCACCTCAAGACGTACTACGTCGGCTACGGCGCCAACACGAACACCACGACCCGGATGCGCCGGTACGTCGGCCAGGCGGGGGTCCGCCCGCTGCTCTACGACTACACGGAGCCGCTGCTCGTGGCGAACGAGCCCAACCGGGTCCGGATCGTCTCCGACGGCTCGACGGCGCGGTGGTGGGACAACGAGCGGCTCGTCTTCGACCACAGCGACCAGGAGCCGTACACCAGCGGGCACTTCGCCTTCCGGACCACCTGGAGCCACTTCCGGATCAGCGACTTCAGGGTGTGGCGGTTGAGCCCACAACGCCCCTGATCAGAGGCTTATTCCAGGTTTGGCCAACACTTTACAAGTGGCTTATCTCACCGCCCGTCAACCCTTCCTTACGGTCGCGTAGGTCACATTCGAAGGTGAATCATGTGCCGATGTGGCAGACGATTCGAAGAGTGACAGCAGATCAGTGATCGGGTCGTACGTTGCGGTGGGGGACAGCTTCACCGAGGGCGTCGGCGACCCCGGCCCCGACGGGGCGTTTGTCGGCTGGGCCGACCGGTTCGCGGTTTTGCTCGCGGACCGGCGGCCCGAGGGCGACTTCAACTACACCAACCTCGCCGTGCGCGGCAAGCTGCTCGACCAGATCATCGAGGACCAGCTTCCGAGGGCCGCCGAAATGGCCCCGGACCTGGTCTCGTTCTGTGCGGGCGGCAACGACATCATCCGACCCGGAACCGACCCCGACGAGGTGGCCGAGCGCTTCGAGCAGGCGATCGTCCGGCTCACCTCCGCCGTCGGCACCGTCATGGTGACGACCGGCTTCGACACCCGTGGCGTGCCCGTGCTGAAGCATCTGCGCGGCAAGATCGCCACGTACAACGGTCATGTGCGGGCCATCGCCGACCGGTACGGCTGTCCGGTGCTCGACCTGTGGTCCCTGAAGACCGTTCAGGACCGCAGGGCCTGGGACGGCGACCGGCTCCATCTGTCTCCCGAGGGGCACACGCGCGTGGCGCTCCGTGCGGGGCAGGTCCTCGGCCTGGAGGTGCCGGCCGACCCGGACCAGCCCTGGCCGCCGCTCCCGCCCCGCGGCACCCTCGAGATCCGCCGGGACGACGTCCACTGGGCGCGCGAGTACCTGGTGCCGTGGATCGGGCGGCGCCTGCGCGGCGAGTCGTCGGGGGACCATGTGACGGCCAAGGGCGCGCTGTCCCCGGACGCCATCAAGATGCGGATCGAATCGGTGGCTTGAGGCGGCGCCTCGACGGTGTGGGCCGCGCCCTGTTCGAGGGGGCGCGGCCCACACCCCTGTCGTGGCCCGGGTGAACCGGCGCCTCGGCGATCGACGCCCTCACCGCGCCGACGCCGTCAACGCCTCCCGCTCCAGCCCCAGTTCCCGGGCGAGCGCCTCGTCCACCCACTCCTGGGCACGCGCGCGTGACACCGCGCCCGGGTACGACGTCAGCTGGACGGCGAGCCCGTCGAGGAGGGCCGTGAGGCGCAGGGCCGTGCCGGTGGGGTCCGGGCAGCGGAACTCGTCCGCGGCCACGCCCTGGGCGATGACCTCGGCGATGGCCGCCTTCCACTGCCGGTCGAGGTCCCGGGTGACCTCCTGCAGCGCGGGCTCGCGCAGGGCCGCCGCCCAGCCCTCGATCCACAGCCGCCAGCCCTTGGCCTGACCGGTCGGCGCATACCAGCGCACGGCCGACCGCAACCGTCGCAGCGCCGTCGTACGGCGGCCGAGAAGCCTGCGCAGATGGGCCAGATCGCCCTCCGCCGCGTACGCGAACGCGGCGGCGACCAGCTTCTCCTTCGTGGCGAAGTGATAGAGCACCAGGGCGTTGCTCACCCCGAGCGCCGAGGCCACGTCGGCGATCCTGACCGCCGACACGCCCCGTGCCTCTATCTGCTCCACGGCGGCCCGCAGCAACTCCTCACGCCGCTCCGCCACGCTCAACCGCACTCTTGCCACGCCGTCACCCTAAAGCCTCGCCCGAACCGTCCCTGTGGTCGCGGTCGAGTGGCCCCTCGCTCCGCCGTCACCGGTGCCGGCCGAAGCGCTCGGCGATCAGCGGCAGCCGTTCGGCCGCGAGGGCGTGCGCGGCGGCCCGGGGTGTCGTCCCGTCGGCCTCGGCGCGGGCCAGGACGCGGTCGGTGAGGGCGCGCATCGAGCGTTGCGTGTGGGCGAACGCCTCGTCCGCATCCGCGCCGATGTCGCCGAACAGCGTCCACCACCACCAGGCGTTCGTGGCCGAGTTGACCACGACGTCCGGCAGCACGGTGACACCCCGGGCGGCCAGTGGTTCCTCCGCGTCGGGCCGTACGGGCATGTTGGCCGCCTCGGCGATCCAGCGGGCGGTGATCCGGGTCTGGTTCGCGGCGTCGATCACGTACGAGACGGCCGCCGGCACCAGCACCTCGGCCTCGGCCGACAGCCAGGCGTCGCCCGGCAGTTCACGGTCGCCGGGGCGCAGCGCGGCGCGGTCGACCGTGCCGTACGTGTCGCGTGCCGCCAGCAGGGTCTCGATGTCGAGGCCGGCCGGGTTGGCGATGGTGCCCTTGATGTCGGCGACGGCCACGACCGTGAGCCCCGCGCGCGTGAGGAAGCGCGCCGTGGCCCCGCCCATGGTTCCAAGACCCTGTACGGCGACGCGCGTCCTCCAGTACGGCACACCGGCCCGGTCCAGCGCCGTGAGCACCGACTCGGCGACCCCGCAGCCGCCGACCAGTTCGTCGAGCCCGATGCCGTCCACCTCGACCGCGAACGCGTCCGCGAGCCGTCGACGGGCGCCTGCCTCGTCGTCGAGCAGCGGATACACGGCCTGGATGGACGAGACGAGCCCCACCTCGGAGGCCGCCCGGTCGACCACGTCCTGGGTGAGGCCGAGGTCCTCGCCCGTGGTCCAGAAGCTCTCGATGTACGGCCGCATGGTCCGCAGATAGCGCACCAGGAGCCCGTACGCCTCCGGGTCGCGGGGATCGCAGTCGATGCCGCCCTTGGCGCCGCCCAGCGGGACGTACCGCGCCTGAGGGTCGTAGTGCAGGGCCTCCTTCATGCTCATGCCGCGGGCGAGCCCGGTGACCTCGTCCAGCGTGCAGCCCGGCCGCATCCGCAGCCCGCCGCTGGACACGCCGCGCACCAGCCGGTCGACGACCAGGAAGCCCTGGCGGCCGGTGACGTGGTCGGTCCAGGTGAGCGACAGCAGGGGCGTGGTCATGAGGTCTCCGGAGGGGGGCGAGGTTCGTGTGCCGCACGCTTGCTGACGACGGGGTTACTGAACGATGAGTCAGTATCGAAGCGAAGGCGCGGACATGTCAACATACTGAATGGATCTTCAGCGGCGGGTTGGGTCGCCCAGGGCACCCGGGTCGTCTCAAGGGGGCGGCCGGGTTGTCACCAGGGAGGCGGTCGGGGTTGGCACCAGGGGCGTCCGGGGTTGTCACCAGGGGGGTTCGGGGTCGTCACCAGGGGGCGGCCAGGGTTGTCCGAGGGCCCGACCATAATGGAATTCCTCACCGACTCCACCTGGAGGTACCGTGGCCGGTTTTCGTTTCCCGAGTGCCGGGCTCAGCGCCCTGCGGCCCGAGGCCTTCGGCGTGGACCCGAGCGGTGAGCGCATGGCGCGTATCCGCAGATCGCCGCACTTCCGGGACGGGGTCTTCCAGAACCCCGGGGGCGTTGCCCGGACCAGACCCTCAGGCTCGATGACGGAGTTCGCGAAGGTCTTCTTCGACAAGGACACCCGGCCCCGCCGCGCCCCGAAGGGCACCGTGCCGGTGCACCCCACCACCTACGCCGACCTGGCGAAGCCGCCCATCGGCGGGCTGCGCGTGACCTGGATGGGGCACTCCAGCGTCCTCGCGGAGATCGACGGTCACCGGGTGCTCTTCGACCCGGTGTGGGGCGAGCGCTGCTCCCCGTTCCCCTTCGCCGGGCCCAAGCGGCTGCATCCGGTGCCACTGCCGCTCGCCGCGCTCGGACCGGTCGACGTCGTCGTCATCTCCCACGACCACTACGACCACCTCGACCTGCCCACGATCAAGGCACTGGCCGACACGGACACGCTCTTCGCCGTACCGCTCGGCGTGGGCGCCCACCTCGAACACTGGGGCGTGTCCGCCGACCGGCTGCGCGAGCTGGACTGGCACGAGATGACGAAGGTCGGCGGCCTCACCCTGACCGCCACCCCGGCCCGCCACTTCTGCGGCCGCGGACTGCGCAACACGCAGCACACACTCTGGGCGTCGTGGGTCGTCGCCTCGGACGAACACCGGATCTACCACAGCGGTGACACCGGCTACTTCGACGGCTTCAAGGACATCGGCGCGGACCACGGCCCGTTCGACGCCACGATGATCCAGCTCGGCGCCTACTCGGACTTCTGGCCCGACATCCACATGACGCCGGACGAGGGCGTCCGCGCCCACCTCGACCTCCAGGGCGGCGATCCGGCCGCGGGCGTCATGCTGCCGATCCACTGGGGCACCTTCAACCTGGCGACACATCCGTGGGCGGAGCCGGCGGAGTGGACGATGCGGGCCACCCGCAAGGCCGGGGTCACGATGGCGGCTCCGCGCTGCGGCGAGCCCTTCGAGCCGGCCTCGGTGCCGCCCGTGACGCCGTGGTGGCGGGAGGTGGCAGAGGCGCCCGCCGAGGGCTGGCCGGCGTGGCCGCCGGTGGCGCCGGGGGCGGACAGCGTTGTGGTCGCCTAGGGCGCGGGGGCTGGACCTCGTGGTGGGCGTTGACCGGTCCTGATGTGGTGGCTGGGGAACGTTCGGGCGGACGGGGTGGTCCGGGGCGGGCAGGGGTGGGCCGGGGCGGGGTGGGATGGAGCCGGGCGGGCCCGGGCGGACCCGACCCGGGCGGACCCGACCCGGGCGGGGTGCGGAGGGGCGGGGGCGCGGAGGGGCGCGCGTCCCGGGGGGAGACAGGTGGGCCGTTCCGTGCCGGGGGGTGATCCCCACTCCTGTCGGGCCGGGGGGGGGTGCCCCTATGGGTTTCGTCAAGCTGATGGGGCGGGTTGGGGGTCGTAGAAGGTGCCGTCGCGGAGCATCGCGAAGAGCACGTCGGCTCGTCGTCTCGCGAGGCAGAGGAGGGCTTGGGTGTGGTGTTTTCCCTGGCTGATCTTCTTGTCGTAGTAGGTCCGGGAGGCCGGGTCGGCCAGAGCCGCGAACGCGGACAGGAAGAAGGCCCGTTTGAGCTGCTTGTTTCCGCGGCGGGATGGTTGTTCGCCGCGGATCGAGGAGCCAGAACTGCGGGTTGTGGGGGCGAGGCCGGCGTAGGCGGCGAGGTGGGCGGCGGTCGGGAACGAACGGCCGTCGCCGACGTCGATGAGGATGCGGGCTCCGGTCCTGACGCCGATCCCCGGCATGGACGTCAGGACCTTGGAAAGAGGGTGGTTCTCCAGCAGTTCCTCGATCCGGGTGGCCAAGAGTTTCCGCTGGTCAAGCACCGCTCGGAGCGAGTTGGCGAGGCTGGGGACGATCAGAGCGGCCGCGTCGGTGCCCGGGACGACGACGGTCTGTTCGTCCAGTGCGGTGAAGATGTCCTCGACGAGCCGCTCGGCCATCCGCGGTGCCTTCGGGCGTATCAACGCAATGAGCCGTCGGCGTCCGGCTTTGCGGATCTGGGCCGGGGAGCCGAACTGGTCGAGGAGCTTGAGCACGGCCGGGTGTTGGACGCGTGGGCCCAGGATCCGTTCCAGCGACGGGTGGATCTGGGTGAGCAGGCCCCGCAGGCGGTTGCTGATGCGGGTTGCTTCGCCGGCCAGGTCGTCGTCGAAGCCGACGATCATCTCCAGCTCGGCGATGGTCTCGTCCTGGAGGTCGACCGAGCGGAGCGTGTGAGGCATGACGCGGGCCGCGTCTGCGATGACGAACGCGTCGCGGGCATCTGTCTTGGCCTCGCCGGGATAGAGGTCGGCGATCCGCCGCATCGTCAGGCCGGGCAGATAGGCGACCGGGCAGCCCATGTCCCGGGCCACCGCCAGCGGCAGAGCCCCGATCGAGGCCGGCTGGTCGACCACCACGAGCACGGTCCCGTGCTTGGCCTGCAGTTTGCCGAACACTTCGCGGAGCTTCGGCTCGCTGTTGGGCAGCCGCTTGTCGAAGGCCTTCTTCCCGGCCGGGGTGACGGCGGTGGCGTGGTGTTCGCCCTTGCCGACGTCCAGGCCGAGGAAAGCGCCGATGTCACTGACGTCGATCACGTGCGTCCTTCGGTCGTCCTCGCCCGGCCGTCCCACGGCACCGATCGCCACATCCACATTACGAAGAGCCTCCCGACCTGCGAAGAAGCCGGTGGTCATGCCCCTAATCAGCGGTCTGTCGATGCCTCCGGAGCCGGTGACACCACCCCCCAAGACATGCGATCGACAGGGGGAGAAAGTCATGCCAACTCCGAAGGCCGGGCGCCCCATTGCGGGGCTACCAAAAAGGTAATGGGGGGGCGGGGGTGCCTGTCGGGGCAGGGTTTCCGTCCTGGCGTAAAAAGCGGAACAGCGTGCGCGGTTGTCAGCTCCGCGCCCCTGCGGGGCGGTTCGCGCGGGGCGCGTGGGCGTGCGTCTGGGCGCCCACGGGGCTGAGTGCGCCGCTACGGCCGGTGACGTTCTGGGCAGCGGAGGGCTGGGCGTGCTGGGCGCTGAATCGTCCCGGCCGGGGCCGGCGACGGCGGGTGGGCGAGGGGTGGGGCGCGTGAAGTGCCCCGCCCCTCGACTTTTCTTCGTGACCATTTCTGACCAGGTCTGATCGCTGGATTGCCCCTTGTGGGCGAACGGCGGAGCGGGTTATCGGTCTGTCGTACGAGACCTCATACCAGAGCGGGACGTTGCCTGCCGGACTTTGTCAACTGCCCACCGCACATGATGCAGAGGCGACTACTGTCAGTGTCCGTCGGGCGACGCGGAGCCGAATGTGTCGGCTCTGTCGACCGACATCGCGATGGCGCATGCCCCGGGCCGCGCAGACCCGCGCGCACCCCAAGGCCCCGACCGACGGACCAGTACTGAGGACCCCGATGTCTCAACTCCGCGCCCCGGCCGCACGCGCAGACCGCCGTGAGGGCGGGCGGCACGGGCGCCCGGCCGCCCGCACCGCAACCGCGCTGCCCGAGACCCATATACGGCCCCAACTGCTGCGTCTGGCCGTGCTGCCGCCCATCGCGGTGGCGCTCAGCGCCTGCGCGGCGGTGCTGTTCGTCGTGCGCACCACCGGAGCGCGGCCGAGCCTCACGCTGTGGGCCGTGCTCGCCGGCGCGGTCTCGGTGACCCTCGCGGGCATCCTGATCGCCGCGGTGGCCGCCAACCGCACCGCCAAGTCCGTGAGCGACCGCATCGGCGCCCTGCGACGCAGCAGCGCGCGCGGCGAGGCCGATCTGCGGGCCCTCGTCGACACACTGCGGCGCGGGGACGGGCCACCGAAGCGCAAGGCACGCAGCGGTCCGCCCGAGGACGCCGACGACTTCGAACTGCTCGCCGCCGACCTGGCCCGCGCCCACGACGGGGCCGTCACCGCCGTCGTCCAGGCCTCCCAGCTCTCCAGCCAGGCGGGCAGCGAACAGAAGCTCGAGGTCTTCGTCAACCTCGCCCGGCGTCTTCAGTCGCTCGTGCACCGCGAGATCTCGATCCTCGACGAGCTGGAGAACGAGATCGAGGACCCCGACCTGCTCAAGGGCCTCTTCCACGTCGACCACCTCGCCACCCGCATCCGCCGGCACGCCGAGAACCTCGCCGTGCTCGGCGGCGCCGTCTCCCGCCGGCAGTGGAGCAACCCGGTCTCCATGACCGAGGTGCTGCGCTCGGCCATCGCCGAGGTCGAGCAGTACTCCAGGGTCAAGCTCGTGCCGCCGATCGACGGCACCCTGCGCGGGCACGCCGTCGCCGACGTCATCCACCTGCTGGCCGAACTGGTCGAGAACGCCACGGTGTTCTCCGCTCCGCACACCCAAGTGCTGCTCCGGGCCAACCTCGTGACCTCGGGCCTCGCCGTCGAGGTCGAGGACCGCGGCCTCGGCATGCCCCTCGGCGAGCAGAACCGGATGAACGCCCTGCTCGCCGACCCCGACCAGGTCAACGTCGCCAGCCTGCTGGCGGACGGGCGCATCGGGCTGTTCGTCGTGTCGCAACTCGCCAAACGGCACGGCATCCATGTGCGCCTGCAGACCAATATCTACGGCGGTGTCCAGGCTGTTCTCGTGGTGCCGCAGGCGTTGTTGGGGACGGAACCGGGGGCCCGTGGAGGCGCGACGCGGGCACAGGAGCAGGAGCCGCCGCTGGTCCCACCGCAAGGGGCCGCGGGAACGTCCGTACCGCCGCACTCCCTGGCGCAGTCCCGTCCGCGGCAGGCGTCGGTGCCGGTGCCGCCCCAGCAGCAGCGGCAGTCCGCGCCGGCCGGGTCCGAGGGCGGGCAGCAGGGTGGGCAGCGGGGCGCACAGCACGGCGGGCAGTGGGGTGGGCAGCATGGCGGACCGCGGGGTACCGCCGAGGCGGCGCCGGGGACGCCGGGTCGGCAGGAGCCGCAGGCCGGTGCAAGGGGCGCGGCACCCAGGACGAACGGCAGCGGACCGGCACCGTTGCCCGTGCGCGGCGCCCGCGGGGAGCGGGCCAACCCGGCGGAGGCCGTGCCCGGCATCAGGCCCGACGAACGCCGGCGCCTCGAGGAGAACACGGTCACACCGCCGACCCCGCGCAACGACACCGTCCGCGGCACCATGGCCAAGCCCCAACTGCCCCGTCGCCGGGCACAGGAACACATCGTCCCCCAACTGCGTGAAGGCCCCGCCCCGCGTCAGCAGTCCGACAGCCTCGCCGGGCACGACCCTGGGCTGATGGCGGCCTTCCAGCGGGGGGTCGGGCTTGCGGAGACGCAGCAGCAGATGGAGGCGGCGCATATGGATGCGGCGCACGTGGAGACCGGGCACGTGGGGGCCAGGCACATGGACGTCGGGCACGTAGATGCCGGGCACGTGGAAGCTGGCCGGATGGGTGCCGGGCACGTGGGAGCCGGACACATGGATGCCGGACATATGGATGCCACGCACATGGGTGGCGGGCACATGTCCGACGAGTCCGAGGAGTGGGGGCGCGCGGAATCCGGACGAGGGGAACCGGGACTGGGCGGCGCGCACATGGATGCGCGGCATATGGGCGCCAGCCACATGGACGCCCCGCACATGGCGTCAGGCCACACGGCGTCGGGCCACACAGCGTCGGGCCACACGACGTCTGGTCACGTGATCGCGGAGCACATGGTGTCGGGGTACATGGAGGCGGGCCACATGGGCTCGGGCCACATGGGCTCGGCATACACGCCCACCGCGCAACCGACCGCAGCCGCATCCGTATACAAGCGCTCACCGCACACGACCTCTGACACGAGGTCGCCCGACCTCCAACCGACACGCCTGGACCCCAACCCCTCCGAGCCAACCCACCTGGAGTCCGTGCGTCCGGCGTCGATCCGTCTGGAGCCGACGAGCCTCGACCCGGGGCGACCGCAGCCCACACATCTGCGCCCCACCTCCCTGGATGCGCTCCACACCGACGTGACCCCCATGGCCCCCCGGCCGTCCATGGACGTATCGGCCAGGGACCAGGCCCACATAAGCGAGACGAACCCCGGGTCCGCCACCGGCGTCGACCACACCACCCGGCACGACGGGAGCGCACCAGCCGGATGACCATGCCCCTGACCAGCTCGAAGTCCGCCTGGAAGACCACCCCCACCCCCAGCGCTCCCGCAGACCTTCGTACCTCAAGGAGTCGATCCATCATGGCGAGCGAAGCGCCGACCGCCCATGTGTCCGATCTCGACTGGCTGATGAGCGGCCTCGTACAGCGCGTACCGCACACCACGAGTGCGGTGCTCCTCTCCTGCGACGGGCTCGTGAAGTCGGTTCACGGCCTCGACCCGGACAGCGCCGACCACATGGCCGCCCTGGCCTCCGGCCTGTACTCCCTCGGCCGCAGTGCCGGGGCCCGCTTCGGCGACGGCGGGGACGTGCGCCAGGTCGTCGTCGAACTCGACTCGACCCTGCTCTTCGTGACCACGGCCGGTTCCGGCACCTGTCTCGCCGTGCTGGCCGGCCGCGAGGCCGACGCGGCGGTGCTGGGCTACGAGATGGCGATGCTGGTCAAGAGCGTCCGCCCCTACCTGGTGACGGCACCCCGGCAGTACTCCGTCGAACCGTCGGCGTTGAGGCCTTGAACGTGACGGCGGCCGGCGACGGGCCTTGGCTCGACGATGCGGCCGGACGGCTGGTGCGCCCTTTCACGGTCAGCAACGGCCGTACCCGGCCCACCGTCGCGCTCGACCTCATGTCGCAGGTGATGGCCACCGGGGCGATCCCCCTCGGCTACCTCGGCCCCGAGCACGAGCAGGCGCTCGACCTGTGCCGCGCCCCCGTCTCGGTCGCCGAGGTCGCGGCCCACCTGAAGCTGCCGGCGGTGGTCACCAAGGTGCTGCTGTCGGACCTCGTCGACGGTGGGGCGCTCACCACCAAGCCCCCCGAGTTCCACCACAACCCGACAGACCGGGCTCTTCTGGAGGCAGTGCTCGATGGACTACGACGACAGCTCTGACCCGTTCCCCACCGCACTGAAGATCTTGGTGGCGGGAGGGTTCGGGGTCGGCAAGACGACCTTCGTGGGCGCGGTGAGCGAGATCGCGCCGCTCAGCACGGAGGAACTGCTCACCACGGTCAGCGCCGCGACCGACAGTCTGGAGGGCGTCGAGAACAAGGTCGAGACGACGGTCGCCATGGACTTCGGCCGCATCACACTCGATCCGGAACACGTCCTGTATCTGTTCGGCACGCCCGGACAGGAACGCTTCTGGTTCATGTGGGACGAACTCTCGGAGGGCGCGCTCGGCGCGGTCATCCTCGCCGACACCCGGCGCCTGGAGGACTGTTTCGCCGCCGTGGACTTCTTCGAGCAGCGAGGCCTCGGTTTCATCGTTGCGATCAACGAGTTCGACGGTGCCCACCGGTACGAACCCGAGGAGGTCCGCGCCGCCATCGACCTCGACCCGGAGATCCCCGTCGTCCGATGCGATGCCCGGATCTCCAGCTCCAGTGTCCAGACCCTGCTGACCCTCGTCCGGCACCTCATCGCCCACACACCGGCACACGCGCCGAGCCACGGCGCCCACATGTGACACCCGCACACCCCAGGACGGAGCCGCATATGACCTACGCCCACAGTGACGGAATCCGCCCATGAGCTACGGCCCACCCCGCCCGGTCGCTCGCCTGCTGCTCACCCCCGAGGACAAGGAGGGTCCCGCCCGCGCACGGCACTTGCTGAGACTGGGCCTGGGAGAGCAGGCGGACCCGGCCCTCGACGTCTTCGCCGACCATCTCGCCGCACTCACCGGGGCGCCGTACGCCATGGTGAACTTCATCGGTGAGAACCGGCAGTTCTTCGCCGGCCTGCATGTGCGGCACGCCGTGAGCCTTGCGCGGGCCGCCGACATCAAGCCGCAGTTGGGCCGCTATATGGAGCGCGACCATGGGTTCTGCCCCCATGTGGTCGTTCGACGCAAGGCGCTGGTCCTGGAGGATGTTTGCGACTATCCGCGGTTCGCGGGAAACCCGATCGTCGACGAGTTCGGTATCCGCTCCTATCTGGGCGCCCCGCTGATCGACTCCACGGGGATGGCGCTGGGCACGGTGTGCGTGGTCGACGTGGAGCCGCGGCCGTGGGGGAAGGCCGGGCTGGAGACGATCAAGGCATCGGCGGCGGAGCTGGTGATACGGCTGGAGCGGCGGGCGGCGGACGGGCTGCCGCTGTAGGCGTCAAGTTGGTTGTGGACCAGGGGAAACGCGGGCACGGCGGGGCGGACGCGCTGATCATCGACGAGTTTCTGCGCTTCGTGCGGCAGGGAGGGCGTACGGACACCTCGCCGGTGGCTGCGCGGATGGCGGTCGCGGCGGGGTGCGGGGCGACCGAGTCGCTGCGTGCGGGGGGTGCCGTACGGGACATCCCGGACCTGGATCCGGAGCTGGTCGCCTACTTCGAACGAGGGCAGGCGTGAAGGAAAGCTGTGGCGCCGCTTAAGAAATCCTCGATGGACCGGGGCGCCGCCGTACGGCAGATTGCTACGCGATTCCACCCCTCTCCCCGGTTGCGGGCTCCCTCGGCATGCCCGCGGCCCGCAGCCGGGACTCACCCTCAGGAGCCGTAGCGTTGAAGGCGCTGGTCAAGGAGAAGGCGGAGCCCGGGCTCTGGCTCGCGGACGTCCCGGAACCCGCCGTCGGACCCGGCGACGTACTGATCAAGGTGCTGCGCACCGGGATCTGCGGCACCGATCTGCACATCCGGTCCTGGGACGGCTGGGCCCAGCAGGCGATCCGCCCCCCGCTCGTGGTCGGGCACGAGTTCGTCGGCGAGGTCGTGGAGACCGGCCGCGACGTCGCGGACATCGCCGTGGGCGACCGGGTGAGCGGTGAGGGCCATCTCGTCTGCGGCAAGTGCCGCAACTGCCTCGCCGGACGGCGCCACCTGTGCCGGGCCACCATCGGCCTCGGCGTCGGCCGCGACGGTGCCTTCGCCGAGTACGTCGCCCTGCCCGCCGCCAACGTCTGGGTGCACCGCGTGCCCGTCGACCTCGACGTCGCCGCGATCTTCGACCCGTTCGGCAACGCCGTGCACACCGCGCTGTCGTTCCCGCTGGTCGGCGAGGACGTCCTGATCACGGGCGCCGGTCCGATCGGCCTGATGGCGGCCGCGGTGGCCCGGCACGCGGGCGCGCGCAACGTCGTGATCACCGACGTCAGCGAGGAACGGCTGGACCTGGCGCGCAAGGTGGGCGTGAGCCTCGCGCTGAACGTGTCGCAGGCGAGCATCGCCGACGGACAGCGCGAACTCGGCCTGCGCGAGGGCTTCGACATCGGCCTGGAGATGTCCGGCCGCCCCGAGGCCATGCGCGACATGATCGCCAACATGACCCACGGCGGCCGTATCGCCATGCTCGGCCTGCCCGCGCAGGAGTTCGAGGTCGACTGGGCCCGGATCGTCACCTCGATGATCACCATCAAGGGCGTCTACGGCCGCGAGATGTTCGAGACCTGGTACGCGATGTCCGTCCTGCTGGAGGGCGGCCTCGACCTCGCCCCCGTGATCACCGGGCGGTACGGCTACCGCGACTTCGAGGCGGCGTTCGCCGACGCGGCGAGCGGCCGCGGCGGCAAGGTCATCCTCGACTGGACCGCGTAACCCACCCCGTAACGCACCGCGTAATCCACCCCGTAACTTCCCTCTCCCGCAAGCACCTTCAGGAGCTTCCGATGTTCGACTCCGTGCGCGACGACCTGCGCGCCACCCTCGACGAGATCCGCGCCGCCGGCCTGCACAAGCCCGAGCGCGTGATCGGCACCCCGCAGTCCGCGACCGTCGACGTCACCGCGGGCGGCCGCCCGGGCGAGGTCCTCAACTTCTGCGCCAACAACTACCTCGGCCTCGCCGACCACCCCGAGGTGATCGCCGCCGCCCACGAGGCCCTGGACCGCTGGGGCTACGGCATGGCCTCGGTCCGCTTCATCTGCGGCACGCAGGAGGTGCACAAGGAGCTGGAGGCGCGGCTGTCCGCGTTCCTCGGCCAGGAGGACACGATCCTGTATTCCTCCTGCTTCGACGCCAACGGCGGCGTGTTCGAGACGCTGCTCGGCCCCGAGGACGCGGTGATCTCCGACGCCCTGAACCACGCGTCGATCATCGACGGCATCCGCCTGTCCAAGGCCCGCCGCTTCCGCTACGCCAACCGCGATCTGGCCGACCTGGAACGCCAGTTGAAGGAGGCGCAGTCCGCGAGGCGTCGGCTGATCGTCACCGACGGCGTCTTCTCCATGGACGGCTATGTGGCCCCGCTGCGCGAGATCTGCGACCTCGCCGACCGCTACGACGCCATGGTCATGGTCGACGACTCGCACGCCGTCGGCTTCGTCGGCCCCGGCGGCCGCGGCACGCCCGAGCTGCACGGCGTCATGGACCGCGTCGACATCATCACCGGCACCCTCGGCAAGGCACTCGGCGGCGCGTCCGGCGGCTACGTGGCCGCCCGCGCCGAGATCGTCGCCCTGCTGCGCCAGCGCTCCCGGCCGTACCTCTTCTCCAACACCCTCGCCCCGGTGATCGCGGCGGCCTCGCTCAAGGTCCTCGACCTGCTGGAGTCGGCGGACGACCTGCGCGTGCGGCTGAACGAGAACACCGCGCTGTTCCGCCGTCGGATGACCGAGGAGGGCTTCGAGATCCTCCCCGGCGAGCACGCCATCGCGCCCGTGATGATCGGCGACGCGGCCAAGGCGAGCCGGCTGGCGGAGCTGCTGCTGGAGCGGGGCGTGTACGTCATCGGCTTCTCGTACCCGGTCGTGCCGCAGGGCCAGGCCCGCATCCGCGTCCAGCTGTCCGCCGCGCACTCGACGGACGACGTGAACCGTGCCGTGGACGCCTTCGTCGCGGCCCGGGCGGAACTGGAAGCCTGACGTCCGGCCGGCCCGGACATATTGCGATAATCGATCCCATGATCGAAGCGCGGCGGCTCCACATTCTCCGTGCGGTGGCCGACCACCGTACGGTGACGGCGGCTGCCGCCGCGCTGTATCTGACCCCGTCGGCGGTCTCCCAGCAGCTGACGGCGCTCGAGCAGGAGACGGGCCACCGCCTGGTGGAACGCGGCGCCAAGGGCGTACGGCTGACCCCCGCCGGCGAGATCCTGCTCAGCCACACCAACGCCGTCCTCGCCCAGCTGGAGCGTGCGGAGGCCGAGCTCGCGGCGTACAGCTCGGGCGCGGCCGGCACGGTCACGGTGGCCTCCTTCGCGACCGGCATCGCCCAGGTCGTCGCGCCGGCGGTGGCCCGCCTCGCCGGGACGTCCCCCGGCATCCGCATCCGCGTCCAGGACGCCGAGGGCGACGCCAGTCTGCCGATGGTGCTGGACCGGCAGGTCGACATCGCGGTGGCCGTCGAGTACCGGGGGGCGCCGCCCGCCGACGACCCGCGCCTGTCCCACGTACCGCTGTACGCCGAGCCCTTCGACGCGGTCGTGCCGGTGAGCCACCGCTTGGCCGACGCGGCCGAGGTCCCGCTCGCCGAGCTGGCCAAGGACCCGTGGATCGGCCCGTACCCCGGCAACCCCTGCCACGACGTGGTGGTCCTGGCCTGCGAGAACGCCGGCTTCCAGCCCCGCCTGGAACACTCCTCGGACGACTTCCGCGCGGTCGTGGCCCTCGCCTCGGCCGACGCGGGCGTGGCGCTCGTACCGCGCTCGGCGCTGCGCGGCATGGACCTCACGGGCGTCGTCGTACGGCCCGTGGACGGGGTGGCGCCCACGCGCCGGGTCTTCGCGGCCGTGCGCCGAGGCGCCGAGGAGCACCCGCTGATCCGGCCTGTGCTGGAAGCGCTCGGGGAGGCGGCGGGGGAGTGAGCCTGCCGTAACGCCGCTGTTTCATATGTGGGATATGGTCCCGGATATGAAACAGACGGACGACGGTGTCGACGCGAGCACGGTCGACACCCGCCTCGGCGCCCGCCTGGCCGAGCTGCGGGCCGAACACGGCTGGTCGCTCGGGGAGTTGGCGGAACGCGCCGGCATCAGCCGTTCGACCCTGTCCCGGGCCGAGCGGGCGGAGATCAGCCCCACCGCCGCGCTGCTGAACCGGCTGTGCCACGTCTACGGCCGGACCATGTCCCAACTGCTCAGCGAGGTCGAGTCCGAGCCCGCGCTGCTGGTGCGGGCGACCGAGCAGCCGGTGTGGGAGGACCGGGCCTCCGGATTCGTACGACGATCCGTGTCGCCGCCGCACACCGGGCTGCGCGCCGAACTCGTCGAGGGCCGGCTCACGGCGGGCGCCGACATCGTGTACGACCGGCCGCCCGTACCGGGGTTGGAGCAGCACATCTGGGTGCTGGAAGGGGAACTCGGCGTGACGGTCCAGGAGGTCGAGCACCGCCTCGGTGCCGGGGACTGCCTGCGGATGCGCGTGTGGGGGCCGACACGCTTCCGGTGCGCGGGGCCCGGAGCGGTGCGGTACCTCCTGGCGGTGGTGCTGCCGTGACAGTGACGCGACTGGACGAGGCCCAACTGATGGATCGGGTGGAGGAGTTGGCCGACCTGCTGGTGGACACCGTGGAGGACGGTGCCTCGATCGGCTTCCTCGCACCCCTGGACCGTACGGCGGCCACGGCCTGGTGGAAGGGCCGCGCGGCCGGCGTCGGCGCCGGGCGGCTGGCCGTGTGGGTGGCGCGGGAGGGCGGGCGAACCGTCGGCACGGTCAGCCTGGACTTCCCCGACAAACCCAACAGCCGCCACCGTGCCGAACTGGTCAAGCTCATGGTTCACCGAGACGCGCGGGGGCAGGGCCTCGGCCGCAGACTCCTGACGACCGCGGAGCAAGCGGCGAAAGGTGCAGGGGTCACCCTCCTCCACCTGGACACCGAGACCGACAGCCTCGCCGAGAGCCTGTACGACTCGGCCGGCTGGACCCGGGCCGGGGTGATCCCCGACTACGCGGCGAGCCCGGCCGGAGTTCTGCGGCCCACGACGATCTACTACAAGTACCTGTGACCGTTCGCCCGATTGTCAGTGCCGCCTGGAACACTCGCCGTCGTTGATCGACACCGGGTCGAACAAGCGGTACACCGAGGGGGATTGCCTGGCATGGGCGTGAGCATTTCGTTCATCAGCGCGACGACGGAGGAGCTGGACAGGGCGGCGAAGGACCCGAGTCGGGCCGATGAATACGTCCACCGGCTGTACGACAGCGACAACTTCCCGGCGCCGGACCGCCCGTACGGAGGGCCGGACAAGGCCTGGGGCGGCCTCCAGTTCCTGTTCGACGAGGCGGAGGTGGAGCTCGAGTTCCTCATGGACGGGTTCGTGATCCTGGAGGACGGCACCCTGTTCGGGTGGGACGCGGAACAAATAGAGGGCCTGGCACGGCAGCTGCGGGAGACCCCGTGGGAGCGGTTGGCGGCCCACTACGACCCGGAGCGGATGGCGAAGGATGACGTGTACCCCAACATGTGGACATTCGACCCCGAGGGTCAGCTGGGCTGGCTCGAGTACGCCTACAAGGAGTTGGTCGAGTTCTTCGCCGCGGCGGCCGAGCGCGGCCTAGGCGGTGTCTTCAAATGTCACGCCCACATCAGGAGCGATGCGAGGGTGACGGCTGCTTGGTAGGACTCGGCGGTCTTCTCGTAGCGGGTGGCGATGCCTCGCCACTGCTTCAAGCGGTTGAAGCATCGTTCGACCACGTTGCGCCGCTTGTAGAGCTGCTTGTCGAAGGCGGGCGGGCGCCCGCCGCGGTGGCCGCGCCGGAGCCGGTTGCGGATCTGGTCGGAACGTTCCGGAATGGTGTGGCCGACGCCCCGCCGCCTGAGCCAGGCCCGGATCGCTTTGGAGCTGTAGCCCTTGTCGCCGATGACGTGGTCGGGCCGGACACGGGGCCGTCCCGGCCCGAGGCGAGGCACCCGTATCGCGTCCATCACGGCGGTGAACTGGGTGCAGTCGTTGGTGTTCCCGCCTGTGACGGTGAAGGCGAGCGGGCGTCCCAGGGCATCGCATGCCAGGTGAATCTTGCTGGTCAGGCCGCCTCGGGACCGACCGAGTCCGGGGCTGCGGAGCCCCCTTTCGGGCCCCGGCAGCGTGCTGGTGGGCACGGACCACGGTTGAGTCGATCGACACGAGCCAGTCGATGTCGCCGCTCGCGTCCGCCCTCGACTGGGCGGCCTGGAGCATCCGCTCGAACGTGCCGTCCAGGGCCCACCGGCGAAACCGGGTGTGCAGCGTGGCCCACGGACCGTACCGCTCGGGCACGTCCCGCCAGGCCGTCCCGGTACGGAACTTCCACACGATCCCGTTGAGCACGGTGCGGTCGTCCAGCCGCTTCCTGCCCCGCAACGATGCGGGCAGCAGCGGCCGGACGAACTCCCATTCGGCATCCGACAGTTCATGTCGACGTATCACCCGACCATGATCCACCACTCAAGATCATTTGAAGACACCGCCTAGGGGCGTTCATGAACTTCAGCTTCTAGGGTCCGTCTCGTGGGGGGCGGACCGGACCCTCTCACCGGGTGATTGTCAGTGCCGGCCGCTACCGTGCGTCTCATGCCGGATGCCGAAGACGTACGCCGTATCGCCCTTTCTCTGCCGGACACGACGGAGAAGATCGCCTGGAGCATGCCCACGTTCCGGGTCGCGGGCAAGATGTTCGCCACACTGCCCGAGGACGAGACCTCCATCGCGGTGCGCTGCCCCAAGGAGGAGCGCGACGAACTCGTCCTGGCCGAGCCGGAGAAGTTCTGGACAGCCGACCACGAGGCGCAGTTCGCCTGGGTGCGGGCCCGGCTCGCCGCCGTCGAGGACGAGGACGAACTGCGCGACATCCTCGCCGACTCCTGGCGCCAGGCCGCGCCGCCGCGCCTGCTGGACGCCTACCCCGAGTTGGGCCTGCCAACGGGAGAGTGATCACCCGCCCGGCATGCCGCGGACATCCCGGGCACCCCGGATAAAGGAGTGCGCGACCACCGACCCGAGTGCGGTATTGTTTCCATGCGCGTTCGGCCGGGGGAAACCCCAGGTCAGACGGCACCGGGACGTGGCGCAGCTTGGTAGCGCACTTGACTGGGGGTCAAGGGGTCGCAGGTTCAAATCCTGTCGTCCCGACGGTGTCGACCAGCGGGTTTGCCGATCATGGCAGACCCGCTGGTCGCTTTTGCGCGACAGGTGATGGATGTCGTCGCATCCATACCTTGCACATCGTGTGGTCGTGGACCGTGCCCGCCGTTCGTCTTCCTGCGGCACTATCGAGTCATGTCCCGCTCCGAAGCACGCGTCGCCACCGACCGCCCGCACCGCTACGCCAAGCAACTCGCCTCCCACCTGGGCCGCCGCAGCCAGACCAGCTGGGACGAAGAGGCGGGGGAGGGCCGGATCGTCTTTCAGGGCGGCACCGGCACCCTTGCCGCGACCGAGGGGGCGCTACTGCTGTCGGTGGAGGCCGACGCCGAGCGCCTGGGGCTGTTCGAGGACGTCGTGGGCCGGCATCTGGTCCGCTTCGGCACGAAGGACGAGCTGGTGGTGGAGTGGCACCGGGACAGCGGAGAGCCGGGCACGGTCCAGCGCAACGCCGGGGAGCCGGGCACGAGCCGCCACAACGCCGGGGAGCCGGAGTGAGCGCGTGAGGACCACGTAGCCGACTGCCGAATTGCTCTTCTGAGGGCGCTCTGTCGCATCGCCGCCTCAGGCGGCGCTCCTCGGTCGGCAGCGGCGCAGCTCGGCGGCGGCTTCGCCGGTGACGAGTTCCCGCGCGACCAGCCGTCCGACCGTGGGCGCCAGGGTGACGGCCGAGTGCAGGACGGCCACGTACACGGACCCGCCCGGGATGAGAGGGCCCAGCAGGGGGCCGTCGGCCGGTAGCGGGCGGGCGCTGACCCGGGAGTCCAGGACACGGCAGCCGTCCGCCCCGCGGAAGGCCGCTTGCAGACGGCTCAGCGCGGTGCCCCCGTCGGACGGCCGGGGGACGGTCATCAGCAGCTGCCCCTCCCGACCTTCCCGCACCTCGAAATCCGGCCCCGCGACGATCGTGCGCACCAGCCTGGGCGGCGCCGCGAGACGCACCAGGGAGGCGGGGGATGAGCCGATGGGCAGCTCGACGCCCAGCGGCACGACCATCTCGGGGACCGCGGTGCCGGCCGCCAGGACCACCGTCGACGCCGGATGGAACCCCGCGGACGAGGTCACCCCTGTGACCCCGCTACCGGTGATCTTCAGGGCAACTCCGGCCGCACCGAGGACCACCTGAGCGCCCAGCGCGCGAGCGGCTCGCACCAGCGCGCCCGTGACCGCCACCGGATCCACCCCACCGTCCGACGGCGTGTGCACGGCCCGGTCCGGAGGCACCCGCAGGCCAGGTTCCATCCGCCTGATCTCGTCGGCCCCCACCCGGAACCGGCCCTCGCCCAAATCAGGCCCCACCGGAGTGCCGTCCCACGTCAGCGAGCCGCTCCAGCGCACCGCGACGTCCGGCAGCTCGGCCTCCAGCCGCCGGTAGTCCGCAAGTACCGAACCCCGCAGATCCTCCGCGCCACCGGGCCAGTCACCGCCCCAGCCCCCGAGCCACGCGAAGGAACCGCCGGTCACCCCGGTCGCCGGTGCGGCTCTCCGGTCGATCAGGGTCACCGGCGCTCCACAGCGCGCCAGGTGGTACGTCACGGACGCACCGACGATCCCGGCGCCGACCACGACAACGGGCCCGCCCCCGCGGCCCGCTCGCAGGTCAGAGCACGCAGCCCACATGCGCCAGCGCCTGCTTCAGCAGCACCCCGTGCCCGCCCGGCATCTCGCTCTGCACCGCCGGTGACAGGGCCTCCTGCGGGCTGAACCAGACCAGGTCGAGGGCGTCCTGGCGGGGGCGGCAGTCGCCGGTGACCGGGACGACGTAGGCGAGGGAGACCGCGTGCTGACGCGGGTCGTGGTACGCCGTGACGCCCTGCGTCGGGAAGTACTCCGCGACGGTGAACGGCTGCAGGGAGGTCGGGACGCGGGGGAGCGCCACCGGGCCGAGGTCCTTCTCCAGGTGGCGCAGGAGGGCGTCGCGAACGCGCTCGTGGTGCAGTACGCGGCCGGAGACCAGGGTCCGGCTGACCGTACCGTCCGGTCCGATGCGCAGCAGGAGGCCGATGCTGGTGACCTCGCCGCTGTCGTCGACGCGCACGGGCACGGCCTCGACGTACAGGATCGGCATGCGAGCGCGTGCCATCTCCAGCTCGTCGGGGGACAGCCAGCCGGGCGTGGTTTCGGTCATGTCAGACATTGCTTGATCATACTTTCCGGGGATTGCGAACGCTCAGTCGCGGGGCTGACGGGGTTCGGGGGCGGGCAGTCCATAGAGGTCGGCCAGACCATACGCGTCGGAGCTGTACAGCAGCTGGCGGAACGGGGTGATCTCCAGCGCCTTCGCCACGAGGACCGAGCCGGGTCCAGGCCGAAGCCGGTGCGGTGGGCGGCCACCGACTTCACGGCCATCACGTGCGCTCCCTGTTGGGCGTCAGGGTTTCACGGCCACCGCGCCGTATTGCGGCACCGGGGCGGGGGAGCCGGGGGCGCGCCACTGCGAGCAGGACACCAGGCCCGGCTCCAGCAGCTCCAGCCCGTCGAAGAACGTGGCGATGTCCGTGCCGCTGCGGGCCGTGATCGGTGGCGTGGCGTTCTCGTTCCAGAACTTCATCGCCGGGATCTGGCCCTCGCCGCCGAGCTCGGAGTCGAACGTCGGGTGCGTCAGGACCAGGAGGCTGCCGGAGGGGACCGCGGCCAGGACGCGCCGCACGATCTCGCGGGCCTTGTCGTAGTCCAGGACGAAGTTGAGGATGCCCAGCATCATCACGGCGACGGGCTCGGTGAAGTCCAGGGTCTGCCCGGCGCGTTCGACGATGGCGTCCGGGTCGTGCACATCGGCGTCGATGTAGGCGGTGACGCCCTCGCGGGTGCCGGTGAGCAGGGTGCGGGCGTGCACGAGGACGATCGGGTCGTTGTCGACGTACACGATCCGTGAGTCGGGCGCGACGAGCTGGGCGATCTCGTGGGTGTTCTCCGCCGTCGGCAGTCCGGTGCCGATGTCCAGGAACTGCCGTACGCCCCGCTCCTCGGCCACGAAGCGCACCGCCCGGCCGAGGAACTCGCGGTCCGCGCGGGCGATGTCCCGGATGATCGGGAACATCCCGGCGACCTGTTCGCCGACCTGCTGGTCGACCTCGTAGTTGTCCTTGCCGCCGATCCAGTAGTTCCACACGCGCGCGTTGTGCGCCACACCGGTGTTCAGCTTCGCCGACCCGCCCGACGGGGTGTGGCCATCACTCACGACTCGTCCTCTCCTCGCACGAACGACCGAAACCGGCCATCGCCGCCATTGTGCCGTCCCGTTGATCACGCTGTCCCGGGAATCGGCAGAGCCGGTACGGCTGTTGGCGTGCGGCGGGGAGAACTGCCGGAGGTGTCACTGGATCTCGCTGGGGCTCGCCGCGGGCGTCTTGCCGGCCCGGACGTCCTTGAGGCGCTGGGTGCCGTTCTCCAGGGCCTGCTTGACGGAGTCGTCCTCGTCCCCGTCGAGGCCGCCCGCCGTGACGGTGATCGCGTCGGCGCCGACGCGTACGGCCGCGACGTTCAGGGTGAGCGTGGCGGGCGTGTCGTCGACCGTACCCTTCACCGTCACCAGCAGGCCCTCACGGGCGTCGCCCACGTCGGGCAGCGACGTCTCGATGACCTGGACGGTGCGCTCCTCGCCGTTGTCGGTCGCGGTGAACCGGTCGCACTTCTGAGGCAGGGTCGCCATCCACTCCAAGGAGTCCTGCGGGTCGGTCCGGTCATGGGCGGCGACCTGGTACAGCAGGCGCGAGTCTCCCTCCTCGAAGCCGCGCAGCGCGGACGCCCCCGACGGCCTGCCCAGCAGATCGTCGTCGAAGAGGGAGTCGAGGAGCCGCTGACAGTCGGCGGCGTCGGCCTTGGCGGTGAGGAAGTCCGAGACGTCGACGGTGCCGATGAGCAGGCTGTCGTGCCAGTTCTCGGCCGTGGTGTCCTTGACCTGCGTCCAGTCGTCCTCGATGTCCGCCTCGGTGATCAGCGCGGCCTGTGCGCCGGCCTCGCCGAGAGTGGGGCCGGGAGAGTAGGTCGGCTGCTTCCGCGCGAGGGGGGACGCGGAGACCTCCGAGGCCCGTGCACCGTTTCCGGCGTCGTCGTCCGAGCAGGCCGCGGTGGTCAGCAGCGCGCCTGCCGCCAGGGCAGCGGCGACGACACGGACGGGGCGGGAAGGACGACGGCTCATCGCAGGGCCTCCTGGGACACGGACAGGTGTCCTCAGGGCACCACCGGCCCTCTCGGCCCACCAGCGGCACCGGCCCGTTCGGGTGAGCACGGCCGGGAGGGCCGACGGGTCACGTGCCGGGCTGTCCGTACCCGTGCTGCCAGGCCCAGGCGGCGATCTCGACACGGTTCCGGGCGGACAGTTTGAGCTGCACGCTGGACAGGTGCGTCTTGACCGTGGACAGGGAGACGTACAGCTCGGCGGCGATCTCGGCGTTCGTACGGCCGAGGGCGACCAGGCGGACGACGTCGAGCTCGCGGTCGGTGAGGGGCTCCGAGGGCGGGGCGGGCTTCGCCGGAGCAGGGGCGGCGGAGACGGTCTGCGGGGCGGTGATGTGCTTGAGCAGCCGGACCGTGACCGACGGCGAGACCAGCGAGTCACCGGCCGCGGCGGCACGGACCGCCTCCGCGAGGAGGGTGGGCCCCGAGTCCTTCAGCAGGAACCCGCACGCGCCGCCGCGCAGCGCCCCGTACACGTACTCGTCGAGGTCGAACGTCGTCACCACGACCACCCGCATCGGGTCCGCCACCTCGGGACCCGCCAGCAGCCGGGTCGCCTCCAGGCCGTCCAGCTTCGGCATCCGGATGTCCAGCAGACACACGTCCGGCCGCTCCCGCCGGGCCAGCGCCACCGCCTCCTCGCCGTCGGCGGCCTCGGCGACCACGGTGATGTCGGGTTGGGCGTCGAGGAAGAAGCGGAAGCCGGTGCGGACCATGTCCTGGTCGTCGGCGATGAGGACGCGGATGGGCGCGCCGGGCGGGGTCGGGACGGTCATGGGTCGATCATGCCCTACGGGGTTGACGGGTGGGGCGGCCCGAGCAGCCCTGGCGAAGTCGCCTGCGGCTCGGCAGCGCGCCCCAAGGGGTGCGGGCGGCGGCGATGTGCGGCTCCATCGCGTGGGCGCGACAAGCCCGTCCTTCAGGCCGGCCGGGCAGGTGATGCCGGAGACCTTCTCGCCGACCCAGGGCACCGGGTGGATCTTGCTCCGGAGAGCAACGTATCCCCGTGGTGAGGATGCGGCTCCACCCTCGCCCGCGCGCCCGGGCACGCGCCTCGGCCATAAGGTCGGGGTCAGCGGCGACCCCTCGGCCGTTCGGCCGATCCCGCCGCGCACGGCCTCGCTTACCGTGATCGGCATGAAGTCCGTTTCCCCCCGCGGCTGCGCCCGGGGCTTCGCCGTCGGTGTCCTGCTCGCCGCCTGTGTCGTCGACGTCCTCTACGCGGGCTCCGACGGGACGAGCCTCCTGCCGACGGCGAGCCCCGTCTGGCCGGCCCTGGCCGTGCTGGCCGTGGGCCTCGCCGGCGTGCTGTGGCCGGCCGGGCGGCCCGAGTGGCTCACGCCGCAGGTGCGCACCGCCGTGCCCGCCCTCGCCTCGATCCTCTACTCGGCGGGCACGCTGCTGACCCTCAAGGCGAACACCTTCGGTCCCGGCGAGGTCCTGATCCTGCTGTGCCTGCTGTTCGTCGCGGTACGGCACTGCCCGCCGCGCTGGGCGTGGGGGTGCGGCGCCCTCGACGCGGGCGCGCTGCTGCTGTTGCCGGTTCGGTATCTCGGGCCGTTGGACGCCGGCGCGCTGGGCTTCATGGTGGCCGGCCTGGTCCTGGTCGGTCTCTTCGCCGGGCTCGCCGTATACCTGCGCACGATGGACTACCGGCGGACGCTCGCCGTCAGCGAGACCCGGCGCGGCGAACGCGTGGCCATCGCCGCCGACCTGCACGACTTCGTCGCCCACCATGTCACCGGGATCCTCGTGCAGACACAGATGGCCCGCATGATGGCGCAGACCCAGCCGCAGGAACTCGACCCGGTCCTGGCCGGCATCGAACGCGCCGCGACCGAGGCGCTCGCCTCGATGCGCCGCACGGTCGGTGTGCTGCGCGACAGCGGCGACGAGGCGACCGACCGCCGCCCGGTCGGTGACCTGGCGGCCATCGCCGAGCTGACGGACGGATTCGCGAGCCCGGTCCAGCAGGTCACCCTGCGCCGCGACCCGGCTGTGTCCGACGACCTCCCGCACGAGGTGCAGGCCGCGGCCTTCCGGGTCGTGCAGGAGGCGCTCACCAACATCCGCCGGCATGCCGCCGACGCCATGCACGTCGAGGTGCGCCTGCGGGATTACGCCGGGCGCCTGGAGGTGTCGGTCGCGGACGACGGGCGGGGCGGCACACAGCTTCCGGCGGCCGCGCACGGCGGCGGGTTCGGGCTCGTCGGTCTGAAGGAGCGGGTCACCGCGCTGGGCGGCGAACTGCATGCCGGGCCACGGGGCGGGGTGGGGTGGGAGGTGCGGGCGGTGCTTCCGACGGGAGCGCTCCGTGGGTAGCGCCGTGACAGCGGGTGCCGCGTTGTGTCGTCTGTCGTGTGCGGCTCCGTCGTGGCTGGTCGCGCCCACGCGGCGGAGCCGCATGGTGACACAGCCCCGCGCCCCTTTGAGGGCGCTGTCCAACCGCCCTCGACCAGGCGCCCCTTGCGGCTGTTCAATGGTGCTGCACAAATCCAGTGAGCGGCCCGCAGCGCCGGGGAGGAGTCGTCCGTGTCAGCCGCCATCGTGCCGCCCGTCGGCGCGCGCATCCGGCAGGCGCGTCTGGAGCGTGGGACGAGTCTGCGGGCGCTGGCCCGTGAGGTCGGCGTCTCGGCGAGTCTGATCTCGCAGATCGAGACCGGCAAGAGCCAGCCGTCGGTGAGCACGCTGTACGCGATCACCACGGCCCTCGGCATCTCCGTCGAGTCCCTCTTCGACGCGGGCGAGGCCGCCGCCGTGTCCCCGGTGACGGTGGCGGCCCCGGTGACGGCGGCCTCCGGCACTGTCCTGCACGCCCTGGCCGCCTTCGCCGCCGACCCCGGCCGCCGTATCGGCCCGCTGGTCACGCCGGACGAGCGGGAGGTGCTGGAGCTGGACTCGGGTGTCGTGTGGGAGCGTCTCGGCCATGTTCCCGGCACCGATGTCGACTTCCTGCAGGTGACCTACCGGCCCGGCGGCGCCTCCTCCGGCTCCGGCGGCCTCATGCGCCACGCGGGCACCGAATACGGCTGCCTGACCTCGGGAGAGCTGGTCCTCACTCTCGGTTTCGACGAGTACACGATGCGTCCCGGCGACGCGGTCTGCTTCGAGTCGACGACCCCGCACCGCTACCGCAATGATGGTGACGTACCGGCCGTGGGCGTCTGGTTCGTGTTCAGTGACACTTGACACTCGCCGCGTGCGGTCGTTCACTCCGAAGTGGGGGTGGTCGCCATGGCGATCCGCACGTTCGGACCCAACGCCGTCGACTGGGAAGAGCGCGTCGACCCGGGCCGGCTGCGAGGGCAGCGGCTGGCCCGCCTCAACGAGACCCTGAACCGCTCCGAACTGGGTGCGGTGCTCAGTTTCGACTTCGCCAACATCCGCTACATGACGGCCACGCACATCGGCACCTGGGCGATGGACAAGCTGATCCGCTTCGCCCTGCTGATGCGCGGCGGCGAACCGATCGTCTGGGACTTCGGCTCCGCCGCCCGCCACCACCAGCTCTACAACCCGTGGCTCGACTACAGCGACGGCAAGGAGGGCGGCCCGCCCACCGGCGCCCGCGCCGGCATCTCCACACTCCGCGGTGCCTTCCACCCGGAGGCGGGGATCGCCCAGGACGTCGCCGCGAAGATCGCCGCCGAACTGCGCGAGCACGGTCTCGCCGGCGAACCCCTCGGCATCGACGTCGCCGAGATGCCGATCCTCACCGCCCTGCGCGCCGAGGGCATCGAGGTCGTCGACGGACAGCAGGTCTTCCTGGAGGCGCGCCGCATCAAGACGCCGGACGAGATCTCCCTGCTCACTCAGGCCTGCGCCATGGTCGACGCGGCGTACGAGGAGCTGTACGGCTACCTGCGGCCCGGCGTGCGCGAGAACGAGTGCGTCGGAGTCGTCAGCAAGGTCCTGTACGACCTCGGCAGCGAGTACGTCGAGGGGGTCAACGCGATCTCCGGCGAGCGCTGTTCACCCCACCCGCACGTCTACAGCGACCGCCTGATCCGCCCCGGCGACCCCGCCTTCTTCGACATCCTGCACAGCCACCTCGGTTACCGCACCTGCTACTACCGCACCTTCGCCGTCGGCAGCGCGTCCAGCGCCCAGCGTGACGCGTACGTCCGCTGCCGCGAGTACATGGACCAGGCCATCGCCCTCGTCCGCCCCGGTGCCACGACCGCCGACATCGTCCGAGTCTGGCCGCGTGCCGAGGAGTTCGGCTTCGCCGACGAGACCGCCGCCTTCGCCCTCCAGTACGGGCACGGCGTCGGCCTGTCGATCTGGGAGAAGCCGATCTTCAGCCGGCTGGTCTCCCTCGACCACCCCGAGGTCCTCGAAGAGGGCATGGTGTTCGCCCTGGAGACCTACTGGCCCGCCGCCGACGGCTGGTCCGCCGCCCGCATCGAGGAGGAACTGGTCGTCACCGCCGACGGCTGCGAGGTCATCACCAAGTTCCCGGCCGAGGAACTGCTGGTCGCGGGCCGCAAGTACTGGACGGTGGGCGGCGAGCTCAACACCCGCCGCGAGTCGCAGTCCCACCTCAACACCCCGCACGGCAACGGGACGCGCTGATGGAACCGGCCGAACTCCTCGCCGCCTACGAGCAGATGGCCGTCATCCGCCGTACGGAGAAGGCCGCCCACGACCTGTTCCTGCAAGGCCTCGTCAAGGGCACCACCCACCTCGCCGCCGGACACGAGGCCATCGCCGTCGGCGCGAGCGCCGCACTGCGCCCCGACGACTACGTCTTCGCCACCTACCGCGGCCACCATCACGCGCTGGCGCGCGGAGCGACCCCGCAGGAGTGCCTCGCCGAGCTGATGAGCCGGGCCACCGGACTGTGCAAGGCCAAGGGCGGCTCCATGCACCTGACCAAGGCAGCCACCGGCATGCTCGGTTCGTACGCCATCGTCGGCGCCCACCTCCCGATGGCGGCCGGCGCCGCCTGGTCGGCACGGCTGCGCGGCACCGAGCAGATCGCGGTCGCCTTCTTCGGCGACGGCGCCACCAACATCGGCGCCTTCCACGAGGCGCTCAACCTGGCCGCCGTATGGAAGCTGCCCGTGCTGTTCGTCTGCGAGAACAACCTCTACATGGAGTACACCCCGATCGCCGACGTCACGGCGGTGCCCCGGCCCGCGGCCGACCGGGCGCCCGGGTACGGCATCCCGGGCGAGGTGGTGGACGGCAACGACGTCGTCGCCGTACAGGAAGTGGTGGCCCGGCTCGCGGGGCGGGCCCGGGCAGGAGGCGGGCCGGCGCTGCTGGAGGCGGAGACCTACCGGCACTTCGGGCACAGCCGTGCCGACCCGGCCACCTACCGTCCGGCCGAGGAGGTCGAACGCTGGCTGAAGCACGACCCGTTGGACCTGGCGCGCGGGCGGCTCGTCGAGCTGGGGGTGGCGCCGGAGACGATCACCGAGGCCGACGAGCGCGCGAGTACCGTCGTACGGGAGGCGGTCGAGGTCGCGAAGGCCGCCCCGCCGCCCGATCCGCGCGAGGCGCTGACCGACGTATGGGCGGACGGAGGTGCGGCGTGGCGGACGTGATCAGCTACCGGGAGGCGGTCGCCGAGGGCATCGCTCGGGAGATGCGGCGCGATCCCACCGTCGTATGCCTGGGGGAGGACATCGGTGAGGCGGGCGGGGTGTTCAAGACGACCGTCGGGCTGCGAGCGGAGTTCGGGTCCGAGCGGGTGTGGGACACGCCCATATCCGAGCAGGCCATCGTGGGGGCCGCCATGGGCGCCGCGATGACCGGGATGCGGCCGGTCGCCGAGATCATGTTCTCCGACTTCCTGGCCTGTTGCTGGGACTACCTCGCCAACGAGATCCCGAAGGTGCGGTACATGACGGGCGGCCAGGTCACCGTGCCGCTCGTCGTGCGCACCGCCAACGGCGGCGGGCTCGGCTTCGGCGCGCAGCACTCCCAGGCCACCGAGAACTGGGCGTTCACGATCCCCGGCCTGAAGATCGCCGCACCGGCGACCCCCGGCGACGTGATCGGCATGATGGCGGCGGCGATCCGCAGCGACGACCCGGTCGTCTTCTTCGAGCACAAGGCGCTGCTCGCCACCAAGGGCACGCCTCCGCCGCCGGACCACGTCGTCGAACTGGGCCGCGCCGCCGTCGTCCGCGAGGGCGCCGACGTCACGCTCGTCGCCCTCGCCTCGATGGTGCCGCTCGCGCTGAAGGCCGCCGAACTGCTGTCCGGCGAGGGCATCGAGGCGGAGGTCGTCGACCTGCGCTGTCTCGTACCGCTGGACATGAGCACCGTGCTCGCCTCGCTCGGCAGGACCTCGCGGCTCGTCACCGTCGAGGAGAACCCGTACCAGGGCGGCTGGGGCGGCACGCTCGTCTCGGTCGTCGCCGACGAGGGGTTCGGCCTGCTGGACGCGCCGGTCAGGCGGGTGACGGGGGAGTGCGTGCCCCTGCCGTTCGCCGACGCACTCGAAGAGGAGGTCATCCCCACCGTCGAGAAGGTCGTGGCGGCCGTCCGGGACCTCGCCGCGTACTGAACACCCCATGGGAGGAAGAACGATGACCCATCGGATACTCCTGCGCGCCGGTCACGTGCTGTCGATGGACCCCGCCACCGGGGACCTGCCCCAGGGCGACGTCCTCATCGAGGACGGGACGATCGCCGCGGTGGACCGGGAGATCAGCGCCGACGCCGAAGTGCTCGACATGACCGGCCGTATCGTGATCCCCGGCTTCGTGGACACCCACCGCCACACCTGGGAGGCGCCGATCCGCAACGTCGCCCCGGACGCCACCCTGGACGACTACTTCGTCGACATCCTCGACACCTTCGCGCCCCTCTACACCCCCGAGGACGTGTACGCCGGCAACCTCGCGGGCTCGCTGGAGTGCCTGAACGCCGGCATCACCACCCTCGTCGACTGGTCGCACATCAACAACACGCCCGAGCACCCGGACGCCGCGATCCAGGCGCTCACGGAGACCGGCATCCGCGCCCAGTACGCGTACGGCAGCGCCAACACCTCGCTCGCCGACTACTGGTTCGAGAGCAAGATCGCCGTCCCCGGGGACGACGTACGGCGGATCCGCGCCAAGTACTTCGCCTCCGACGACGGCCTGCTCACCATGGCGCTCGCCACCCGTGGCCCCGGCTTCTGCACGAACGAGGTCGTCACCTCCGAATGGGCCCTCGCCCGCGAGCTGGGCATCCCGGTCACCGTGCACGTGGCCATGGGGCGGCTCGCCGGCCGCTTCGGCATGGTCAAGCAGCTGAACGACCTCGGTCTCCTCGGACCCGACACCACCTACATCCACTGTTGCTACCTCCACGAGGACGAGTGGCGGATGGTCGCCGACAGCGGCGGCACGGTGTCGATCGCGCCGCAGGTCGAGATGCAGATGGGACACGGCTGGCCGCCCGTGATGAAGGCCATCGAGTACGGACTGCGGCCGTCCTTGAGCATCGACGTCGTCACCACCGTGCCCGGCGACATGTTCACCCAGATCCGCGCGGCCTTCGGCGCCGAGCGCGCCCGGGTCAACGCCGACTGCTGGAAGGCCAACATGCCCGTGCCGGACAGCATGTTGACGGCACGTCAGATGCTGGAGGTCGCGACGCGCAACGGCGCCCACGTGGCGGGCGTCGAGGACCGCACCGGCTCCCTCACCCCCGGCAAACGCGCCGACGTCGTCGCGATCGACGCCACCGCGCTGAACGTCGCCCCGGTGCACGACGCGGCCGCCGCGGTGACCCTGTCGGCCGACGTCTCCAACGTCGACACGGTCATCGTCGACGGCGTGATCCGCAAGCGCGGCGGCCGGCTCGTGGCCGACGTCGACCGGGCCCGGCGCCTGGTCCAGGAGTCCCGTGACCGGCTCCTCGCGGCGAAGGAGGCGAAGAGCGCGGCATGACCCGACACCTGGTGAACCGGGCCGCCGAGGTTCCGGAGCCGCCGTACGACGAACTCGGGTACCGGCGGCGGACATTGGTCGGCGAGGGCGACGGCAGTGTGCACACCGGCTTCGGCCTGTGCGGGATACGGCCCGACGGCCGGGTCCCGGCCCATGTGCACTCGTACGAGGAGAGCTTCCATGTGCTCTACGGCGCTGTGATCCTCGATGTGCCCGAAAGGGCGTACCTGCTCGAAGAGGGCGACTACGGCCTCCTCCCGACCGGCGTCCCGCACGCCTGGCGCGGCGCCGGAGACCTCGCCGGCCGCTGGGCCGACATGCTCGCCCCGGTGCCGCGGGCACGCTACGGGTACGACACGCAGGCGGTGCCCGCGCTACCCGAGCGCGACCCCGTCCGCATCGACGTCCGCGATCCGCGCACCCGGTACTTCGGCCACTTCGCACCCGTGCAGATGGACGCCGGCAAGCAGTCCCAGGACCTGCTCGCGGTGTCGGCGAGCATGCGCACCGCCCTGCTCGTGTACAGCGGGATCACCGTGAAGACGATGGTCGACAGCGATCTGGGCGCGGTCGCCTCGACCATGTTCATGGTGCAGTACGCGCCCGACGGCGTCGCCGGCTCGCACGACCACCCCTTCGAGGAGACGTACCTGTTTCTCGAAGGGGAGGCGGACGCGGTGTTCGACGGCGAGCGGTACCGGCTCGGCCCCGGCGACTGCGCCTGGGCGGGCGCCGGTTGTGTGCACGGGTTCGCCAACGCCGGTCGGGGACCGCTGCGTTGGCTGGAGACACAGGCGCCGCAGCCGCCGCCGCGCCACTCCTACCGGTTCACGCGGGACTGGGAGTACCTGAGGGAGGCCCTGGAGTCATGAGCAGCGTCCTCGTCGTGGGCGGTACGTCGGGCATCGGGCTGGAGTTCGCCCGGATGCGGGCCGGGCGTGGGGACGAGACCGTCCTGACCGGCCGTGACGCCCATCGCGCCGACATCGTCGCCAAGGGGATCGGCGCCCGCGGACTCGCCCTCGACCTCGGCCGGCCGCAGGAGATCGGTGCCGCGCTGGCCGGCGTCGGACGCCTCGACCACCTGGTGCTCGCGGGCGTGTCGCGCGACGACAACAAGGTCACCGAGTACGACATCGACGCCGCCCTGCGGCTCGTCACCCTGAAACTCGTCGGCTACACCGAGGTCGTGCATGTCCTGCGGGACCGGCTCCACGACGACAGCGCGATCGTGCTGTTCGGCGGGCAGGCCAAGGAACGGCCCTATCCGGGCGCGACGACGGTGGCGACGGTCAACGCGGGCGTGGGCGGCCTGGTGAACACCCTCGCCGTCGAACTCGCGCCGATCCGGGTGAACGCCGTGCACCCGGGTGTCGTCGGGGACAGCCCCTACTGGCAGGCCAAGCCGGAGCGGGTGCTCGCCGCCCTGCGCACCGAGACCCCCACCGGGCGGCTGGCCACCATGGCCGACGTGGTCGACGCGGTGGAGTTCCTGCTGCGCAACGGGTCGGTCAACGCGGTCGAACTGGCCGTGGACGGAGGGTGGTTGCTCGGCTGAGTGGGCTGGCGGGCTGCGGGATCAGCGCTTGAGGCCGACCGCGCCGTACAGCGACACGGGTTCTTCCCTCGTCTCGGACACGGGTACTTCCCTCGTCTCGTTCTCGTCCGCGGCCGGCCGCCAGTCGGACAGGGAGACGATGCCCGGTTCCAGCAGCTCAAGTCCCTTGAACAAGCGGCCCATCTCGGCGTGCGAACGGGCCACGAGCGTCACCCCGCTCGCGGTGTAGGCCGCGATACCCCGACGGACGTTCTCCGGATCGAAGTCCGCCGTCATCGCCGACAGCACCAGACAGCTGCCCGGCGCCAACGCGCCGACCAGCGTGTCCACGAGCTGGTGGGCGCCGTCGTCGTCCGCGATGAAGTGCAGGAGCGCGATCAGTGACAGGGCGACGGGCCGGTCGAAGTCGAGGACGGAGGCGGCCTGTTCCAGAATCCGCTCCGGTTCGCGCGCATCGGCCTGCACATATGCGGTCACACCCGCCGGGGTGCCGTGCAGCAGGGCCTCGGCGTGTGCGAGCACGATCGGGTCGTTGTCGACGTACACCACTCGTGCGTCGGGGACGACGGACTGGGCGATCTGGTGCAGGTTGGGCTCGGTCGGGATGCCGGAACCGACATCGAGGAACTGGCGGATCCCCGTCTCCCGGACGACCGCCCGCGTGGCCCGCTCCATGAAGCGGCGGTTGGCCCGCGCATGCCGCGGAGCGTCCCCCTGCAGCGCGGTGATCCGCCGTCCGAGTTCCTCGTCGACGGGGTAGTTGTCCTTGCCGCCGAGGAACCAGTCGTACACCCGGGCCGGATGCGGCCTGCTCGTGTCGATACGCGATACGGCCGGCTCGGTCCCGGTCACGCGGGCCTCCTGTGCTCGACAACGGCGTGATCCGAGCAGTCTTTCACGATCATGCGGCCCGGCGGAGGCTGTCTTCGGCCACCTCCTTGTCGACGGCCGCCCGCACCAACGCGGCGGCGAGCACGGCCGGTTCGGTGTTCCCGGCGAGGTCGGCCAGCCGGTCCGGGTCCTTGGGCAGGCCGAGCCGCCGCGCGCCCGAGAGGGCCTTGCCGTCCAGGTAGGGCGCCACTTCCGGCCAGACCCGCTGGGCCTCGCGCAGGAAGATGTCGGCGCCGGCCGGACCCATGCCGGGGAACTCCTGCAGCAGGCGGCGCAGTTCGGCGACGTCGCCGTCCGCCTCCTTGCGCAGCCGCCGCAGATCGCCGCCCCACCGGTCGGTCAACAGCTCGGCGCCGTCGCCGAGTTGGGTGGCGGTCCGCTCGTCGTAACGCCGGTAGCCGCCCCGGCCCAGCGCGTCCACCCGCTCCTGCCAGTCGGCGTCGGCCATGCGGCGTGGATCACGCAGCCCCGCCTCGTACAGTTCGCGGGCGGTGTCGACGGCGATCGAGCCGCGGATCCGGGCGCTGAGCAGATGCGCCAGCACCAGCAGCCGGTACAGCGGCTGCGGGGTGTCCTTCAGCGGGATGCCCGCCTCTTCGGCGAACGTCTGGCCGTGCGCGCGCACGAGTTCCCGTACGACGCGCCTGTCGTCGCTCATGGCCTCAGCGGATCGTGGCCGATCGTCATCAACTGATGCCGACGGCGCGTCTGTTCGGGCTCGGGCTCGTTCTCCAGGTCCGCCTCGGCGGTGACGGTGTCCACGACGTCGTACATCACCTGGATGTCGTCGTCCGTGAGGTCCGTGCGCCGCTTCTGGAGGATCGCGAGGACATGCTGCCCGGTCGGTGTGCCGGCCTGGTCCGGCAGCGGCTCGGTCTCCTCGTCCGCGTCACTGACCCGCAGCCAGGTGGCCAGCTCCTGCGAGGTCATGTTCACCACGCGGTGGAAGTCCTGCCACAGCGTGTCGAGTTCGAGGGCGTCGGTCATGGTGCCCCTCCTTGGCGAGTACGGCTCTTGGCGAACGGTGTACGGCTCTTGTCGTAGGGCTGTTTTCCGTACGGGCCTTTCCTTACGGGCTTTTCCGTACGGTCTTGTCACTCGTCGCGCGGCCAGTTCTCGGCGTCGAACATCCAGCGCTGCTTCTCCAGCTCGCTCGTGATGCCGATCAGCAGGTCCTGCGTCACCGGGTCCGCCTCGGCGGTCGCGTCGATACGTTCGCGCAGCCGCTCTATGGCCGCCGCCATGGCGTCCACGACCAGCTGGACGACCTCCGTGTCGCGCAGCCAGCCCTCCTTGGGGCCGGGCAGCGTGTAGGCCGCGGCGATGGTCTCCGGCCGGCCGTCGGGCGGCAGGCCGAGCGCCGCGGAGCGTTCGGCGACCGTGTCGGAGTACGCGCGGGCCACCGACACCACCTCGTCGAGCTGCAGATGGATCGAGCGGAACCGCGGTCCCACGATGTTCCAGTGCGCCTGCTTCCCGATCAGCGAGAGTCCGAGAAGATCGACGAGAGTGCTCTGCAGGGCCTCCCCGGCGACCCGGCGAGCCGGTTCGGGAAGCGTGCTCTTGACGACAGTCATACCGAGCTCCTCCTTGTGGCTTGGTCATGGCCGGTACGGAGCGGCGCCGCCATCACTCCAGGCGCCGCAACCCCTCCATGCGGGCGCGGGTGCCCAAGGCGAACCGGTGCAAAACGCGAGGTGTCTCAGTGCGCGAACACACCGTCCAGGAAGTGGATGAGGTCCCTGAACACTTCCGCCTTGTTCGTCTCGTGGAACACCTCGTGCCGGGCCCCGGGGTAGACGCGCTCGGTCAGCTCGTGCCCGCGCAGCTCCTCGACGCCGACGCGGCTGCCGGGGAGCGGGACCAGCCGGTCCTCGTCGCCGTGCAGCCACAGCAGGGGCAGGCGCCCGATGCCGCCGCCCTTGGACACCGTGTCCAGCATCCGGGCGAACGCCTCCACCGTCGGCCGCTTCATCGGGCCGTGCCAGACCAGCGGATCCGCCGCGTACGCCGCGCCCACATCGGGGTCACGGGAGAGCGCCGCCGGGCTGATCGGGGTGTCGGGGATCTCGTCGAGGGCGAGCAGCCGCCGGGGCAGGGCCCAGTCGCCGATCACGGGCCCGGACAGCACCAGGGCGGCGAGCGCGTCGCCGTGGAGCTGCGCGTAGCGGGCCGCGATCAGGCCGCCCATGGAGTGCCCGATCAGGACGACGGGCAGGCCCGGATACGCGGCCCGGGCCAGGCCGGCGACGGCGTGCACATCGGCGACCACGTCCTCGAAGTCCTCGATCATCACGCGCTCGCCCGCCGACCTCCCGTGACCGACGTGATCGGGCCCGAACACGGCCGCGCCGTGCTCGACGAGGACGTCCGCCACCTCGGCGTACCGGCCGGCGTGCTCCCCGTAGCCGTGGATCACGAGCGCGACGGAGCGGGGCCGAGGGTTCGGCCATGCGCGTACGGCGATCGATCCCCGGCTTCCGGCAAGGACATGCTCGCGGTCGTCGGCCATGTCTCCTCGTCCCCCTCGGCTGCGTCGGTGAAGGTGTCCGGGGATCTTCTCAGGGCGCGGCGGGTCGGTCTATAGTCCAAAACTAGCGGTGCTAATTAAATGGGTGTCGATTCATACTGCCCGGTCAGGAGACCTGTCGTGCGTCCCGTCCACTTCGCGGCCGCCCGCCGCACCCCCATCGGCAAGCTGCGCGGAGCGCTGTCGTCGGTACGGCCCGACGACCTCGCCGCGACCGTGATCCGGGGTCTCGTCGCGGATGTCCCCGCACTCGACCCGGCCCGTGTCGACGACGTCTACTGGGGCGCCGCCAACCAGGCCGGCGAGGACAACCGCAACGTCGCCCGCATGGCCGCGCTGCTGGCCGGCCTGCCGGAGACGGTGCCCGGCGCGACCGTCAACCGCCTGTGCGCGTCCGGTCTGGAGGCGGTGACGACGGCCGCCCGCACCATCGCGGCGGGCGAGGCCGACATCGTGCTCGCCGGCGGCTCGGAGTCCATGAGCCGCGCTCCCTTCGTCCTGCCCCGCCCCGACGAGGCGCTGCCGCACCGCATCGAGACCGCCGACACCCGCCTCGGCTGGCGCCTGGTCAACCCGGCGATGAAGGACCTGCACGGCCTGCTGTCCATGGGCGAGACGGCCGAGGAGGTCGCCGAGCGCCACGGTGTCCCGCGCGAGCGGCAGGACGAGTTCGCGCTGCGCAGCCACCAACGGGCCGCCGAGGCCCGCAAGAACGGACACTTCGACGACGAACTGCTACCTGTGCAGCGCCCGGACGGGGTCCTGGTCGACAGCGACGAGTGCGTCCGCGAGGACACGTCGTACGAGAAGCTCTCCCGGCTGAAGCCGGTCTTCCGGCAGGGCGGCACCGTCACGGCGGGCAACGCCTCACCGATGAACGACGGTGCCGCCGGCCTGCTCCTGGTCAGCGAGGAGGCCCTCAACGAACTGGGCCTGGAGTCCCTCGGCCGCTATGTCGCCGGCGCCTCGGCCGGCGTCCACCCCGACGTGATGGGCATCGGTCCCGTCCCCGCCACCCGCAAGGCCCTGGCCCGCGCCGACTGGACGATCGGCGACATCCAGGAAGCCGAGTTCAACGAGGCGTTCGCGGCGCAGGCACTCGCCTGCGTGGACGAGCTCGGCATCGATCCCGAGCTGGTCAACCCCAGCGGAGGCGCGATCGCGCTGGGACACCCGCTGGGCTGCTCGGGCGCCCGCATCCTCACGACGCTGCTGCACCGGATGCGGCGGACGGGAGCGGCGCGGGGGCTGGCGACCATGTGTGTGGGCGTGGGGCAGGGGAGTGCGGTGCTGGTGGAGAGGCACTAGCGATCCCCGAAGCAACCCGACGCGATCCCCGAAGCAATCTCCCAACTGGCGAGACGCTCCTTACGGGCATCGGTTAGGTGCGCATAGCATCGGTCTCCGCATGGACACGATGACTCTCTGGCACATCACCGGTTGGGAATTCGCCGCGCTCGCCCTCGCGGCCCTGCTCGTCGGCTTCTCGAAGACGGCCGTGAGCGGGGCCAACACGGTCAGCCTCGCGATCTTCGCCGCTGTGCTCCCCGCCCGCGCCTCCACCGGCGTCCTGCTGCCGATCCTGATCGCCGGGGACGTCCTCGCCGTCCTCACCTACCGACGGCACGCCCACTGGCCCACGCTGTGGCGGCTGTTCCCCGCGGTCGCGGCCGGCGTCGTGTTCGGCACGCTGTTCCTGGTGTGGGCGGACGACGGCATCGTCCGTACGTCGATCGGCGCGATCCTGCTGCTGATGGCCGGCGTGACGGTGTGGCGCCGCCGCACGGGCGAGAAGGAGGAGGAACCCGACTCGGTCACCACGCGGGCCGGCCGGGTCAAGGCCCGCTCGTACGGCGTCCTGGGCGGCTTCACCACCATGGTCGCCAACGCGGGCGGCCCGGTGATGTCGATGTACCTGCTGTCGGCCGGCTTCCGAAAGCTCGGCTTCCTCGGGACGTCCGCCTTCTTCTTCCTGATCGTCAACGTCTCCAAGGTGCCCTTCAGCGCCGGACTCGGCCTGATCGACGGCCCCTCGCTGCTGCTCGACGCGGCGCTCGTGGTGTTCGTCGTGCCCGGCGCGCTGCTCGGCAAATGGGCGGTGAACCGGATCAACCAGCGGCTGTTCGAGCAACTGGTCATCGCGGCGACGGTCGTGGGCGGCCTCCAGCTACTGCTGCGCTGACTCCCGCGGTTCCGCCAGCAGGGCGGGCAGGTCGGCGATGGAGTCGATCACATGGTCGGGCGTACCGCTCGCGTCCCGGTGGGTCTCCGGGAGGTACTTGCCGGTCTTGACCAGCACGCCCGTGACCCCGGCCCGCTGTGCCGCGAGCACATCGGACTCGATGTCGTCGCCCACCATCACCGCCTCCCGCGCACCGACCCCCACGTGTGCCAGCGCCGCCTCGAAGAACGCGGCCGACGGCTTCCCCGTGATCTCCGCCTCCACCCGCGCGGCCCTCTCCAGGCCGACCAGGAACGCGCCGGTGTCCAACTGCAACCCCTCCTCCGTACGCCAGTACAGATTCCGGTGCATGGCCACCAGCCGCGCCCCGCGCTGCACATGCCCGAAGGCCCGGTTGAGCGCCGCGTACCCGAACTCGGGCCCGGCACCGCCGACGACCACCACGTCCGGGGCGGAATCGTCGCCCTCGTCCTCGCCGACGAGGGTGACCCCGCCCAGGTCCTCCGCGATGTCCCCGCTGTTCAGCAGCGCGCACCGCGCCCCCGGACAGTGCTCGGCGAGATACGCGGCGGTGACGGCCGGCGCGGTCAGGATGTCCTCCGCGGACACCGGGAACCCGGCGTCCGCCAGCGTCCGGGCGACCGACGCCCGTGTCCGTGAGGTCGTGTTGGTGACCAGCGCCACACCGAGCCCGGCCTCGCGGATCTCCCGCAAGGCCTCGACCGCACCGGGCAGCGGCTGCCACGAGACGGTGAGAACCCCGTCGATGTCCATGAGGACGGCACGTACGGATCCCATGCGAGGACGATAGTCATCGACCGGCCCCGCGCCGCTCAAGGAGCGATCCCGACACCCTCGATCCTGCTCCAGGCCCGCTCCTGAGCCGCCGTCATCGCGGGCCACCGCAGCCCACCCGGGCGGGGCTCGACGCGCGAGGCGTACGGCGAAGGGCGGTACTCCAGATCGTAGAAGCAACCGGTGCCGTACGTACGGTCGAACGCCGCGCACGAGGCCGCGACGGACCGGACCGTCGGCCTCTCACCCGTCCGCACCCATGTCTCCAAGGCCGCCATGGAGGCGGCGGACTCGGCGTCGCTCAGCACACTGTGCTCGCGCTCCCGCGTGAACGTCTGCACCAGATGCTCGTCCCGGCCGGCACCGCGCAGGGTGTCCCGGAACGCCGCCTCGTGCTCCACGAACGCCGTCGGATCGTCGATCGCGCGCAGGGTGAGCACCGGAATCGAGACCTCGCCCGTGAGATCGCTGTCGTAGGACAGATCGCGTACGGCCGTCGGGTCCGCGGCGAACCGCTCGACGCCGGCGTTGAGTGCCTTGTCGTCATGCGATCCGGAGTACCGAACGCCCTGGTTGCCGAACGGATTCCGGCCGCCGAGACGGTGGTGCACGATGTCCCGGAACGTGAAGGTCGCCCACCGCAGATGCGCCTCCAGCGTGCGCGCCGGAACCTTCGTGACCGCCAGGATGTCGTCGAGATTGCGCTGCTGGAGCGCGGTCCGCTCCTCGGGCGCCGACGCGTACCCGGTGCACTCCTGCAACCGGGCGCGCAGCCCGGCGGTCGTCATGGCCGAGTCGGCGCGCAACCCCTGCCACAGGGGGTACTGCGGCTCGGTCGGGCGGGGGTGGTTGCGGCAGTAGTACTGGTAGACGACGCGCAGGTCGACGCGGTAGTCGTAGCCGCGCGAGCCACCGGCGAGGACGCCGTTGGTGAGCAGCGCCCCGTCGTACGCCCCCTGCCGCCCGCCGTAGGTCTCCACGACCTTCGCGGCGACGTTCCCGCCCCACGACTGGCCGTGCACATACGTCCGCCGCGGCGTGCCGAACTCCTCGACGAACAGCCGGCGCACGCTCTCGGTGTCGGCGGCGGCCATCCGCGTCCCGTAGCCGCCCCGGCGATACGACGAACCCGCCCAGGCGTAGCCCTCCTTCACCATGACCGTCCAGCGGCCCAGATCGTCGAGGCTGCGGGCGGGGTCGGAGTCCGCGCCGAGGTCGGGGCCGCCGTGGGCGTGCACGACGAGGGAACCGTTCCAGTCGTCGGGCACGGCGATCGCGTAGTACGCGCCGCCCGCGTCGCGGCCGGTGTAGCAGTCGGCCTCACCGGCCAGAGCGGCGGGGCATGCGGTGCGCGCGGGTCCCGCCGCCTCCCCCCGGGCGTTCGAGGCGCCGACGAGGATGCCGACGGCGAGGGCACCGGCCAGCACGGCGGAAAGCGTCGTACGCCGCCGGGCGGGCGAGGGGACAGACCTGCGGATCAGTGAGTGCGTTCTCGTCCAGTCCAAGACGCTGCTCCTCGTTCTCGTCGGCGCGTCGTCGAGCCGTGCGCCGCGATGCTAGGGAGCGAGGGGGTGAGGGACCACGATCTGATCGTTGTGTTCATAGTGTTCGCCCGAAAAGACGTCGGAGCAGGTGGCACCCGAGGTGCCACCCTCCGGACGCCACCTCGTACGCTCCCCCATGTCCCCCCGGCACATCCTGATCCTCGGCGGCACCACCGAGGCCCGCGAACTCGCCGCCGCGCTCACGGCGCGCCACGGCGTCCGCGTCACCACCTCGCTCGCGGGGCGCGTGGCACGGCCGGGCGCGGTCGAGGGGGACGTACGCATCGGGGGCTTCGGCGGAGCGCAGGGCCTGGCCGACTGGCTGCGCGCCGAGCACGTCGACACCCTCGTGGACGCCACCCACCCCTTCGCCGAGTCGATCACGGCGAACGCGGTCCGAGCCGCGACGGCGACCGGCGTGCCGGCGGTGATCCTGCGCCGCCCCGGCTGGCGTCCCGGCCCCGAGGACCGTTGGCACGAGGTCGCCTCCCTCGACGAGGCCGCCGGTCTGCTGCCGAGCCTCGCCCGCCGCGTGTTCCTGACCACCGGCCGCCTGGGCCTGGCGGCCTTTGCCCACCTCACGGACCTGCACTTCGTCGTACGCTCCGTCGAACCGCCCGAGCCGCCGATGCCCCCGCACACCGAAGTCCTGCTGGCCCGCGGACCGTTCACGGCGGACGACGAGGCGGCACTGTTGCGGGAGCACCGCATCGACGTCCTGGTGACGAAGGACAGCGGCGGAGAGGCGACTTCGGCCAAACTCACGGCCGCCCGCCGGCTCGCTCTCCCGGTCGTGGTCGTACGACGCCCCCCGCTACCGGAGGGCGTGGCCGCGGTGCCTGATGTGTCGCGGGTGCTGGAGCGGCTCGGTCTCACCCTGTGACGACGGAGGCGCGGATGCGGTCGATGGCGCGCAGCACCTCGTCGCGGTTCTTGGCGCGCTTGATCCAGGCGGGCAGACGTGCGACGTAGGTCATCTTCCGGCCGTGCTCGTACCAGGGCGGCCGTTCCCGCAGCGAGGCGGCCACGAAACGGCTGAGCAGGTCCAGGTGCGCGAGGTTGTAGGCCCACACCACTCCGTGCCGGGTCTCGGTCTGCAGCCACAGAACCGGGTTCGCGCACCGGCCCCCCGCCCCCCATGAGGTGCGCGCCAGCCCGCAGGACCGGCACACCAGACGCCGCTGCGGGGACGACGTGCCGTGTGCGTCCGGGGCGATGGCGGGGCGCCACTCGTAGTGCGCGATCTCCTCGCAGCGCGGGCAGCGCACCAGGACCGAGTCGGTGAACTCGTAGACCTTGCTGAGGGGATCGTGGAAACGGACCGGCGCGGCAGACATGCGGCGAGTATCACGGCGGACCGCCGTACGCCGCACCGGGTTTTCAGCCCGGCCCGCTCAGGGGCGAGCGTCACGGGGCCACGATCACAGCGGTGGGCCGAGGGCGCATGCGGGGGCGGTCCGCTCGGGTGCGGTGCGGATGCCGACCGAGGCGCGCGCCTGCTGAGCCTCGTGCCCCGCCTCCTGCCCTTCTGCGCTTCCTGCGCCTGCTACTCCTTCTGCTCCGTCGGATTCCGGCGCAGCAGATACGTGTCCATGATCCAGCCCTTGCGCTCCCGGGCCTCGGCACGCAGCCGCTCGATGCGGGGGGCGGCCTCGGCGATCGGGCCCGAGGCGAGGATCTCGTCCGGGGTGCCTATGTACGCGCCCCAGTAGATGTCGATGTCCTGGTCCGCGTACTGCCGGAAGACCTGGTGGGCGTCGAGCATCACGACCACGTCGTCCACGCCGTCCGGGAAGCCCTCGGCCAGCCGTCGGCCGGTGGTGATCTGCACGGGCCGGGCGACCCGGTTGAGCCCTGTCCGATGCCGGGCGACGAGAGCCGAGACACTGCTGATGCCGGGCACGACGTCGTACTCGAACTCCACCCCGCCCTTGTCCAGCACCTCCTCCAGGATGCCGAGCGTGCTGTCGTACAGCGCGGGATCACCCCACACCAGGAACGCGCCGGTCTCGTCCTCGCCCAGCTCCTCGGCGATCAGCCGCTCGTAGATCCCGGCGCGGGCACTGCGCCAGTCCCCGACGGCCGGGGAGTACGCGGCGCCCCCTGCCGACCGGTCCCGATCCGGATCCCGTGCCTCGACGACCCGATACGTCCCCTCCGGTATGTGCGCGTCCAGCATGTCCCGGCGCAGCTGCGTGAGGTCGGACTTCACCTCGCCCTTGTCGAGGATGAAGAACACGTCCGTACTCCGCAGCGCCCTGACCGCCTGCAGCGTCAGCTGCTCGGGGTCGCCCGCACCGATACCGATGACATGAATCTTTCGCACGCCCCGAGTCTGCCGCACGCCACTGACAACGCGGACACCGCGTCCATGTCTTCGGTGGTGGACGCCCGAGAGCGTGGGGGCGTGGGGGCGCGGGGCTTGCGGCGGCGGTGCGCTGGGCGTCGCCGGCCTGCGCGGTCGACGCATCCCGGTGAGCCGCCCGATTCATGGGGCCGGAGGTCTGCCGCCCCCTCTACGACCGCCCGCGCAGCCTCGGCGCCCACCGCCGCGCATCCACGGTCTCCTCGCCCTCCTCCACGACCCCCGCCAGCTCCCGCGCCCACGCGACCAGCCCGGCCGTATCCATCCCGTACGGCCGCTGCCGCCCGTCAGCCGACGCCCACTCCTCCACAGCCCTGGCCCCGCGCCGCAGCAACCTCGCCCCGCCCGTCACGTTCCCGCGAGCCGAGTGGGTGAGGCCCACCGCGAGCTGGGCCAGCCCCCGCCACAGGGCCCGCTCCTCCTGCGGGCCCGTCTTCCACGCGTCCTCGAAGACCTCGTGCGCATGGAACGGTTTCCCCGCGTCCAGCAGCAGCTGTGCCTCGGCGACGCTCTGCTCCGGAGTGCGTACGACGCCCTCGGGCTGGCGGGCGACGCCGTCCGCGCCGTAGGGGAGGGGGCGCCCGAGACCGTCCCGGGGGCGCGCGTTGCGTGCCCGGCCCTCGCTGTCCCGGTCCCGTGCGTCGGTCTGCCGTCCTGACGGTGTGGTGGCCATACACCGATTGTCCATCGCACTGCCCACCCCTCACCGGACGCCCTCTTCGGCTCGGTCCCCGGCGTGGGGTAAAGTTCTGCTTGCGTGATCACGCGGTTCGCCGCGCGACAGGCACCGGGACGTGGCGCAGCTTGGTAGCGCACTTGACTGGGGGTCAAGGGGTCGCAGGTTCAAATCCTGTCGTCCCGACGGTGCGAAGGGTCTTCGTGGGCGAGAGCCTGTGAGGGCCCTTTTCGTGTGGGGTCGGCCGAGGCGCCCGCCGTCCGGGGTGACGGCTTCCTCATCGCCTCCGCCGAGATGCGCGCCGAACACACGAGGCCGGCGCAAGCTCGACCCGATCGCCGAGGCCCTGGTGGATGTGTACTAGGGCGAGCAGAGCGAGGCCGTCGACCGGCTCAGGGACGCGATCCGGATGGACGAAGAGACCTGACCGTGGTGGGCGAAACGCCGCCGTGATCCTTCCCGGGCCCGCGGAAACCGGCGAGCATGCCGTGTCATGAACATTTTGCTCGTCGCCAGCGCGTTCAACAGCCTGTCCCAGCGTGTGTACGCCGAACTGGCGGACCTCGGGCACCGGGTGGATGTCGTCCTCGCCTCGCACGGTCCCGACGCGGTGCGCGCCGCCGTACACGAGACGCGCCCGGAGCTGATCATCGCTCCGATGCTGAAGACGGCGCTCCCGGAGGACGTGTGGCGGGAGCACACCTGCCTCGTCGTGCACCCCGGGCCGCCCGGCGATCGCGGTCCCTCCTCCCTGGACTGGGCGATCGCCGAGGCGGCGCCCCGCTGGGGAGTGACGGTGCTCCAGGCGGAGGCGTCGATGGACGCGGGCGACATCTGGGCGTCCGAGCCGTTCCCGGTGCCGCCGGTGGGCAAGAGCGACCTGTACCGGGGCGAGGTCTCCGACGCCGCCACGGCCGCTGTACTGCTGGCCGTGCAGCGGTATGCCGACGGCTCGTTCAAACCGTGGCGGCAGAGCGATCCCGAGGTCGGGGTGGTGTGGCGCGACTTCTTCCGGCAGGAGCAGCGCAGGATCGACTGGGGGAGGGACAGTACCGAGGTGGTGCTGCGCAAGCTGCGCGGGGGCGACTCGCAGCCCGGTGTGCTGGACGAGATCCTCGGCCGGGAGGTGTTCCTGCACGGCGGGCATCCCGAGGACCGGTTGCGCGGACGGCCGGGTGAGCTGCTCGCCACACGGGCGGGGGCGGTCTGCCGGGCCACCCGGGACGGCGCGGTGTGGATCCCGGAGCTGCGCCCTCGTAAGAGCTCCGGCGACCCCGCGCCGTTCCGCCGCCCGGCGGCCTCCGTGCTCGCGTCCTTCGCGACCGACGGCGCACGCAGCGGTGCCGGCCCGCACCGGCTGCCGGAGGACCCCGCCCCGCTCGAACTGCCCGCCGACCGGCGCACCTGGACCGACATCCGCTACCGGCAGCGCGGCGACATCGGCTTCCTGACCTTCTCCTTCCCCGGCGGGGCGATGAGCACCGACCAGTGCCGCCGGCTGCTCACCGCCTACCGGCACGCCCTCGCCCGCCCCACCTCGGTGCTGGTCCTCGGTGGGATGCGTGACTTCTTCTCCAACGGCATCCACCTGAACGTCATCGAGGCGGCCGCCGACCCGGCCGGTGAGTCCTGGGCGAATCTCAACGCCATGAACGACCTGGTCGATGCGGTCCTGCGGACCACCGACCGGCTGGTGGTGGCGGCGTTCGGCGGCAACGCGGCGGCCGGCGGCCTGATGCTCGCCCTGGCCGCCGACGAGGTGTGGTGCCGCGCGGGCGCCGTCCTCAACCCGCACTACCGGCGGATGGGGCTGTACGGCTCGGAGTACTGGACGTACACGCTGCCGCGTCGCGTCGGAGTGGAGACGGCCCGGCGGCTGACGAGCGAGGCGCTGCCCGTGAGTGCCGCCACGGGCGCACGGATCGGCCTGGTGGACCAGCTGGTGGCAGTCCGGGCACAGGAGTTCGCCGCCGAGACCGAGCGCAGGGCGGCCGCCCTCGCCGCCGCCCCCGACCTCGCGCGGCGAGTTGCCGCGAAGGCCGCGGCACGGCAGGCGGACGAGGAACGGCGACCGCTCGCGGACCACCGGCGGGCCGAACTCGCCCGTATGCGCGCCATCTTCTTCGACCCGCAGGCGCCGTATCACGCCCTGCGGTCGGCCTTCGTCCGCAAGCAGCCGGGCAGCTCCGACCGGCCGCTGAGCGGGGCCGTGCGATGACCCGACGTGGTGCGCGTCTGCCGGTGGCGGGCGTCGGCAACGTCTTCCTCGCGGACGACGCCTTCGGCACGACCCGTCCGACGCCCCCGGGCAGCGGCTCGGTGTCCGTGCCGGCTGCCGCTCCCACCGCAGCGGTGCGTTCACCCGTCAGCAGGTCGTCCAGCGGGAAGCCAAGGCCACATCGCCGACAGACCGCGCCTCCTGCGGGCCAGCACCAATGAGCCGCTCAAGGGAACCGTCGCGTGGGGCAGTGCGTAGGCTCGCTCCGAGAGCTCTCCCGCAGCGAAGGGGCATGCATGACCACCGTCTTCTCCCGCATCATCGACGGCGAGCTTCCCGCCCGGTTCGTCTGGCAGGACCCGCACGCGACGGCGTTCCTGTCCATCGCACCGCTGACGCCCGGTCACACCCTCGTCGTGCCCCGGCGCGAGGTCGACCAGTGGACGCAGGTCGACGGTGAACTGCTGGCCCACTGCATGCAGGTGGCCCAGGCGGTCGGCCAGGGTGTGCAGCGGGCGTGGAACGCTCCGCGGGCCGGACTGCTCATCGCCGGTTTCGAGGTGCCGCACCTGCACATTCACGTGGCGCCCATGTGGGGTTTGGGGGACCTCGACTTCGCCGACGCGAAGCCGGAGGAGGACATGTCGGTCCTGGACGAGGCGGCGGACAAACTCCGCACCGCCCTGTGCGAACTCGGCTTCGAGCAGGCTGTGCCGCCGGGGTCCTGAAAGGTCTGCGGCCCTTGGCCAGGACCCCGGCGGGAGTGCTCACTTCAAGCCCACGTGCGCCCCTGGCCCGCGCGGCAGGTCGAAGCCGTAGAACAGGTTGAGGCAGGCCGTCAGCAGGGCGAACGCGGCCAGGGTCCCGAACCCGGTCAGCCCGATGGAATCGAGCCCGCCGCCGCCAGTGCCGAAGCGCGGTTCGAGGACGGGGCCGATCAGGAAGCCGCCCAGCAGACCCAGCACCAGGCTGCTGGACGCACATGGGGCGGCTGCTGGACCACGAGGGCTGACTGCTGAGCGGGAGTGGTACCGCTGCGGAACCCGCACGGAGCGGGGGCAGGCCGGTCGTTCGCCCGGATCGTCGGGTCACCGGGACTGGTAGGCCCCCGCTGCCGATCATGAGCATGGTCATTCGGTGAACGGGGAGGGAGCTGGGGGGCTCGATGCGAACGATTCCCATGACGACGGCGCCGGCATGTCTGTTCATCGCAGCCGCGCTCGCCGGGTGCGGGGTCGGGGCCGGGTCCGGCGGCGCCGAGAAGTCCGCGGCAGAGCTGCTCGACGAGGCCAACGGCACGATGCGCGCACTGCGTTCCGTGACCATCGACATGAGCAACACCCCGGGCGACAACAGATCAGGATCGGTGAGACGGACTACGTCCGCCCGGACGAGACCTGTCTCGAGAACTGGAGCGGCCGGCCGGTCGTCGGCGTCCGGCCGAAGCAGTGGGCGAAGGTGCCCGCCGACGACGCGCAGCCGGGCGACGGACTGGCCGCGTGCACCTGGACGTTCAAGTCGTTTCGGCACGGCGAAGAAGGGCGCGGCCACCCGCGTCGGCGGCCGGGAAGTGATCGCCGTGCACGTCACGGACAAGGCGGACAAGGAAGGGGCGTACACCTTCTACGTGGCTACCGAGGGCAAGCCGTACCTGCTGAGGACCGTCTACAAGGGCGGCGGAAACGTCACCACCACGTCGTTCAGCGCCTTCGACGAGGCGTTGGACGTCCGGCCGTCCGCGTCGGAGCAGGTGCTGGACAAGGCCGACGTCGCGGGCTGAAGGATGGTAGAAGCGGGGCCATGACCAACTCGCTCATCCATCCGGCCGGTGCCCGATGACCGCCGGCATCGACACCCCCGACCGCCGCGGCCGCACCGGACTCGACCAAGCCGGCCGGGACCTGACCGGCAACCCCCGGGTCAAGGTGCGGGACGTGCGACTCCTGTCCAGCCACTGGTACGTCGAGCGCGCCACGACCTTCGACTTCCAGCACGCCGACGGCACCTGGAGCACCCAGCAGCGCGAGACGCACGACCGCGGCAACGGGGCGACCATGCTGCTGTACGACGCCGAACGCGAAACCGTCCTGCTCACCCGCCAGTTCCGCTTCCCGGTGTACGTCAACGGCCACCCCGACGGCATGCTCGTCGAGACGCCGGGCGGGCTGCTCGACGACGATGACGAGCACCCGGAGATCGCGGTGCGGCGCGAGGTGGTGGAGGAGACCGGGCACACCATCGGCGACGTCCGGCACGTCTTCGACGTCTATATGAGCCCGGGCTCGGTCACCGAACGCGTCAGCTTCTACGCCGCCGCCTACGGCCCCTCGACCCACACCCACGAGGGCGGTGGCCTGGACGAGGAGGGCGAGGACATCGAGATCGTCGAACTCCCCTTCCGGCGGGCCCTGGAGATGATCCGCACCGGGGAGATCGTCGACGCCAAGACGATCATGCTGCTGCAATGGGCGGCGCTGGAGGGCCCGTTCGCCCCCTGAGCCCGTCGATCCAGCGAATCTGCCGCGAACTCCCTTGACTTGAAGTGCGCTTCAAGATGAAGACTCCCGTTCGTGCCCCAAAGGCGGGCGCGCGAACGGGAGGGGACCCAGCCATGAAGTACCGCACCATCGGCACCGACCCGAAGAACCGCCGCGAGGTCAGCGTCCTCGCGCTCGGCGCGATGCTGTTCGGCTCGCAGACCGACGAGGAGACCTCCTTCGCCGTACTCGACCGCTATGTCGAGGCGGGCGGAACCTTCATCGACACGTCCGACAACTACGCCTTCTGGGTCGACGGCGGTCAGGGCGGACAGAGCGAGGAACTGCTCGGCCGGTGGCGCCGCAGCCGCGGCGTCGGCGACGAGATCGTCATCGCCACCAAGCTCGGTGCCCGCCCCCTGGCCCCCGGCACCAGCTACGTCGACAACGCGGAGGGCCTGTCGGCGAAGGTGATCCGCGAGTCCGCCGAGCGCAGCCGCGACCGGCTCGGCGTGGCCAAGCTGGACCTGCTCTACGCCCACATCGAGGACCGGCAGGTGCCCCTCCAGGAGACCGTCGAGGGGTTCGCCGAGCTGGTGAGCGAGGGCACGGTCGGTCTCCTCGGCGTCAGCAACCACGCGGTCTGGCGCGTCGAGCGGGCCCGCGCCCTCGCCGCCGCGGCCGGACTGCCCGGCTACGAGGTGCTCCAGTACGCCCACAGCCACCTGCGGCCCCGCCTCGACGTCCCCGACGGCCTGTTCCCCGACGGCAGCCTCGGCCACGCCGGCCCCGACCTGCTCAGCTACCTGCGGGCCGAGCCCGGCCTGACGCTGGTCGCCTACTCGCCGTTGCTGAAGGGCGCCTACACCCACCCGGACCGGCTGCCCGCCGACTTCGACCACCCGGGCACCCCGACCCGCCTGAAGGTCCTGCGGGAGGTCGCCCAGGAGACCGGGGCCACCGTCAACCAGGTCGTCCTGGCCTGGCAGATCGGCGCCGAGCTGCCGATCATCCCGCTGGTCGGAGCGTCGTCCGTGGCCCAGCTGGAGGAGAGCCTTGCCGCCGTGGACCTGGAGCTGAGCCCGGAGCTGCGGTCCCGGCTCGACGCGGCCCACTGACCACGCGGCCCACTGACCACGCGGCCCACTGACCGCGGGGCCCGCTCACCACGGAGCCCGCTCACCGCTGCGGGAGTACGCTCCGAAGAGGAGCCGAAGGAGAGTGGCCATGCCTCTGTTCCCCACCGAGCGGTCCGTCCGTACGACCCCCGAAGGCCTCCTGTGGGAGCCCAGCGAGCGCTGGGTGCGTGGCCGCAAGGGTGACGTCACCGTCGTCGACAGCCGGCACCCCGTCCTGGTGTGGGAACCCGAGCTGCCTGTGCCGTGCTACGCGTTCCCGCGTGAGGAGGTCCGCACGGACCTCCTCCGCCCGGCCAAGAACCCGTCGCCGGGCAAGCACACCGGGTCGCGCATCTTCTACGACCTCGAAGTCGGCGGCGAGCTGGTGGAGAACGCCGCGTGGACCTTCCCCGCCGACGACCTCGCCGGGCACCTCTCCTTCGAGTGGTTCCGGCGCTGGGGGAGCGGCCTCGACCACTGGTACGAGGAGGAGGAAGAGATCTTCATCCACCCGCGCGACCCGCACAAACGGGTGGACGCCATGCCCAGCAGCCGCCATGTCCAGGTCGAGATCGCCGGCACCGTCGTCGCGGACACCCACCGCCCGGTGCTGCTGTTCGAGACCGGGCTGCCGACCCGGTACTACCTGCCCCGCGAGGACGTCCGGCTCGACCTGTTCGAGCCCGCCGACCACCGCACCGGGTGCCCGTACAAGGGCACGGCCCAGTACTGGAACTGGAGCGGCGAGGGCGAGGTCCCGCGGAACATCGTCTGGAGCTATGCCGCGCCGCTGGCCGCTGTGGCTCCCGTCAAGGGGCTCCTGGCCTTCTACAACGAGGCCGTGGAGATCACCGTGGACGGGCAACGACTGGAGCGGCCGGTCACGCCGTTCACCGCGAGCCTCAAACCCTGACCAGCAGCTGGAAGTCGAACGCGTACCGGGACGCGCGGTAGATGTGCGTCCCGTACTCGACCGGCCGGCCCGTGTCGTCGTACGCCGTGCGCTGCATGGTCAGCAGCGCGGCGCCCTCCTTCTCGTCGAGGCGCTCGGCCTCCTCGGCGGTCGCGCAGCGGGCGCCGACGGTCTGGCGGGCGCTGTGCAGGGTGATTCCGGCGGCGCGCATCATCCGGTACAGGCCGGTCGACTCCAGCCGAGCCGTGTCGAGGTCGAGCAGGCTCGCGGGCAGGTAGTTGCGCAGGATGGCCACGGGCTGGTCGTGCGTGCAGCGCAGCCGCTCCAGGACCGTGACCTCCGCTCCCTCCGCGATGCCGAGCGCGGCCGCGACGTCGGCTTCCGCCGGGACGCGCTCGTTGCGGACGACCTCGGTGGTCGGACCCTGCCCGGCCGCCTCCAGGTCGTCGTAGAGGCTGCTGAGCTCCAGCGGGCGCTTGACCTGGCTGTGCACCACCTGGGTGCCCACCCCGCGCCGCCGTACCAGCAGCCCCTTGTCGACCAGAGACTGGATGGCCTGCCGGACGGTGGGCCGGGACAGGCCCAGCCGCACCGACAGGTCGACCTCGTTGCCCAGGAGGTTCCCCGGAGCGAGGGCCCCGTGCTCGATCGCCGACTCCAGCTGCTGGGCGAGCTGGTAGTACAGCGGCACGGGACTGCCCCGGTCCAGGGCGAAGTCCAGCGAGTCGAGCGCGGAGGCGGATCCGGCACGTGTGGAGCCGCGGGTCTTCGCCATCGGACGAACCTCCCTGTCAGGGTGTCAGGAGTTGCTGGGGAACCCGAGGTTGATGCCGCCGTCGGACGGGTCCGGCCAGCGGGTGGTGATCACCTTGCCCTGCGTGTAGAAGGCGATGCCGTCGTTGCCGTAGATGTGCAGATCGCCGAAGAGCGAGTCCTTCCAGCCACCGAAGGAGTGGTAGCCGACCGGCACCGGGATCGGCACGTTCACGCCGACCATGCCCGCCTTGACCTCCAGCTGGAAGCGGCGGGCGGCGCCGCCGTCCCGGGTGAAGATCGCGGTGCCGTTGCCCCAACGGGAGTCGTTGATCAGCTTGATGGCCTCTTCGTACGTCTCCGCGCGGACCACGGCCAGCACCGGGCCGAAGATCTCGTCCCGGTACGCGTCCGCCGTCAGCGGCACCCGGTCCAGCAGCGAGACACCGAGGAAGAAGCCGTCCTCGTGGCCCTCGACCGAGTAACCGGTGCCGTCGACGACGACCTCCGCGCCCTGCTCGGCGGCCGACGCCACGTAGGACGCCACCTTGTCGCGGTGCTCGCGCGTGATCAGCGGGCCCATTTCGGAGGCCGGGTCGTTGCCGGGGCCGATCCTCAGGTTCTTCGCGCGCTCGGCGATCTTGCCGACCAGCTCGTCACCCGTGTCGCCGACCGCGACCACGACCGACACGGCCATGCAGCGCTCGCCCGCCGAGCCGTACGCGGCGTTGATCGCCTGGTCGGCGGCGAAGTCCAGGTCGGCGTCCGGCAGGACCAGCATGTGGTTCTTGGCGCCGCCCAGGGCTTGCACGCGCTTGCCGTGCTCAACCGCCTTGAGCTGGATGTACTTCGCGATCGGGGTGGAGCCGACGAAGGAGACCGCCTCGATGTCCGGGTGCTCCAGGAGCCGGTCCACGGCCACCTTGTCGCCCTGCACGACGTTCAGCACACCGTCCGGCAGCCCGGCCTCGGAGGCCAGCTCGGCGAGCCGGTACGACGCCGACGGGTCCTTCTCGCTCGGCTTCAGCACGAAGGTGTTGCCGCACGCGATGGCCAGCGGGAACATCCACATCGGCACCATCGCCGGGAAGTTGAACGGCGTGATGCCGGCGACCACACCCAGCGGCTGCCGGATCGAGGCCACGTCCACCCGGGACGACACCTGCGTCGACAGCTCGCCCTTCAGCTGCACGGAGATCCCGCAGGCCAGCTCCACGATCTCCATGCCGCGCGCCACCTCGCCGAGCGCGTCGGAGTGCACCTTGCCGTGCTCGGCGGTGATCAGCTCGGCGATCTCGTCGCGGTGCGCGTCGAGCAGCTCGCGGTACTTGAACAGGATCGCCGTGCGCTTGGCCAGGGAGGACTGGCCCCAGCTCTCGAACGCGGCCTTCGCCGAGGCGACGGCGGCGTCCACCTCGTCGACGGTCGCGAAGGCGACCTGCTTCTCCTGGGCGCCGGTGGCCGGGTTGTAGACGGGGGCGAAGCGGCCGGAGCCGCCCTCCACGGGCTTGCCGTCGATCCAGTGGGTGATGGTCTTCATAGTGCGAAAGGGCCTTTCAAGTGCGGGGCGTGTGCGGGGATTTCAGAGGTGGTGGCGACGGTCGGTGACGTGCTGGTCGTACCGCTCGCGGGCTTCGACGGCTGCCTCGCGGGAGGCGACCTCGGCGACGGGCACGTCCCACCATGCCTCGGCGCCCGGCGAGGTCGGGTTCGTGATGTCGGTCTCGACGTACACGCAGGTCGGCCGGTCGGAGGCACGGGCCGTGGCCAGCGCCTCGCGCAGCTCGCGCACCGTCTTGGCGCGCAGGACGTCCATGCCGAGGCTGGCCGCGTTGGCGGCGAGGTCGACCGGGAGCGGGGCGCCGGTGAAGGTGCCGTCGGCGGCCCGGTAGCGGTAGTCGGTGCCGAAGCGCTCGCCGCCGGTCTCGGCCGACAGCCCGCCGATGGAGGCGTAGCCGTGGTTCTGGATCAGGACGATGTTGACCGGCAGGCCCTCCTGGACCGCCGTCACGATCTCCGTCGGCATCATCAGATAGGTGCCGTCGCCGACCAGCGACCACACGGCCGTGTCCGGGGCGGCCTGCTGGATGCCGATCCCCGCCGGGATCTCGTAGCCCATGCAGGAGTAGCCGTACTCCAGGTGGTACTGGCGCGGCGAGCGGGACCGCCACAGCTTGTGCAGGTCGCCCGGGAGCGACCCGGCCGCGTTGATCACCACGTCGTCGTCGCCGACGACCGCGTCCAGCGCGCCCAGCACCTGGGTCTGCGTCGGTACGGCGCTCTCGTCGCCGGCCCGGTACGCGGCCTCGACGACCGCGTCCCAGCGTTCCTTGCCGGCGCGGTACTCGGTCTCGTACGCCGCGTCCACGCGGTGGCCGGAAAGCGCCCCGGTCAGCTGCTCCAGACCGGTCCGCGCATCGCAGACCAGCGTCCGCGCCGCCAGCTTGTGCGCGTCGAACCCGGTGATGTTGAGGTTCAGGAAGCGCACGTCCGGGTTCTGGAAGAGCGTGCCGGAGGCGGTGGTGAAGTCCGTGTACCGGGTGCCCACGCCGATCACCAGGTCGGCGGTGCGGGCGATGTCGTCGCTGACCGAGGTGCCGGTGTGGCCGATGCCGCCGAGGTCGGCGGGGTGGTCGTACCGCAGCGAGCCCTTGCCGGCCTGCGTGGAGGAGACCGGGATGCCGGTGGCCTCGACGAAGGCCTTCAGCGCCGCCTCGGCCTCGCTGTGGTGGACGCCGCCGCCCGCGACGATCAGGGGGCGCTCGGCGGCCCGGATCGCCTCGACGGCCGCCGTCAGTTCGACCGGGTCGGGCGCGGGGCGCCGTACGTACCAGACGCGCTCGGCGAAGAACTCCTGAGGCCAGTCGTACGCCTCCGCCTGGACGTCCTGGGGGAGGGCCAGCGTGACCGCGCCGGTCTCGGCGGGGTCGGCGAGCACGCGCATGGCGTTCAGCGCGGACGGGATCAGGGCCTCGGGGCGGGTGATCCGGTCGAAGTACCGGGAGACCGGGCGCAGGGTGTCGTTGACCGACACGTCCGCCTCGGTCGGGTGCTCCAGCTGCTGGAGCAGCGGGTCGGGGGCGTGCGAGGCGAAGTAGTCGCCGGGGAGGAGGAGAACGGGCAGGCGGTTGATCGTGGCCAGGGCCGCGCCGGTGACCAGGTTGGTGGCGCCCGGACCGATCGACGTCGTCACCGCCTGCGCGGAGAGGCGGTTGAGCTGCCGGGCGTAGCCGACGGCCGCGTGCACCATGGACTGCTCGTTGCGGCCCTGGTGGTACGGCATGACCTCCTCGCCCGCCTGGAGGAGGGCCTGACCGATGCCGGCCACATTGCCGTGGCCGAAAATGCCCCAGGTGCCGGCGATCAGCCGGTGCCGTACGCCGTCGCGCTCGGTGTACTGGGCGGACAGGAACCGCACCAGCGCCTGGGCGACGGTCAGGCGGACGGTGGACTGGCTCATCGGGGACCTCACTGGGACGGAGCGGTGTAGAGGGGCAGACGGGGGTCGACGGGCTGGTCCGGCCAGGTGCCGCGGATCCAGGCGTGATCGGGGTGGTCGCAGATCAGCCAGGCGCGCTCGGCCTCGGGACCTGCCATGACGTTGAGGTAGTACATGTGGTGGCCGGGCACGGCCATGGAGGGCCCGTGCCAGCCGTCGGGGATCAGTACGACGTCGCCGCCGCGCACCTCGGCCAGGACGTCGGTGCCCCGGCCGTGTCCGGACGGGGAGACGCGCTGGTAGCCGAGGCCGGGGGTGCCCTCGTGGTCGGCGAACTCGAAGTAGTAGATCTCTTCCAGGACCGACTCCTCACCCGGCCGGTGCTCGTCGTGCTTGTGCGGCGGGAACGACGACCAGTTGCCGCCCGGGGTGATGACCTCGACCGCGATCAGCTTGTCGCACTCGAAGACGCCCGCCGCGCCGAAGTTGTTCACCTGGCGGGAGGAGTTGCCCGTGCCGCGCAGCTCCACCGGCACCGAGGACGCCGGCCCGTATCGGGCGGGCAGCCGCCGGGTGCAGCGCGCGCCGGTCAGCGCGAACCGTCCGCCGCCGGTGGACGAGACGGTCGTACGGGCATCGCGCGGCACGTAGGCGAAGTCGGTGACCCCGCTGAACACGCCCTCACGGCCGGTCAGTTGGAAGGTGTCGTGGCTGAAATCGTCGGTGGCTTCGACCGTGCAGCCGCCGCTCAGCGGCAGGACGATCCACTCGCTGTCACCGGTGTCGAAGCTGTGCGAGCCGCCGGGCGGCAGCTCCAGGATCCGCAGGCTGGAGTAGCCCCAGCCGGCCTTCTCGGGCGTGACGTCCACGACGTACGGGCCGCCGAGCGCCTTTCCCGCGGGAAGGTGATAGGTCATTGAGTTCTCCGCCTCACAATCCGGGTCACAACAGGCCGACGGCCGTGTCCACCGCCGTCTCCACGCTGCCCTCGGCCGGGTAGAGCAGCGAGCGGCCGACGACCAGGCCCTGGACGGTGGGGAGCCTGAGCGCCTTGCGCCAGCGCTCGTACGCGCCCTCCTGGTCGCCCCCGACCTCACCGCCCAGCAGGACGACGGGAAGCGTGGACGTCTCAAGAACTTCGGCCATGTCGTCGGGGTCATGGGTGACGGGCAGTTTCAGCCAGGTGTACGCCGAGGTGCCGCCGAGGCCGGACGCGATGGCGATCGACCTGGTGACGGCCTCGGCGGACAGGTCGTTGCGCACCTGGCCGTCGATCCGCCGGGAGATGAACGGCTCGACGAAGAGCGGGAGTCGCCGCGCGGCCATGTCGTCGATGGCGCGGGCCGTGGTCTCCAGGGTGGTCAGCGAACCGGCGTCCGCGTAGTCGACGCGCACCAGCAGCTTGCCCGCGTCGAAGCGCAGCCGGGCGATGTCCTCGGCGCGGTGGCCGGTGAAGCGGTCGTCCATCTCGAAGGACGCCCCGGCCAGGCCCCCGCGGTTCATGGAGCCCATGACAACCTTGTCGTCGAGGACTCCGAGGAGCAGCAGGTCCTCCAGGATGTCGGCGGTGGCCAGCACCCCGTCGACGCCGGGCCGCGACAGCGCGACGCAGAGACGCTCCAGCAGATCGGCCCTGTTGGCCATGGCCAGGCGCCGGTCGCCGACGCCCAGGGCGCCGCGTGCCGGATGGTCGGCGGCCACGATCATCAGGCGGCCGCTGTCGCCGATCAGCGGGCGGCGCACGCGGCGGGCGGCGGCCTCGGCGATCGCCTCGGGGTTCCGGGCTCTGACCGCGGTGAGGTCGGGGATGCTCATGCTCAAAGGGAAGCTCCGTTCAGGGGTGGCTCGGCCGGCCGTCACGACGCCTGCGCGAGGAGGCTCTCGACCTCGGACTCGGTGGGCATCGCGGAGGAGCAGGCGAGGCGGGAGGCGACGAGGGCGCCGGCGGCGTTGGCGTACCGCATGGTCGTGGCCAGATCCCAGCCGGACAGCAGACCGTGGACCAGCGAGCCGCCGAAGGCGTCGCCCGCGCCGAGGCCGTTGGCCACCTCGACCGGCACCGGCGGCACCTCGGCCTCCGTGCCGTCGCGGTGCACCGCCAGGACGCCCTTGGGGCCCTGCTTGACGACCGCCAGCTCCACGCCGGCCGCCAGCAGCGCCTCGGCGCAGGCACGCGGTTCGCGGACGCCGGTGGCGACCTCGCACTCGTCGAGGTTGCCGACGGCGACCGTGGTGTGCCGCAGTGCCTCGGCGTAGTACGGGCGGGCCTCCTCGGGGTCGCGCCAGAACATCGGGCGCCAGTCGAGGTCGAAGACCGTGGTGCCCGCCTTGTCGCGCGCCTTGAGGGCGGCGAGGGTGGCGGAGCGGCTCGGCTCCTCGCTCAGGCCGGTGCCGGTGATCCAGAAGACCCGGGTCGAGCGGATGGCCCAGTAGTCCAGCTCGTCGGAATGTATCTCCAGGTCAGGGGCCTTAGGCTGCCGGTAGAAGTACAGCGGGAAGTCGTCCGGCGGGAAGATCTCGCAGAACGTCACCGGCGTCGGGTACGCCGCGACGGGCGTCACCCAGCGGTCGTCGACGCCGAAGTCCTTCAGGGCTTCGTGCAGGTAGGTGCCGAAGGGGTCGTCGCCGGTGCGGGTGATCACGGCGGTGGCACGGCCGAGCCGAGCGGCGGCGACCGCGACGTTCGCGGCGGAGCCGCCGAGGAATTTGCCGAACGTCTCCACCTGCGTCAGAGGTAGGCCAGACTGCAGGGGGTAGAGATCGACTCCTATCCTTCCCATCGTGATCAAGTCGAAGGACTTGGCTGACTCGGCCATGCGCGACGCTCCTAGAGCTGGACAGGGGTTGCGGGTCCCAGCGGGCCTGCCGCCTCCCAGGTGTAGGACGTGGAGGCCGACGCTGTCAATACTTTGTACTTACATTCGGACCTGAGTGTGAAATGATGTCTTAACAAAGTATTGACAGCGGGCGCATCCAGGGATTGGATCCCTTCCCAACGCCACCGCCGTGTTCCACGGCACACGACCCGGCCTTTTCAAGGGTCCGGGACATGGATCCAGATGACTCCCTTTCCCCAGTCGCACACCCCCCGTCGCACAGTGAGGTGCTGGAAAGATGGACCGCTCTTACTCTCGCTCCCGCAGACTGGCCCCCGTAGTGGCCGTCGCAGCAGCGGCAGCGCTGACGCTCGCAGGATGCTCCAGCAGCTCCGGCGGCAAGAAGGCTGAGGAGAGCGCGGAGGGCGCCTCCGCCGGCAAGGCGACCACCCCCCGGATGACGGTCGCCCTGGTCACCCACCAGTCCGCGGGCGACACCTTCTGGGACATCGTCCGCAAGGGCGCCGAGGCCGCCGCCGCCAAGGACAACATCAAGCTGATCTACTCCAACGACCCGAACGCGGGCAACCAGGCCAACCTGGTCCAGAACGCGATCGACCAGAAGGTCGACGGCATCGCGATCACCCTCGCCAAGCCGGACGCCATGAAGGACGTCGTGAGCAAGGCGAAGGCGGCCGGCATACCGGTGGTCGGCCTCAACTCCGGTGTGAGCGACTGGCAGAAGCTCGGCCTGACGGAGTTCTTCGGCCAGGACGAGACCGTGGCGGGCGAGGCGCTCGGCAAGCGGCTGAACGAGGCCGGCGCCAAGAAGGCCGTCTGTGTCATCCAGGAGCAGGGCAACATCGGCCTGGAGCAGCGCTGCGCCGGCGTGAAGAAGACCTTTGAGGGTGACGTCGAGAACCTGAACGTCAACGGCACGGACATGCCGTCCGTGAAGTCCACGATCACCGCCAAGCTCAAGACGGACAGCGACATCGACTACGTCGTCGCCCTCGGCGCCCCGTACGCGCTGACGGCCGCGCAGTCCGTGGACGAGGCGGGCAGCAAGGCGAAGGTCGCCACCTTCGACCTCAACAAGCAGCTGACCGGAGCGATCAAGGACGGCTCCATCGAGTTCGCCGTCGACCAGCAGCCCTACCTCCAGGGCTACCTGGCGATCGACTCCCTGTGGCTCTACAAGAACAACGGCAACTACATGGGCGGCGGCGAGGCACCGGTGCTGACCGGACCTGCCTTCGTCGACAAGACGAATGTCGAGACCATCGACAAGTTCGCCGCGAAGGGCACTCGGTGACGAACATGACCCAACAGGCTGAGCCGGCGGTGACCACACCGTCGGCCCCCGGCCCCAGCAAGGAATCCGACGGGCGTACCCAGCAGCGCCCCCTCGCGCTGCGCCTCCTCGCCCGTCCCGAGGTCGGCGTCTTCCTCGGCGCCGTCGCGGTGCTGATCTTCTTCCTCATCACGGCTCCGGCCGTGCGTGACGGCAGCTCGATGGCGAACATCCTGTACCAGTCGTCGACCATCGGGATCATGGCCCTGCCGGTCGCGCTGCTGATGATCGGCGGCGAGTTCGACCTGTCGTCCGGTGTCGCCGTGATCACCTCGGCACTGACGGCCAGCATGACCGCCTACCAGCTGAGCATGAACGTCTGGGTCGGTGTGATCGTCGCCCTGATCGTGTCGCTCGCGGTGGGTCTGTTCAACGGCTGGCTACTCGTCAAGACCGGACTGCCCAGCTTCCTGGTCACCCTCGGCACCTTCCTGATCCTCCAGGGCGTGAACCTCGCGGTGACCAAGCTGATCACCGGCAACGTCGCCACGGACGACATCAGCGACATGGACGGCTTCGACCAGGCCAAGGCGCTCTTCGCCTCGTCCTTCGACGTCGGCGGCGTCCAGGTGAAGATCACCGTCGTGTGGTGGCTGGTCTTCGCGGCGCTGGCGACCTGGGTCCTGCTCCGCACCAAGTACGGCAACTGGATCTTCGCGGTCGGCGGCAACCAGGGCAGCGCCCGCGCGGTCGGTGTGCCGGTGACGTTCACGAAGATCTCGCTGTTCATGCTGGTCGGCTTCGGTGCCTGGTTCGTCGGTATGCACCAGCTGTTCTCGTTCAACACCGTGCAGTCCGGCGAGGGCGTGGGCCAGGAGCTCATCTACATCGCCGCGGCCGTTATCGGCGGCTGTCTGCTGACCGGCGGCGCCGGTTCCGCGATCGGCCCGGTCTTCGGCGCGTTCATGTTCGGCATGGTCCAGCAGGGCATCGTCTACGCCGGCTGGAACCCCGACTGGTTCAAGGCCTTCCTCGGCGTGATGCTCCTCGGCGCCGTCCTCATCAATCTGTGGGTCCAGCGCACGGCGACCCGGAGGTGACCCGAATGACAACCAACGGAACCGGCACCCACGGTGCCATCCTCGAGGACAAGGCTCCGACCAAGGACGCCGCGATCGTCGAACTGCGCGCGGCGGGCAAGTCCTACGGCAACATCCGCGCCCTGCACGGCGTCGACCTGAAGGTGTTCCCCAGCCAGGTCACCTGCGTCCTCGGCGACAACGGCGCCGGCAAGTCCACCCTCATCAAGATCATCTCCGGGCTGCACCAGCACACCGAGGGCGAGTTCCTCGTCGACGGCGAACCGGTGCGCTTCTCCACCCCGCGTGAGGCCCTCGACAAGGGCATCGCCACGGTCTACCAGGACCTCGCGGTGGTCCCGCTGATGCCGGTGTGGCGCAACTTCTTCCTCGGCTCGGAGATGACCAAGGGCCCCTGGCCGCTGCGTCGTCTCGACATCGAGAAGATGAAGAAGACGGCCGACGAAGAGCTGCGCAACATGGGCATCGTCCTGGACGACCTGGAGCAGCCCATCGGCACTCTGTCGGGCGGCCAGCGCCAGTGCGTGGCGATCGCCCGCGCCGTCTACTTCGGCGCCCGCGTCCTCATCCTGGACGAGCCCACCGCCGCCCTCGGCGTCAAGCAGTCCGGCGTGGTCCTGAAGTACATCGCCGCCGCCCGCGACCGCGGCCTCGGCGTCATCTTCATCACCCACAACCCCCACCACGCCTACATGGTCGGCGACCACTTCAGCGTCCTGCGCCTGGGCACCATGGAGCTCAACGCCTCCCGCGACGAGGTCAGCCTCGAAGAGCTCACCAACCACATGGCCGGCGGCACCGAACTGGCCGCGCTCAAGCACGAGTTGAGCCAGGTCCGCGGCGTCGACGTCGAGGAGCTCCCCGAAGAGGAAGACCTCACCGCACCCGTGGCGACCACCGAAGGGAAGTCCTGACATGTCCCCTGCGCTCGACCGTATCCGGGTCGGTTCGGCCCCCGACTCCTGGGGCGTCTGGTTCCCCGACGACCCCGTTCAGGTGCCCTGGGAACGCTTCCTCGACGAGGTCTCCGAGGCCGGCTACGACTGGATCGAACTGGGCCCGTACGGCTATCTCCCGACCGACCCGGCCCGCCTCACCGACGAGGTGAACAAGCGGAACCTCAAGGTGTCGGCCGGCACGATCTTCACCGGCCTGCACCGAGGGCCCTCCGTCTGGGAGTCCACCTGGGAGCACGTCAGCGAGGTCGCCTCGCTCACCCAGGCCATGGGGGCCAAGCACCTGGTCGTCATCCCGTCGTTCTGGCGGGACGACAAGACCGCCGAGATCCTGGAGCCGCCGGAGCTCACCGGCGAGCAGTGGGCCCACCTCACCAAGGGCATGGAGCGGCTCGGTCACGAGGTGAAGGAGAGGTTCGGCCTCGACATCGTCGTGCATCCGCACGCCGACACCCACATCGACACCGAGGCCCACGTCGAGCGCTTCCTCGACTCGACCGACTCCGACCTGGTCAACCTCTGCCTGGACACCGGTCACTACGCCTACTGCGGTGGCGACAGCGTCAAGCTGATCGAGACCTACGGCGAGCGCATCGGCTATCTGCACCTCAAGCAGGTCGACCCGGAGATCCTCGCGGACGTGGTGAAGAACGAGATCCCGTTCGGCCCCGCGGTCCAGCGCGGTGTGATGTGCGAACCCCCGGCGGGCGTACCGGAGTTGGGGCCGGTCCTGGAGGCCGCGCAGAAGCTGAACGTGGACCTGTTCGCGATCGTCGAGCAGGACATGTACCCGTGCGAGCCGGACAAGCCGCTGCCCATCGCGGTGCGTACCCGTAAGTTCCTGAGGTCCTGCGGCGCCTGACGATCCGAAAGGACGGCCGATCACCATGACTCAGCGTCCGCACACGCTCGGAGTCGCCGTCATCGGTACCGGAAGGATGGGCGCCGACCATGTGCGCCGCATCCAGGAGGTCACCAGCGGGGCACGGGTGACCGCCGTCGTGGACGTCGACGCGGAACGCGCCAAATCGGTCGCGGACCGCGTCGACGGCTGCACCGCCCACACCGACCCGGCCGCCGCGATGGCGGCGGCCGACGTCGACGCGGTGATCGTCGCCTCCCCGGGCCCCGCCCACGAGGCGGCGCTCCTCACGGCCTTCGAGCACGACCTGCCGGTGCTGTGCGAGAAGCCCCTCACGCCGGACGCGGCCTCCGCGCTGAGGGTTCTTCAGGCCGAGCAGAAGCTGGGCCGACGCCGGGTCCAGGTCGGCTTCATGCGGCGCTACGACGCCGAGTACATGAAGCTCAAGGCCCTGCTGGAGACGGGGCAGCTGGGCCGCCCCCTGATGCTGCACAACCGGCACCGCAATGTCGCCAGCCCGCCCGGCTGGACGTCCGAGATGCTCATCAACGACTCGGTGACCCACGAGATGGACGTGACCCGCTGGCTGCTCGGCCACGAGATCACGGCCGTCACCGTGCTGGCGCCGACCCCCTCCGACAACGCGCCGGACGGCATCCGCGACCCGCAGTTCGTCGTCTTCGAGACCGACGGCGGGGCGATCGTGGACGTCGAGATCTACGTCAACTGCGGCTTCGGCTACCAGGTCCAGGCCGAGGTCGTCTGCGAACGCGGCACCGCCCGTGTCGGCGACGGTCACGCCCTGGTCACCAACGCCGCCGGCCGCTGGGGCGGCATCATCGCCCAGGACTACATCGAGCGGTTCACCGACGCCTACGACCGTGAGGTCCAGGCCTGGGTGGACGCCACCCGGCGCGGCGAGGTCACCGGGCCCAGCGCGTGGGACGGGTACGCCGTGGCGGCGGTGTGCGAGGCGGGCGTACGGGCGTTGGAGGAGGGCGGCCGGGTCCCCGTGGACCTGGTCGAGCGGCCCGCGCTGTACCAGGACTGACAAAAACGGTCGGGCGCCGGGGAGTTCCCCGGCGCCCGACCGTTTTCCTTCAGAGCGCCGTACGCGGCCGCGGCTCGAACCCCGCCGCCCGGTAGGACTCGTCGATCAGCGACATCGTCGCCAGCGCGTCGTCCGCGTCCAGCGGAAGCGGGGCGTCCCGGCGTATGTGGGCGGCGAGCGCCTCCAGTTGGTAGGTGTACGACGAGCGCGTGCCGAGCCGTTCCGTCCGCTCGCCGTCCGCCGTACGCACCACCACCCGGTCGTCGTGGTGCGGCAGCACGAAGTTCGGCGCGAACGCCTCGCCCCGCGAGCCGACGATCCGGCAGCTCATCTCCAGCTCGCCGTACGCCATGTGGCAGCGCGCGGACGCGCTCGCCCCGCCGGGGAACTCCAGCTCGGCGTCCAGCCACTCGTCGACGCCCGGCGCGCCCGCCCGCTCCCTGCCCCGCGCGGAGACGAGGCGCGGCGCACCGCCCGCCCAGGGGGCGAGCATCCGCACCGCGTGCAGGCTGTAGCAGCCGAGGTCCATCACGGCGCCGCCCGCGAGGGGCAGTGACCAGCGCGGGTCGGTGTCGCCGGGCGCCGGAATGGCGACCAGCGTCTCCACCCGCTGCAACTCGCCCAGTTCGCCGCTCTCCAGGATCTCGTGCAGGCGCCGGGTCACCGGGTGGAAGAGGTAGTGGAACGCCTCCATGAAGACCGTCCCGGCCTTCGCCGCCGCCTCCCGCACCTCAGCCGCCTCCTCGGCGTTGCTCGCCGACGGCTTCTCCGTCAGGACGTGCTTGCCGGCCGCGAGCGCGGCGAGGTTCCACGGCCCGTGCAGACCGTTGGCGAGCGGGTTGTAGACGACCTCCACCTCGGGGTCGGCGAGCAGGTCGGCGTAGGAGTCCACCACCCGCTCCACGTCGTGCTCGTCGGCGAACGCCTCGGCGCGGGACCGGTCGCGCGCGGCCACCGCGACGAGGCGGTGGCCGGTCGTGCGGGCCGGGCCGACGAGGGAGAGTTCGGTGATGCGTGCCGCGCCCAGTACCCCGATGCGCAGTGGTTCCCGGCCCGAGTCGTTCATCCCTGCCGTACCTCCTCGATCGTCACCGGACGGTGCTCATGCAGCGACAGTGTGCACGCGTCCGCGATCCAGCCGGCCTCCAGGGCGTCCTCGATCGTGCACGGCGAGTGCCGGGTGCCCGCCACGACCTCGGTGAACGCGGTGAGTTCGGCGCGGTAGGCCGCGGTGAAGCGGTCCATGAAGAAGTCGTGCGGGGTGCCCGCCGGGAAGGTCACGCCGGGCTCGACCGAGCGCAGCGGGAGCTTGTCCTCCAGGCCGACGGCGATGGAGTCCGTAAAGCCGTGGATCTCCATGCGGACGTCGTAACCCCGGGCGTTGTGGCGGGAGTTGGAGACCACCGCGATGGTGCCGTCGTCCAGGGTGAGGATCGCGCCGGTGGTGTCGGCGTCGCCCGCTTCCTTGATGTAGTCGGCGCCCTTGTTGCCGCCGACGGCGTACACCTCGGTCACCTCGCGGCCGGTCACCCAGCGGATGATGTCGAAGTCGTGCACCGAGCAGTCCCGGAAGATGCCACCGGAGGCGGCGATGTACGCGGCCGGCGGCGGCGCCGGGTCAAGCGTGGTCGAGCGGACCGTGTGCAGCTTGCCGAGCTCGCCGCTCTGCACGGCGGCGCGGGCGGCCACGAAACCGGTGTCGAAGCGGCGGTTGTAGCCGATCTGGATCGGCACGCCCTTGCCCTGGACGGCCTTCAGTACCTCGACGCCCTCGCTCATGGTCTTGGCGACGGGCTTCTCGCAGAAGACCGGGATGCCGGCCTCGACCCCGGCCAGGATCAGCGCCGGGTGGGCGTCGGTCGCGGCGGCGACGACGATGCCGTCCACGCCGGCCGCCAGCAGGGCCTCCGGCGAGTCCACGACCTCGGCGCCGAACCGCTCCGCGGCGGCCTTGGCGGCGTCCGCGAACGGGTCGGTGACGACGAGGGAGTCGACCGCGTCGAGTCCGGAGAGGGTCTCGGCGTGGAAGGCGCCGATGCGGCCGAGGCCGAGGATGCCGATTCGCATGAGTGTTGCTCCTTGAGGTGGGGTAGTGCTGCGCCCCTAGGGGCGCGGGGCTGCATCAATTTGCGGCTCCGCCGCGTGGGCGCGACGAGCCACGACGCTGCCGCAGACGACGGCCGACGAAGCGTGGCAAATCCTTAGTCGAGTCCTCCAAGTACGTTCTGGTCCCAGTCGATCACCGAACCGGTGACCACCCCGGACCGGTCCGACAGCAGGAAGACCACGAAGTCGGCGATTTCGTCCGGCTGGCCCAGCTTGCCCATCGGCAGCTTCGCGGCGGCCTGCTCGCGCCAGTCGTCCGCGGCTCCGTGGAAGGTCTTCTGCGTCGCGTCCTCGCCCTCGGTCGCCGTCCACCCGATGTTCAGGCCGTTGATCCGGACCCGGTCCCAGCGGTGCGCGTGCGCGGCGTTGCGGGTCAGCCCGATCAGGCCGGCCTTCGCGGCGACGTACGGCGCGAGGAACGGCTGCCCGCCGTGCGCCGAGGACGTGATGATGTTGACGATCGTGCCGGGGGCCTTGCGCGCGACCATGTCCGAGACGGCGGCCTGCATGGCGAAGAACGGCGCCTTGAGGTTGATCGCGATGTGCTGGTCGAACAGCTCGGGCGTGGTGTCGAGCAGCGTGCCCCGGGAGGTCAACCCCGCCGAGTTGACCAGGCAGTCGATCCGGCCGTACGCGTCGACGACCGCGGCGACGGAGGCCTTTGCCTGGTCGGCGTCCGCGAGGTCGGCCCGTACGAACATGGCCTTGCCCCCGGCGGCGGCCAGTTCGGCCACCAGCGCCTCACCGGGCTCGGCGCGCCGCCCCGTGACGGCCACGACCGCCCCCTCGCGGACGGCCGCCCGCGCGATCGCCGCGCCGACCCCCTGACTGCCGCCGTTGACGAGGACGACCTTGTCGTCTAGAAGTCTCATGTCCTTCCGGGTCCTTTCAGCTTTCGACGGCTCTGGTCAGCTCTGGCGCCGCTCGGCGCCGGCCCGCAGCTCGTCCCGCAGCGCCTTGGGGGTCCATGCCTCGCGCAGCGCGCGCCGTACGACCTCCGCCTGCGAGGGCGGGGCCAGCCCGGCCACCGGCGGATCGCTGTCGAGGTTGGTGGGGAAGGGGTAGCCCTCGGCGCTCGCGGCGATCACGTTCGCCGTCCACGCCTCGTCGGCGCCCTCGCTCTGCCGCTTGAGCAGCACGGGGTACACGGCGTTGGCGACGGCCTCGCGGTCCACCGTCTCCATGGCCCGCCCGAACGCGGAGGACACCTGGAGCAGGTTCGCCATGCGCCGGATGCCCGCCGACCGGTTGGTGCCGGCCGCGTGGAAGAGCGCCGGATTGAAGAAGGCCGCGTCGCCCTTGGCAAGCGGGAGCTGGACATGGTGTGCCTCGAAGTGGGCCTGGAAGTCCGGGAGTCGCCACGCAAGGTAGCCCGGCTCGTATGTCTGCGAGTACGGCAGGTACATCGTCGGCCCGGACTCGACCGGCATGTCGCAGTGCGCGACGGCGCCCTGGAGGGTGAGCACGGGGGAGAGGCGGTGCACGTGGGCCGGGTACGCGGCCGCCACGGCGTTCGACAGGAACCCCAGGTGGTAGTCGCGGTGCACGGTCTGGGCCGCGCCGCCCGGGTTGACCACGTTGACCTGTGAGGTCACCTGGTAGCCGGGGCCGAGCCAGGCGGTGGAGACCAGCGCCAGGATGTCGTTGGCGTAGTAGTCGGCGAACGCCTCGGCGTCGTACAGCGCCGCCTTCTCCAGCGCGTTCCACACCCGGTCGTTCGCGCCGGGCTTGGCGAAGTGGTCACCCGCGTCGGCGCCGGACGCGCGCTGCTCGGCGATCAGGGCCTCGAAGACCTCGGTGAGCCGGTCGACGACACCGGGGTCCGGGAAGGCGCCCTGGAAGACCACGATGCCGGGGCCGTCGGTGAGGGCGCGGACCAGCTCCGCCTGGACCTCCCGGACGTCCTCGGCCCGACGCAGCCGCTCACTGTCGTAGCGCAGGACGTTCCGCTCCACGGAGGCGGCGTACGGGTAGTCGGCGAGGTCGGTCGTCCGCTCGACGAGAGCGCGGAAGGCGTCGAGGTCGCAGTCCCGCTCGGACAGCCAGGCACGGCGGTGTACGGAGGTGAAGGACATCGGCGTCCTCTCGGTGACAGGGGCGACTCAGCGCTGTCATTCTTGTCATGACAATCCCCTCGAACAACCAGCAGCCGCCCATCAAAAACCCCTCAAGGAGCCGTCGCATGGGCCACCCCTTCCCGATCCGGGAGATCGCACGTCAGGCGGGCCTGAGCGAGGCCACCGTCGACCGGGTCCTGAACGGCCGGGGAGGGGTGCGCGAGAGCACCGCGCGCGAGGTCCAGCAGGCGATAGCCGACCTGGACCGGCAGCGCACCCAGGTCCGGCTGCTGGGCCGCACCTTCATGATCGACATGGTGGTGCAGGCGCCCGAGCGGTTCACCACCGCCGTACGCGCCGCCCTGGAGGCGGAGCTGCCGTCCCTGCACCCGGCCGTCGTGCGCTCACGCTTCCACTTCCGTGAGACGGGGCCGGTGCCGGAGCTGAGCCGGACGCTGGACCGCATCGCCCGGCGCGGCTCGCAGGGCGTGATCCTCAAGGCCCCGGACGTCCCCGAGGTCACCGCCGCCGTCACCCGGCTCGTGGAGGCGGGCATCCCGGTGGTGACCCTGGTGACCGACCTGCCCTCCACGGCCCGCCTCGCGTATGTCGGCATCGACAACCGGGCCGCCGGCGCCACCGCCGCGTACCTGATGGGGCAGTGGCTGGGGGAGCGGCCCGGCAATGTGCTGACCAGCCTCAGCAGCGGTTTCTTCCGCAACGAGGAGGAGCGCGAGATGGGCTTCCGCAGCGCCATGCGCGCCCGTCATCCCGACCGTACGCTGGTCGAGATCGCCGAGGGGCAGGGTCTGGACGCCACCCAGTACGACCTGGTCAGGGCCGCGCTGGAACGCGACCCGGAGATCCGCGCGGTCTACTCGATCGGCGGCGGCAACATCGCCACCCTGCGGGCGTTCGAGGACCTCGGCCGGGAGTGCGCGGTGTTCGTCGCGCACGACCTCGACCACGACAACACCCGCCTGCTGCGCGAACACCGCCTGTCCGCCGTGCTCCACCACGACCTGCGCCAGGACATGCGCGAGGCCTGCCACATCGTGATGCGGGCCCACGGCGCGCTGCCGCCCGCCGGGCCCACGCTGCCGTCGGCGATCCAGGTGGTGACGCCGTACAACATGCCCACGCCCATCCGGTGACGGCCGGGGCCCCCGCCCTGGCGTGTATCCCCGCCCGGCAGGTCCCGGCTCCCTACCGTCGTGCGCATGTGGAAATCGAACCCGGACGGCGGGCCCGAGCGGTTGGTGGCGCTCGCCGACGGCGTGTTCGCCATCGCCATCACCCTGCTCGTCCTGGATCTCTACGTGCCGCGGGGACTGGACCCCCAGGAGTTCCACGAGGCTCTGCGCGAACTGCTCCCCGACGTCGGCGCCTACGCGCTCAGCGTGGCGGTGCTGGGCAGCTTCTGGCGCGACCACCGAAGGATCTTCCGCTCCGTCCGGGAGATCGACGGACAGGTCATGGCGCTGTCCCTGCTCGGGCTGGGCCTCGCGGCCCTGCTGCCCTTCCCCACCAGGCTGGTCGCCGAGTACGGCAAGGAAGCCGCCTCGGTCGCGATCTACGCCGCGGCGGTCGCGGCCCTCGGCGCAGCCCACCTCGCCCTGGTCGCCGTCCTCGCCGGGCGCCCGTGGCTGCGTGGCGACTTCACGCCCGCGGGAGGCTTCCGGCTCTACGCCCTCGACCTCGCCGCGACGGTGGTCGTCTTCCTCCTCACCCTCCCGCTGACCCTGGTGGCCGGGGCCGGCGCCGCGTGGTGGTGGCTCGTCCTCATCCCGGTCAAGGTCGCCCTCGGCCGACGCGCCCGCCCCCGCGCCGGCCGCTGACCGTCCCGGCTACGCGTCCACATCCACCCAGGCGCCGCTCCGCGCCGACCGCACCATCGCGTCCAGTACGGCGGCACTGCGCACGGCGTCGGACAGGGTGGCCCCGTGCGGTGTGCCCTCGGCGACCGAGCGCAGGAAGCGGTACGCCTCGATGACCTTCAGGTCGTCGTAGCCCATGGCGTTCGCCGCGCCCGGCTGGAAGGCGCCGAACTCGCCGTCGCCCGGGCCGACGTACACCGTGCTGACCGGCTGGTCCTGGTAGGTCGTGCCGCGGCTGACGCCCAGCTCGTTCATCCGGCGGAAGTCCCAGAAGACCGCGCCCTTGGTGCCGTGCACCTCGAAGCCGTAGTTGTTCTGCTCGCCGACCGAGACCCGGCAGGCCTCCAGGACGCCGCGCGCACCGGAGGCGAAGCGCAGCAGGCAGTTGACGTAGTCCTCGTTCTCGACCGGGCCGAGTTCGCCGCCGGTGGCGCGGGTGTGGCCGGCGGTGGCGCCGGTGGGGCGGGCCCGCTCCGGGATGAACACGGCTGTGTCGGCGGTCAGCGACGCGATGTCACCGAGCAGGTACCCGGCCAGGTCCGCGCCGTGCGAGGCGAGGTCCCCCAGCACGCCGCTGCCGCCGCGCTCCTTCTCGTAGCGCCAGGTCAGGGCACCCTCGGGGTGAGCCGCGTAGTCGCTGAAGAGGCGGACCCGGACGTGCGTGACGGTACCGATCTCGCCGGAGGCGATGAGCTCGCGGGCGGCCTCGACGGCGGGCGCGTTGCGGTAGTTGAAGCCGACCGCGCCCTGGACTGCGGCCTTGGCGACGGCGTCGGCGACCGCCCGGGCGTCCGCGACCGTCAGGCCCACCGGCTTCTCGATCCAGACGTGCTTGCCGGCCTCGGCCATCGCCACGCCGATCTCGCGGTGCAGAAAGTTCGGGGCGGTGATGCTCACGGCCCGCACGCGCGGGTCGGCGGCCACCTCGCGCCAGTCACGGGTCGTCGAGGCGAACCCGAACTGCGCGGCGGCCTCCTCGGCCCGGCCCGGCACGTCCTCGGCCACCGTCACCAGCCGCGGACGCAGGGCCAGCCGCGGATAGTGGTGCGGGACGCGGGCGTACGCCTGGGTGTGCACCCGGCCCATCCAGCCGAACCCGATGACGGCGACACCGAGCGAATCCACCATGACAGCCCCTTTTGGACCGGTCCATTTTCTGTCCAGGCCACCTTGGGCGCCTATTCCCCAGGTGTCAACCCTTTGACAAGCCCCACCGAGCCATGGAACGGTCCATGCCATGAGACCGCCGACGATCCGCGACGTGGCCGACCGGGCCGGCGTCTCCAAGTCGCTGGTCTCGCTGGTGTTGCGCGGCTCCGACCAGGTACGGCCGGAGAAACGGGACGCCGTCCTGCGTGCCGTACGCGAACTCGGCTACCGCCCCAACGCCGCCGCGCGCAGTCTCAGCGAGCAGCGCACCCGCACGGTCGGCGTCCTCCTGAACGACCTGCGCAACCCGTGGTTCGTCGACATGCTCGACGGCCTCAACTCGCTCCTGCACGACAACGGCCTGCACATGCTGCTCGCCGACGCCCGCCTCAACCGCCGCACCGGCCAGGATCCCGCCGGCCCCTTCCTCGATCTGCGGGTCGACGGACTGGTCGTGGTCGGCACGCTCCCCGACCCCGCCGCGCTCGAAGCGGTGGCCGCGCGGATCCCGGTCGTGGTGGCCGGCGCGCGCGAGCCGGTGCCGTCCGGCGTCGACGTCGTGGCCAACGACGACGAGCAGGGTGCCCGCCTGGTCGCCGAGCACCTCATCGGTCTCGGGCACCGCCGTATCGCGCACATCGCGGGGTACGGCGCGGTGGGCGAGCTCCGCCGACGGAGCTTCGAGGCGACGATGCGCGAGCACGGCCTCGCGGACCAGGCGGTCGTCGAGGCCGGCGACATGACCGAGGAGGGCGGCTACCGCACCACCGTCCGCCTGCTCAGCCGGCCCGAGCGACCCACGGCCGTCTTCGCCGTCAACGACATCGCCGCCATCGGCGCGCTCTCCGCGGCCGAGGAACTGGGGCTGCGCGTCCCGCGCGACCTGTCCGTCGTCGGTTACGACAACACGAGCATCGCCCGCCTGCGCCACGTATGGCTCACCACGGTCGACAACACCAGCCACGAGGTCGGCCGCCGCGCGGCCCGCTGCCTCCTGGAGCGCTTCGAGGGCGCCGCGGGGCAGGGGCGCATCCAACTCGCCGCACCTGCCCTGGAGATCCGGGGCTCGACGGCGCCCCCGCTCACCGGCTGACCGCGTCCGCCCGGCGCTGCCTGCGCTCAATACAGCAGACAAAATTGTTGACAATTATGTTTGGCTAGATTTACGTTCGACAGGCACTCACTCAGGGAGGGCACATGCCGAAAGAAGCCCGTTCGAGCACCGGGGAGCAGGCCAAGCAGCACGCGTTCGCGCAGCTGCGGCAGGCGATCCTGCACGGCGAGATGGCACCGGCGCAGCGGCTGGTGGAGAACGAGCTCGCCGAGCAGTTCGGTGTGACGCGGGCCAGCATCCGCGCGGCACTCATCGATCTGGAGGCTCAGGGCCTGGTCGAGCGGATCCGCAACCGCGGTTCGCGGGTGCGGGTGGTGAGCGTCGAGGAAGCGGTCGCCATCACCGAGTGCCGCATGGTCCTGGAAGGACTGTGCGCGGCGAAGGCGGCCGTCGCGGCCAGCGACGAGCAGCTGAGTCGGCTGGCGGACCTGGGCACGGCGATGACCAAGGCCGTGGCCGACGGCGAGCCGATGACGTACTCCGAGCTCAACCAGGAACTGCACGCCGGGATCGGGGAGTTCTCCGGCCAGCGGACGGCCGTGGAACTGCTGGAGCGGCTCAACGCTCAACTGGTGCGCCACCGCTTCCAGTTGGCGCTGCGTCCGGGACGTCCGCAGCACTCCCTGAACGAGCATCTGGCGATGATCGAGGCGATCAGGGCCAGGGACCCCCAGGCGGCCGAGGCGGCCGTCCGCGCCCACCTCACCAGCGTGATCGAGGCGCTGCGCGACTGAGTCGCACGAGTCGCCGCGCGGCTGAAGCGCACGGGGCGGGCGCACACCTGTCACTCAAGGAGACCTGTAATGACGCATGCCGATGCGCCCTCCCCCGAGCTCTCCACTTCGCTCGAGCAGGGGGGACCCCCATCCCCACCACGTGCCACCCTCGTCATCACCGCGCACGCCGGGGACTTCGTGTGGCGGGCGGGCGGAGCCATCGCCCTGGCCGCCTCCCGGGGCGAGAAGGTGACCATCGCCTGTCTGACCTTCGGTGAGCGCGGCGAGTCCGCCAAGGCCTGGCGCGAGGGCAAGAAGCTGGAGGAGATCAAGGCGATACGCCGCGACGAGGCCGAGCGCGCCGCCGCCACCCTCGGCGCCGAGGTCCGCTTCTTCGACGCCGGCGACTACCCCCTGGTCGCCACGGCCGAGCTGACCGACCAGCTCGTCGCGGTCTACCGCGAGACCCAGCCCGACGTCGTCCTCACCCACCCGACCGAGGACCCGTACAACGGCGACCACCCGGCCGCCAACCGCATGGCCCTGGAGGCCCGCGTCCTCGCCCAGGCCATCGGCTACCCGGGCGACGGCGCCATCATCGGCGCCCCGCCGGTCTTCTACTTCGAGCCGCACCAGCCCGAGATGAGCGGCTTCAAGCCCGAGGTCCTCCTCGACATCACCGAGGTGTGGGAGACCAAGCGGGGGGCCATGGAGTGCCTCGGCGCCCAGCAGCACCTGTGGGACTACTACACCGACCTCGCCGTGCGCCGCGGCGTCCAGCTCAAGCGCAACGCCGGACCCAACCTGGGCCTGGCCCACAAGACCATGGCCGAGGCGTACATGCGCCCCTACCCGCAGATCGCGAAGGAGCTGGCATGAGCGGCGTGATCGTCACCAACCCGCCGAAGGCGGAGCTGAAGGACGTCGACGCGCTGGCCGGCTTCGGCGTGGCGACGGTGAGCGAGGCCATGGGGCGGACGGGTCTGCTGGGCCCGGGGATCCGGCCCGTCCAGCAGGGCGTACGAGTCGCCGGCACCGCCGTCACCGTGATCGGCTGGCCCGGCGACAACCTCATGATCCACGCCGCCGTGGAGCAGTGCGGCGAGGGCGACATCCTCGTCGTCACCACCACCTCCCCGTGCACCGACGGCCTGTTCGGTGAGCTGTTCGCGACCGCCCTGAAGCAGCGCGGCGTGCGCGGTGTCGTCATGAACACCGGCATCCGCGACACCCAGGAACTGCGCGAGATGGGCTTCGCCGCCTGGTCCCGGGCGGTCAGCGCCCAGGGCACCGTCAAGGCCACCGGCGGCTCGGTGAACGTGCCGGTCGCCATCGACGGCCAGGTCGTCCGCCCCGGCGACGTGATCCTCGCCGACGACGACGGGGTGGTCGTCGTACCCCGCGAGCGTGCCCGGGAGACGGTCGAGAAGTCCGAGGCCCGCGAGGCCAAGGAGGCCGCGACGCGCGCCGCCTTCCTCGACGGCCAACTCGGCCTCGACCGCTACGGGTTGCGGGAGACGCTGGTGCGGCTCGGCGTGACGTACAAGTCCTACGACGAGTACGTCCGCGAGGAGGCGCAGCCGTGACCGGGCCCGTGGAGGTGCGCTGCATGCTCATGCGCGGCGGCACCTCCAAGGGCGCCTACTTCCTCGCCGAGGACCTCCCCGCGGAACCCGCCCTGCGGGACGAGCTGTTGCTGCGCGTCATGGGCAGCCCGGACGATCGCCAGATCGACGGCCTGGGCGGCGCTCACCCGCTCACCAGCAAGGTCGCCGTGGTCTCACCCTCGGCGGATCCGGGCGCCGACGTCGACTACCTCTTCCTCCAAGTGGCCGTCGACCGACCCGAAGTGAGTGACCGTCAGAACTGCGGGAACATCCTCGCGGGCATAGGGCCGTTCGCCGTGGAGCGCGGCCTTGTCCCGGCGGGGGAGGAGCGGACCTCCGTACGCATCCGCATGGTCAACACCGGCGACTTCGCCACCTCGACCTTCCCGACGCCGGGCGGCCGTGTCGACTACACGGGTGACGCCGAGATCTCGGGCGTGCCCGGCTCGGCCGCCCCGGTGGCGATCGAATTCCCGTCCGGCACCGGTCGGTTGCTGCCCACCGGCAACGTCCGCGACGTGATCGACGGAATCCCGGTGACCTGCGTGGACAACGGCATGCCGACCGTCATCGTCCAGGCCACCGCGCTCGACGTCACCGGCTACGAGGCGCCCTGGGACCTGGAGGAGAACCTCACACTCGCCGAGCGACTCCGCGAACTGAGGGTGGCGGCGGGCAAGTTGATGGGCCTCGGTGACGTCTCGGACACCACCGTCCCCAAACTCACGCTGCTCGCCCTGCCCCGGGACGGCGGCGCGGTCACCACCCGCACCTTCATCCCGGTCCGTTGCCACACGTCGATCGGCGTACTCGGCGCCGCCAGTGTCGCCGCCGGTCTGCGCCTCGAAGGCGGCGTCGGCGCCGACCTCGCGGAGTTGCCCGCCCACGGCGACCGCGTCCGCATCGAACACCCCACGGGATTCCTGGACATCGAGAGCAGCCTCGGCACCGACTCCGCGGGCCTTCCCACCGCCCGCCGCACCGCCGTCGTCCGTACGGCCCGCAAGATCTTCGACGGCACCGTCTTCCCCCGGTCCGCCGAGGCGGCCCCACTCCCCGCACACACCCCCGGAGACCCCCGATGACCCCGCCGCTCGGCGACATCGCCCACATCGGCCACGCCCAGCTGTTCACCCCGGACCTGGACGCCGGCGTCGCCTTCTTCACCGAGTACCTGGGCCTCACGGTCAACGGCCAGGACGGCGACACGGTCTACCTACGGACCTTCGACGACTACGAGCACCACAGCCTGGTCCTCACCGCCCGCGAACAGCCGGGCCTCGGCCGCCTCGCCCTGCGCACCTCCAGCGAGGACGCGCTCCACCGCCGTGTCAAGGCGATCGAGGCGGCGGGCGGCTCCGGCAAGTGGGTCGAGGACGAGCCCGGCCTCGGCAAGCTCTACCTCACCACCGACCCCGACGGGCACGAGCACGCCCTGTACTGGGAGAGCGAGTACTACCGGGCACCGGACGCGCTGAAGCCCGCGCTCAAGAACCAGCCGCAGGCCAAGCCCAACAGGGGTGTCGGCGTACGACGGCTCGACCACATCAACTTCCTCGCCGCCGACGTGCTCGCCAACGCCGAGTTCCAGGAACAGGTGCTGGGCGCCCGGCCCACCGAGCAGATCCAGCTCGACTCCGGGAAGATCGCGGCCCGTTGGCTGACCTTCACCGACAAGTCGTACGACGTCGTCTACACCTCGGACTGGACCGGCTCCGCCGGCCGGCTGCACCACATCGCCTTCGCGACCGACACCCGCGAGGACATCCTGCGCGCCGCCGACCTCGCCATCGACAGCGGCGTGTTCATCGAGACGGGCCCGCACAAGCACGCCATCCAGCAGACGTTCTTCCTGTACGTCTACGAGCCCGGCGGCAACCGCATCGAGCTGTGCAACCCGCTCACGCGACTGGTGCTGGCCCCGGACTGGCCGCTGATCACCTGGACCGAGGCCGAGCGGGCCAAGGGGCAGGCGTGGGGTCTGAAGACGATCGAGTCGTTCCACACCCACGGGACGCCGCCGGTCGCCTGAACCGGCGCCCGTAGCGCTCCTGCCAGGCGTCTCTTCCAGCGGCACCGGATTGTCGCTGAGATTGTTGACAAAAGTGTTGACTCTCTTGCTCCCGGCTCCTTAGCGTCTGGCGCACAACGCACGAGAGGAAAACAAGGAGGTCCTCCTCCCCCCACCGCTCGCGTCGGCAGACTGGCCGTACTCGCCGTCGGCCTGTGCTGGCTGGCCGTCCTCTTCGACGGCCTGGACATGTTCATCTACGGCTCGGTGCCGCCCCACATGCTGGAGGACAAGGCCCTCGGCCTCACCCCCGACCAGGCCGGTGACCTGGGCAGCTACGCCACCTTCGGCATGCTGGTCGGCGCGCTGACCGCCGGGACGGTCGCCGACCGGATCGGCCGCAAGAAGCTGATGGCCGCCTGCGTCGCGCTCTTCTCCCTGGCCTCCGGGCTGTGCGCGATGGCGGGCAGCGTCGAGGTGTTCGGCCTCGGCCGCACCCTCGCCGGTATCGGCCTCGGCGGGCTGTTGCCCACCGCGATCAGCATGGTCTCCGACTACGCCCCGCGCGGCCGCGGCGCCCTCACCATCGGCCTGCTGATGACCGCCCACCACGCGGGCGGCATCCTCTCCGCCTACGCCGCCCTGTGGGTCGTCGAACCCCTGGGCTGGCGGGCGGCGTTCTGGTGCTGTGTGCTCCCGCTGCTCTTCGTGCCGGTGCTCGCCAGGTTCCTGCCCGAGTCGCTGAGCTTCCTGGTGGCCGAGGGGCGCGGCGAGGAGGCCGGCGAGCTGGCCCGGCGCTACGAGGTCGAACTGCCCGCCGCCCCGGCCGACAAGCAGGCCGCCACCGACCGTTGGAACTCCCTGGCCAACCTCTTCCGGGGCGGCGAGTGGACCCAGACCCTGCTGTACTGGCCGGCCTCCTTCGGCGGACTGCTCCTCGTCCACGGCGTCGCCACCTGGCTGCCCACCCTGATGCGCGGCGAGGGTTACAACCTCGGCTCGGCGCTGACCTTCGTGGTGCTGTTCAACCTCGGCGGCATCGTCGGCATGCTGGTCGCCGGACGCCCCTCCGACCGGTTCGGCGCCCCGCGGATCTCGGCGATCTGGTTCGCGCTGACCGCCGGAGTCTTCCTGCTCGGCGTCCACATGCCGCTGGCGCTCACCTTCACGGTGGTCTTCCTGACCGGTGTGTTCCTGAACAGCGCCCAGACCATGATCTACGCGACGGTCTCGATCCGCTCCCGCCCCGAGAACCGCGCCACCGCCGTCGGCTGGACCTCCGGCATGGGCCGCTTCGGCGCCGTCTTCGGGCCGTGGCTGGGCGGCCAGTTGCTCGCCGCGAACAAGGGCGACTGGGGCTTCACCGCGTTCGCCCTCGCGGGGCTGTCGTCCATGGTCTTCATCGGCGTCGCCGCACTGCGCGGATCGAGGCGGGCGGCTCGTACCGACAGCGATCAGGAGCTCGTAGGCGCGCACTGATTGGCGTCCGTCATATGTACCGATGACCCGAACTGGGATATACGACTGTCTCGCGTATTGTTGCGTCATATGCCCGCTGTGATGCAGGGCGGCCTTCGGTGCGTCCGTGGCGAATGAGTGGAACTGTTAAGGGGGAACGGGGACGTGACGGGACTTCTCGCGGTGGTGGCCGTGGTCGGGTTCATGGCCACCGCCGGTCTGCCCTGGTGGGTGGTGGTGGCCGTGGCCCTGCTGATGGCGGGCTTCGCCGCGGGGAGGTCCGGGAGCCCGGGTAGGGGCGCCAGGGGTACTGCGGCGCCCGGGAGTTGGGGCAGGGGTGCCAGGAACGCCGCGGCGCCAGGGAGTTGGGGCAGGGGTGCCAGGAACGCCGCGGCGCCCGGGAGTTGGGACAGGGGTGCCAGGAACACTGCGGCGCCCGGGAGTTGGGACGGGGATGCCAGAAACGCTGCGGCGCCCGGGAGTTGGGGCAGGGATGCCCGGAGTACGGCGGTGCCCGGGAGTCCGGGCGAGGGTGCCAAGGTCACTGCGACCCCCGGCCCTGTGGGTGAGCCCGTCCTGACCTCCGTCGACGCGTGGTCGGCCGCCGCGCCGGTCGCGGTGAACGTGGGTGCCGGGTGCCCGGAGGAGTGACGGGGCTGCGTGGCCGTCGATGGCGGGGCGGTCCGAGCCCTCAGACGGTGCGGCTTCCGGTGGCCTCCCGTACATGCCGGGCGATCATCGCGTAGACCTCCCGCGCCTTGTCGTCGTCACTCCCGTCGTACCCATGATCCGCCCCGGCCACGTCGTGATGTGCGACCAGAGCACCCGCCGCCCGCAGCCGCTCGGCATAGCGCTCGCCCTCGGCCCGGAGCAGGTCGTACTCGGCGGTGATCACCAGGGCCGGGGCGATGCCCGTCAGGTCCGCGGTGTCCGACGGATGCGCCGGGGACACGAGCCGGTCGTCGCGCCGCCGCACGTCCGGTACGTACGAGGTGTCGAAGACGTCGCCCATCCAGGGCCGCAGCATCGGCTTGGCGATGGCGGCGCGCTTGTCCCTGGGGCGGGTCGCCAGGTCGAGCGGGGGATAGTGCAGCACCTGGAGCGCGATCGAGGGCCCGCCCTCTTCAAGAGCCTGCCGCGCCACGGCCGCCGCGAGCCCGCCGCCGGCGCTCTGCCCGCCCACGGTGAGCCGGTCGCCGTCCCAGCCCTCCTCCGCGCCGTGCCCGGCCACCCACCGGACGACGTCGTACGCCTGCCGGGGTGGCGCCGGGAACGGGTGCTGCGGCGCGACGACGTAATCCACGTTGATCACGACCGCCCCCGCCTCGGCGGCGAGGGTGCGGCACAGCGGGTCGTCCAGCTCGGTCAGCGTCATCACATAGCCGCCGCCGTGGAAGTTGACGTGCACTGGGGGAGCGGGTTCGGCGTTCGCGGGCAGGTACACCGTGGCCCGGGCGGGGGCGATCGACGTGGGAATCGTCAACTCCCGTACCTTGCGCGGATATTCGGGGAATCGCGCGTGCGAGGCAGCGGCGGAACCCCGGCCACCGGAACGGCGGTCAGCCATCCCGGTTGCACGTTGCATCGCCTTGGCGACGAAGGCGGCCACCGCGGGCCGGGCCAGGAGAGACATAGGGCTCCGATCGTTCGCGGCCCGTGGGTCGGCCCGGTGAGGGACGGTTCGGCGACGGACGGGCCGCTGATGAGCTATTCGATTGCGTTAGGCAATTATAGGTGACGGCAATTATGGGTCAAGAGATCGGACCGATGGGGGCGGCGTGTGTATGGGGTAGGGTTGACCTGCGTGATCACGCGGTTCGCCGCGCGACATACGCCGGGACGTGGCGCAGCTTGGTAGCGCACTTGACTGGGGGTCAAGGGGTCGCAGGTTCAAATCCTGTCGTCCCGACTGGAGATGGTCGCAGGTCAGGGCCGGTTTCGGAGGCATCCGAAACCGGCCCTTGATCATTCTTGGGGACCAGTTGGGGACCGGCGCCCTTGACCGGGGTCAGCGGGTCACGACGATCGGGCTCGGCAGCGAGCGCGGTGCGCGGAGCACGCTGAGGTGTGCGGAGAGCGCCGCCCCGGCGGTCGTGATCTTGTGTACGGCGTCGCGCAGGACGGCGGTGGAGATGCGTCCGCCGCGTGGGCCGGTGAACAGGCGGGCGTCGGGGTTGGGGTCTGCGGACAGGATGCGCTGGGTGATGAGGGGGCGGATCTCCTCGACGGTGGGAACCTTGCGGGCCCGTTTGCCCTGGGTGCCGTTGTCGGTCAGCCCGCCGGGCGCGGGTGTGGTCTGACGCCGCACGGTCCAGATCCACTGGGCGGTGTCGATGTCTCCGACGCGACAGCCTGAGACCTGGCCGATCCGTGCGGCGGTGCATGCGGCGAAGATGACCACGTCTCCCCAGCCGCGGTACTGGTCGTGGGAGGCGGCCACGAGCGCGTGGGCCAGGGCGAGGGGGGTCTCCCAGTCGGGCAGGGCCAGCGCGCGTGGGTCGAGGAGTTCGTCCTCGGCCTGAACGCCGACGTCAAAGGCCCTTCAGGACACGCTCAAGCGCCGACCGGCCTGCAGGCCCCCAGTTCGGCTTGCCGCCGGGCAGGCCGCGGTCCCCGTTCTGTCCCATCAGCATCAGGAACAGGCTCTTCACCGCGGCCAGCCCACGCGCCCGACGCATGGCTGCCTCGTCCGCCCGTGCGTAGCTATCGAAAAACCGTGAAGCGCAGTCCGCGGGGAGCAGCACCCAGGCAGCCGCAAGGTCCCAGGCCGGGTCTCCGGCGAAGACATCGCCGAAGTCAACGACGCCAGCCAGCGTCCCGTCCGCGACGACGACGTTCGCGGGATGCAGATCGCCGTGAACCCACATCCGCGGGCCCTCCCACTCGGGAGCCGCGACCGCGTCGTCCCACACGGCCCGGACATCCTCCTCCGCGAAGCGGCCGAGGTCCACGGCCCGCAGGAAGTTCTCGAAGCCCTCCGCGCACTCCCGGGGGTGACCGCCGCGGTCCGAGGCGTTCGGCGCCTCGGCGGGCGCCTCCACATGCAGCGCCTTGAGGAAGGCAGCCAGGGTGTCGGCCGCGTGGTCGCCGCGGGTGATGGAGCCGTGGTCCAGCGGTGTGCCCTCGACCCATGTCATGACGGTCCAGATCTTGGGGAAGCGCTCGGACGGCACACCGTCCCGCATCGGGACCGGGATCGGCAGCGGCAGACGCGAGGCCAAGGTCGGCAGCCACCGGCGCTCTTTGAGTTGCAGATCTGGGCTGGTGTCCATCCGCTGCATCCGGACCGCCAACTCGTCTCCAAGGCGCCACATCTGGTTGCCCCAACCGCCCGCCACCTCGCGGATGGGCAGCGCGGCCAGATCCGGATGCTGATCCAGCAGCAGGTCCCGAACCAGAGTCTCGTTGACTTCAATCTCGGATTCGATCATGCAGGGTCACAGTACTTGAGGCAGGCGGAGCCGACCACGTTCTCTGGGGGATTCAGCTCCGCGGCTGGATCCCCCAGGTCCTCTCGAAGAACCTCTGGGTAAGCGCTGTAGGCCGCACCCGCCAAAGAAAACGACGTCTGAAGCACGACGTTGGGGCCATGATCTTAGAGGCTCGCCCCAAGTGGCTGCGTAAAGCCGTGGAGCCGACCGCCCCAGCCGCAGAGGGTGTCTGCGACTTCATGCCCGCAGCCGCCGAGCGCGCCGCAAAGGCGGCGCGCGCCCGCGCCGTGCGCGGGCCTTGTGAAGGAGAGAGAGTCTTATCCCGCTGGGAGACGGCCGTGGACTCGCTTGAGGTGCGTTCGGTGCCTCCGGAGGGCTTGCAGCGGAAGACCAGGGCCACGATGCCGCGGGTCAAGTTCTTGTGGACGCCGGTCAGTTCGTCCACCTCGACCAGAACGGCTTCGACTCGCTGTCGCCGACCATCAGGCCGAGGATCTCGCGGTGCCCGGTGGCGGAGATCCCGGTGGCGGTGACCACGGCCTGCAAGGCGATCCGGTGGTTGACCCTCGCCTTGCAGTAGGTGGCGTCCAGGAAGACGTAGGGGAAGACGGGGTGATCCAGCGGCCGTTCCTCAACGCAGTCAGTTCCTCGTCCAGCTCGCCGCAGATGCGGGAGACCTCGGATTTGGAGATCGCGCTGTCCGCGCCGAGTGCTTTGACCAGGTCGTCGACCGAGCGGGCCGAGACCCCGTGCACGTATGCCCCCATCACCACGGCGAACAGTGCCCGGTCGATACGTCGGCGCCGTTCCGGCAGGGAGGGGAAGAACGATCCGGTCCGCAGCTTGGGGATCTTCAGATCGACGTCGCCGGCCTGCGTGGTCAGCAGCCTCCCGCGGTGCCCGTTGCGCCAGGTCGTGCGCGTCTCGGAGTGCTCGTGCGGGGCGGCACCGATCACGTCGGTGGCCTCGGCCTCGATGAGCTCCTGCGGGATGTGCTCGCACACCACCCTGATTGCCTCGACTCCGTCGGCCCGACGTAGTGACTCCAGCGGCCGCATCAGCTCAGACCGGGACAAGGCCACCGCGTGCTCCTCCGGTTGAACTGCCCGTTCACCAGGGAGACTTGCGCGATGGCCTGCCCTTGCTCAGGGATATCGATGAGGTCGCGGCTGCCTGAGTCGTGGTCGGCGCCGGGCGGCGTCCCTGGACGGCGGTCGGTGGAGTGGGTGAGGGCGCTCCGCCGGCCGCCGCCTTCGTGCGTCAGTACGTCAGTACGTCAGTACGTCAGGCTTGACCCGCGCCTCCGCCACCGGGGCCGTATGCCGCTGTCCCGTCACGCTGCCGAGCCAGCCGAGCAGGAACGCGATGGGCAGGGACACCAGGGCGACTGTCTGGAGCGGGAACCAGTCGATGTGCCACTCGGGCACCAGCGCCATCGGGTTGCCCGAGAAGACGGGGCTGCACACCTGGAGTCCGATCGCGGAGCCCAGGCCGCCGTACAGGGTCCACAGCAGCCCCCGGCGCGTGAAGCCGCGCCAGAGAAACGCGTACACCAGCGCCGGGAGCAGGCAGGAGGCCGCCACCGCCAGGGAGAGGGTGGACAGGAAGCCCATGTTCCAGCCATGGACCCACACCGCGCAGCAGATGCTCAGCACCCCGATCAGGGCGGACGCGATGCGGGCCGCGGCCACCTCCCTGCCCTCGGTGGTACGCCCGCGGCGCACCACGTTGGTGACGAGATCGTGGGCGACGGCGCCCGCCGCCGCCAGGGTCACGCTCGCGACGACCGCGAGCGTCGTGAGGAACACCGCGCAGGCGACCAGCACGACGAGCCACGCCTCGCCCGTCTGCGCCGACGATCCTCCCGCCAGATCGCCGGTGAGCATCAGCAGGCTGCTGGTGGCTCCGGGATCGGCGGCGAGGATCTTGGGGGCGCCGGTCACCGCAGCGGCACCGAAGCCCATCACGGTGGTGATGAGGCAGACGGCGGCGACGATTCCGATGGTGTGACGGACCGTACGTCGGGCGGCGGCCGGGTCGGGCGCGGTGTTGAGCTGGGTGGCGACATGGGGCAGGCACGCCACGCCCAGCACCACGGTGATCATCAGGCCGATGAAGTCGAGCGTGCTCTCGACCGGGCCGCCGGCGGCGAAGCGCAGGCCGGGACGCATATAGCCCTCGGGGCGGCCGCTGCCCCGAGCGGCGGTGTCGATGAGGGAGTCGGCGCTCCAGTGGAAGCGGTGGAGCAGCACCGCGGCCACGGCGAGCGCCATGGCGAGCAGGAACACTGTCTTGATGATCTGGAGCGCGATCATGCCGCGCATCCCGCCGAAGGCAGTGGCGCAGACGACGAGCGCACCGATCATGACGATGACGGTCTGTTCGGCGCCCGGCCCGGAAAGGCCGAGCAGCATGGCGGTGGTCCGGCCCGCGCCGGAGAGCTGGACGATCAGATACGGGATACAGGCGCTCAGCGTGACGACGGCGGCCGCGATCCGCACGGCGGGCCCCGGGGCGCGCAGGGCGAAGGTGTCGCCGAGCGTGTAGCTGCCGCGCTCGCGCAGCGGGCCGGACAGCAGGAGCAGGACGCCGAGCGACAGCACGGTGCACAGAGCGACGAACAGGCCGTCGAAGCCGAAGACCGCGACGGTTCCCGTCGTACCGAGCACGGTCGCGGCGGAGAGATAGACGCCGGAGAGGACGATGGCGCCCTGCACGGGGCGCAGCCTGCGGCCCGCGGTGTAGAAGTCGTTGACCCGGTCGCGCTCGGGGCCGTTGAGCACACAGATGAGCAGCATCGGGACGATGAACGTCAGAAAGCCGACGAGGACCCATGAGCGGGTGTCCGTGTCCAGGTCGAGGGTGCCGGGTGCCCCTGCGGCAAGCAGTATCTGAGGAAGCATCAGCGCTCCCCCTGCGGCTCGTACGAGGCCTCGCCGTAGGGGGTCTCGTCGTAAGGGGCTGGGCCGTGGGGGGCGCGGTCATAGCGCGCCGCCGTCCACAGCAGGAGCAAACCCTGGGCGAGAAGTGCGACGACGCCGAGGGTGATCTGGCCGGCGATGCGCGTGGCCAGCAGGTCTTCGGCGGTGCAGGCGAGCAGGAGGTGGACGGCGAAGGTCAGTCCGTTGACGAGGGCGAAGAATCTGCCGGGCGGGTGGGGCCGGGGTCTTCGATGGGGCTGGGGGGTGTGCGGATGGACGTGCTGATGGGCCATGGAGCTCTCCTGGCGGGCAGGGATGCGCGCGCATCGCCTGGCTCGGGCGATGCCTTGCGCGGGCATTGCCCCTGACGGCATTGCCCCTGATCGGGGCTCACCAGAGCACGTACCGACCAGTCGGTCCATGCGCTTGGGGCACGCCGTTGTCCGCTCCCAACGCCGGCGGGCGGTGACTGTGCTGATGCCCATTCAGCCACCCGCGGGAAGGGAACCGGCCACGGCGGCACGGCCGCCGGTACAGCCGAGGGCATGCGCGGCGGCCCGTGCCGGGGCACGCATCGCATGCTCGCGGCGGGCATACGTCGCCCCCCGTAGCCTCAGCCGTCCACGTCGCGATCCCGGGCGTCCGCGCAGCCGAGGACGGCCGCAGGCCCGAGCAGTTGGAGTGCGTCGAACGCGAGCGTGAGCCGTACGAGGTCGCGGGGGCGGGACAGTTCGAGCCCTGTGATCTGCTCGAAGCGGCGCAGCCGGTTCAGCACCGTGTTGCGGTGGCACAGCATGTGCCGGGCCGCCTGGACCGCCGAGCCGCCCTTCTCGATCCACACCCCGAGTGTGTCGATCAGCGTTTCGCGGTCGGCGGGCTCCAGGTCGTACAGCGGCCGGAGCACCCGCAGGGCGAGTTCGGCGGACAGGTCGGGCCGTGACATGAGCAGACCGTCGGGCAGACGGGCGTCGAGCCGGGCGACCTCGCCGTCTCCCCGGCAGGTGCGCAGCGCGAGTCCGGCCATGTCCTTCGCCCGGGGCAGGTTCTCCAGACCCTGGACGACCGGGCTGACGCCGATGCGCATGCCGGGACCGGCGTCGAGCGCGGAGACAAGCGCGTCGAGCGGGCGGTCGCCGAGATGGGCGACGAGCACATCGCGCCGGCCCCCGGTGTGGCGCAGGACGCGCATGCCGCGGATCTCCGGAACGGCGTCGGGCGTGCGGCCGAAGGGCGGCGTGGCCCGTATCTCCGCGACCGCGAAGCGTCCGTCGGGCGGCAGGTTGAGGATCGACGCCGCGTCCAGGACGAACGCCGGGTCGTTGCGGCTCTCCAGCACGGCGGCGAGGATCAGGCGTACACGCTCGTTGTGGCGGCTGGCCATACCCTTGGCGACCTGGCGGTAGGCGTCGGCCAGCAGGACGCAGTCGCGGTCGTTGCTCTTCCACACCAGCTCGGCCACGCGCACGAGGTGGCGCTGGTCGCCGAGGCCGTCCCGCTCCACGGCGCCGATGATCCCGCTCCAGACCTCCGATCCGGCTACCCGGAAGGCGTGCAGCACCTCGTCGAGGGGGCGGCTCTCCTCGGCCCGGCGGATGCCGAGCTCACGGGTGTAGCGCTCGACGTCCGCGATCCGGCCCGGGTCGAGGGCGGCTTCCAGGGTGATGCGTACGCCCTTGTACACGGACTGCGGCAGGTCGGGCGGTGCGAGCACCAGGTCGGCGTAGTAGGGCACCTGGGTGCGGATCTGGTCCACGACTGTGTCGCTGAATGCCTGGCCGCGCCCGAGCAGGCACCGGCAGGCGTGGTCGAAGAGCTGGTGCGGTGAGGTCTCGTCGGCGGACTCGGGCAGGGGCGGCGGCGAGCCGACGGCGGTGGCGCCGGAGGGCGGGCCGACGGCGGCGGCAGCAGGCCGCGGACCGGCGATGGTGGCGGTGCTGACGGTGCTGACGCGGGGGCGGACCGAGCCAGGGACGGAACTGCTGTGCATGGACCCTCCAGACGGACGGGGCGTGCGAGAACACCACGGCGGGTCGCCATGTCTTGCGCTGCGCGGGTCGCAGCTGGGTGGCTCCACCGGCCGGCGATCGGCGTGTGCCCATGGAGCGCACTCCAAGGAATCCACATGCTAAGCAGTCGGTCATCCCCTGGTGCGAAACGTCCGTCAAATCGTGATGATCCACGCACAGCAGGAGGTACGGATTGTGCCCCCTCACAAGCGGATCACGCACCGGCTGGGAACTGACAGCGGCTCGCTCCCAGTCCATGGACGCCCTGCTACTGCCGTGGTCTCGTGACGCTCCAGTCCGGCGCCCGGCACGCGCCCGCTCGACGAAGAGCAAGGAGAACGCCCTGATGAGCCCACCAGAGCCCGAGGCAGAGCCCGAGGCAGAGCCCGAGGCAGAGCCCGAGGCCGGGACCCTTCGGGTCAGCGATCTGCACGTCAGCTACGGACGGTCCGTGCAGGCACTCCACGGGGTGTCACTGACCGTTCCGCAGGGCCGGATCGTGGCCGTACTCGGCTCCAACGGAGCGGGAAAGTCCACGCTGCTCCGTGCGGTCTCGGGGACCCTCGCACTGCACCGCGGCACGGTCGAGCGCGGCACGGTGCACTTCGACGGCGTACGGCTGAGCGGCGACACCGCGCGGTCCGTGGCCGCCGGGGTGGTGCAGGTGCCCGAGGGTCGGCGGATCTTCGGTGCCCTTTCGGTGGAGGACAACCTCCGAGCCGGGTTCCTGGGGTCGGCAAGCCGCTCCCGCGCCGAGCTGCGCGCGGCCCGCGAGCGCGTCTTCGCGCAGTTCCCGGTGCTGGCCGAGCGGCGGCGGCAGGCCGCCGGGCTGATGTCCGGCGGCGAGCAGCAGATGCTCGCGATGGGCCGCGCGCTGATGGCGGCGCCGCGGCTGCTGCTCCTCGACGAGCCCTCGCTGGGGCTCGCGCCGCTGATGGTCCGGCGCATCGCGGAGATCATCCGCGAGATCAACGCCCAGGGGACCTCGATCCTCCTCGTCGAGCAGAACGCCGCGATGGCCCTGGAGCTGTCCGACCGCGCGTCGGTGCTGGACGTCGGCCAGGTGCGGCTGGAGGGGGCATCGGCCGACCTCGCCGCGGCGGACGAGGTGCGACGGCTGTACCTGGGCGAGACGTATGAGGCCGGCTGCGACGTGTCCGACGCGGACGGCGACGCCGCGTACGCGACGGCCGCGAGCGCTCCGTCCGTGACGGCACCGGGACTGACCGAGCTCGGCAGGTGGAACGGATGAGCATCGGCACGACGGACACGACCCCCGAGGCGACCACGACCCTCCGACCGGACAGCGGGCCCGACCCGGTCCCGGCCCTCACAGTCGAGAATCTGACCGTGCGTTTCGCCGGCCTGGTCGCCCTCGACGACCTGTCCTTCACGGTCGCGCCCGGCACGATCCACGCGCTCATCGGCCCCAACGGGGCGGGCAAGTCGACCTGCTTCAACGTCATCTCGGGCGTCTACCGCGCCACCGCCGGAGCCGTCCGGTACGCGGACAAGGACCTCACCCGCCTCGCACCGCACCGCATCGCTCAGCTCGGCGTGGCCCGCACCTTCCAGAACATCGTGCTCACCCACGGGACCGTCGCCGACAACCTCATGCTCGGCCGCCACCGGCTGACCCGGGCAGGCTTCACGGCGAGCGCGCTGCGGCTGCCCCACACAGTGCGCGAGCAGCGCCGCCACCGGGAGCGCGCGGCCGAGATCGCCGACTTCCTCGGCCTCGGTTCGGCGTTCGACAAGCCGGTCGGCGGGCTCGCGTACGGCGACCGCAAGCGGGTGGAGATGGCGCGTGCGCTCTGCATGGAGCCCAGACTGCTGCTGCTCGACGAGCCGGTCGCCGGCATGCACCCCACCGAGCGCTCGGCCATGGCCGAGACGATCGCCCGGGTACGTGACGCCCTGAACATCTCGATCCTCATCGTCGAGCACGACATGGGGCTGATCATGCGGATCGCCGACTCGGTGACCGTGCTCGATTTCGGCCGCCTCATCGCGGACGGGCCGCCCGAGCGCATCCAGAACGACCCGGCGGTGATCAGCGCGTATCTCGGCACGCCGGTCCAGGACACCGAGCCGGAAGCGGAAGCGGAAGCGGAAGCGGAAGCGGAAGCCGAGCCGAAACCGGAACCGGAATCTGCCATGGACACGGACACCGGCACGGACACCGGCACGGACACCACCAAGGCCACCGCCCCTGACACCGAGCGCGACTCGGAGGAAGCATCATGATCAAGCTCACCGAAACCGTCCTCAACGGACTGGCGCTCGGCTCCGTCTACGCGCTGATAGCCCTGGGCTTCGTCGTGATCTTCAAGGCGTCCGGCGTCATGAACTTCGCGCACGGCTCCCTGCTGCTCTTCGGCGGCTATGTCACGGCCCGCCTCCACGACACCATCGGCTTCATCCCCGCCGTCCTCGTCGGCGCCGCGCTCGCCGCGGTACTCGCCGGACTCGTCCAGCTGCTGGCCAGCCGCGGCCTGCGCGGCGCGGAGATCCACACGCTGACCATCCTCACCATCGGCGTGGACGTCCTGCTCAGCACCGAACTCAACCGGCAGGTCGGCGCCGACTACCTCACCATGGGCGACCCCTGGGGCGCGGATGTGACCCGGCTCGGCAGCATCACCGTCGCCGACGCCCGCATCGCGAGCATCGTCGTCGCGGTCATCGTCATCGGTGCGTTCTTCGCCGCCTTCCGCTGGTCACGCTGGGGCCTGTCCATGCGGTCCGCCGCCGCCGACCCGGAAGCCGCGGCCCTGATGGGGATACGGCTGGGCCGCGTACGGCTCATCGCCTGGTGCGTCGCCGGGGCGCTGGCCGCGCTCGCCGCCGTGTTCCTCGCCGCCTTCCCCGCGCCGGGACTCGACCGTACGACGAGTCAGATCGCCCTGAGCGCCTTTCCCGCGGCCATCCTCGGCGGCATGGACTCGGCCGTCGGCGCGCTCGTCGGAAGTCTGGTGATCGGCCTGACCGCGGCGATGGCCGCCGGCTACCAGAGCGAACTGAGCGTCCTCGGCGCCGGATTCTCCGATGTGGCTCCCTACCTCGTGATGGTGCTCGTGCTGCTGGTCCGGCCCACCGGTCTCTTCGGATCGAAGGAGCTGACCCGTGTCTGACACCCGCGACACCACGGATTCCCGTGACACCACGGATTCCCGTGACACCACGGATTCCCGTGACACCACGGATTCCCGTGACACCGTGGCGGCTCCCGGCCCCGCGCCCGCCGATTCGCCATCCGTCCAGGCCAGGTGGTCCGGCAGGCTCACCCCCCGCGGGCGGCGCGCGGCCACTCTGGCCGCCGGCGTTCTGGTCCTGCTCGCCCTCCCCTTCTACGTCACCTCGTTCTGGCTCCAGACGGGCCTGTTCGCGATGGCCGCCGTCATCGGCGCCATCGGGTTGAACCTGCTCTCCGGGACGACGGGACAGCTCTCCCTCGGCCACGCCTTCTTCCTCGCCGTCGGCGCGTACGGCTATGTGTGGCTGGCGGCCGAGCCGTCCGGCACCGGTTCCAGCAGCCTGTACGGCCTCGGGCTCCCGCCGGTCCTCGCCTTCGTACTCGCGATCGTGCTCGCCGGCGCGGCGGGCGGCCTGTTCAGCCCCATCTCCGGCCGGCTGCGCGGCATGTACCTGGGCATCGCCACCCTCGCCCTGGTCTTCCTCGGCCATCACATGATGCTCAACGCCCCGCAGGTCACCGGCGGCTTCAACGGCCGTTCCGTACCACCGCTGGACATCCTCGGCTTCTCCTTCACCGACACCTCCCCCGACGGGCTCGCCGTCCTCGGCGTCCCCTTCGGCGGGCTGGAGCGCCTGTGGTACGTCGGCCTGGCCCTGGTGGCCGTGGCCTGGCTGGCCGCCCGCAACATCCTGCGCGGACGCCCCGGCCGCGCCCTCGGCGCCGTACGCGACAGCGAGGTCGCCGCCGCCGTGATGGGAGTCCATCTCACCCGCTACCGCGCCTCCGCGTTCATCGTCTCCTCGATGTACGCGGGTGCCGCCGGCGCCCTGCTGGCCCTGGTGTTCAAGCGCGTCGTCCCCGACCACTTCGGCCTGCTGCTGTCCATCGACTACCTCGCGATGATCGTCATCGGCGGCCTCGGCTCGGTAGGCGGCGCGGCCTGCGGCGCGGTCTTCGTCGCCCTGATCCCCCACCTCCTCACCAAGTACGCCGACGACCTGCCCCTGCTCACCGCTCCCGGCACCACGGGATCCGGCGTGTCCCCGGGCGACGCGGCCCGCTACCTCTACGGAACCGCGATCGTCCTCGTTCTGATCTTCGCCCCCGGCGGCCTGGCCGGACTGGCCCACAGACGGCCGCGCCGCAAGGGCGACGGCTCCCCCCGCACCCGGCGTTTCCCTCTGCGCACCCGCACCGCCCCGAAGGAGCACACCCCGTGAGAAGCACCCGACTTGCCCCGGCCGCAGCCGTCATCGCCGCACTCGCCCTGAGCGCCACGGCCTGCAGCACCAAGAGCGGTACCGACGCGAGCAGCGCCGGCAGCGACGGCGTCAAGACCGGCCCCGGAGTGACGGAGAAGACCATCACCCTGGGCGCGCTCACCGACCTCACCGGCCCGTACGCCTCGCTCGGCAAGAGCATCGTCAACGCCCAGCAGCTGTACGCCGACCAGCTCAACGCCTCCGGCGGCGTCTGCGGCCGGACCGTCAGGATCACCGTCAAGGACCACGGCTACGACGTCCAGAAGGCCGTGTCCGCGTTCACCGAGACGGAGCCGAACGTGGCCGCCGTGTCGCAGATGGTCGGCTCCCCGGTGGTGTCCTCGCTGTCACAGGAACTCGAGTCCAAGCACCTGCTCACGTTCCCGATGGCCTGGGCCTCCACCCTGCTGGGCGGCGAGTACGTCCAGGTGGTCGGCTCCACCTACGACATCGACATGATCAACGGCGTCGACCATGTCGTCCGTACGGCCAAGCTGAAGGCGGGGGACAAGATCGGCCACGTCTACTTCGAGGGTGAGTACGGCGAGAACGCGCTCGCCGGTGCCACCTACGCGGCGAAGAAGGCGAAGCTGACCGTCGTCGGGCAGAAGATCAAGCCCACCGACCAGGACCTGACCGCCCAGGTCACCGCGCTCAAGCAGGCCGGCGTCAAAGCGATCCTGATCAGCGCCGGTCCGCGTCAGACGGCCGCCCTGGTCGGCACCGCCGCCGCCGCGGGCTTCGCCGTCCCGGTCCTCACCAGCTCGCCGGGCTTCGCCCCGCAGCTGCTGGCGACCCCGGTCGGACCCGCCCTGGAGAAGATGCTCCAGGTGGTGAGTCCCGCCCCGGCGTTCACCGACAACCCTGCCATGCAGAAGCTCGCCAAGGACTACAAGGCGAAGTACCCGAAGGACCTGCTCGACCCGGGTGTCGTCAGCGGCTGGAATGCGATCAGCGTCCTCGGCGAGGACCTCAAGGCGGCCTGCAAGGCGAAGGACCTGACGCGCGAGGGCATAGCCGCCGCCCACCGCGAGCAGTCCCGGCTCACCGTGCTCGGCGTGCCGCTGAACTTCTCGGACCGCACCAAGCCGGCGACGTACCAGAGCTTCATCCACAAGCCGGCGAAGACGGCCCCCGGTGGCCTCACGAACGTCGAACCGGCCCACGAGGTGCCCGCGGCGCGGACCTACGCCCTGCCCAAGGGCTGAACCCGCCCGGCCCAAGGGCCGAGCGGACGCGCCCAGGGCTGAGCCGTCCCGAGGATCCGGGCGCTGACCGGCCGGTCAGCGCCCGGACCATGAGGCTTCTCGGCGCGATCGCCTCGGCGGACGGTCGGTGACTGCCGATGCCGTTGGCCGCGGTCCTCGGGCCACTTGAGGCGGTAGCTGTCCGGCCGCCCCGCTTGAACGCGGGTAACTGAGCTGACGGCGCGGAGCGTTGAGGCGCTTGCTGCGGGTGATCTTGTCAGCATGGAAGCGGTGAGGAGACAGGTCGCGGCTCCCGACGACACCCGTACCAGGCCTTCCCAAGCTTGTCCCGCTCTGTCCGAGCCGTACCCAGGCGCCTACCACCCGCCCCCGGAGAGGCAGGATGACGAAGAAGACCGCCCTCGTCGAACAACATGACCATGTCCTTGTCGCACGGCTGGACAACCCGCCGTCCGCGCTCATGACCCGCGAGATGGTCATGGAACGCGGGGCGCTGGTACGACGAGCGGACCCTGATCCGAACGTGGGCGCGGTCGTGCTCACAGGCACTCACTCCTCGCGGTTCCTCGCCCACTTCGATGTACGGCTGATCTACGGGGGCGCGAAGCGATCTCCCAAGCTGAGCACCTCGATCATCCGTGCCGGGCTCAAGGTGACCGGCGCGGCTCTCAAAAAGACGCCGGGTGGCAGTGCGCTGCTTGCCCGCTCGCCGCTGGTGGGGCTCATGGCCTGGGAGCAGATGAAAGACGTCTTCCATCAGCCCGACCGAAGCCCATGAGATGGGCCTGGTGGACAGGGTGGCACCACCCGAGGTGCTGCTCCGAGAGGCCATCGAGCACGCCGCCCGGCTCGGCCGGCGGCCGAAAGCGGCCGTCCGGGCGGTGAAGCGCGCTGTCCGCGCGGGAGGCTCCCTTCCGCTTGAAGAAGGGCTGCGTTCGAGGGCGCCGAGTGGTTGTCGACCACTACGACGGCGGAGTCTCTGGAAGCCCAGCGTGCGTACCCTGCCCGCACCAAGCAGCTCGGTGACGTTCCCAGCCTGCACCCTGAGACGCTCGAAGAAGCCGTTGCGCGCGGACGGTTCACCTGACCTCCTGCTGGGTCGTACTCCGTCAGCCCATCACGCCGGCCGTTCGCGTGCCGGGGACGACGGGGCACTGGCGAATCCGATCCGCGATGCGTGGCCATCCTGTCGCAGATTCTCACCGCTGCACGTGCAGCGCCCTTGTGCCGCCCGGGCCGTGCGAATGATGCACCACGGTCCCGCCGGTCCTCCTGCGCCGGCAGCATGCCTGATCACGGACGAGTACGCGGGACGGCGATGTCTCGCCGGCAGGACCACTGCGCGGAGCGAAGGTCTCAGTCGGGTCGCTGCGGGAGCACTACTGGGTCGGTTAATCGATTGCGGGCCTTCGGGGACGGGGTGTCTGATCCCGGCTATGACGATTGTGCTGGGGACGCCGGCGGTCGACGGGGTGCGCGAGGCCATGGCCGCGCTGCGGGAATGGCAGTACGACGGAGCGCCGATGCAATTGCATTCGGGGGACATTGGCTGGAACTACCGGTTCGGAACGGCCGAGACGGCCGCGGTGGTCCGGACCTGGAGCCGGGACGGACGGATCCTCGCGGTCGGGATGCTGGACTCGCCGATGCTGGCGCGGATGACGGTCGCTCCGGACGCTTTCCAGGATGAGGGCTTGGCGCGGCGGCTCGTCGAGGACTTCTCGCTGCCTGGGCGCGGCGTGCTGCCGGAAGGAGCGGTGTCGATCGAGGCGCCGCTGGGCCTGCTGCTTCACGACCTGTTGACCAAGGAGGGCTGGGGCGTCGACGAGCCGTGGACGCCGCTCTTCCGCGGCCTCGCGGAGCCGGTGGAGGACCCCGGCGTGCGGATCAGGGCGATCGGCCCGGAGCAGGCGCAGGATTTCGCCGACGTCCTGCGGTCGGCGTTCAACACCTCGAGGCCTACGCGCGAGTACTGGCACGCGATGTCGGCGGGACCGTTCTACGCAGACGCCCGCTGCCTGGGCGCCTACGACGACCAGGGCAACGTGGCGGCGGTGGTGACGGTGTGGTCGGCCGGCCCGGGGAAGCCGGGGCTGGTCGAGCCGATGGGCGTACACGAGGACCACCGTGGTCGGGGCTACGGCCGGGCGATCACCGTGGCCGGGGCGGCCGCGCTGCGGGAGATGGGCTCGTCGAGCGTGCGCGTTTGCACGCCGAGTTCCAACGTCGGTGGCATCGCCACGTACAAGGCGGCCGGGTTCGAGGCGCGGCCGGAGGTGCGGGACCGGATCCGGACGGCCTGACACCGTGGCTGCTCGGCGAAGCGGGCCCGGGTGCCCGGCGATCGCCGAAATGCGGGACCGGACTCGGGCCGCCTGACGTCGGGCCACGCGCGATGGTGTGATTCAACTTTGTGCAGCCAGCCGCGGTCGGCCGGCTTCGTCAGCTGCCCGCGCAGCGGCTCCAGCTTCCCTCGCACCCCGGTGTCCAGGCCCAGCACCTCGCCGATCTGCCGGGTTGCAGTGTGCGCGATGGCGCACGAGGGATCCTGCTGCGCACCTCATGCGCCCTGATTGGATCTGCTATATCCAGAAAATAGCCTTGACCCCACTCCTGGGGGTCAAGGGGTCGCAGGTTCGAATCCTGTCGTCCCGACTTTTCGAAGCAGCAGGGCAGAGGCCGTTTCGGAGCAATCCGAAGCGGCCCTTCGGTCATTCCGGGAGACCGCTGGCCTGCCGCACCCGCTCATGGACCGTCAGCCTGCCGTCGTCGATGCGCCAGAGCACATCCGCGCGTGCGGCGAACTTGGGCTCGTCGGTGACGTAGATGACGGTGCCCGGATACCGCTCCAGCAGACGTTCCATCAGGTCGGAACCGAGCGCTTCCTCCGACCGGACATCGTCCAGCAGCAGGACCCGGGGTCCGCTGCGCAGCGCTCGTACCATCGCCACCTGGTAGCGCACGGCCATGGAAAGGCCGTGGCCGTTTTCGCCCACCCGGGTGCGCAGACCGTCGGGCAGCAGGTCGGCCAGGGCCTCGATGTGTTCCTCGCCCGCCGCCTCGGCCGCGTCCGCCGGTTCGCCGTACCGCAGGTTCTTGTCGACGCTGCCCCGAAGCAAGGGCAGTTCCGGGCTGGCCAGCCTGATCACCCGGCGTACCGATTCGGGGTCGTGCCGGGCGAGGTCCTGGCCGTCGAGCAGCACCGCGCCGGCATCCGGTTCCTGCAGTCGCGCGATGAGGCGCAGCAGCAGTGACTTTCCCGAGCTCGGAGGTCCCTGCAGCACGATCCGCTGTCCGGGCCACGCGACGGCCGACGCGTCCAGGACACCGTCCACGCGCAGCCCCTGGAGTTCCAGCTGTCCGGGCCCGTGCGCGAGCGGCTCGGCTCCCCGCATTTTGGCCAGCGGCGCCGGTGCCGCGAGGACCTCGGCGATGCGCCGCCGCGCGACGCGCGACTGCTGCCAGTACTCCTGTACACGGACCAGCGAGGACAGGGGAGCGCCGAGGAAGTTCGCCACCGTCAGCAGCGAGGCGAGGGCCTCCCAGGTGGTGCCCGCCACCAGGCCCACCGTCACCACGATCAGCAGGATCCCGATGCCGCACGCCTCGGCCGTCGCCGACATCGCTCCGGTGAGACGGGCTTGGCGGACCATGGCGCGACCGTACTCACGGCTGCGCCGCCGCATGACCTGGCGCTCCTGCGCGACCCGCCCCAGGGACTGCATGACGGCGGTGTGCGTGACGCGTTCGTTGACGAAGGCGGCGAGTTTGCCGTTGTGCCGTCTGGTCTCGCGTACGCGTTCGCGCAGCCGCCGCCCGAACAGCGCGAGGGCGGCCGCGGCGAGGAGGATCAGCGCCGCCGAGAGCGCGCCGATGCCCGGTGCGATGACGGCCAGTACGACCAGGGCGCACGTCACGAACACCCCGTCCACCAGGATCGGTGCCACGCCCTTGCTGATCCACAGCCGCAGGGCTGAGGCGTCACCGGTGAAGCGGAGCACGGTCACGCCGACCGTGCGCCGGAACGGTCCCCCCGCCTCGCTTCCGGCGACATGGTCGAAGAGCCGCATTCTGACGCTGTGTACGTAACTCTGCGCCAGCCGCTCCGCGAGCGGTTCGCCCGCCGCCTTCAGCAGCACGGTCGCGCAGGCCGACGTGGCGAGTCCGACGGCCAGCGTGGTGGGCGCGTAGCCGGCGACGTGCGTGTAGAGGGCGCTGCGGTCGTGGCCGGCCCCGACCTCCTCGCCGTGCGTGATGCGGTAGGCCGCACCATGCACCAGGAGGGCGAAGCCGACCACGCAGACCGCCTGCCCGAAACCCGCGAGCACCAACAGCAGCATCAGCCGGCGCCGCACACCGCCGAGCGTCTGCGGCATCCGGACGCGACGCCGTCGCGCCGCGGTCACGCCACTGTTTCGGCCGTCAGGGGACCGCTGTACTCCGTCAGCCGACTGCGCTCCTGCGGCACTCCGCCATGGTCCGCCAGTCGACTGCCGTCGTCCGACAACCCGCTGCCGTCTCCTGCGACGACCCTGCCTGTGACGGCGCCCGTCAGCACCTGGTCGGCGAGACACGGGTTGGACAGGGCGGCCGCTGTGTACGCGGGGATGTCCACACCGGCCACCGCTTCGGCCGTGGCCAGCGGAGAGGACGTCAGCACGCCGCTCAGCGCCATGACGGGAAGTCCCTGGTCCCGCAGCAGCCGTACCCCCGCCACCGCGCTGATCGAGTCACCGGCCGCGAACACGATGCCGTCCACTCCGGTGCGGAATTCAGGCGTCTGGATCAGTGCCGCCGTCTCCTGTTGCAGCAGCCCGTCCGCGACCTCCAGCACGATGGCGTCCGCCTGGTGACTCGTCAGATCCGTGATCGCGCCGCGCAGGATACGGATCACCTGCGGCATCGGCAGCTGGTAGGTGGTGGGGAAACCCAGGTCGGTGAAGTCGATGACCCGCGACGCGCCCGCGTCGGCCATCAGCGTCGGATCCCCCGGAGCGCCGGTGCCGGTCACCTTTGCCGCGCCGACCCGGCGGCCGGCCAGGCTGAGCCCGCGGATGAGGGCGGCCGCCACGGTCGTCTTGCCCGAGTTCATCGATGTGCCGAGTACGGCGATGGTGCGCGGGCGAGGAGCGAGGACCGGCACCACGGGCCGGGCCAGACGGGCCAGGTTGATGAGCTCGCCGTGCTCGTCGGTCACCAGGCCCAAAGGCTCCACTTGGGTGGGGGATTTCATCCTGGAGTGGGAGGACACGACCCGTCCTGCTATCCCGCCTCCGGCGACCAGGTCACAGGGTCCGAGGTCGCCGGGCACCTCCGCCTCGAATTGATCCGGGGCGTAGCGGGCGCCATAGGCGACTACGACCGTGTCGCCGACGAACAGCCGATTCCGCTTTCCGTGTACCTGCCCGAGGAACCTGTGCTGGCCGATTTCGGTTACCCGGCACAGCACCAGATCGCCCGCCCGTGGAGGCCCATCCGCCACGCTCAGCCCCAGTGTTCTGGTGCTTCCGTAGCCCAGCTCGACAAGGCGGCGAGCGGTATAGGAAACCTTCGCCACCTCATTGCCGGGGGAATTGAACCGCACGCTCTGCATGGATTTCTCCTTACCCCTTCGTCCCGCGGAGCACCAGCATCCGCCGCGCTCGCAGAGTGCGCACTCCGACCACCGTCATCTGCGCAATCCGAACTCCTTATGGCCGAGTCCGAGGAGACGGTGAGCCTGCGGGTGACGGACCGCTGGAGTGATTTTCGGGGGCCGGGCGGTAAGCGCGGCCGAATGAGGGGGCGTTGGTGATGCGGGAGGTACGGTCATCGCCGGGCGGTACCGGCACTGGCTGCGGCAGCGGCTGGGTTCCGGTGGCGGCGGGGACATCCGGCCGGCCGGGTGGGGCGAGGAGGCGCTGAAGGCGGCGCGGCTGCGCAAGGCCATGGCCGACCCGGTGCGGTACGTCCTCACACCCGAGGCGGGGCAGAGCGAGCGTGGCCCGGGAGGACGGCGGGAAGCTTCCCGGGGGAGCGGTTGAAGTCGGCGTACTGATTCCGTGAAGCTCTCACCTCGTACGGGAGGGGTCCCGCGACGGGGTCCGACACTGGTCAGTACGTCGGGCGCCTGCAGAGAAGCTGTCGAACCGAGAAGCCCACGAACCGAGGAGACCAGCGATGCCCCTCTCCGCCAGCCTCGCGCGTGGTGTCGCGCCCGCCACACCAGGGACCCTGCATGCCCGTACGGTCACGGGTGAGCTCAGCGCACCGCCCCGCCCGGGACTCACGGTCCGCTTCGGGCGCGGTGAGAAGCCGGACGTGGACCTGGGTGTCGGCGTGGACGACCTGCGGGTGAGCCGGCAGCACGGCGAGTTGACGCACCGTCAGGGCCTGTGGTGGCTGCGCAACACCGGGCAGCAGCTCGTCCGGCTGCCCCGCGGCCGGATGATGCACCTGAGCACCGAGGCGATCCCGCTCGCCACCGGTTACACCCCGCTGTTCGTGAAGGGCTCCGGCTACCGTGAGCACCTGGTCGAGCTGTACGTCGCGGGCCACGACGACCAGGGGCCGGTGTCGCGGCGGCGCGCCGACACGGTCCGGCCGGACACCTGGGCGCTCGACGACGACGAGCGGCTGCTGCTCGTCGTCCTCGGCCAGCGGTACCTGTTGTACGAGGAGGAACCGCGCCCTCTGACGTATGCCACGGCCGCCAAGCAGCTCAGCTACCTCCGCCCGGAGGACAAGTGGACCGAGCGCAGGATCGAGCACCGGATCGAGGTCGTACGCCACCGCCTGCACCGCACCGGATTCCGGTACCCGCTGCTGCACGACAAGTCGCAGGGCCGCCCCGGCGACAACAGCCTGCTGCACAACCTGATCAAGGGGTTGGTGGAGTCGACGACGCTCGTACCGCCGGACCTGGACCTGATGGAGGACGACGCCACCTGGCCCCACTCCGCGCTCTGACGTCCGATGTCACCGTGCGCGGAGTTCGGCGGCGGCGGAGGCCGCGAGGTCCTCGGCCATCGGGCAGAGCCTGTCCGTGGGCCGTTGCCCGCTGACGTCCAGACGCACCATCTCGGCGGCGGTCTCGGCGTCCTGGCCGCTGTACCTGCGGTACTCGACGAACGCCGTACAGGTGTCGTCGTCCGGCTCGATGATGGTGCGGTATCCGCTGAGCGTGACGCTGCTCGCGCCGTCCGCGGCGGACTTGGGCTGGTCGCGGTGGAAGGCCACTGTGACCTCCAGGTCGTCGACGTCGCTCGACCACTCGCAGCTCCAGTTCGCGATGCCGACGTCCGGCACGTCGACCTTGAGGCCGGGAACGACGGACAGCGCCTTGGCGTCGAGCAGCTCGCAGGCGTTCGCCCAGGCCAGCGAAGCGCGCGGGTAGGCGGGTGAACGACGGGGCAGCGGACCCCGGTTGAGGACCTCGGCGGCGCTCGCGGCGGCCTTGTCGGCGACCGTGCACAGGGTCGCGTTGCCGCCGTGCACGGAGCCCTTGCCCATGTTGACGCGGACCCCGACCAGGGAACCGTCGCTGTCACCGTCGGACGTCAGCAGCAGCTTGCACTCGTCGCTCTCGGCCTGCTCCTCCCGGACGCCGATCCTCCCGATGGTGCGGGAGGGTTTCGACCCCTCGGGCGGTGAGCCTCGCAGGAGCCGGATCGACACATCGATCCGGGTCTGGTCGTCGATGCTCACGAGCACGTCGCAGCGGTCGAAGTTCCCGTAGTCCACGTCCACTTCGACGTCTCCGTCCCCGTTGCCGAACTGGTCGAGCGCGGCGGGGTCGGTCAGCTTGCACACGTCGGCCGTGTGCGGGTCGCCGATCAGGGCCTGTGGTTCACCGTCCGAGGCGTCCTCCTGCGCTCGGCTCCGACCGGGCTCGGCGCCGGTCTTCGCGTCGTCGCGGTCGGGGATGACGACGAGCCCCAGGGCCAGTACGGCGCTGATGCCGAGAGCGGACGCGATCAGAGGCAGACGCCGGCGTCGGCGCCCGGTGACGGTGGGGGCGGTGTCCCCGGCGGTTTCCGGGTCGGCTGCGGCGACTTCCGCCAGCAGGCGCCTGACCTCGGCGGCGTCGGGGCGTTGCCGGGGATCGCGGTGCAGCATGGCGGTGAGCACGGGGTACAGCGGTCCCACGGCGGCGGCGTCCAGCTCGACGACGCCCTGCTCGGCCTTCCAGTACCTCAGCCGCTCGGCTTCCTCCCCGCCGTCCCCCGTCCGGTCGGGGGCGGCGTCGTCCTCGGGTGTGCCACCGCGCGGCGGCGCACCGGTGACCAGGGCGTGGAGGGTGGCGGCCAGGCAGAAGACGTCCGAGGCCGGGCGCGGGACGTTGCCCCGGGCCAGTTCGGGGGCGGCGTAGTCCGGGGTGAAGCTGAACGGGCCGTTGACGGTGATGGTCTCGGCGCCGCCGACCCGGTAGGCGGCACCGAAGTCCAGTAACTTCGCGCTCCCGCGCCGGGTGAGGCCGATGTTGGCGGGCTTGACGTCACAGTGGACGATGCCCGCGTCGTGCAGGGCCGCCAGCGCGTCGGCGAGCTCGGCACCGATGCGCGCCGCCCGCGCGGGAGAGACCGTCGGCTGCCGGTCCAGGCCGCCGCCGGGAACGTACTCCATGACGAACCAGTACGTCCGAGCCCCGGCCCCGGCGGACTCAGCCTCAGCCTCATCCCCGTGCCCGTCCCCGTCCCCGTTCCAGTCCCGTGGCACGGTCACGACGTCGAACAGCGTCACCACGTGAGGATGGTCGCGGAACTTGGCCATGGCACGCGGTTCGCCCAGCAGCCGCCGCACCGCGGTCTCGCCGTCGCTCTCCGTCCGCTCCGGTTTCAGCGCGACGTCCTGGCCCACCACCCGGTCGTGGGCCAGCCACACGTCACCGCCCCGCCCCGCGCCGATGACCTCCTTGAGGACATAGCGGTCGGCGAACTCGTCCCCGGAACGCACGGATCTTCCCCCTTGGTCGAATACCGAACGCGCACGGCCCAGGGGCGTGCGCATGGATCGAACCTACTGCGTACGGCGGGCCGTACGCAGTGTCTACCCAGAGCCTTCATCAGTCGCACGCATGCGTAGAGGCGGCGGGATCGCGGACGGCGGGAGGGGTCCCGTCAATGGCGTCTACCGTACGCGTCGGTCCGAACCGGACGCCCCCGACAGAGAGGAACCCTCCATGCCAAGCACCCGGACGCTCGTGCTGGCCGGCATCACCGCGGCTGTCTCGACCGCCATGCTCACGCTGCCCGCCCAGGCAGGCACTCCGACTCCGCACGGGCAGGCGGCCGCTCGGTGCGCGTACCCCGCCGACGTCCTCGACCTGACGAACTGGAAGCTGACGCTGCCCACCGGTGAGGACGAGGACCCAACCGAGATCACCCAGCCCGAACTGGCGACCTTCTCCGCCGACCCCTGGTTCCGGGCCGACGCCGGCTGCGACGCGGTCGTCTTCCGGGCCGCCGTCGACGGAGTGACGACGGGAGGCTCCAACTACCCGCGCGCCGAGCTGCGGGAGATGACCGACGACGGCGAGGACGAAGCCGCCTGGTCCACCACGGACGGCACCCACACCCTCGTGGTCCGGGAGGCGTTCACGGCACTGCCCGCCGAACGGCCGTGGCTGGTCGGCGCGCAGGTCCACGGCGGGGACGACGACGTCACCGTCTTCCGCCTCGAAGGCAGCAGCCTCTACATCACCGACGGCGACGACCGGCACGCCCATCTCGTCACCGACGACTACGAACTCGGCACCGAGTTCGAGGCCAAGTTCGTGGCCAGGGACGGGGAGATCGACGCGTACTACAACGGCCGGCTGGAGACCACGATCTCCCACGACGGCGACACCAACTACTTCAAGGCGGGCGCCTACACACAGGCCAACTGCGACAACTCCGACCCATGCGCCGACGACAACTACGGCGAAGTCCGCATCTCCCGCATCAAGGTCACCCACTCCTGACGGGCTGGTAACCCGTCACCGGGTGACCAGGAGTCCCCGCCCGCGCAGCACACGCCGCTCCACCGGGCTGAAGATCAGCAGCTCGATGGCGATGCCGACGAGCAGGATCAGGAAGATGGCCAGGAACACCTGCGCCATGCTGCTGTTGTTGCGGCCGTTCTCCAGGAGCTGGCCCAGGCCGACGCCCAGATCGGGGTGGGAGGCGATGATCTCGGCGGCCATCAGCGAGCGCCAGGAGAAGGCCCAGCCCTGCTTCAGGCCCGCGAGATAGCCGGGCAGCGCGGCCGGCATCACGATGTGCCGGGCTTCGCGCAGCCCGGTCGCGCCCAGGGTCCGCCCGGCGCGCAGGAAGAGCGGTGGGATCTGGTCGATGCCCGCGACGAGGCCGTTGGCGATGGAGGGGACCGCGCCGAGCAGGATCACGGCGTACATCATGGAGTTGTTCAGGCCCAGCCAGAGCACGGCGGGTGCCACCCAGGCCACCGACGGCAGGGACTGCAGGCCGGACAGGATGGGCCCGATGGCGGCCCGCACGAACTTCACCCGGGCGACGAGCAGTCCGAGCGGGGTTCCGATGGCGAGTGCCATGAGGAAGCCGAGCAGGCCGCGTGAGACGGACGTCCAGATGTAGTCGAAGAGGGTGCCCTGGAGCCAGGACTCGCGTACCTCGCCCCATACGTCGGACGGCGAGGGCAGCTTGTACGCGGGGGCGGCCTCGGCCCACACCAGCAGCTGCCAGACCACCAGGACCAGCGCGATCGCGGTGACGGGCGGCAGCACCTTGCGGGTCAGGGTCTCGCGCAGCGGCGTACGGCTCGTCTGGACCGTCTCCAGGGCGTCGAGTCCGGCCTCAAGTCCCGCCAGATCGTTGGGGTCCTGCGGCTCACCGGCAGGCTCACCGGCCGCCGGGGAGCCGTCCTTCTTGGCGTCGACCTTGGCGTCGACCTCGATGTCCACGCCGTTGTCAGTGCTGGCCATGGCGGCGGATCTCCCCACGCAGTTCTTCGGTGATCTCGACGGACAGCTCGGCGACCGCGGTGTCCTCGATGCGGCGCGGCTGCGGGATGCCGACCGTCCACTCCCGGGCGATACGGCCAGGGCGGGAGGACAGCAGGACGACGCGCTGGGCGAGGCGGACCGCCTCGCGCACGTTGTGTGTCACGAACAGCACCGACAGCTGCGTCTCGCGCCAGATACGGGTCAGTTCGTCGTGCAGCACGTCACGGGTGATGGCGTCCAGTGCGGCGAACGGCTCGTCCATCAGCAGCAGCCGGCTGTCCTGGGCCAGGGCACGGGCCAGGGCGACGCGCTGGCGCATACCGCCCGACAGTTCGTGCACCCGCTTGCCGTACGCGCCCCGTAGCCGTACGAGTTCGAGCAGCCGTTCCGCCTCCGGCCGGCGCTCCGCCTTCGCGACCCCCCGCAGCTTCAGCGCGAGCTCGATGTTCTTGCCCGCGGTCAGCCACGGGAACAGGGCGTGCTCCTGGAACATCAGGGCGGGCCGGCCGTCGGTGCCGATCGAGCCGGCGGACGGCCGGTCCAGCCCCGCGACCAGGTTGAGCAGCGTGGACTTGCCGCAGCCGGAGGCCCCCAGGAGGGTGACGAACTCGCCGGGCGCGACATCGAGCGTGATGTCGTCCAGCACGAGCTGTTGCCCGCCGTGGGTGCCCGGCACCGGGAAGGACTTCGAGACGTGCTCGATTCGGGCGGCATACGGCACCGCCGTGGCGTCCTCGGCGACCTCGGCGGTCGTGGCCGTCGCAGTGGCCATGGTCGTCACCTCCTGGGAACTCATCGGATGCGGGGGCTGTTACTTGACGCCGAGACCGGCGTCGTCGACCTCGTCCTTGCCGTCGGCCTTGAGGACCTTGTTGAGCGGCGCGAGGTCGTAGATGCCCTTCAGGTCGGGCTTCTCCAGCAGACCGGCCTTGACCGCGTGCTGCGCCTCGGTGTCGAGGGTGGCGGCCAGCGGGTCGTCGAGGAAGGTGATCGACTTCCAGGCCGGGTCGATGACCTCGGCGGGCAGGGCCTTGCCGGACTCGGCCTTCAGCGCCTCGTTGGCCGAGGCCTTGGCCTTCTCCGGGTTGGCGTTGATCCACTCGTTGGTCTTCACCGAACCGCGCAGCACGGCCTCGACGACGTCCGGGTGCTCCTTCAGGAAGTCCTGCCGGACGACGATGTTCGTGATCACGAACTTCTTGTCCGGCCACAGGTCGCCCTCGTCGAGGAGCACCTTGCCGCCCTCGGCGACCAGCTTGGACGCGGTCGGCTCGGGCACCCAGGCACCGTCGATCGAGCCGGACTTGTAGGCATCCGGCGTGATCTTGTTGTCGGTGCGGACGACGGAGACGTCACCCTTCCCGCTTTCCGCGTCGACCTTCCAGCCCTGCTCGGAGATCCAGTTGAGCAGCGCGACGTCCTGGGTGTTGCCGAGCTGCGGTGTGGCGATCTTCTTGCCCTTGACGTCCTTCAGGGACTTGATCTTCTCCGGGTTGACGACGAGCTTCACGCCGCCGGAGGCGGACCCGCTGATGATGCGCAGGTTCTTGCCGGCCGCCTTGGTGTAGCCGTTGATGGCGGGGGAGGGGCCGATCCAGCCGATGTCGAGGTCGCCGGAGTTCAGCGCCTCGATCTCCGAGGGGCCGGCGTTGAACGTCGAGGGCTTGATCGTGGTGCCGCCGAGCTCCTTCTGGAGCAGGCCCTCCTGGATGCCGACCAGAGCGGTGGCGTGCGTCAGGTTCGGGAAGTAGCCGATGTTCACCTCGTCGACCGAGAGCTTCTTGGCGTTCGCCGCGACCTCGGTCTGCTTGGCGCTGTCGGTGCACTCGCTGCCGTAGCCGCAGGCGGTCAGCAGCAGGGGGAGCGCCGCTGTGACGGCGAGGGTGCGCAGGGCGGTGAGCGGTCTTGCGGCAGACACAGAGGTGTCCTCTCAGGCGTGGTCGATCAGGGGGACAACGGCAAGGGGTACGGCAGGTCAGGCGGCGGATCGGCGCCGAGGCCGAAGAACCTTCTGGAGCGCACAGGCACGCCACGCGTCGGCCGTCCCGGCGGGACGGCGGGGAGCGCGGTGGCGGAGCGGAGGTGCGGGCGGTGGTGCGGCCGGTACTGCGGCGGGTCTCAGGCGGACTGACAGATGGCGCTGGACGTACGGCCGAAGTCGATGTGGCGACGCGAGGTCAGGAGGGGGAGCGAAAGGTCTGTGTGGTCCTGCATGAGCATGGCCACCCCACCCCCCCCCCCCCACGGATTCCTAGTTTTCCTACCTGGTTGATGGGGATCGTGGCAGAAGGCGGCGCTCACCCCAAGAGGCTTTTCACATAGTGGACTCGGGCATCTCTCTTTCTGAGATGGGAGCCTCGGAGTCGAGGGCACGCAGCAGCGCGCGGGCCACCGCGTCGTTCTGCCGGAAGGCGGGGGCGTCGGTGCGGGGGCGGGCGAAAGCGGCGACGGCCCGGCTGTTGGTGGGGGCGCCGAGGGCGATGCGGCGGGGGTGTGTGCCGCCGAGCGACGGGTCGATGACGTGGGCGTTCGCCGGGGAGACGGCGAGCAGCCCGGAGCGGTGGGTGTGGGTGTGGTCGGCGATGACCTCCTCGGTGAGGGCGCCGGCCCCGTGCAGATCGCGCAGGAGGGGGTCCTCGGTGCGGTCGAGGGAGTGGCGGGGCAGGTATGCCTCGATCAGCGCGGTGGCGTGCAGGGTGTGGCCGGGGACGCTGGGGCTGGTCGCGGTGAAGGTGCCGGTGGTCTCGTCGGTGCCGATCCGGACGCGGGCGCCCAGGAAGTGGACGATCCCGGCCCGGGAGAGCGCGAGGAGCTGACGCAGGCGGAAGCCGGGCGGGCCGGAGGCCAGGAAGCTGAAGAACCCGTGCCACCAGCCGTCGAGTTGCTCGGCGACGGACCGTCCGGTCAGCCGACCCGCGGCGACCAGGCGGGGCAGTTGGCCGTAGAGGGAGAGGAGGGCGAAAAACGCCCCGAGGTCGGCACTGAACCGCGGATCCTCGCGGCGGTCGACGTCCCGGGCGATGTGGTCGCGCAGGTGGTCCTGGAGGTCGTCCGGCGTGTCGAAGGCGAGGCCGTCCAAGGGGTGGTCCAGGGTCTCGAAGTCCAGGCGGTCCGCCGGGTCGGGCACGGCCGTGGCGACGAGGGCGGCCATCTCGTCGGCGTACCAGTCCAGGCGGTCGTACGCGGCTACGAAGTCCGGCCAGGGGAGGGTGGTGCGCTCGGGGTGGGCGTGGAAGAGCTCGTGATAGTGGCCGAAGCCGATCTCCTTGGCCATCAGCGGCCACACGTCCCGCCGCAGGTCCAGCGGGCGGCCCTCGGCGAGCAGCGCGTCGACCGCTTCCGGGCCGAAGTGCCTCGGCAGCGGTGGCCGGGGGCCCTGGAGTCGGTAGCGGGTCTTGGAGTGATACGGCACCCCTCGCCGCGATCCGACGTGGAGGACGGGCTCGCGGCCGGACGGGAGGTAGGTGAGGCTGCCGTCCGCCTCGGTGCGATAGGTGCCGCCGCGGCCCTCGGTGAGCAGGGACATCAGGTCGATGAAGGCCAGCCCGAAGCCGCGCAGCACGACGTGTTCGCCGGGGCGCAGCGCGGACAGGTCGGCGTCGGCGGAGAACTCCGGCGGGAGGTGGAAGCGGCCGTGGCGGCGGGCGAAGGCGGCGTGGTCACGGTGCTCGGCGGCGGGGGTGGAGCCGATGTGGCCCTGGGCGAGGACCACCAGGTCGGCGGTGAGCGGGGTGGTGCGGTCGGCCAGGTGTACCTGCTGCGGGCCGTCCGGCGGGCCGGTGACGGAGGTCGCGGTGGTGCGGTGCCACTCGACGGTGACGCTGGGCGGCAGCTGGGCCAGCGCCCTGCGGAAGACCCAGTCCAGGTAGGCGCTCTGGGCGCGGCGGGTGGGGAAGTCGGCCCCGGCGAGCGTGCGCAGTTCGGCGAGCACCTCCGGGTCGGCCGGTTGGATGTACGGGGCGTGGCGCGGGCCACGGCCGGAGAACTGGGCGGCCCACTCGGCCAGCGAGGGGCCGGGTCGTACCGGGCCGTCGATGGTCGACGACTCGTCGGTGAACATGGTGACGTCCTCGGCCATGGAGTTCATCCGCAGCAGTGCGGACTGTTCCCGCCGCCAGACCCGCCCCGGGCCGGGCGGGTGCGGGTCCACCAAATGGATCCGCAACCCCCTTCCCCCGTCCCATAGTTCGGGCGCGTTGGCGGCCATGCGCTCCAGCAGCCCCGTGGCGCGCGGTCCCGCGCCGACGACGACCAGGACGGCCGCGGAAGGGGTGCCGCTCACCGGTCACCGCCGACCGTGGGACGGGCGTCGATCGCCTGGCGGGCGTCGGCAGCTGTCGCCGCGCTCAACCGGAGGCGAACGGCGGCCAGTTGGCCGCGCAGCCGTTGCAGCGGAGTGGGCGGCAGGGTGCGGGAGTTGCCGCGCGCGTAGTACCGCTCGACGTAGAACTGACCCGCGCCGAGCACCGTGGTGACCGCTATGTACCAGAGGGTGGCGACCATCAGCAGCGGGATGACCTGGTAGGTCTGGTTGTAGATCAGCTGCACCGAATAGAGCAGGTCGTGCACGGCCAGCACGCTGACGATGCTGGTGCCCTTGAGGGTGCCGATCAGCATGTTCCCGGCGGTGGGCACGATGGAGCGCATCGCCTGCGGGACGACGACCCGGCGCAGGGTGCGGATTCTGCTCAGCCCGAGCGCCTGGGCGGCCTCGGTCTGCCCGGCGTCCACGGAGAGGATGCCGCCACGCACGACCTCGGCGGCGTAGGCGGTTTCGTGCAGGGTCAGGCCGATGACCGCGGTGAGGGTGGGGCCGAGCAGATTGACCGTCTTGACGGTGAGGAGCTGCGGGCCGAACGGGACACCGAGGCCGAGTGTCGGATACAGGGCGCCGATGTTGAACCAGAACAGCAGCTGCACCAGCAACGGCGTGGACCGGAAGATCCACACATAGCCCCAACTCAGCGTGCGCAGCCCCGGATTGGCGGAGAGCCGCATGACCGCGAGCACGGTGCCGAACAGGAAGCCGAGCACCATCACCGCGGCGGTCAGCCACAGGGAGAGCAGCAGCCCGTCGAGTACGGCGCTGGTGGTGAAGTACCGGCCCACCACGTTCCATTGGAAGGACTCGTTGCGGACGACGGAGTTGAGCGCCATCGCGAAGAGCAGCAGAGCGACGGTGGCGGTGAGCCACCGGCCGACGTGCCGACGCGGCACGATCCGCGGCGGGTCGACGCCGACCAGAGGGGGACTCTTCGTTGCTGGGCCGGACGTGAGATCGGGCGAGGTGATCATGGGGAGGCTCTCCGGGGGAGGGAACGCAGGCGTGGGTGACCCCAGTGGCACTCGGTGCGGCCGGGGCTGGGTGTCGTCACGCTCGCCGCGTCCCTCAACGCGGCCGGAGAGGCTGCCGCGCAACGCGGAGCCGATCCGCCGTCGATCGTATGTGCCCATGCCGTCGATGTGTCAACAGCGCGCCCGCAGACGGCTGTCCAGGCGTTCCGGCATCCGGGAGCTGCTTGACGGGAAGCGCGATGTACTGCTCAATTGGTCGCATGACTGCCCAGCAGCGCTTGGTCTCGCGCGATCACATCGACTTCGGTCGAGTGTGGTCCGCGGCGTGTTGCGCCTGACTCGGCAGCGGGCCGTCTGACCGGCCTTTCCCTCCCTCGGTGCCCCCGTCGCGGGCCGAGCTCTCTCTTCGCGCGCTGCCGCCGCACTGCCGCCTTCCGTCTTCACCGACGCCCGGCGTCGTCACGCCCGTACTGAAACCGTCAGCCGTCGCCTGACGAGTAATCACTCATGCCTCCACGCAAGGCAGTTCAGTCATGCCTGCCTGCCGTCCAGGCGCTCGCATCTCCCGAAAGGTCACGTCCATGCCCGTGGAGTTCCTCGGTATCGCCGCCACCAACGACGGCTCCGAAACCACGCCGCGCTCAGGCGCCGCGTTCGACAAGGAGTACACGCTCCGGCTCGCCCGGGCGCACGAGGACCATGACTGGGACCGGGTGCTGTTCGCCTACGGTTCCGGATCGCCGGACCCGGCCCCGGCCGCCGCGTACATCGCGAGCCGGCTGGAGCGCCTCCAGATCCTGCTTGCCCACCGGCCCAACGTTTCGTACCCCACCTTCGCCGCCAAGACGTTCGCCACCCTCGACCGGATCAGCGAGGGCCGGCTGACCGTGCACTTCATCACCGGCGGCAACGACCACGAACAGGTGCGTGAGGGCGACACCCTCACCAAGGACGAGCGCTACTCCCGCACCCGTGAGTACATCCGCATCGTCAAGAAGATCTGGACCACACACGAGCCCTTCGACCACGAGGGCGAGCACTACCGCTTCCACGACTTCGTCAGCGACGTCTTCCCGGTCCAACAGCCCCGCCCCGACGTCTCGTTCGGCGGCTCGTCGACCGCCGCGTACGCCGCCGGGGGTGCCGAGGCCGACATCTACTGCCTGTGGGGCGAGCCCCTGGCGAAGACCGCCGAGCAGATCGAGAACGTGAAGGCCGCCGCGAAGGCCGCGGGCCGCACCGACCTGCCGCGCATCCAGGTCGCCTTCCGCCCGATCATCGCGCCGACCGAGGAACTGGCCTGGGAAAAGGCCCACCGCACGGTCGGCGCCATCCGGGAGCGGCGCGAGGCGGGACTCGTACGGCACCACCGCAGCGGCGCACCTGAGAACGCCGGGTCGCAGCGGCTGATCGCCATCGCCGAGGCGGGCGAGCGCTACGACCGCGCCCTGTGGACCCCGACCGCCGCCGCGACCGGTGGCGCGGGCAACTCCAACGCCCTGGTCGGCACGCCGGAGACGGTCGCCCAGGCGCTGCTCGACTACTACGACCTCGGCGTCGACATCCTCTCCGCGCGCGGCTACGACCTGCTGGGCGACGCCATCGACTTCGGTCGGCACGTGGTCCCGATCGTCCGCGAGGAGGTCGCCAAGCGCGACGCCGAGCGGGCGGCGCGTGGGACACAGACCCTCGCGGCGGTGAACGGATGACCTCCGCACCGGAGTTGACGGTCATCGAGGTGCCCGTCTCCGACGCCCGGGTCGAGCCCCTGCTGCGCGAACTCGGCCACGAGTACTCCACGCGCTACGGCAAGGACGCGCACGCCGAGATCTCCCGCTATCCGGACGAGGAGTTCACCGAACCGTACGGCGGTCTGCTGCTCCTGCTGCTGGAGGGCGGCGAGCCCGTCGCCGGTGGCGCCTTCCGCCGGTACGACGCGACCACGGCCGAGCTGAAGCGGATCTGGACTCACTCCGCGCACCGCCGCCGCGGCCTCGCCCGGCGCGTCATCGGCGAGCTGGAGCGGGAGGCGGGCGCCCGCGGCTACCGGCGGATCTATCTGTCCACCGGGCCACGCCAGCCCGAGGCCCGCCGTCTGTACCTGGCCACCGGCTACACACCGCTCTTCGACACGGAGGCCGACCCCGAAACCATCGGCCCGCTGCCATTCGAAAAGCACCTCGCAGTCCGGGACCTCGCCGTCCGGGAACGCACGGGAAGGGCCCCCGACCAGTGAACCTCCGCCCCATCAGCACCCGCCTGCGCAGCACAGCCGCCCTCGCCCTGCTGCCCCTGCTCGCGCTGACCGCCTGCGGCTCCGACGGCATTGCGGCCGTGGGCGCCTCTTCCGCGCCGACCGACGACCCGGTCGCGGCCGTACACAAGGTGGACGCCGTCGCGACCCTGCTGCCCTCCGGCGTACGCAAGTCGGGCACGCTGCGGGTCGGCAGTTCGATCGGCTTCCCGCCCGGGGCGTACTACCCGAACGGCACCGACAAGGCGCCCGCCGGCCAGGACATCGACCTCGCCGACGCGGTGGCCAAGGTGCTCGGCGTGCGGCTGGAGCGCCAGGACGCCTCGTTCGAGACGATCCTGCCCGCCCTCGGCAGCGGCAAGTACGACTTCGGCACCGGCAACTTCGGGGTGACGAGCGATCGCCTGAAGACCATGGACTTCGTCACCTACATCAACGACGGCCAGGGTTTCGCGGTGAAGAAGGGCAACACCGCGTTCAAGTCGAAGGTCACCGATCTCACCGAGCTGTGCGGGCTGACCATCGGCACCGGCGCCGGAACCACCTTCGAGGCGACCCTCACCGCACAGAAGGGCGTGTGCGCCGAGGCGGGCAGGAAACCGTACGACGTGAAGGTCTACTCGGAGAACGCCGCGACGCTGACCGCGCTCCAGCAGGGCCGTATCGACGTGATCATGTCGACGATCAACGGCCTGCGCCACCAGGCGGCCCAGCCGGCGTCGCAGACCACGTTCCTGGGTGAGTTCCACCGCCTCGACGTCGGCTTCGCCTTCAAGAAGGGCTCCCCACTCACCAAGGCCTTCCAGGCGGCCGTCAACGAGCTGATCGGGAACGGCACTTACGCCCGGATCCTCGCGAAGTGGGGCACCTCCGCCTCCGCGATCGACGCGTCGCGGATCAACCCGCCCGAGCACAGGTGACCACCCATGAGCAGCGACACCCTCACCGAATCGATCACCCAACGGGCCGAGCGCCCAGTAGAGTTGAAGGTCGTACCCGCCCGCCACCACGCCCGCTGGGCCGCCGGCGTCGCCGTGATCGTGCTGGTCGCCCAGTTCACCCACGGCCTGGCCACCAGCCCCGTCTGGGAGTGGCACGTCTTCCGTGACTACGTCTTCTCCGAGGCGATCGTCCAGGCGGTGTGGGTGACCCTCCAGCTCACCGCCTACGCCACCGTCCTAGGCTTCCTCCTCGGCACCGTGATCGCCTTCATGCGACTGTCCCGCAGTCCGGTGCTGTCGACCGTCGCCTGGACCTACATCTGGATCTTCCGGTCGATCCCGATGATCGTCCAGCTGGTGTTCTGGTTCAACCTCAGTGCGCTGTACGAGGAGTTGGGCGTCGGCATCCCCTTCGGCCCGGTGTTCTGGTCCGTCGACAGCAACGCCCTCATCGGCACCATGGGCGCCGCCCTCATCGGGCTGACCCTGCACCAGGCGGCGTACGCCGCGGAGATCGTCCGGGGCGGCGTACTCTCCGTCGACCACGGTCAGCTGGAGGCGGCCGCGGCGCTGGGCATTCCCCGGCTCCGGCAGATCCGCCGGATCGTGCTGCCGCAGGCCATGCGCGCCATCCTGCCCACGGCCGGCAACGAGATCATCGGCCTGCTCAAGGGCACCTCGGTGGTCTACGTGATGTCGATCGGCGAGCTCTTCTACCAGGTCCAGGTGATCTACGGCCGCAACGGCCGAGTGATCCCGTTGCTGCTGGTCGCCACTGCCTGGTACGTCCTCCTCACCTCCCTGCTGTCGGTCGCCCAGTACTACGTGGAGCGCCGCTACGCCCGCGGCGCCGACCGCACCCCGCCGCCCACACCGCTCCAGCGCGCCCGGCGCTTCGTGACGAAGGAGAGCTCATGAGTGCCGTCATGGTGGACGTCCACGGCGTCCACAAGAGCTTCGGTGCCCTCCAGGTGCTGCGCGGGGTCGACCTGTTGGTCCCCGCCGGCGACGTGACCGTGATCCTCGGCCCGTCCGGCTCGGGGAAGTCCACACTGCTGCGCACCATCAACCACCTGGAGAAGGTCGACCGCGGCTGGATCAGCATCGACGGCGAACTCATCGGCTACCGCCGCGCCGGGAACAAGCTGCACGAGCTGAAGGAGAAGGACGTTCTGAAGCAGCGAACCAACATCGGGTTCGTCTTCCAGAACTTCAACCTCTTCCCGCATCTGACCGTCCTGGACAACCTCGTCGAGGCCCCCGTCTCCGCGCTGCGCCGCCCGCGCAAGGAGGCGGAGGAAACCGCCCGCCGGCTCCTCGACCGGGTCGGGCTCGCCGACAAGGCCGACGCCTACCCCCGGCAGCTCTCCGGCGGCCAGCAGCAGCGCGTGGCGATCGCCCGCGCGCTCGCCCTCGAACCGAAGGTGCTGCTCTTCGACGAGCCGACCTCGGCACTCGACCCGGAACTGGTCGGCGAAGTCCTCGACGTCATCAAGGACTTGGCAGGCACCGGCACCACCATGATCGTCGTGACCCATGAGATCGGCTTCGCCCGCGAGGTCGCCGACACCGTGGTGTTCATGGACGACGGAGTCGTCGTGGAGCAGGGGCCGCCCTTGGCCGTCCTGGACAACCCGCGCCAGGAACGCACCCGCGCCTTCCTCTCCAAGGTCCTGTGATCCAAGGTCCTCCGACCCACCACCCTCACCCCCTGGTCCGCACGCAAGGAGTACGACCGTGACCACCAGCCCCGCCCGCCGCCGCACCGTCACAGCCGCGCTCGGACTCGCCTCCGCCCTCGTTCTCACCGCCTGCGCCAACCCCACCGACGGCGGCACCACCGAGGTCGCGGCCACCTCGGGCGCCAGGACGAGGATCAACCTCAGTCCCGACCAGGACCGCATCACCACCGGCAAGGTCGACGCCATAGCCGCCGAGGTCCCGGAGAAGATCCGCAACAGAGGCACCCTGGAACTCGTCGCCTCGTCCGGCTCCGCCGCGCCGCTGACCTTCTACGCCACCGACAACAAGACCGTCATCGGCGTCGAGCCGGACCTCGCCCACCTGGTCGCCGACGTTCTCGGTCTCAAGGCGGACATCAACACCGTGTCCTGGGAGAACATCTTCGTCGGCCTCGACAGCGCCAAGTACGACGCCGGTTTCAGCAACATCACCGTCACCGAGGAGCGCGAGGAGAAGTACGACTTCGCCACCTACCGCGAGGACAACCTGGCCTTCGAGGCGAAGAAGGGCAGCGGCCTGGAGGTCACCGGGCCCGCGGACGTGGCGGGCCGGACCGTCGCCGTGGGCAGCGGCACCAACCAGGAGAAGCTGCTGGTCGAGTGGAGCAAGGAGAACGAGAAGGCCGGCCGGGGGCCGGTGGACATCAAGTACTACCAGAACGACAGCGACACCTACCTCGCGCTCCAGTCCGGCCGTATCGACCTCTACCTCGGCCCCCACCCGACCGCCGCCTACCACGCGGCCACCACCGGAAGGACGGAGGTCGTCGGCACCTACTCCGGCGCCGGCGCCACCCTCCAGGGGCTCATCGCGGCCACCACCAAGAAGGACAGCGGCCTGGTGAAGCCGCTCGCCGACGCACTCAACCATGTCATCGAGAACGGGACGTACGCGAAGGTGCTGCGGCGCTGGGGTCTGTCCGACGAGGCCGTGACCAAGTCGGAGATCAACCCGCCGGGTCTGCCCAAGACCAGCGTGTAGCGGGCGTCCTCAAGCGGCCTCGAACGCACGGGCGTTGCGCACGAACAGCTCGTGCAGTCTCGGACCGCCCGGGGGGCCGAGCCCGAATGGCGGCGCTGCACCACCAGCAGCACGTCGTCGGTGGAGTAGGAGAAGGACGGCGTACGCCCGTCGAGCAGCCGGTGCAGGAAACGGTGCATGACGTAGCCGGACCGCATCACCACCAGCGGCTCGGCCATGTCGTCGCCCTTGAGATAGTTCACCAGCCCCGGATCGAACGCGCCCTCCAGCAGCCCCCGATGGATCTCGGACTGCTGTGCCCCGACCAACTCGACCTGGGTGACCGGGTGCGCGGCCCGGAACTCCCGCACCGTCGGGATGACCAGCGTCACGGTGGCCGTGTTCACCGTGCCGAGCCGGACCATGCGGCTGATGCGGTGCGCGTGCCGCCCGTCGCGCACCGCGTCCAAGGGAATCCCTGTCACAACCTCGTGAATACCGACTCTCAGCATGTGGAATCACGTACGGGCATTCTTGACCAGCCGGACTCCCCGCTGCTTTGATCGATGACATGAAGCGACAGGACCTCACGCGGCGACGCCACGTCGACCTCGCGCGTGTCTCCAGCTCCTGCTGTCGCTGCCTGGTCTGAACGCACCAGCTCAGCCTCCGAGGAAACCCTCGCACGCGCGCCGCTCTCTCTTCGCCCATTTCACCGCGGCCGACTTCCGCCGTGATTTCGGTTCGTGATTTCGGCTTTTCCCGGGTCCGCGTTCCCGCACGCCTGAATCCCGATCACTGAGCACATTTCCCTGTCACGCACGCGCCTTTTCGCGTGCGCAGTCATGCCAGGAGTTCCCCATGCCCGTACCGCCCGGATCCGATCCCGTCCGCTTCGCCTACTGGGTGCCGAACGTCAGCGGCGGCCTGGTCACCAGCACTATCGAGCAGCGCACCGACTGGAGCTACGACCACAACCGCGAACTGGCCGTCCTCGCCGAGAACAACGGCTTCGACCCGGACGCGGTCACCGAGCGGGCCCGCGGCGAGTTCGAGGTGACCGGCGCCCGCGCCACCGCCTCCGCCTCCGCCGAGGGCCTCGACCGCTTCTGGCGCAACGTCCGCACGCACACCCTCCATGACCCGGTCGCCTACAAGCGCCGCGAGATCGGCCGCCACGTCCTCACCGGCGAACTGCCGCAGCCCAGCTGGTACTCCTGAAAGGTCGGTCCTCCCATGGCCACCATCCTCTCCGTCTCCGGCAGCCCCTCCGCCACCTCCCGCACCGCCCGGCTGCTGCGCCAACTCGACGACCGACTCAGGGCCCAGGGGCACGACGTGATCCCGTTCGACGTCCGCACCCTTCCGCCCGAGGCCCTGCTGCACGCCGACTTCCGGCATACGGCGATCGTCGAGGCCACCGCCCTGTTCGAGCGCGCGGACGGGGTCGTGATCGGCACCCCCGTCTACAAGGCCGCCTACTCCGGCCTGCTGAAGTCACTGCTGGATCTGCTCCCGCAGTACGCACTCGCGGGCAAGACCGTCCTCCCTCTGGCCACCGGCGGCACCACCGCCCACGTCCTGGCCATCGACTACGCCCTGCGCCCCGTACTGAACTCCATGGGCCCCGCCCACATCACGCCGGGCTGGTTCACCCTCGACAAGGACATCACCGTGGGCGACGACGGCACTCTGACGGTCGCGCCGGGCGCTGCCGAGGCCCTGGCCCAGGTCACCGACCAGTTCTCGCTCGCCCTCGGCGGCCGTCCGACCCTGCTGGCGGCCACCGGATGAGTGCCGTGACCGTGATCGCCGACGACGCCGAGGCCCTCGCGGCCGCCTCCGAACTCGCGGCGGACTTCCGCAAGGACACCGTCGAACGGGACGCGCGGCGCCGGCTCCCGCATGCCGAGGTGGCGCGGCTGTCCGAGTCAGGGCTGCTCGGGGTGACGGTGCCCGCGGAGTTCGGCGGCGCGGACGTCCGTACGGAGACACTCGCCGAGATCTTCCGGCTGCTGGCCTCGGCCGACGCCAGCCTGGCGCAGATCCCGCAGAGCCACTTCGTGTACGTCAACGTGCTGCGCCTGCAGGGGACGCGGCAGCAGCAGGAGTTCTTCCTCGGCGAGGTGCTGGCGGGGAAGCGGTTCGGCAACGCCCAGTCGGAGGCGGGCAGCCATGTGCAGGACATCCGTACGCGGCTCAGGCTGCGCCCGGACGGGGTGTACATCCTCGACGGCGGCAAGCACTACTCCACGGGCGCCCTGTTCGCCGACTGGATCCCCGTCCTCGCCCGCGCCGACGACGACAACCTGCACGTGGCGTACGTACCGCGGGACGCGCCCGGCCTCACAGTGGTGGACGACTGGGACGGCATGGGGCAGCGCACCACCGCGAGCGGCACCGTCCGCCTGGAATCGGTGCCCGTGCCCGCCGACCGGGTGGTGCCGCACCACCTCACCTTGCAGGGGCCCCAACTCCACGGCGCCGACGCCCAGTTGCCGCACGCGGCCATCGACGCCGGGATCGCCTCCGGGGCGCTTGCCGAGGCCGTGGAGTTCGTCCGCACGAAGAGCCGCCCTTGGTTCGAGAGCGTCGGTGAGGGGCACGCGACCGCCGCCGAGGACCCCCTGCTGATCCAGCGGTTCGGTGAACTGGCGATCCGGGTACGGGCCGCCGACGCGCTGGTCGCCACCGCCGCCCGGTCCGTCGACTCCGCCCGCGCCGATCCGACCGACGACTCGGCCGCCGAGGCCTCGATCGCGGTGGCCGCCGCCAAGGTGACCGCGGCGGAGGCCGCCGTGGACATCGGCAGCGCCCTCTTCGAGGTGGCCGGCACCCGCTCGGCGCTCGACTCCCTGGGCCCGCACCGCCATGGGCGCGACGCCCGCACCCACACGCTGCACGACCCGACCCGCTGGAAGGTCCAGCACATCGGCCGCTACGTGCTCAGCGGCACCAAGCCACCCCGCCACGGCCTGCTGTGACGAACGCCCCCGCACGCTCCTGACCTTCCTGCCCGGCCTTCCTGATCGGAGACCCGACGTGTCCCTCACCTTCCACTGGTTCCTGCCCACCAACGGCGACAGCCGTCACGTCGTCGGAGGCGGCCACGGCACCCCCGCCACCGCGTCCGGCCGCGACCGGCCGCCGACGGTCGCCTACCTCAGCCAGATCGCCCGCGCCGCCGAGGACCTGGGCTTCGTCGGCGCGCTCACCCCCACCGGCGCCTGGTGCGAGGACGCCTGGCTCACGACCGCCATGGTCAGCCAGAACACCGAGCGCCTGAAGTTCCTGGTCGCCTTCCGGCCCGGCTTCGTCTCGCCGACGCTCGCCGCGCAGATGGCGTCCACCTTCCAGCGGCAGACCGGCGGACGGCTCCTGCTCAACGTGGTCACGGGCGGGGAGAGCCGCGAGCAGCGCGCCTACGGCGACTTCCTCGACAAGGACGACCGTTACCGCCGTACTGGTGAATTCCTGGAGGTCGTACGGCGGTTGTGGGAGGGCAAGAGCGTCGATCTCGCCGGTGAACACCTCCGGGTCGAGGACGCGAAGCTGGCCCGCCTGCCCGACCCGGTCCCGGAGGTGTACTTCGGCGGCTCCTCACCCATCGCCGGAGAGATCGCGGCCCGCCACGTCGACGTCTACCTCACCTGGGGCGAGCCGCCGGCCGCCGTCGCCGAGAAGATCGCCTGGATCCGGGGGCTCGCGGAGAAGGAGGGCCGGAGCGTCCGCTTCGGCATCCGTCTGCACGTCATCACCCGGGACACCGGCGAGCAGGCGTGGGCGGAGGCCCGGCGGCTGCTGGACGGCTTCGACGCGGAGACGGTACGGGCCGTACAGGCCGGGCTCGCCCGCAGCGAGTCGGAGGGGCAGCAGCGCATGCTCGCCCTGCACGGCGGCGGACGGGACGGCCTGGAGATCCACCCGAACCTCTGGGCCGGTATCGGGCTGGTGCGCGGCGGCGCGGGCACCGCGCTGGTCGGCAGTCACGACGAGGTCGCCGCGCGGATCGCCGAGTACCACCGGCTGGGCATCGACGAGTTCGTGCTCTCCGGCTACCCGCACCTGGAGGAGGCGTACTGGTTCGGTGAGGGCGTCCTGCCGCGGCTGGCGGCGCAGGGGCTGTGGAGCCACCCGTTCCGCGGCACGACGGCCGCCCAGCCCGTGGCTCAGATCCCTTTCGCGGAGCGGTAATCAGCCAGAGCGACGGGTATTCCCTAGATTTCCTATCGAATTACTAGGGAACTGTTGACCCTCCTCGGGTGGGCGAGTGAGGATGACGTCGACCGGGTCGGCCGGGCAGCCCGGGATCGCGTTCTCTTCTGTCTTGAAGGAAGTCCGCCATGACAAGCGCACCCCCGGCCGACGCGGCGACCGCAGCGGGAGCCGAGCCGGCCGACTGGCCGCACACGGCCCGTGAGTTGGCGGAGGACCTGGCCACGGACGCGGTCGAGCGCGAGCAGGCCGGCAAGCCACCGCTCGACGAGGTCGCGCGGCTGCGCGAATCGGGGCTGCTGACGCTGCTGGTGCCGGCCGCGCACGGCGGAGGCGGTGCGGGCTGGCGCACCGCCTACACGGTCGTGCGGACCCTCTCCGCGGCCGACGGGTCCGTGGGCCACCTGCTGGGCAGTCACTACTTCCTGTCCTACTGCGCCCGGTTCTTCGCCGGCCCCGACCGTGCCGCACGCGTGGAGCGGGCGTTCACGGCGGGGCAGTGGTACTGGGGAGGCGGCATCGCCTCGCAGGAACCGCCTCTGATGCTGACCCCGACGGCCAACGGCTATGTGCTGGACGGCCATCAGAGGTACGGCTCCGGGGTCGGGGTCGCCGACCGGCTGGTGGTCCGTGCCGCCGTGCCCGGCACCGGCGAGCCCCTCGCCGTCCTCGTGGACCCCGCCCACCCGGGCCTCGTGAACGGCGCCGGCGGGGACACCTTCGGTCAGCGGCTGTCGGCCGCCGGCGGTGTGGGGTTCGACTCCGTGCCGGTCGGGGCCGACGATGTGCTCGGCTCCCTCTCCGCGGACGAGGGTGCCCTGTCGCCCTTCGCCGGCCTCGCCGCGCCGACCGCCCGGCTGGTCTCCGCCCAGTTCTGTCTCGGCGTCGCCGAGGGGCTGCTCGGTGAAGTCCGCGAGCACGGAAGGGCGGCGCGGTCCGCCTGGCAGCCGTTCTCCCCGCAGCCCTGGCCGGGCAGCCCGCCGCAGGACCCGTACGTGCTCACCGCGTACGGCGAGCTCGCCGTCGCCGCGCGTGCCGCGTCCGCCCTCGCCGACCAGGCGGTGGCCGCCCTGACCCACGGCCTCGCACGGGGCGAGGAACTCGACGACGAGGAGTGCGCCGAGATCGCCGTCCTCGCGAGCGCGGCCGAGGCCGCCGCCTCCCGGGCCGCGCAGGAGATCACCACCCGTGCCATGGACGCCGTAGGTGTGCCCGCCGCCTTCGCGCGGCACGGCCTGGACCGCTTCTGGCGCGACACCCGCACGCACACCCTGCGCGAGCCGGTAGCCCACCGACTGCGCGAGGTCGGGGACTACTTCCTCAACGGCGCACATCCTCCGTTCAGCCTCCCCGCCTGACCGAAGGGCCGACGGGCGAAGGCGGGCACGGCGGTGATGGATAATCTCAGCATGCGGATCTCGGCGAGAGCGGACTATGCGGTGCGGGCGGCGTTGGAACTGGCCGCGGCCGGTGACGACACCTCGCTCAAGGCCGAAGCGATCGCCGAGGCACAGGGCATCCCGCACAAGTTCCTGGAGGGCATCCTCGGCGACCTGCGCCGGGGCGGCCTCGTGGTCAGCCAGCGCGGCGGCAAGGGCGGCTACCGGCTCGCCCGGCCCGCCGACTCGATCCCCATCGCGGACGTGATCCGCGTGGCGGACGGGCCCCTGGTCTCGGTGCGCGGCGTACGCCCGCCCGACCTCTCCTACATCGGCCCCGCGGAGTCCCTGCTCCCGCTGTGGATCGCCGTACGCGCCAACGTCCGCAAGATCCTCGGCGAGGTCACCCTCGCCGACGTGGCCGCGGCCAAGCTGCCCGCCGACGTCCTGAGCCTCGCGGACGACCCCGAGGCCTGGACGAACCCCTGACCGGCGTCTCGACGAATTCCTGAGCCACGTCTCACTGCTCGGCGGCCCTCTTGACGTGGCTGGGATGGGGCCCGACACTCCAGTACGGGAATCCTAGTGAATTGGTAGGGAAACATGGGCCGCTCCGCGCCGGACCTCGGCAGTGACACGGTCCGTGTCGCCGTCCGGCCGCTGCCCCTGCTGACCTCCCGCCGCCACATCGACCTCGTGCGTGTGTGCGGTGCGGCGAGTCCCCCGCACGGTGAGGGCGCCATGCCCGCCCGCGCCTGAACCTCACCCCCCCACGCTCACCTGCCGCATCCCGGCCGCGCCGAAGCCGCCGCGCGCCCTCGCCGCCGTATGCCCGTGACCGAGCACCCCAGGGAGACGCATGTCCGCCCCATCCCCGACCGCCGTGCCGTCCTTCCGGAGCAGGATCGGCTGTGACGCGCGCAGCGGTTACTACGCCGCGCCCCGCCGCTACCGGCTCCACCTGTCCCTCTCGTGTCCTCGCGGTCTGCGCATCGCCGTCACGCACAGCCTGCTCGGCCTCGACGACGTCCTCCCGGTGACGCTGCTGCCCGCCGTGCCCGACGCCCCCGACGGGGGACACCAGGAGCTGCGCCCGCTGTACGAGGCCAGTTCGCACCAGCACCCCGGACCGGCCGTGGCCCCGGTGCTCAGCGACACCTGGACCGGAACGATCGTGAGCACGCACGCCCCCGACATCCTCCGAGACCTGGCCCGACGGTTCGGCGGCCACGGCCCGGACCTCTACCCGTACGGCGCCGAAGAGGCCGTCGAGAGCATCAGCCGCCTCTGCGAGCAGGGCATCACCGCGGCCGCGCAGCGCGCCGGACAGCCGGAGGGCGACCCGGCGTCACGCGACACCGCCCTCACCACCCTGCTGCACACCCTGGACGCACTGGAGCGGCGCACCGCCTCCCAGGAGTACCTGCTCGGCGACGAACCGACCCTCGCGGACGTCGAGTTGTGGGTGACGCTGGTGCAACTGGACGCCGTGCACCGCCATCACCTGGACGCCGCCGCGGTCACCCGCGTCACCGACCATCCGCACCTCTGGGCCTACGCCCGACGGCTCGCGGCGCACCCCGCTTTCGGCACCCACCTCGACCTGGACGGCATCGCCCGCAGGCACCACGCCCACTGCCGGGGCGAGGAGGCGGCGGGCGCGGCGGTGCGGATCGTGGACTGGGCGGCGTACGGACGCGGTGTCAGTCGGCCGGCTTCTCCCACACTGACACGTGCTTGCCGCTCTCGCTCGTGAACGGCTCGCGCGTCCAGTTCTCCCAACGGTCGCGCAGACGCAGCCCGGCGAGCCGGGCCATGAGGTCCAGCTCGGCCGGCCAGACGTACCGGAACGGGATGGACCAGTGCTCGGCGCGGCCGTCGGCGATGGTGACGTAGTGGGAGCTCGTGGCCTGGGTGGCGAGGTCGTACGTGTCGAACGCCCAACGCGTGTCGCTGATGTGGAACGGAACGGCGCTCTGCCCGGCGGGGAGCTTGCGTAGTTCGGGGACCATGACCTCGACGACGAAGCGGCCGCCGGGCGCCAGGTGCGCGGCGACGTTGCGGAAGCAGTCGACCTGGGCGTCCTGGGTCGTCAGGTTCATGAGCGTGTTGAAGACCAGGTAGGCGACCGAGAACGTCTTCTCCACCCTCGCCGTCGCGAAGTCCCCGATCGTCACGTCGATCGCGTCGCCGCCCGGCTTGGCGCGCAGCCGGTCCACCATGGCGCGGGACATGTCGATGCCGTGCACCGGTACACCGCGGCCGGCCAGCGGCAGCGCGATCCGGCCGGTGCCGACGCCGAGTTCGAGCGCCGGGCCGTCCCCGGCGAGTTCGGCCAACAGGTCCACCGTCGGGCCCACCACGTCGGGGCGGAACATGTCCGCCGCCGACTCGTCGTAGCCGGCCGCGATGTTCTCTCCGAAGTAGCCGTCGTCTCCGATCACGCCGAGACCGTACTGCCGGCTGCCGCCCCCGGGCGCGTGATTTTCCGCGGGCGGCCGATCCGGGTGCCGGCACCACCACGAGCGGGGGGTGGGACGACTGCTTTCGGCAGCTTCTCCACCTGGCTTCGTTACGTCAGGAAGCCAGCAGCTCCAAGGCAGTCCGAGGAGACGTCATGAGTGCCTTAAGCAGGAGGAACGTGTTGCGCGGCGGCCTGGTCGCCACGACGGCGGCTCAGGAGTGCCCACCGACCTCCCGTACGCGACCGCCTCGGCGACGAAATCGACGTACCAGCCGTTCTCGGGCTCCAGCACCGCCGCGAACGCCTCCGCGAGCCCCGTGACGGCGCCGTCGCTCTCCCACTCGACGAACGTCCACAGTCCGGGCTGGCCCTCGGCCGCACTCGCCGAGACGTCGACCCGGCTGACCTTGCGCAGCCGCAGGCCCCGCGGCTCGAAGTCGGTGCCGGGACGAAGGCTCTCGCCGATGAGGTATCCGGTGATCACTTGCTGTCTCCCTGAGGGTCATGGGGGTGCCTTTGGGCGACGCTGCGACCGTATGGCTTACATCCGTCAACTCGCCGACGAGCTGGAGGTGTCGGTCCGTACGGTCTGCCGGGACCTGGAGGCGCTCTTCGCCTGATGGACGGCCGGCGCAGTCCGCTGCTCGGAATCAGCGCCGCAGAGGCCACGGCCCTGCTCGCCGTCTCCGCGGGCGGCCCATTGGAGCGGCTGCATCGATATGCGGCTCGGCCGCGTGGCCCTCGGTGAGGCGCTGTCCCAGGCGCGGCTGAAGCTGGTGGCGTCGCTTCCCGCCTCGGGCCGGGCCGTCACGCAGGCCGCGGCCGCGCGCTTCCACATCGACAGCCAGGTCTGGTTCAGGCCGCCCGGACTCGTCCCGGATCTCGCCGAGTTGGTCGACGCCGTACGGGGGGAGCGCGGCGGTTGCGGCGTCGCCCGCGCGATGCGGGACCCGGAACCCGACCGGCACCGCCTGGTCCTGCACTTCGACTCCCCGACGGCCGTGACCCGCCGCCTGCTCGGCTTCGGTCCGGACGTGGAGGTTCTCGAACCGCCCGAGGTGCGAACGAGGTTGGCCGAGACGGCAGAGCGTACGGCGGCCCGTCAACGCCCACCCGTGTCATGATCAGGACTATGCCGCTCGAGATCGTCCCCGCCGATGTCACGGACCTCCACCAGGTGCTGGAGGACCACGGTCGCTACTGGGGCGAGCGCGACCTGCGCGCGCTCCATCATCCGGTGCTGGTAAGGGAGTTCGGCGCCACCTGTCTCGTCGCACGGGCCGAGGACGGCATCCGCGGATACGTCATCGGCTTCGTCACCCCCGACCACACCGGATACGTCCACCTCATCGCCACCCGGGACGACACCCGCGGCACCGGCCTGGGGCGCCGCCTCTACGCGGAGTTCACCGATGCGGCCCGGGGCCAGGGCGCGGTCCGACTCAAGGCGATCACCTCGGTCGGCAACAAGGGCTCCATCGCCTTCCACCGCAGGCTTGGCTTCCACGCGCGCGTGGAGGAGGACTACGACGGTCCCGGACGGCCGATGGTGGTCTTCGCACGGGAGCTGTAGCCGGCGCGACCGCCGGTCGGGAACGTCGGCGCGGCCGGGCGCACGTCGCCCTCCCCCGAAGGCGGCGTACGCCCGGCCGCTTCCCCCGGCGCCGGACTGTGGACTTGTCGCGTCAGTGCGCGTCAGCGAATCCGTGCTGTCACCAGCACATGACCGCTGTCTCCCCCGAACCCCAGTTGGCATAAAGACGTACACGGACGAAATAGCGGCGGCCCTTGACGAGGCGGGCCTTGACGGTGGCGTTGTGCGGTGTGCCGCCGTCGTCCTGGGCGGTGAGGTAGCGGGGCTCGCCGTCCCGCTCCTCGAAGAGCACCACGACGGTGTCGCTGTCGCCGAAGGCGCCCACGGTGTACTCGCGGGTCTCCGGCGGCTCGACGACGAAGTCGGCCTGCTCGGCCGGCCCGAGCCGCAGCGGCACCGAGCGGAACGGCACCAGCCCCTGCGGCCCCGGCGTCTCGGCCGGTGGGTACCAGCGCCGGACGAACTCCTTGTCGGTCTTGGACAGCACGCCCGGCGGGTTCAGGCCCGCGCGGAACTGCTCCGGCTCCAGGATCAGCCCGGCCGAGAAGGGGTACTCCATGATCGAGTGCGGGTCCCAGACGGAGCCGTTGACCTCGTGCGGATCGAGCTTGCGCAGGATGTTGAAGACCGTCTTGTCCCGGCTCCAGAAGTTCGGCGGGCCCGCCAGATCGGCGATCACGGCCTCGTCGTCCCAGTGGATGCCGGCGAACGGGCTCTGGTGCTCGTGCAGCATGCCGAGCGCGTGCCCGATCTCGTGCAGGGCCGTCGCGCGCTCCCCGGGCGCGGTCAGGTCCCAGCCGAAGTTCATCGTGCGGTCGTTGAGGCCCACCTGGAGCGCGTCCTTGCCCACGTTCGACCAGGAGCCGTCGCCCAGCTGGAACCCGATCCGCAGCTCGGCCTCCGACTGGTCGCGCACCTCCACGAAAGACAGCCCGATGCCCAGGCCCTGCCACTCCTGGAAGCACTCGCGCACGACGTCCTGCTGCTCCTTGCCGCCGACCCACGACACGCGCTGGGCCCTGCCGGTCGCCGGGTCCTGGATCACGGATCCGTCGGAGTCCCGGTCGAAGAAGTAGTAGTGCAGCACCGTGCTGTTGACCCACATCCGGCGTCCGCTGATGAGCGCACTGAGCCGCTCGGCGGCCAGCCCCGGTGCGAAGGCGGGCGCCGACTGCTGCGCGAGGGAGCAGTAGCGGGCGGTCATGCCGAACAGGTTGCCGTCGGCCCGCCGCGGGCGCTTGAGTCGAGGGCTACTCAAGTCCCCGTGTATCAAATGTGAGTCACCGCGCTCCTGTTGCCGTGATGACTTTCGAACGGGACGCGAAGACCCTGGAACTGCCCTGGCCGTTCACCGGCCGGGAGCACGAACTCGAACTGGTCCGTGGGTCCTTGACCGCAGGTCGGCACGGCATCGTGATCACGGGCCCGGCGGGCCGCGGCAAGACCCGGCTCGTCACCGAGACCGTGCGCGGCACCGACTGCGCCAGGGTGGCCGGCACCCCCGAGACCCGCCGGATCCGCTTCGCCGCCTTCGCGCACCTCGTACCCGAGACGGCCTCCCTGCACGGCGCTTTCCAGCACCTGTCCGGCGTACGGCTGCTCCTCGTCGACGACGCGCACCTGCTCGACGACGCCTCGGCCGCCCTCGTCCACCAGCTGGCCGTGCACGGACGTACCCGTCTCCTGGTCGTCACCACCGACGGCGCCCCCGCCCCGGGCGCGATCTCCCGGCTGTGGACCGGCGAACTCCTGCCCCGCCTCACCCTGGAGCCACTGCCCCGGGAAGAGACCGCTGAACTGCTGGCGGGCGGAGCCGGTGGAGGTCGCCCGGAGCCGCTCACCGTGAACCGGCTGCACCGCCTGTGCCAGGGGGACCTGCGGCTGCTGCGGGACCTGGTGGGCGCGGTACGCGAACGCGGGCTGCTCTCCCAGGTCGCCGACTCGGACGAGTGGGCGTGGCGCGGCCCGGTGCCGGTCACCGCGACCGTACGGGAACGCACGGCACACGTCCTCGACCGCACCTGCCCCGAAGAGCGCGAGACCCTCGAACGCCTCGCCTTCGCCGAGCCGTTGCCCCTGGACCTGGACGAACTCCCCCTTCGTGCCCTGGAGCACCTCGAGGCCGACTCCCTGGTCCACGTCGACGACCAGGGCGCTGTCCGCCTCGCCCACCCCCTGCACGGCCCGGTGCTGCGGGCCGCGGCCGGCAGGCTGCGGGCGAGGCGGCTGTCCCGTGCGCCGGAGCAGTGCGGCCCCGCTCTCGACGCCGAGCGGGCCGCGCTGACCCGCCGCATCGAGCGGGCGGACGTACGGGCGACGCCGACGCCCGTGGGGGAGTGGCTGGTCGCGGAGGGCGCGCCGCTGCCGGTCGGGTACGCGGCCGTACGCGCCCGGTTCGCGCGGCTGCGCGGGGAGCTGCGCGAAGCCGCCGCGTGGGCACGGGAGGGGCTGCGGGACGGCGCCGACGATCCGTCCTGCCGTCTTGAACTCGCTTTCGCCGCAGCGCAGTCGGGCGATGTCCCGGCCGCGCACAAGATCCTGGGTGGCCGCTCCCACGGGGGTGGGGCGGTCACCCGGCCCGCAACAGCCTGCGGGGGCGACGCCGAAGGGGTTGTCGCGGCGCTCACCGGCGATGCGTACGACGCCGTCCGCCTCGGCGCCCCCGAGCGTGCCGCGGGCCGCCTGACCGGGGTCTTCGCCGCACACGCCGACGCGCTCACCCGCGGCGACGGCCCCGCGCTCGACCAGGTGGCCGAAGAGCTGGAGCAGCGCGGCTTCCTGCTGTTCGCGGCGGAGGCGCGCGCCCAGGCCGTACGGACCCACCGCGACCCGCGCGCCGCCCGCACCGCACGCACGCGTGCCGTCGCCCTGGCCCGCCGTTGCCAGGGCGCTCGTACCCCGGCGCTGTCCGGGCTCGTGCTGGGCGAACTGACCACCAGGCAACGGCAGATCGTCACCCTGGCGGCCACGGGACTGAGCAACCGGCAGATCGCCGAGAAACTCACCCTGTCCGTCCGCACGGTCGGCAACCACCTCTACAGCGCCTACGCCCGCCTCGGCGCCGACGACCGCGGCGCCCTGCCGGGGCTGGTGGAACAACCGGCGTGAGCGACGGCGAAGAAGGGTGCTCCCTCGGCGCCGGGCCACGGCAGCGCCCCAAAGGGGCGCGGGGCTGGTCCATATGCGGCTCCGCCGCGCGGGCGCGACCAGCCACAATGAACCCGCAGACGACCACCGACACACAGCGGCACTCCCCATCACGGCCCAACCAGCGGAGCGTCACGCCGCCCCGAACGCCGAGAACGCCCACCCCGTCGCCTGGTGCAGCGCGTCGCCCGGCAATGCCGCCCGGGCGTCGCGCAGCGCCTCCGCCAGGGAGAGCCCCTCGCTCAGCCCCTTGTGCAGCGCGAGCATCAGCGGCACCACCGCGGCGTCGTTGACGGGTGCCGTGCATGCCACCACCCCCGCCGTGCCCAGCGGCAGCAGCGCGGTGACCAGGCCGAGCAGTTCGTCGGCGCCGACGGAGGCGAAGCGGGCGGTGTCGCAGCAGGAGAGGATGATCCGGTAGGGGCTGCGGTCCAGGCGTTCGAAGTCGTGCACGACGATCGGCCCGTCGGCCATCCGCAGCGACGAGAACAGGGGGCTGTCGGCGCGGAACGTGCCGTGGGCGGCGATATGGGCCAGCGCGGCGCCGTCGAGTTCCTCCAGTACGCGTGGCACGCGCGCGTCGGCGTGCTCCAGGACGACGGCGCCGCCGTATCGGCAGGCCAGATGGGGCACCTCCGCGCCGCCCGTCGCCAACCCCGGCCCCCGCACCAGCACATGACGCCCGCCCGGCGGCGGCTCGGTCTCCCGGGCGCGCAGCCAGCCGCTCGCGGACGGCGACACGCTGAGCACCCGCTCCCGCAGCGACGGCAGCAGCGCCCACGGCACACGGTGGAGACGGGCCGGCGGTACGACGACCACGGGGCCGTCGCCCAGATGCGCCGCGGCCGGACCGAGCAGCAGCTCCTCCAGCCGCCGCCCCGCCGCCTCCACCACCGGCAACCGCCCCTCCGCGCCCGGATGCGCCAGCCGCCGCAGGCCGGCCTGGACGTGCTCGGCCTCCGTCTCCGCCTCGGCCAGCAGCCCGGCCTCGTACCGGCGCACCCGCCCCTGCCCGCACAGCAGCACCTGAACCCGCCCGTCCAGCACGGCGAGTTCGACCAGCCGTACGTCGTCGCCCAGCCGCTGAAGCAGCCGGCCCGGGTCGAAGCGGTGGCCGTCGCCGGGTGTGTCGCCGCGCAGGTGCAGGGTCCGGGAACGTATCTCCCGCTCCAGGCGCCGCTGTTCACGCTCCAGCACCGGAACGGGACGGGCCTCACCACGGGCCTCCTCGGCGCGCGCCGCGATCTCCCGGAACGCGGTCAGGTCGCTCTGCAGCTCCGGGTCGGCGGGCGGCCGGGTCGGCGGCGTCGACAGCGCGGTGGCCCGCCAGCGCTCGCTCCACACCAGCAGCCGACGCGGGCTGCCGGAGTCGAGGCCGGCCTGCTGGGCCAGCATGGCGAGCTCGGCGCCCTGCGCGGTGGCGCGGGCCCTGAGCTCCGTGGCGCCCAGCGTCATCCGGTGGGCGTCGAGCACGTCCAGGCCGCGCCGACAGGCCTCCAGAACACCGCGCCCCGACCCGGCCGCCCGCGCCCGCAGCGCCTGTGCCGCCCAGCCCGTCATCCGCGCCAGCGGCGGCCCGCTGCGCCTGCTGCGGGCGGCGACCGCCAGATGCCGCTCGGCATCGGCCCGCCAGCCCAGGTCGAGCGCGATGCGGCCCGCGAGCAGCGAGGCCTCTGGCGCGGCCGGCGCGCCGAAGGAGGCCAGCCGTTCGGCGACCGCCGCCGTGTCGGCCACCAGCCGGCCCGAACTGCGCCCCGCGGCGACCCGAGCCTCGATCAGCACCAGCCGGGCGTGCGTCTCCCACCACATGCGCCGCTGCCCCGCGAACAGCCGTACGGCCATGTCGGCTCGCGCGATCGCCGTGTGCGCGTCGCCCGCCAGCCGGGCGGCACGCGCGGCGGCCAGCAGCAGCTCGGCCTTGCGGGTGGACTGGCCGCCGATGCCGTCGAGCACGGAGATCGCCGCGTCCGCCTCGGCCAGCGCCTCCGGGGCCAGCCCGGCCGCCATCAGCACCTCGCAGCGACGGATGTTCAGCATGAACGTCGGCGTGCCGAGCTTGGCGTACCGCTCCTCGGCCTCGTCGAGCAGCCGCAGCGCCGCCGGGATGTCGCCCGCCCGGAACGCGGCCAGTCCCCGGCTCTCCACCGCGTCGGCCTTGTCGTGCTCCTGGCCCGTGGTGTCCCACAGCGCCTCGGCCGCCGTGAAGTCGGCAGCCGCACGGTCCATCGCCCCGAGCGCCAGATGCACGGTCGCGCGCAGGGTGAGCGCCCGCGCCGTCCAGATGACGTCCTCCGCCTGCCGCAGCACGGGTATCGCCTTGCGTACGTCCTCCAGCGCCTCCCGGTGACGGCCCAGGACCCAGCGGGCGTAGGCCCGGCGGAACAGCACGCGCGCGCGGGTGTGTCCGCTGCCGCGCGCGACCCCACGCTCCAGCGCCGCCAGCCCCTGCTGCGTGCGCCCCGCGTGCACCAACGCGACCCCGAGCGCGGCCAACGCGTCCGCCTCCCGGTCGGCCGACTCCGCGCGTGCCGCGAGATCCCGGGCACGCCGAAGGTGATACAGGGCGATGCGCATGTCGCCCCAGTCCCGCTGCCAGATGCCGATCACCTGATGGGCGACGGAGGCGTGCCACGGCGACGGATCGGCGTCGAGCACTCCTTCCGCCCTCGCCAGCGCGTCGTTCGGGGCGGCGAACACCATCGGCAGCAGTTCGAGAACCGAGTCGCTTCCCGCTGTCACTCCACGGATGGTAGTTGCCCCGGAACCGTGCCACACAGGTTTGGCGCTGTATCAATCAGCGACCGCACGGCTCTGACTGACGACCGTCGCCTCAGCAGGAGGACACGCCATGGCACCACAGCGATTCCACGAGCAGTTCGAGCAGATCCAGCGCTCCATGCCCGACGTCCCCCTCGCGATGGGACCGGACGACTCCGGCGAGTTCATCTACGAGAAGGGCTACGTGCTGGTCCGCGACGGCGAGGACGCCCGCGTCGTGGAGGACACCGTGCGGGCGCACTTCACCGCCGACCCCGACCTGGTCCAGGACAACGTGCGCCGCGCGGGCCCGCGGACCAACCGCTCGGGCATCACCCGCATCCAGGTCGGCGACCCCGGCGAGGGCGACCGCAGCGGCGACCGCACCGTCGCGCGCGCCCTGCGCGCCCTGCGCGCGACGGAGGGACGGGCCGGACGGCGCCTCGTCAGCCGCAACCACCTCGTGGGGATCACCGGTCAGGTCAACTCCTGCCCCGGCGACGAACCCGCGCCCGCCCCGCTCGCCGACGGGACCAACCCCGCCCCGGCCGAGGGCGGCCACGACCCGGACACCGCCGTCGGCGTCCTCGTCATCGACACCGGCCTCATGCACGACTACCGCGCCTTCCCGCTGCTGGCCCACACCGAGGGCGACGCCCAGCTCCAGGAGTGCGACGGCCAGGGCATACTCCAGCAGTACGTCGGCCACGGCACCTTCATCGCCGGGCTCGTCGCCGCCGTCGCGCCCAACACGGACGTCACCGTCCGCAACACCCTCAACGACGCGGGCGCCATCCTGGAGTCCGAGTTCGGCGAGAAGCTCTTCGAAGCCGTCGACGCGGGCGGCTGGCCCGACATCCTCAGCCTCTCCGCCGGCACGGCCAACGGCCGCACCGACGGCCTGCTCGGCGTCGAGGCGTTCATGCAGGAGCTGCGCGGCCAGCGCACCCTGCTCGTCGCCGCGGCCGGCAACAACGGCAGCGCCACGCCCTTCTGGCCCGCCGCCTACGCCGACCAGCCCGACTACCAGGACGTCGTGCTGTCGGTCGGAGCGCTGCGCCAGGACGGCGAGTTCGGTGCCTGCTTCAGCAACCACGGCGGCTGGGTGCAGGTGTACGCGCCCGGCGAGCGGCTCACCAGCGTCCTCACCGGCTTCGACGCGCCCGTGCCGTACGTGTACCAGCACTCCACCTACGACGCCTGCCGGTACGGCTTCGGCTACTCCTGCACCTGCCAGTCCCCGCCCCACACCGGCGTGTTGAGCGAGCAGGGCGGCACCACCAAGCCCGACCAGGTGATGTTCGAGGGGCTCGCGCACTGGAGCGGCACCTCGTTCGCCACGCCCCTCGTCGCCGGCATGATCGCCGCCCACATGACGGCGCAGCAGGAGCGCGACCCGCGTGTCGCCCGGTACAAGATGCTCGCGGCGAACTCCGGGTTCGCGGAGGTGCGGGGGGCGCATGTGCCGGCACTTCGGCCCCCGACCTGGCGCCCTGGCTCCGTCACACCGCCGGCTCCTCGCTCATGAGGGTCGGAACCGTCCCCTCCGCGGCGTACGATGACTTGCCGTACACGAGGGGTGGGGCTGTGGACCGTGCAGATGTCGGTGCCTTGGTCCAGTCCGCCGTCGACGGTGACGCGGCGGCCTGGAAGGCGCTCGTGGAAGGGCTGAGCCCACTGGTGTGGTCCGTCGTGCGCGCGCACCGGCTGGGCGACGCCGACGCCCATGAGGTGTACCAGACCGTCTGGTTCCGCTTCGCCCAGCACCTGGGGCGCATCCGTGAACCCGAGAAGGCCGGATCGTGGCTCGCCAGCACCGCACGGCACGAGTGTCTGAAGGTGCTCAAGAGCTTGAGGCGACTGACCGTGACGAGCGATCCGCAGCTGCTCGACCGGGTCAGCGAGGACCGTACGCCCGAACAGTCGGTCCTGGACTCGGAGGAGGCGGCCGCCGAGACCGAACGCATCCGCTGGATGTGGCAGGAGTTCGAGGAACTCGGCGACCGCTGCCGCCAGTTGCTGCGCGTGCTGATGGCCTCGCCGCCGCCCAGCTACCAGGAGGTGTCCGCCGCACTGGGCATCGCCGTGGGCAGCATCGGGCCGCTGCGCCAGCGCTGTCTGCGCCGACTTCGGGCCCGACTCGACGCACGGGGAGCGCTGTGAACGACGACATGCACGACGAAGTGACGGGCGAGGAGCCCCTCGGTGAACGGCCCCTGGGCGACGACGGCTTCGGCGTCGAGCTGCTGGAGGAGGAGCTCCGCCAGGCCGCCGCCATCCTGGACCCCGTGCCGGCCCAACTGCGGCAGATCGCCGTCGAGGCCTTCGCACTGCACGATCTCGACGCCCGTATCGCCGAGTTGACGTTCGACTCGGTGGTGGACGCCATTCCGGTCAGGGGAGCGACGGACACGCCGAGGATGCTGACCTTCCGCGCCGGCGAGGTGACCGTGGACGTGGAGGTGGGCGCGCACGGTCTGCTGGGGCAGGTGCTGCCGCCGCAGCAGGCGCGGATCGAGGTGCTCGGCGGCCCGCAGTGGGCCACGCCGGTCGTGGCCGACGACATGGGCCGCTTCACCAGCGACGCGCCGCCGAGCGGCCCCTTCGCCCTGCGGCTGCGGACCGGCGGGGAAGTCGTGGTCACGGAGTGGCTGCGGGCCTGACCCACCGCGTCAGCGGGAGACGGTGTCCACCAGCGCCGCCAGCGCCTGCGTGAGCCGGGTGAGTCCGGGACCGGCCGGACCGCCCGGTTCCGCCATGTACGTGTCCCGGCGGATCTCGATCATCAGGGCGGTGACCCGGGGCTCCGCGCCGTAGAACTCCAGCGGGACGTACGTACCGCTGAACGGGCTGTCGAGCCCCGTCTCCCCGCACGGGGCGAACGCCTCCCGGGCCGCGGCGAGCAGTTCGGGCGGCGTGTGGAAGGAGTCGGTGCCCAGACAGACCGGCGGGCGCGGACCCTCGCCGTGCAGCTCGTAGGGGAGCCGGGCGGTCGGGTAGGAGTGGACGTCGATGATCACGGCACGCCCGGTGACGGCGAGGCGATCGGCCACCGCGTCCGTCATGGCCTTCGCGTACGGCCGGAAGTACCGCTCGACGAGGGGCTCGGGGTCCGTGTCGGCGGGCCGTAGATCCGCCAGACGCGTGGTCCGGGTGTAGACGGCGCCCATCCCCACGGCCAGCATCTCCTCCCGCTCGTCCGGGAACCGCTCCGGGTCGACGACCAGCCGCGACAGCCGGTTGACGAACCGCCACGGCATGACCTCCGACGCCCCGGCCGCCCCCTGAGCGAGCTCCGCGGTGTGCGCGTCGACGATGTGGTCCAACTCCCGCTCCAGCGCGGCGTCGTCCAGCACGATGTCCGCCCGCACCTCGGGCGGTATCTCCCGCGCCGAGTGCGGGACATGCAGGATCACCGGCGATCCCGCGGCGCCGGGGAGCAACTCGAACGACGGCGCGGCGGAGGTCATGACGGCTGCTCCAGGGGCGTTGTCAGTGGCGTGGTGCACCATCACAGCATGAACTTCAGCGACCAGCGGCCCGCCGACCTGGCTGCGTTGTACGTCCTGACCCGGGCAGCCACCGACGAGTTCAACGGCCTGCAGGATGACGACTTCGCCATCGCGACCCGGGACTGGTGACGCAGGTGACCGTGCATGAGCTCTCCCGTACCGAAGCCCGCCGCATCGCCGTGCGCGCACAGTTGCTGGACCGCTCCCGGCCGGCGGGGCTGCTCGATGCCGTACGGCGGCTGACCCTGCTGCAGATCGACCCGACCGCCGCCATCGCACCCAACGCCGATCTTGTCGCGTGGAGTCGGCTCGGGTCCGCCGGTTACTCACCGGCCGACCTGACCGCCGCCCTCGCCGACCGGACGCTGCTGGAGTTGCAGGCGATGATCCGGCCCGGTGAGGATCTCGCGCTGTACCGCGCCGAGATGGCCGAGTGGCCCGAGCGGGGCACCGTCCTCCTGGCGTGAGTACCACCGCACGTGGGTGGGCGCCAACGACGCCTGCCGCCGGGACATACTCGACCGGCTCCGCGCCGCGGGTCCGATGCCTTCCCGCGAGCTGCCCGACACCTGCGAACTGCCGTGGAAGTCGAGCGGGTGGACCAACAACCGCAATGTCACCAAGCTCCTGGAGCTGATGGTGCAGCGCGGAGAGGTCGCCGTGGCGGGACGCAGCGGCGGTGACCGGCTGTGGGACCTGGCCGAGCGGGTCCACCCCGACACGCCCGCGGTCCCCGTCGAGGAGGCACTGCGCATCCGGGACGAGCGACGGCTGCGGGCGTTGGGCATCGCCCGCGCGCGGGGCCCGGAGTGCCAGGTCGAGCCGGCCGACGCGGGGGAGGCCGGTGAGCCGGCCGTCGTCGAGGGCGTACGGGGCAAGTGGCGCGTGGATCCAGCCCAGTTGGGGCTGACCTTCGAGGGACGCGCGGCGCTGCTGTCACCCTTCGACCGGCTCGTGCACGACCGCAAGCGCACCGTAGAGCTGTTCGAGTACGACTACCAGCTGGAGATGTACAAGCCCGCCTCCGAGCGCCGCTGGGGGTACTTCGCGCTGCCGATCCTGTACGGCGACCGGCTCGTCGGAAAGCTCGACGCCACCGCCGACCGCAAGGACGGGGTGCTGCGTGTGCACGCGATCCACCAGGACGTGCCGTTCACCACGCCCATGAGCGCGGAGATCGACCGGGAGATCGCAGACCTGGCCCGCTGGCTGGAGCTGGAGCTCGTGCTGCCCGACTAGGTTCCGTCCGGAGGTTGTCAGGCGGCGCCACGGACGCCGGAGGCGACGAAAACGCCGGTGGAGCGGCGAGAAGCGAGTCTCGGGCTCACCGGCGATGCCGGCTTCCTTGAGGGCGGGTGCCAGCCGCTCGGCGAAGAATCGCTCGAAGTCCGCCTGGGCGTCCCAGACATCGGTGACGTGCAGCGCGCCCCCTTCGAACCAGGCCACGTGCAGGACGATGCCCTCCGGTTGCTGCTCCTCCCAGCGCACCGCGTTCCGGGCGCCCGCTCCCGGCGACCGCGCATCGGGATCCGCCGGACGACACGGCTCTGCCCCGGCAGGCGGTACGCCGGCCGGGGCAGAGAGGGATACCTGAGCGGGCCTGTCGGCCCCCCGAGTCAGCTCAGGGACGCGAGCGCCTCGTTCCAGGTGGCCGACGGGCGCATGACCGAGGCGGCCTTGGCCGGGTCGGGCTGGTAGTAGCCGCCGATCTCGGCCGGCTTGCCCTGGACGGCGTTCAGCTCCTCGACGATCTTCTGCTCGTTCGCGGTGAGCGTCTCGGCGAGCGGGGCGAAGGCCTTGGCCAGGTCCGCGTCGTCGGTCTGCGCCGCCAGCTCCTGCGCCCAGTACAGGGACAGGTAGAAGTGGCTGCCGCGGTTGTCGATGCCGCCGACGCGACGGGTCGGGGACTTGTCCTCGTTGAGGAAGGTCGCCGTGGCGCGGTCGAGAGTGTCGGCGAGGACCTTGGCCTTCGAGTTGCTGGTGGCCGTCGCGTACTGCTCCAGGGACGGCACCAGCGCGAAGAACTCACCGAGGGAGTCCCAGCGCAGGTAGTTCTCCTTGACCAGCTGCTGGACGTGCTTCGGCGCGGAGCCGCCGGCGCCCGTCTCGAACAGGCCGCCGCCCGCCATCAGCGGGACGACCGACAGCATCTTGGCGCTGGTGCCCAGCTCCAGGATCGGGAAGAGGTCGGTGAGGTAGTCACGCAGCACGTTGCCGGTCACCGAGATGGTGTTCTCGCCGCGGCGGATGCGCTCCACCGACAGCTTGGTGGCGTCGACCGGGGCGAGGATACGGATGTCCAGGCCCTCGGTGTCGTGCTCCGGCAGGTACGCGTTGACCTTGGCGATCAGGTTGGCGTCGTGGGCGCGGGTCTCGTCCAGCCAGAAGACGGCCGGGTCGCCGGTGGCGCGGGCGCGGGTGACGGCCAGCTTCACCCAGTCCTTGATCGGCGCGTCCTTGGTCTGGCAGGCACGGAAGATGTCGCCCTCGGCGACCGGCTGCTCGATGAGCACGTTGCCGGCCTGGTCGACCAGGCGGACCGTGCCGGCGGCCTTGATCTCGAAGGTCTTGTCGTGGGAGCCGTACTCCTCGGCCTTCTGCGCCATCAGACCGACGTTCGGGACCGAGCCCATGGTCGACGGGTCGTAGGCGCCGTTCGCGCGGCAGTCGTCGAGCACGGCCTGGTAGACACCGGCGTACGAGGAGTCCGGCAGCACCGCGAGGGTGTCGGCCTCCTGGCCGTCCGGGCCCCACATGTGGCCGGAGGTGCGGATCATGGCCGGCATCGAGGCGTCGACGATCACGTCGGACGGCACGTGCAGGTTGGTGATGCCCTTGTCGGAGTCGACCATGGCCAGCTCCGGGCCCTCGGCGATCTCCGCGTCGAAGGACGCCTTGATCTCGGCGCCGTTCGGCAGCGCGTCCAGGCCCTTGAGGATGCCGCCAAGACCGTCGTTCGGGGACTGACCGGCGCCGGCGAGGACCTCGCCGTACTTCGCGAACGTCTTCGGGAAGAAGGCGCGCACGACGTGGCCGAAGACGATCGGGTCGGAGACCTTCATCATCGTGGCCTTGAGGTGCACGGAGAACAGGACGCCCTCGGCCTTGGCCCTGGCCACCTGCGCGGTCAGGAACTCGCGCAGCGCGGCGACGCGCATCACGGAGGCGTCGACGACCTCACCGGCGAGGACCGGTACGGACTCGCGCAGGACGGTGGTGGTGCCGTCCTCGGCGACGTGCTCGATCTTCAGCGCGCCGGCCTCGGAGATCACGACGGACTTCTCGGTGGAGCGGAAGTCGTTCTGGCCCATGGTCGCCACGTTCGTCTTGGACTCGGGGGTCCAGGCGCCCATGCGGTGCGGGTGGTTCTTGGCGTAGTTCTTGACCGAGGCGGGGGCGCGACGGTCGGAGTTGCCCTCACGCAGGACCGGGTTCACGGCGGAACCCTTGATCTTGTCGTAGCGGGCCTGGATCTCCCGCTCCTCGTCGGTCTTCGGGTCGTCCGGGTAGTTCGGCAGTGCGTAGCCCTGGCCCTGCAGCTCGGCGATGGCGGCCTTGAGCTGCGGGATCGACGCCGAGATGTTCGGCAGCTTGATGATGTTGGCCGCGGGCGTCTTCGCGAGCTCACCGAGCTCGGCGAGGGCGTCCGGGATGCGCTGGTCCTCGGTCAGGTACTCCGGGAACACCGCGATGATGCGGCCGGCCAGCGAGATGTCCCGCGTCTCCACGGCGACACCCGCCTGCGAGGCGTATGCCTGGACCACCGGCAGGAAGGAATACGTCGCCAGGGCCGGGGCCTCGTCAGTGTGCGTATAGATGATGGTCGAGTCAGTCACCGGGTGCTCCGCTCCACGTCTGCAACATTGCTCGACATCAAGATATCTCGTGATCGACCTGTACTCGACAGGGGTCCGCTCACCGGCGCGGGATGGAGGCCGAGATCTCGGATCCGCGCAAACGGAGTTTTCGCCTCCGTGCAACCTGATCGCCCGTTCCCACAGTCATGCAGGGAGATCACCGATCCGGCGGCCGGTCCTGACCACCCGGCCCGCCCCAGCGAAAGCGGACCATGAGATATCGCACCCGAGTGACGGCCCCCGCGGCCGCCCTCATCGGAACCGCGGCGGCCCTGACCACCGCGCCCTCAGCCCACGCCACGCCGACGCGCACGGGGACGTCGGCCCCCAAGACCACCGGCAGCCCGGGCCCCGAGACCCTCGGCGACACCGTCTACCCGGCGCTCGGCAACGACGGCTACCGCGTCGCGGCCTACCACCTCGACTTCTCCTACGACGCCACGACCCGCCTGGTCGACGCCACCGCGACCCTGAAGATCCGCACCACCCAGGCCCTGACCCGCTTCTCCCTCGACTCCCTCGGTCTCGACATCCGCTCCGTCCGCGTCGGCGGCCGTACGGCGACGTTCGAGCAGGTGGACGAGAAGCTGCGCATAACGCCCGCACGAACCCTGCCCGCCAAGTGCGCGGTCACCGTCTGCGTCGAGTACTCGGCGGACCCGCGCCGTGCCCTGCCGCACACCGGCTGGGTCGACACGCTCGACGGGTTCGCGGTGGCCTGCCAGGCGAACTCGGCACACACGGTCTTCCCGTGCAACGACCACCCCTCCGACAAGGCCGACTTCACCTTCCGCCTCACCGTCCCCAGCGGTCTGCGCGGCGTGGCGAGCGGCCTCCTCGTGCGCACCGAGAGCCTGTCGGGCGGCCGTACGGCGTACACATACCGCTCGCGTGAGCCCATGGCGACGGAGCTGGTGCAGATCACGGTCGGCGACTACGTGGTGAAGGACCGGCAGGGCCCGCACGGGCTCCCCCTGCGGGACGTCGTCCCGGTCGCACGCGCCGAGGCGCTGGAGCCGGCGCTCGCGCTGACGCCGAAGCTGGTGGAATGGGTGGAGGCGCGGCTCGGGGCGTACCCCTTCGAGACGTACGGACTGCTGCCCTGCAACTCCGACGCCCCGGAGCCCTTCGGTTTCACGGGTCTGGAGACGCAGACCCTCACCATCTACCGGCCGAACTATCTCCTCCAGGAGGAGAAGAAGATCGGCTCGCACATGATGCACGAGCTGGTCCACTCCTACTTCGGCAACAGCGTCAGCCCCGCCACGTGGGCCGACCTCTGGCTGAACGAGGGCCACGCCGACTTCTACGGGCTGCTCTACCGCTACGAACGCGGCTGGCCGGACTCCCTGGGCATGACCACCCTGGAAGCCCGGATGAAGAACACCTACGCGCAGGGCGACCAGTGGCGCCACGACTGGGGGCCGGTCGCGGCGCCGAACGCGGTGAACCTGTTCGAGGGCCAGCGCTATCTGGGCGGCGTCCTCGTCCTGTACGCGCTGCGCAATCTCGTCGGCGAGGAGCCCTTCAACGCGCTTGAGCGCGCCTTCCTCGCCCGGTACCGCAACTCCTCGGCGTCGACGGAGGACTACATCGCCGTCGCCTCGGAGGTCACCGGCCAGGACCTGTCCGGGTTCCTTCGGGACTGGCTGTACGGCACGAAGACGCCGCGGATGCCGGGGCACCCGGACTGGACGGTCACCCCGGTGAACCCGGCGCTCGCCGCGCCGCGCCGCCGCAAGGGCGCCGACCGCCACGAGAGTTCGGCCACCCTGTAGCGACGTCCCGGTTCGTCAGTCGAGGCGGACGGAGGTCATCTCGTCCGCCTCTTCGGGGCCGCGCTGCTGCGGAATCGCCACCGTGCCCTGCTGGATCGCCACCGTCCGCGTGGGCGCCGGGATGCGGATGCCCTCCGCGCGGTAGCGCTTGTGCAGGCGCTTGATGAACTCGTGCTTGATCCGGTACTGGTCGCTGAACTCGCCGACGCCCAGGATGACCGTGAAGCCGATCCGGGAGTCGCCGAAGGTGTGGAAGCGGATGATCGGCTCGTGGTGCGGGAGGGCGCCCTCGACCTCGGTCATCACCTCGGCGATGATCTCGTTCGTCACCCGCTCGACGTGGTCCAGGTCGCTGTCGTAGGCGACGCCCACCTGGACCAGGATCGTCAACTCCTCCTCGGGACGCATGAAGTTGGTCATGTTCGTCTTCGCGAGCTCCCCGTTGGGGATCACGACCAGGTTGTTGGACAGGTTGCGGACCGTCGTCTGGCGCCAGTTGATGTCCTCGACATAGCCCTCCTCGCCACTGCTCAGCCGGATGTAGTCGCCGGGCTGGACGGTCTTGGAGGCGAGGATATGGATACCCGCGAAGAGGTTGGCGAGCGTGTCCTGCAGGGCGAGCGCGACCGCGAGACCGCCGACGCCCAGGGCGGTGAGCAGCGGCGCTATCGAGATGCCCAGCGTCTGCAGCACCACCAGGAAGCCGATGGCCAGGACCAGGATCCGGGTGATGTTGACGAAGATCGTGGCCGAGCCGGCGACGCCGGGGCGGGACTGGGTGACCGTCCGCATCAGCCCGGCGACCCCGCGGGCCGCCGCCAGCGTCACGATGAAGATGAGCAGCACGGTCAGGGTCTGGTTGACGTTGTGCTGGACCGTCCGGGTCAGCGGCAGCGCCGCGCCCGCGGAGGCCGCGCCGCCGAGGAACGCCGCCCACGGCACCACGGTCCGCAGCGTGTCCACGATGAGGTCGTCGCCGCTCCAGCGGGTGCGGTCGGCGTGCTTGCCGAGCCAGCGCAGCAGCATGCGCAGCAGGAAGGCCGCGAGCAGCCCCGCCGCCAGCGCGATCCCGGCGATGACCAGGTCGTCCACAGTGAGCGCTCGCGTCACCGGTCACCTCCGGGGAGGAATGCTGCGGCGAATCCCTTCGCCGACGGCCGGATGTGAAGTCTCGTCACGTTGTCACCTGCTCGATTTTCGCGATGTGCCGTCGTGCCGGCCACCCGTCCCCCGAGGACGGCACGAGGGCTCATCCTGCCGTATCGGGCACAGGTGTTCGTACCAGGATCGGCGGTCGGGCGGCGGCTTGGGACGGTTTCGGGCATTCTCCGCCGACACCGGGTGGGTGGAGGGGCACTTGCCGCCCGCGACCTGGGTACGCAGAGCGCCGCCTGGCGCCCGCGCACCCCGGCGGAGGGAGAGGTGCCATGACAGGTCCGGTGCTCGCGACGCCCTGGACGCCCGCCTCCGCCGCCTCCCCCTCCGGACCCGCACCACCGTCACCGAACTCCTCGGCCACGGCCGGCTGTCCGGCGTCCGCGTCCACCGCCGCGACGGCGTACGACCGTGCTCGCGGCCGACACGGTCGTCTTCACAGACCTGCGCACCTCCCCCCGGCGTGTGTGCCGCCTCGTCCCAGCCGTCAGATGACCTTCCACCGCACCAGCGCCCCCAGCGTCAACGCCCCCGGCACCAGCGGCAGCCACACCGTGATGATCCGGTAGGCCAGCACCACCGCCGTCGCCACCGCCACCGGGCCGCCCGCCGCCACCAGCGCCACGACCAGCGCGGCCTCGACCGAGCCGACCCCGCCCGGCGTGGGCACCAGGGCGACGGCGACGGTCGCCGCCAGATAGGCGAGCGCCATGTGCGCGGGCGGTACGTCCAGGCCCAGGGCGAGCCCGACCAGGACCAGGCCGGCCGCCTGCAGGGTGGGGAAGGCCAGCGAGCCGCCCCACAGGGCCAGCGCCCGGGACGGGCGGGTGTGCACCGAGCGCGCCTCGCCCAGCGCGGTGCGCAGGAAGGCGAGCACGGCGGTGCGCAGCCGGCGTACGAGTGCGAAGACGGCCACCGCCACGACGGCCACCGCGCCGATGGCCAGCGACAGCGGGCCCCACGCCCCCTCCGGGAGGAGCGGGCCGAGCCGCAGCGCGTCCGGGAAGGCGATCAACAGCGCGGCCAGCAGACCGACGCGGGCCACGCTCTCCGCGAGCAGATACAGCGCCAGCGCGGCCGAGGAGCGGGCGAGCGGCAGCCCGCACACCGTCATGAAGCGCAGGTTGACCGCGCTCGCGCCCAGGCCGGTGGGCAGCAGATGGTTGGCCGATCCCGCCGCGAACTGGGTGACGAGCAGGCGTAGCCTGGGCAGCCGGTCGATCACCGCACCCTGCCGGGTCACCGCCGCCGCGACCCAGGTCAGGCAGGTGGCGCAGGCCGCGGCGAGCAGCCACGGCCACTTGGCTGTCGCCAGATGACCGATGCCCTCGGCGAGCACGGACCGGTGCCGCACCGCGACCACGACGACGAGGACGACGGGGAGCAGGCACAGCAGTTGGCGGAGCGGGAGACGTCCGCGCAGGCGTCCCGCGGGGAGTCGTACGGCTGTCACATTCGCAGAGGCTCTCGGCGCTGCGACAACGCCGGGTTGCGGGAGCGAAGACGGCGGCTTACGGACCGGCTGCGGACGCCTGTCGGCCTTCGCGAAGCCGCCGATATTGACCTCAACACCGCTTGAGGTTCTACGTTCCTGTTCATGAGTATGGAGACCACAGCCTGGACACAGCTGTACGGCGTCATGAACGCCCAGCAGGAGCGCCGCCCTTTTGCCCGGGCCACGCTGCGCCGCATCGGCGCCTTCGCCCGCCCGCACCGCCGTAGGATCGCGCTCTTCGTCGTGCTCGGGGTGGCAACCGCCCTGCTCGCCGTCGCGACGCCCGTACTGGCCGGCCGCGTCGTCGACGCGATCGTGACGGGCGGCGAAGAGGGCACGGTCGTCCGTCTGGCCCTGCTGATCGCCCTGATCGCGGTGGCGGAGGCGGCGCTCGGGATTTTCGCCAGGCGCCTGTCGGCGACGCTCGGCGAGGGCCTCATCCTCGATCTGCGGGCGGCTGTGTTCGATCATGTGCAGCGCATGCCGGTCGCGTTCTTCACACGCACTCGTACGGGAGCGCTCGTCTCCCGTCTCAACAACGACGTGATCGGCGCCCAGCGCGCCTTCAGCAACACACTGTCCGGAGTGGTCAGCAACCTCGTCACGCTGCTGCTCACCCTCGCCGTGATGCTCACCCTGTCCTGGCAGATCACCCTGCTCGCCCTCGTCCTGCTTCCGGTGTTCGTGATCCCGGCCCGGCGCATGGGCCACCGTATGGCCCACATGCAGCGGGAGGCGGCCACGCTCAACGCGGCGATGGGCACCCGGATGACCGAGCGCTTCTCGGCGCCCGGCGCCACGCTGGTCAAGCTCTTCGGGCGCCCGGAGGAGGAGTCGCGGGAGTTCGCGAGCCGGGCCAGGCGGGTGGCCGACATCGGTGTACGGACGGCCACCGCCCAGTCGATGTTCATCACCGCGCTCACCCTGGTGTCCGCCCTGGCCCTCGCCCTGGTCTACGGCCTCGGCGGCTGGTTCGCCCTGCGGGGCACCCTGGAGCCCGGCGCCGTCGTCTCGCTGGCCCTGCTCCTGACCCGCATGTACGCCCCGCTCACCGCGCTCGCCGGTGCCCGCGTCGAGGTCATGAGCGCCCTCGTCAGCTTCGAGCGCGTCTTCGAGGTGCTCGACCTCAAGCCGCTGATCGAGGAGAAGCCGGACGCGAAGAAGGTCCCCGACGGTGCGGTGTCGGTGGAGTTCGACAACGTCCGCTTCGGCTACCCCTCCGCCGACAAGGTCTCCCTCGCCTCCCTGGAAGAGGTCGCGACCCTCGACACACGCGGCGGCGCCGACGTGCTGCACGGCCTCTCCTTCCGAGCCGAACCCGGGCAGACCATCGCCCTGGTCGGCTCGTCCGGCGCGGGCAAGTCGACCATCGCCCAGCTGCTGCCGCGCCTGTACGACGTGGACGAGGGCGCCGTACGCCTCGGCGGCGTCGACGTCCGTGACCTGAGCGCCGAGTCCCTGCGCTCCACCCTCGGCATGGTCACCCAGGACGGCCACCTCTTCCACGACACCGTCCGCGCCAACCTGCTGCTGGCCCGCCCCGCCGCCACCGACGCCGAAATCTGGGACGCCCTGCGCCGCTCCCGCCTCGACGACCTCGTACGGTCCCTGCCCGACGGCCTCGACACCGTGGTCGGCGAGCGCGGCTACCGGCTCTCCGGCGGCGAACGCCAGCGCATGACCATCGCCCGGCTGCTGCTCGCCCGCCAGCGTGTCGTCATCCTCGACGAGGCCACCGCCCACCTGGACAACACCTCCGAGGCCGCCGTCCAGGAGGCGCTCACCGAGGCGCTGCAGGGCAGGACCGCGGTCGTGATCGCCCACCGGCTGTCCACCGTGCGGGCGGCGGACCAGATCCTGGTGGTCGAGGCCGGCCGGATCGTCGAACGCGGCACCCACGAGGAGTTGCTGGCGGTCGGCGGCCGCTACGCCGAGCTGTACCGGACGCAGTTCGAGGAGCGGCAGAGCGACCTCACGGAGGTCGAGACGGCGGCCTGAGCGGAACAGCGGCACAGCGGAACTACAGGGCGCGTCAACCCCGCAGGATCACACAAAGTCCGACAGGATCATTGATTCGTTTCTGTTCGCATCCTAGGGTTCGTTCGGTTTGCCAACAGCACCGCACACGATCTGACGCTCCCTCAAGTCCCGCACAGCGCTCTGTCGTCCCGAGGAAGGCCACGGTCATGCCGCACGCTCCCGAGTCCCTCGCCGGCCATCCGAGCCGCCCCCAAGGCGTGCCCGTCAGCCGGCGCCGCCTCCTGGAGGGAGGAGCCGCCGTCCTCGGCGCGCTCGCCCTGTCCGGATCGTCCGCCGCCACGGCGTATGCGGCCGACGGGGCCGGGGCGGCGGACGGCACCCCGGAGTGGAACGGCAGAATCAACCTCTTCCAGGTGGGTGCCGAGCCCCCGCACACCACGCTGATGCCGTACGCGGACGTCAGACAGGCCCTGGCCGCCGACCGCACCCGCTCGCCGTACCGCCTGAGCCTCGACGGCACGTGGAAGTTCGCCTACGCCGACCGCCCCGACGACCGCGACGCCGACTTCTACCGCACCGACATCGACGACCGCGACTGGGACACCATCCCGGTCCCCTCCGTCTGGCAGCTGCACGGCTACGACTTCCCGATCTACGTCAACATCACCTATCCGTACTGGGGCCCCAACGGCCTCGGCGAGGAGCCCCAGCCGCCCGCCGCGCCCACCCGCTACAACCCGGTCGGCCAGTACAGACGAACCTTCACGGTCCCGAAGGACTGGTCGGGACGGCGGACCTTCCTGCACCTCGAGGGCGTGAAGTCGGCCCACTACGTCTGGATCAACGGCGAGTTGGTGGGCTACAAGGAGGACTCCTTCACCCCTGCCGAGTACGACATCACCGAGCACCTGAAGCCCGGCACCAACCAGATCGCCGTGGAGGTGTACCGCTACTCCGACGGCGACTGGCTGGAGGACCAGGACATGATCCGGCTGAGCGGCATCTTCCGCTCGGTCTACCTGTACTCCACCCCGGCCGTGCACCTGCGCGACTTCAAGCTGGACACCCCGCTGAGCGACGGCTACACGGCGGCCGCCCTGTCGGTCACCGCGAGCGTGCGCGCCTACGGCGGGAGCGGCGCCGGACAGTACACCGTCGAGACGCAGCTGTACGACGCCTCCGGGCATCCGGTCTGGTCCCGACCCCTGCAACAACGCGCCGACGTGGGCGCCGCCGGGGAGGACGTGACCGTACAGGCCGACAGGGCCGTACCCGCGCCGAAGCTCTGGTCGGCCGAGCACCCGTACCTCTACACCGCCGTCCTCCGACTGCGCGACCCGGCCGGAAAGCTGATCGAGACCCTGTCCCACCGCGTCGGCCTGCGCGAGTTCGCGCTCAAGGACGGCCTGATGCGCATCAACGGCAAGCCCGTCTCCCTCCGCGGCACCAACCGGCACGAGATGCACCCCGACCGCGGCATCGCGCTCAGCCGCGAGGACCTGGTCGAGGACATCACGATCATCAAGCGGCTGAACATGAACACGGTCCGCACCTCGCACTACCCCAACAACCCGCTGTGGTACGAACTCGCCGACGAGTACGGCCTCTACCTGGTCGACGAGACCAACCTAGAGACCCACGGCATCCGCGGCCAGTACCCCGGCAACCACGCCGACTGGACCGAGGCGTGCGTCGCCCGCGCGCAGAACATGGTCCACCGCGACAAGAACCACGCCTCGGTCGTCATCTGGTCGCTCGGCAACGAGGCGGGCGGCGGCAGCACGTTCGTCGCCATGCGCGACTGGATCAAGTCGTACGACACCACGCGCGTCGTCCAGTACGAGGGCGACGACCGGCCGACCATCAGCGACATCCGCTCCGAGATGTACGACAGCCCCGCCACCGTCGAGTCCCGGGCGAAGAACACCAGCGACACCCGGCCGTACGTCATGATCGAGTACTCCCACGCGATGGGGAACTCCAACGGCAACTTCAAGAAGTACTGGGACCTGATCCGCCGCTACCCCGTCCTCCAGGGCGGCTGGATCTGGGACTTCGTCGACCAGTCGCTGAGCTGGCCCACCCCGACCCGCAAGCAGTTCACCGAGGCCGGCCCGGGCGCGCTGCACGGCGAGATCCTCGCGCCCAGCGGCACCTTCGACCGCACCAAGGGCGTCTTCGGCGGCACCGTCTTCGCCCGCGACGCGAGCCTCGACCTCACCGGCTCCCTGACGCTGGAGGCGTGGATCACCCCGCACGTCCTCGGCTACCACCAGCCGATCCTCGCCAAGGGCGACACTCAGTACGCACTGAAGCAGACCAACAAGAACCTCGAGTTCTTCATCTACGGCGGCGGCCAGTGGGTCACCGCGAGCTGGGCCCTGCCCGACGGCTGGACCGGCACCGAGCACCATGTCGCGGGCGTCTTCGACGCGGACGCGGGCAGGCTCACCCTCTACGTCGACGGAGAGGCCAAGGCCACCCGCACCACCACCCAGAAGCCCGCCAGGAACACCGCCTCCCTCGCGCTCGCCACCGACACGGACAACCCCAGCCGGGAGTTCAGCGGCACCATCCGGCGGGCCCGCGTGTACGCCCGTGCCCTGAGCGCCGGCGAGCTGGCCTCCGACAGCCGTGGCCCCGGTGACGACGGGGTGCGGTTCTGGTTCGACGCGGCGACGGTCCCGTTCACCGAGAAGCGGCCCAAGGAGAAGACCTTCTTCGCGTACGGCGGCGACTGGGGCGACAACCCCAACGACTTCAACTTCGTCGCGGACGGCATCGTCTCCGCCGACCGAGGGCACACCGGCAAGGCCGCCGAGGTCAAGCGGATCTACCAGGCGGTCAACGCCGCTCCGGCCTCCGGCGATCGGCTCGCCCCCGGCGCGGCGGTCACCCTCACCAACGAGAACCTGTTCACCAACCTCCGTGAGTTCGACGGGCGTTGGGCCCTCGTCGCCGACGGTGAGGTCGTCCAGCGCGGCAAGCTGAGCCGCGCGCAGCTGGATGTCGCCGCGCTGGCCCACAAGGAGATCACGGTGCCCTTCAAGGTGCCGGGCGAGCCCGCGCCGGGCGCGGAGTACTTCCTCGAACTGTCCTTCCGCACCAAGGAGACGACGAAGTGGGCGAAGGCCGGCTTCGAGGTCGCCAAGCAGCAGCTCGCCGTCGACGCGGGAAGCCCGGCGGTGACGCCGGCCCCGCTGGACAGCGTTCCGGCACTGACGTATGAGGACGGGGACGGTGCGGTCACCGTCACGGGCGAGGGCTTCTCCGTCACCGTCGACAAGAAGAGCGGCGTCATCACCTCCTACAAGGCCCGCGGCGCCCAGCTCATCACCTCCGGTCCCGCCCCCAACTTCTGGCGGGCGCCCACCGACAACGATCACGGCAACGGCCAGCACACCCGCAACCAGACCTGGCGCGACGCCGGAGCCCACCGCGAGGTCACGGCCGTCGTGGCGCGCGGGCTGCGGGACAGGGCCGTCGAGATCAAGGTCACCGGAACCCTGCCGACGACCACGGAGTCGACGTACACCACCACCTACACCGTCTTCGGCAACGGCGAGATCAAGGTCGACAACACCCTGCGCCCGGGCGCGGCCTCGCTGCCGTACATCCCGGAGGTCGGCACGCTGCTCTTCCTGCCCGGCCGCCTGGAGAAACTGCACTACTACGGCCGCGGCCCCGAGGAGAACCACTGCGACCGCAACAACGGCACCGACGTGGGCCGCTACTCGGGGACCGTCTCCGGTCAGTGGGAGCCCTACATCCGCCCGCAGGAGAACGGCAACAGGACCGACGTCCGCTGGGTCGCCCTGACCGGCGGCGACGGCACCGGGCTGCTGGTCTGCGGTGAACCGCTCCTCGAGGTCAACGCCTCGCACTTCACGCCGGAGGACCTGTCGGTGGGGGCGCGGCACGACTACCAGCTGACGCCGCGCAAGGAGGTCGTGCTCCGCGTCAGTCACCGGCAGATGGGCGTGGGCGGCGACAACAGCTGGGGCGCGCACACCCACGACGAGTACAAGCTGTTCGCGAGCCGCGACTACTCCTACACCTACCGGCTGCGCCCGCTGGCCGACGTCGACGAGGCGACGGCGGCGTGGCGCAGGCCCACCGCGGTGGAGTGATCCGATGAGACCGGGGTCCCGGCGCGCTGCCGGGACCCCGCCGTCTCACGTCTCCTGCAGTGCTGCCCCGATCTGTCGGCGCCGCAGCTCCTCCAGCACGTCCTGTTGCCGTCGGGCCCGTTCGAGCAGGTCGTCGAGGAGGCTCGGGTCCAGGCGTTCCTCGTGGTCGGCGAGTTCACGCAGCGTCTGCCACAGGGCTGTCTTGCCCTCCACTCCCAGCCGCAGCGTCTCCAGTTCCAGCAGCGGGCTCAGTGGGGAACGGCGTACGAGCCGGCCGTTGCCCTTCAGCCGCCCCACCCGCTCGGCCATCCGCCCCGCGTAGACCTTGTAGTGCCGTACCGGGATGTCGAGCCGTTCCATGAGGTCGATCAGGGTGGCCCGGTCCTCGGTGATCTCGGCGGAGACCGGTCCCATCGCCGCCGCGAGGGCCGTACCGCCGTACGACCGCACCATGTGGCGTGCCCGCTCGGCACCGGCGGTGGCACCCGCCAGATGGTCGTTGAGGTAGATGCCCAGAAGCGCTGTACCGGTGTGTCTGGTCTGCACCGGGTGGTGTGCGTCGGAGCGAGTTCGGTCGTGCATGGCGTGTCCCTTCCGCCCGGCTACCTGCACGCCGGGTGCCCGCCGGCCTTTTCCCGGAAACGCGGTGTGCCGGGCTGCGAGCTCCGGAGAAACGCCGACACCCGTGTGGTGGGAGCGGTGCGGGGTACGCGGTGGCCGCACCGGACGCGACACCTGGAGCCTTCATGGAACCGCAGCACGACGCCCCCGGCCCTGGAACCGCCCCCGTGGCCCTGATCACCGGATCCGACTCCGGTATCGGCCGCGCCACCGCTGTTCGGCTGGCGGAGGCCGGCATGGACATCGGCATCACCTGGCACCGCGATGACGCGGGGGCACGGCGGACGGCGGACGAGGTACGGGCGACCGGGCGTCGGGCCGCGATCGAGCAGCTGGACCTGACCCGGCTACCGGAGGCCGCGGGGGTCGTCGACCGGCTGGCCGACGAACTCGGCAGGATCGACGTACTGGTGAACAACGCCGGGACCGGCACGATGACCCCGTTCCTGGACCTGGACCTCGCTACCGTGCGCCAGGTCATCGACGTCGATCTGGTCGGACCGTTCCTGTGCGGTCAGCGCGCCGCCCACCGCATGATCGGGCAGGGCGGCGGCGGCCGGATCATCAACGTCACCAGTGTCCACGAGCACCAACCACGCGTGGGCGCGGCGCCGTACTGCGCGGCCAAGGGCGGGCTCGGGCTGCTCACCCAGGTCATGGCGCTGGAACTGGCCGAGCACGGGATCACCGTCAACGCCGTCGCTCCCGGGGAGATCGCCACACCGATGACGGGCCAGACGGACACCGACGTCACCGCCGAACGGCGGCCCGGCGTGCCGTTGGGCCGCCCGGGCGACGCCCGGGAGGTCGCGGCCGTGATCGCCTTCCTCGCCGGCCCGGACGCGTCCTATGTCACGGGCGCCTCATGGGTGGTGGACGGAGGGATGCTCCGGATGGGACCGCAGGCAGGTTCGCATCTCCCGGACGACTCCTGGCGGCGCCCCTGAGCGCACGTCAGAGCAGATCGCGTGGCACGCGCTCGTTCCATGTGCGGGAGAAGACACGGCGGTCGGCCTCGTACGCGTCCAGGGTGGCGTCCACGAAGAAGTTCTCCCGGTCGCAGCTGAGCGCGGTGTGGGTCACGACCCGTACGTCCCAGTCGCCCCGATGGAACCTCATGGTCCACGTGGATTCGCCGGTCACCGACGTGAAGTCGTCGGCGATCGACGCATAGCGTTCGTAGGCGCGGCGGCCGGCCTCGAGGTCGATGCCGTCGAAGCGGACCGTGCCGCGATCCTTCACGATCTCCAGCTCGGCGTGGTAGCCGACCAGGTCCCGCTTCACCTCCCACCGCTCATCGGACGGCGTCAGCTGATGGGTGGGGAGCGGGGGTGTGCCTTCGGGTTCGTCGAAGGGGCTCGGCGGCACGTCATCGGGTTCGTCGACCGGCCGGACCGGGAGGGTGAGTGTGCTGGAGTGCTCGTGGACGCTGAGCAGCGTCGGCTTCGGCGGCGGCCAGGCCAGCGGCCAGTAGGACGTGGAGAGGGAGAGCCTGATGCGGTGACCCGGCGGGAACGCCTGCGCCACTCCGTTCAGCGGGATGGTGGCACGACAGCGCCGGCCCGGTTCCAGCGGCTCGGGGGACTCCGTGCTGTCGCGTCGGGTGAGGTTGAGCAGGCCGTACGAGACGCGGGTCGCGGCGCCGTCGGGGCTCACGTCGGACAGGCGCGCGGCCACCATGGCGACCGGCTCACTGACGGACAGATCGAGCTCCACGCTCGGTGAGCCGAGTATCTCCAGCCGTTCGGTGAGGGGCTCGCTGTCGAAGACGAGGGAACCGCCGTCCTCCTCGCGCTGGTCGTACGGCAGGTCCGGTGGCGCGTTGTAGGAGGCCCACTTGCCCGCGAACTGGCCGACGGACAGCGGCGACCGCACGGTCATCGCCTCGCCGTCGGGCGACTCTCCCTCACCTGTCCCCTCGCCTGCCGCGTCCTGCGGAGGTCCGATCCGGTGCCGGGTGAGCGGATGGGTGACCTGCCGGAGGTGCGGGGAGGGCCACTCGGGCTCCCCGACCCAGCGTCCCGGCCGCTCCTCGTAGGAGGTGGAGGGCGGCACGCTGTCCTGCATCCACGTCCGCAGCATGGGTCCGTCCATGACGCCGTTGTCGACGCCCTTGAGCCAGTGGTCCCACCACCGCACGACCTCCTGGAGGTAGCCGATGGCGGGACCCGGCTCCCCGAGGTGGGGGAACTTGTGCGACCAGGGGCCGATCAGCCCCTTGCGGGGCACGTCCAGGTTGCCGAGCAGCCGGGTCACGGCGTTGGAGTAGCCGTCCGCCCAGCCGCTGGAGGCCAGCACCGGGCAGCGCACGCTCTTGTAGTCCTCGCACACCGAGGCGTGCCGCCAGTAGTCGTCGCGGCGCTGGTGACGGAGCCACGGCAGGACCCAGGGCTCCGTGTGCTCCAGCCGTTCGAGCCACATCTCGCGCCAGCGGTCACCGACCACGGCGGGGTCCGGGGGACAGGTGCCGTAGGCGAACATGGTGCCCGCCTCGGCCAGGTTGTCCGACAGCAGGGCGCCGCCCATGTAGTGCATGTCGTCGGCGTGCCGGTCGTCGGTGAAGGACGCGATGACGATGGCCTTCAGACTCGGCGGCCGGCGGGCCGCCGCCTGCAGCGCCGCGAACGCGCCCCAGGAGATGCCCATCATCCCCGTACCGCCGTCGCACCACGGCTGCTCCGCCAGCCAGGCCAGGACCTCCTCCGCGTCGGCCTGCTCCCGCTCCAGGTACTCGTCCCGCAGCACCCCCTCGGAATCGCCGGTGCCGCGCAGGTCGACGCGGACGCAGGCGTAGCCGTGCCCGGCGATGTAGGGGTGGTGGATCGAGTCGCGTACGGCCGTCAGATCGCGTTTGCGGTACGGGATGTACTCCAGCACCGCGGGCACCGGCTCGTGGTCCGAGGAGGTGGGGCGCCAGATGTGCGCGGAGAGCCGGACCCCGTCGGACATGGGGATCGTGACGTGCTCTTCTTCCTTGGTCGCGTACGGCAGGTTGGTCACGTAACGCATGGACCGACGTGCTCCTTACTCTCGCGGGGCTTCCTCGAAGGCGAGGCCCAGGGCGGCCACGCAGTGGTCGTACTTCTCCCGCAGCTCCTCCTCGTTCGCCCCGCCGGTGAAGATGTGCGCCAACTCGTAGCTGTAGCTGTCCTGTTGAGTCAGGTCCGACAGCCTGCTGCCCTTCTCGGGGACCACGTCGATGCGCACGCCCGGGGTCTCCCGCTCGATGCGCGCGATGTCCTCGGGCCCGGGAACACGGCGCACCACGCCGTCGGTGAACCAGCGGTGGTACCACTTAGCCGCCATCGCGTACGGGCCCTCGCGGTGCGGCATGCGCGGGTCCTCGCCGAGAGCGAGGCGGACCATGCAGTGGTGGTTGGGCACGCCGTCGACGTACTGGAACAGCTCCGCGTGCGACTGGGAGTGCCGGGGGTTGATCTCCAGCAGGCTGATCCCCTGGGTCCGCGGGTCGTAGAAGTACTCGATGCTGAAGGTGGCCGAGTCCATTCCGATCTGTCGCATCACGCGCTCGCTGACGTCGTGGAGCTGCGCGATGACCGGTTGCGGCAGCGTCGAGGGGTACTGGTGGCGCAAAAAGCACGGCGAATCGGGGTAGTTGATGGAGTCCAGGACCCCGTAGACGGTCACCTCGCCCCGGTGGACGTATCCCTCCACGGCGACCTGGACCCCGGACATCGCCTCCTCCGCCAGGCAGACCCGGCCGCCGACGCCGGCCATCTCCGGGGGCAGGCCGATACGGTCGAGGACATGCTCGAAGGGGCGGCCGATCCGACCGATGCCCTCGCGTATCTCGGCGACGGCCGCGCGGAACTCCTCGTCGTCCCCGACTCCGAAGGCGAGTTCGGAGGAGTACGAGAGCGCGGGCTTGACCCACATCGGGAACCCGAGGTTCTCGGGCGGCCGCGGCGGATCGGCCGCCAGGTCGACCCTGCCGAAGCGCGGGTGCCTGTCGGTGACCTTCTGCTGCTCCAGCCGGCTCCAGTACTTGTGCTCGCACTTCACCACCGACTCCAGGCTCGTGCTGCGGGTGCCGTAGCGCTCGCTCAGGATCGGGACGAGGGTGCTGACCGGGAAGTCCCAGTAGCCCACGATCGCGTCGACACTTCCCTCGAAGGCGTCCAGCACGGCCTGCGCCTTGTCGATCAGAGCGGGCAACCGCACCTCGCCGACCTGCAGTTCATCGATCGTCAGCAACTGGTGGAAGCACAGCGACTCGGCTCCAGGGATCTGCCGGAGGGTCGGCAGATTCGCCTCGTCGAGCCCGATCACGAAGACGTTCTTCACCTTCTCGTCAGGCACGGCTGCTTCTCCTTTCCACGGCGGCCGACCGCCGGTCTCCTGAAGATCGTCTGAGTACCCGCGCGCACGAGGGCCAATCCCGGGGAGAGAGTCGGGTCGATGCGCTGTCCTCACCACACCTCGGCCGACGTCGCTCGATCGCGGCCGTGATCCAGCTGTGACGCCCGCAGGCGCAACCGGTGATGTTGTAATGAGCGTCGGGCTGTAGTGCCACGCTGAGCCCGTACCGAGTGCACCACTGTCCGCAGCACTCGGGCGAGGGAAAAACAGGGGGACGAAACGATCATGGAGAACTTGCGGCCCGGCGATCCCACGCAGGTCGGGGACTACCGGTTGCTCCGACGGCTCGGGGCCGGGGGCATGGGGCAGGTGTTCCTCGGGCGGTCGCAGCGGGGGCGCACGGTCGCCGTGAAGCTGGTCCACGCGCAGTTGGCGTACGACGCGGAGTTCCGCCGCCGGTTCCGCGCGGAGGTGGCCGCGGCGCGGCGGGTGGGCGGGGAGTGGACGGCCCCGGTCCTGGACGCCGACACCGAGGCGGACACGCCCTGGGTTGCCACCGGCTATGTCGCCGGCCCCACATTGCACCAGGCGGTGACCGAGATCTGCGGGCCGCTGCCGGAGCAGTCGGTGTGGCACCTGGCCTCCGGTCTGGCGCGTGCGCTGCAGAGCATCCACGGCTGCGGGCTGGTGCACCGGGACCTCAAGCCGTCCAACGTCATGCTGACGGTCAACGGTCCCCGGGTGATCGACTTCGGTGTCGCCCGCGCGGCGGACGCCAGCGTGCTGACCCGCACCGGTGCGATGGTCGGCTCTCCGGGGTACATGTCGCCCGAGCAGATCCTGGGCAGCGAGATCACCGGGCTGAGCGACGTGTTCAGCCTCGGCCTGGTGCTGGTGTTCGCCGCTACGGGCCGACAGGCATTCGGTGGCCCGGACAGCGGCGCCCACGCGATCATGCTGCGGGCGACCGAGGACGACCCGGACCTGGCGGGGATGCCCGAGCCGCTGGCCGAGCTCGTGGGGCGGTGCCTCGCCAAGCAGCCCGAGAACCGAATTCCGCTGTCCGAGATCGTGGCGACGGCAGAGGCAGCCACTGCGGATGCCACCTCGGACGCGTGGCTTCCGGGCACCCTGATAGCGGAGCTCGGCCGGCACGCCTCCAGCCTCCTCGACCTCGAGGACGCGCCGCCGCCGACCCAGGTCGACAACCCGGCCGCGGGCCGCGGCGGGGACAATGTGCACGCCCTGCCGACCATGCAGGGCGGGCGTGTCCCGCCTCCGCCGCCGGGCACTCCGACGCCGGTACCGATGCCCCCGGTACCCACGCCGACGCCGACCCCCACGCCGCCGATGCCGACACCACGTGCAACGGTGGCCACGCCGCCGATGCCGCCGGTACCGGGCGGCTTCCAGCCGGGCGGCCGCCGCAGAAGCCGGGTCGGCTCCGTGCTGCTCGCCTTGGCCGCTGTCGCCGTACTCGCCATCGTCCTGTCCGTGACGCTTCCCGGCCTCAAAGGGAACGAGAAGTCGGGCGACTCGGGGGCGTCCGGGTCGGCTTCCTCCGCGAAGGCGTCCCCTGCCGACTACAAGGGCAAGTGGACCGGCAACGTGCGCGAGTCGGACGGCGACCTCTACTCGATCAAGGTGGACTACAAGGGCGGGAAGCTCGGCGACCAGGTGGCCACCGTCGACTACCCGTCGCTGGCGTGCAGTGGCCGATGGATCCTCACCATGGACACCGGGCATTCGGTACAGGTCCGAGAGGAGATCACCAAGGAGAGCAGCCCGTTGAACTGCGTCGACGAAGTCGACATCGTCCTGACCCCGTCGGGCGACGGCAGTCTGCGCTACAAGGTGACGAGCGTGGAGGACGCCGGAACGCTGCAGCGCAGCAAGTGACCGACAGAGCCTTCAGGTTCTGGGATGCCTGACGGGTTCGGACATCAGTCGGGCAGCGGCAGTGGAGGAAGCTGCTGGTACTCGGACCGGCCCCGGTTGAGCACGGAGATCGTCGCGGCGGTGAACCATGGCACGGTCGGCCCGGACAGCCGCATCGGCTCCCACTGCTGGTAGTCGGTGAACAACGCCCACTGGTCGAGCACGGGAAGAAAGCTGATGATCTCGTGGTGCCGAAGCGTCACCCAACGGTTCTCGGCCGCGACGTGCAGCAACATGCGACGGTCGGTGAGTATCGCGCGGCAGGGGGAGAAGTCGCGCCATTGCGCCTGAGCCATCGCCTGCGCCCGGTTGCGGGCGCTGTTGTTGGCGAGCGCGTCCCCGACCAGCCCGGCGGCGACGAACAGCGGTGACCCGAAGTAGAAGCCCGAGCGCTGGTTGTAGGTCACGTTCGTGCCGTAAAAGCGCGCGTAATCCGCCGATACGTCGCCGTATGCGATCTCACCCGCTTCGAGCAGCACGCCCGGAGTGGCGATCGGGGCCAACTCTCCTCCACTGCTCAGGTGTCGGTGGAGCGAACACGCGGCCTCCCAGCCCTGCTGGTGAAGGGCGTGCAGGTGATCGTCAGCTGAATTCCGATGTGGCACTACCCCTCGCCCCCACTGCGACACAGAACGGGTGGATCTCCGTTCGCCCCCATAATGCCGGACTGGAGAGCCGTCGCGGTGCTGGTCGTCGGTCTCACGGTCTGCGGACGGCCGTCGGCGGAACCGGCGCGACTGACGGGCAGTCAGGCGCCTCCGTGGTCGCCACGACGTACCGGACGGGGTGACGGCTTTCGCCTGGAGATCAGGCGGGACCACCGCTGCCTTCGTCACGTCAAGCTCAGTGACGGGGCTCTCAATGCGGTCCGGAGTGCCGTTCCGTACCCTGGTTCCGCCTGTCGACAACGCCATCCCTTGTGGCGTGAAAACCGCCCTTGACCTGCACAAGCAGGCAGGGAGCCGAACAGCAGGAGCACCCAAATGCTGCGCACTCTATTCAAGTCCAAGATCCACCGAGCCACCGTCACCCAGGCCGACCTGCACTACGTGGGATCGGTGACCATCGACGCGGACCTGCTCGACGCCGCCGACCTGCTCCCCGGCGAGCTCGTCCACATCGTCGACATCACCAACGGCGCCCGCCTGGAGACGTACGTCATCGAGGGCGAGCGCGGCTCGGGGGTCATCGGGATCAACGGTGCCGCCGCCCATCTCGTCCACCCCGGCGACCTGGTGATCATCATCAGCTACGCTCAGATGACCGATGCCGAGGCGCGGCAGTTCGAGCCGCGGGTCGTGCACGTGGACGGCGCCAACCGGATCGTGGCCCTGGGCGCCGACCCGTCCGAGCCGGTGCCGGGCTCCGACCAGGAGCGCAGCCCGCAGGCCGTGCCGACGGCCTGACCCGAGGTCAAGACCAGGAGCGCGCCATGACTGACATCGAGATCCGCGACGACCGGCCGGCCGGACGCCTGGAGGCGCTCCAGGGCGACGAAGTGGTCGGCCGCATCGAGTACTTCGTCCTCGAATCCCCGGCGCGCGCCCTCGTCCCCGTTCACACCATCGTGGAGCCGGCCCACGAGGGGAAGGGCATCGCGGGCACCCTGGCGCGCGAGCTGTACGGCACGGCGGCGCGCGAGGGAGTCGTCGTCGCGCCCCTGTGCCCGTACGTCGTGAAGTGGGCCGAACGCCACCCCGACGAGGCACCGGCAGCCGACCCCGGCCTGCTGGAGGCGGCGCAGGACTGGCTGCGGGCGCACCCGGGAAGGTTCTGATGCTCGCCCTCCTGCACACCTCGCCCTTGCACGTCCCGGTCTTCGACGCACTGCGCGACGAAGACCACCAGGGCCTGGAACTGCGGCACTTCGTCGACGAGGAGCTGCTGGCCCGGGCCCGCCGAGAGGGACCCGAAGCCGTCGTGGACGACGTCCGGGACGCGCTGCGCAAGGCCGTCGCCGAAGGCGCGCGGGCCGTGCTGTGCACCTGCTCGACCATCGGCGGCATCGCGGAGGCGGCCGCCGCCGAGGCCGGGGTGCCGGTGCTGCGCGTGGACCGTCCGATGGCGGCGGCCGCGGTGGCCGAGGGGCCTCGGGTGGTGGTCCTGGCCACGGTGGAGAGCACGTTGGGTCCGACGGTGTCCTTGATCGAGGAGGAGGCCCGTCGTGCGGGACGCCCCGTCGACGTGCGGACCCGCCTCGTCGAGGGCGCGTGGGAGCGCTTCGACGCGGGGGACGTCGACGGTTGCGCCCGTCTGGTGGCATCCGCGGCGGACGAGGTCACGGACGCCGACGCGATCGTCCTCGCCCAGGTCTCCCTCACCCGGGCCCGGCAACTGACCACGACACCGGTGCCCGTACTGTCCAGCCCCCGCCTCGGGCTGGCGGCGGGAGCCCGGGCTCCGCACCCGCGGTAGACCCACCTGGGCGCCCGAGGTGACGCGGGTGAGTGACTGGCGGCGCGGCCGCCGGGTACGCGGGGGAGTAGTCCAGAGCCGACGCGCACCGATTGGCCGGAGAACGCCATGACGAACCCGTACCAGGATCCCGTCCACCCGGATCCTGTCCACCCGAGCCCGACCCCGGGCCCGACACCGGGTCCGGAGCCCCAGCCCCCGGACCCGGCCCGCCCCCCTGAGCCGACCCCACCCCCACCTCCGAGCCCGGTTCCGCCTCCGGGCCCGAGCCCCTCCCCGGAACCCTCCCCGTCGCCGATCCCCCCGGGGCCGGAGCCGGTACCGAACCCGGAGCCGGGCCCACCACTGACCTGAGCCGGGGAAACGAAAGCGGTGGGCGGCTCGAAAGCACCGCCCACCGCAATCCCGTAAGGGGCGCGGGGCTGTGTCGACATGCGGCTCCGCCGCGTTGGCGTGACCAGCCCCGCAAGGCCGCACCCGCGATACGACCGTCCGCCCGAGCTACTGGCCCGGGCTATCAGGCGGACACCTCCGACCGATCCCCGCCCCACAGCGTGTGGAACGACCCCTCCCGATCGGTCCGCCGATACGTGTGCGCCCCGAAGAAGTCCCGCTGCCCCTGCGTGAGCGCCGCAGGCAACCGCTCGGCCCGCAGCGCGTCGTAGTAAGCGAGCGCCGCAGCGAACCCCGGCGTCGGCACCCCCTGCCGGGTCGCCGCGATGATCACCTCACGCCAGTCGTCCTGCGCCGCGGCGATCTCCTGGGCGAACGTGTCGTCGGACAGCAGACTCGGCAGATCGGCCCGGGCGTCGTACGCCGCGCGGATACGGTCCAGGAACGCCGCGCGGATGATGCAGCCGCCACGCCAGATCGAGGCGACCTTGCCCAGGTCGATGTCCCAGTCGTACTCCGCGCGCGCCGCGTCGATCTCATGGAAGCCCTGCGTGTACGACACGATCTTCGACGCGTACAGCGCCTGCTCCACCCGGTCGGCGAACGCCCCCGCCTCCGCCTCGCTCAGCGGCGACGCCTTGGGCCCGGCCAGCCCGCGGGACGCGTCCCGCAGCGCCGCGTGCCCGGACAGGGAGCGGGCGAAGACCGCCTCCGCGATGCCGGACACCGGCACGCCCAGGTCCAGCGCGATCTGCACGGTCCACCGCCCCGTGCCCTTCTGCTCCGCCTGGTCGACCACGACGTCCACGAACGGCTTGCCCGTCGCCGCGTCCACGTGCGACAGCACCTCGGCCGTGATCTCGATCAGATAGGAGTCCAGGCGACCGGTGTTCCAGGTCCGGAAGATCTCCGCGATCTGCGCGGGCTCGTATCCGGCGACGTCCCGCAGCAGCTGGTACGCCTCGCCGATGAGCTGCATGTCGGCGTACTCGATGCCGTTGTGCACCATCTTCACGAAATGCCCGGCACCGTCCGGACCCACGTGCGTCACACAGGGCGCCCCGTCGGCCGCCTTCGCCGAGATCTTCTCCAGCATCGGGCCCAGCGAGTCGTACGACTCCTTCGGGCCACCCGGCATGATGCTCGGCCCGAGCAGCGCGCCCTCCTCGCCGCCGGAGACGCCCATGCCGACGAAGTGGATGCCCTGCTCGCGCAGGTCGCGCTCCCGGCGCCGGGTGTCGGCGAAGTGCGCGTTGCCGCCGTCGATGATCATGTCGCCGGGCTCCAGGAGCGGCGCGAACTCCTGGATCACCGCGTCGGTCGGTTCACCGGCCTTGACCATGATGACCAGGCGCCGCGGTCGCTCCAGCGCCGCCACGAACTCCTTGGCGGTCTCGGCCGCGATGAACTCGCCCTCGCTCCCGAACTCCTCCACCAGCGCATGCGTGCGCGCCGACGTCCGGTTGTGCACCGCGACCGTATAGCCGTTGCGGGCGAAGTTGCGGGCGAGATTGCGGCCCATGACCGCGAGACCCGTGACGCCGATCTGCGCCGAAGTGCTCATGCGTTGGCTCCTAGTGACCTCGATATATCAGCGGTGCCGGTCATGCCCGCCGGTATTGCCCCATCGTCCATCCTGACGTGCCGGTTCCCCGACCGCACACCCGGGGTGGCGCGATGTCGCGCAGGCAGATACGCACAGAAGCCCCACCGCACTCAGCCGTACCGGACACCGGACACCGGGCAACGGGCGCCTGTTCCTCGCCACTTGGCGTGGACGAGCGGCTGAATTGCCGTCTTGTCATGGCCTGTTCGCAGCGCTTACTTTTGCCCCTCCTGACGCATGTCAATGGGGGGCTCCGTCATGGCCGTACGCGGTCGGCACCGCCGGTACCAGCCGAACAGGATCAACCGCGCCTCGCTCACCGTCACCGCGGGCGGCGCCGGGATGGCGCTCCCGCTCATCGGCACCGGTGTGGCGCAGGCGGCCGACGTGGACACCTGGAACAAGGTCGCCGCGTGCGAGTCGACCAACAGGTGGCACGTCAACACCGGAAACGGCTACTACGGCGGGCTGCAGTTCGCCCAGTCGACGTGGGAGGCCTACGGCGGTACGCGGTACGCGGCACGGGCGGATCTGGCCACCAAGGACCAGCAGATCGCCGTCGCGGAGAAGGTGCTGGACGGCCAGGGACCGGGTGCCTGGCCGCAGTGCTCGGTGCGGGCCGGGCTGACCCAGGGCGGGGACACCCCCGACATCCACCCCGCCGGCACCACCAGGAAGACCTCGGTCCAGGACGTCCAGCCGCAGACCACACCCCAGTCGCGCGCCGGCACGGCCGAGATGTACACCGTGGTCCGCGGCGACACACTCTCGGGGATCGCCGAGTCGCAGCAGGTCAAGGGCGGTTGGCAGGGGCTGTACGCCGCGAACCGGACGGCGATCGGAGCCGACCCGGACCTGATTCTGCCCGGTCAGCGACTCGCGCTGCGCGGCAAGGCCGCCCCGACGAAGACCCGGCCGGCCTCCCCCGCCACGTCCTCGCCCGAGAAGAAGACCTCCTCGGACCGGCAAGCCGCCGACCGCGAAGCCGCCGAGCGGGAGAAGCAGTCCACGACGGCCAGTCGCTCGCTGGTCGCCCCGGTGAGCTCCCCCACGGGCACCCCGTACCGCAGGGCCGGGTCGTCCTGGTCGAAGGGCTACCACACCGGTGTCGACTTCCCCGTCCCGACCGGTACCTCCGTGAAGTCCGTCGGGGCCGGTCAGGTGGTCGAAGCGGGGTGGGGCGGCTCCTTCGGCTACCAGGTGGTGATCCGGCACACCGACGGCCGCTACAGCCAGTACGCCCACCTCTCGGCCATCTCCGTGAAGGCCGGGCAGTCGGTGGGAGCCGGTCAGCGCATCGGCCGCTCCGGGTCCACGGGCAACAGCACGGGCCCGCATCTGCACTTCGAGGTGCGGACGGGGCCCGGTTTCGGCGCGGACATCGACCCGGTGGCCTATCTCCGGGCCGGTGGCGTCAGGATTTGACGCGGATGCGGTGCCGGTCGAGGACGGGCGTCGGGATGTACGGGCCGCCGTAGAAGGGGCTGTAGAGGTTCGGGGGTTCGCCCTCGGGGCGCGGCGCCTCACCGTCCTCGTACGCGCCCTCCGCGACCTGGGCCGAGGATGCCCTCGATCCTGTCCGGTACGAGGATCTCCCCCCTGTCCGGTACGAGGATCTCCTCGCGCGGCATCGATCCGGCCTGCTCCGGAACGCCCGCGAGCAGCTCCTCGGTGGGCACCGCCGGCTCCACAGCCGGCAGCGTCGGCTCGGGCAGGGCCCGCTCGGCCTCCGCCTCCGTACGCGTGATCCGCTCCGTCGTCAGCAGGATCAGGCCACCCGCCGCGACCACGCCACAGCCCAGGGCGAGTACGGTGCCCGTGGTGCCGTACCGGAAGGTCTCGCCGAACATCGTGATGCCGACAGCGGCCGCCACCACCGGGTTCACGACCGTCAGCGTGGCCAGCGGGGCCGCGAGTCCCGCGCCCCGGTAGGCGGCCTGGGACAGCAGCAGACCGGCCGTGGCGAAGACGCCTATCGTGGCGAGGGCCGGCAGGTCGGCCGCGGACACCCCGCCGTTCCAGTCGACGGCGACGACCTTCGTGAACACCGAGGACATGCCGAAGGCTATGCCGGACCCGGTCGCGAGCAGCATGCTGCGCACCGCCGGGTGGCGGTGGGCCGCCCGGCCCGCGATCATCAGCGCCACGACGAGTCCGCCGGTCACCAGGGCCACGCCCACCCGCTCGGCCGTGGCCAGCGACTGCGCCTCGGAGGAGCCGACCAGGGACAGCAGCCCGGCGAGACCCACGGTCGCCATGATCGCACCCCGCCAGGCCGTCGACCCCGCCTTGCGGCCCACGAACAGCGCCGCCATCGGCAGCGCGAACACGATCGTCAGGGCACCGAGCGGCTGCACCAGGCTCAGCGGACCGAAAGCCAGCGCCACCACGTGCAGCACACCGCCGAGGCCGTTCAGCGCGACCGCCGCCCACCAGCCGGGCCGGCGCATCGGCGCGAACTGCTGACCCGGGGAGGACACCGCGACACGCTCCTGCACGATCGCCCCGCCCGCGTACGCGACCGCGGAGATGAGCGACAGGAGCACGGACAACGCGAGGGCGCTCATGAGCTGCTCCTCTGCGTGAGGCGGGGGCGGTGACCGCGGCGCGGCGATCGGTCGGCTTCCATAATCAACACGATGCCGCGAAAAGCTCTTCCCGTCGTCGTACCAGAGCACGCACTGTGTCGTACTGCCGATGGAGTATTACGGCGGCTGTCTCATCCCCAAGGCTGGTGACTCCGGGGGGAGACCCTCAGGTGATAACCCCGAGGGGCCTTGGTACTACTGCTCCTCGTGGACCTCGACCCCGACCTCGCCGCGCTCCGGCCGCTCGGCGGCTTCTTCGTACTACGCACTACAGGAGCAACCCCGCGGCCCCTTCCGACCCTGGCGGAGGCGTACGCGGAACCCGCATCGGACCCTGGGGGAAATCCCCTGGATTTCCGCGTCCGGAAAGTCGCGAACGCCCTGGGCGCCCCCGAGTTGCGGGTCGCCGCCTCCGTGGCCCAGCAGGGACTCGCGGCCCGCCTGTGGTCGGTGACGCTCGGCTGCGCCGCCCTGTACGGCAGTGTCCCCGACCTCGACCTGCGCCTGCTGCACTGGGACCCCGACAGCAGCGCCCCCGACGACCTGTGGCTCGCCGAGGTGCGCCCGCTCCCCCCGGCCCCGGCGACGATCGCCGACGTCGTCCTGCACGGACACCTTCAGCCGCTGACCGCCGCCCTGCACACCCGGTACCGCGTCGCGGCGGGCCTGCTGTGGGGCAACGCCGGATCCGCCCTCGCGGGAGCGGCCCGGCAACTGGACCAGTGGGCGCGCGCAGGCGGCCGTACGGACGCCGCCGCCCGGGCCCGCGCCCTGACCACCGAACTCCTCGGCCACCCCCTCCTCGCCGGCACCGGCACCCTCACCGCAGCCGCGTTCCGGCGCCGCAGCTGCTGCCTCTACTACCGCGTGCCGGGCGGCGGCGTGTGCGGTGACTGTTGCTTCCCGCGACCCCCGCGCTCTTCCCCACGCGCCACATCTGGGTGACCATGAAAGGGCAACCAGCCGCTGAGAACAGGGGGTTCCGGGTGCGAGTGGGACTGCTGACCCGGGAGTACCCCCCGGACGTGTACGGCGGCGCGGGCGTCCATGTCGAGTTCCTCGCCCGGGAGTTGAGGGATCTCGTCGACCTGGAGGTGCACTGCTGGGGCGAGGGTCGCGGGGTGGGCGTGCAGCGCCATCGTCCCTGGTCCGCGCTGGACACCGCCAACGACGCGCTGCGTACCTTCTCCGTGGACCTCGCCATGGCCGCCGGCCTCGAAGGCCGCGAGCTCGTCCACTCCCACACCTGGTACGCCAACCTGGCCGGCCATCTCGGCAAGCTCCAGTACGGCATCCCGCATGTGATGACCGCCCACTCCCTGGAGCCGCTGCGCCCCTGGAAGGCCGAGCAACTCGGCGGCGGATACGCCCTGTCGAGCTGGGCCGAGCGCACCGCGATCGAGGCCGCCGACGCGGTGATAGCCGTCTCCGGAGCCATGCGCGAGGACATCCTCGGCTGCTATCCGGCGCTGGACCCGGCCAGGGTCCACATCGTGCACAACGGCATCGACACCACCCTCTACCGGCCCGACCACCGCACCGACGTCCTCGCGCGCTTCGGCCTCGACGCCGACCGCCCGTACGTGCTGTTCGTCGGTCGTATCACCCGCCAGAAGGGCGTGCCCCATCTGCTGCGCGCGGTACGGGACATCGACCCGGCCGCGCAGGTCGTCCTGTGCGCCGGCGCGCCCGACACCCCCGAGATCGACCAGGAGTTCCGCGACCTCTACCAGGAGCTGAGCCGGGTCCGCGAGGGCGTGCACTGGATCCCGCAGATGCTGCCCCGCCCGGAAGTCATCCAACTCCTCACGCACGCCGCCGTGTTCGTCTGCCCTTCGGTGTACGAGCCCCTCGGCATCGTCAACCTGGAGGCGATGGCCTGCGGAACTCCCGTGGTGGCCTCGCGGGTCGGCGGCATTCCCGAGGTCGTCGACGACGGCAAGACGGGCCTGCTCGTCCCGCTGGACGACGACGTCGAGGTCTTCGAGGCAGGACTCGCGCGGGCACTGGACTCGGTGATCGGCGACCCGGAGACCGCCCGCCGGATGGGCGAGGCCGGACGGGAGCGCGCGGTGGGGGAGTTCGGCTGGGACGCGGTGGCACGGCGGACGGTGCTGCTCTACCGGAAGATCCTCAAACAGGCTTAGCGCGCGCTACTCAGGGGCAGGCTGGCATCAACCACGGTGAGGGGAGCGGCCATGCGTCGTGGCGGACCTTCGGTGCTCGGAATCGTACTCGCGGGCGGAGAAGGCAAACGCCTGATGCCCCTGACCGCGGACCGCGCGAAACCCGCGGTCACCTTCGGAGGAACGTATCGCCTGGTCGACTTCGTCCTCTCCAACCTCGTCAACGCCGACATCCTGCGCATCTGCGTCCTCACGCAGTACAAGTCGCACTCGCTGGACCGGCACATCACCACGACCTGGCGCATGTCCAGCCTGCTCGGCAACTACGTCACGCCCGTCCCAGCCCAGCAGCGGCTCGGCCCGCGCTGGTATCTGGGCAGCGCGGACGCGATCCTGCAGTCCCTGAACCTGATCTACGACGAACGCCCCGAGTACGTCGCCGTGTTCGGCGCCGACCACGTCTACCGCATGGACCCGCGCCAGATGCTCGCCCAGCACATCGAGAGCGGCGCGGGCGTGACGGTGGCGGGCATCCGGGTGCCGCGGGGCGAATCGTCGTCCTTCGGCGTGATCAGCCCCGGCTCGGACGGCCTCACCGTGGAGCGCTTCCTGGAGAAGCCCGCCGACCCGCCCGGCCTCCCGGACGACCCGGAGTGCGTGTTCGCCTCGATGGGCAACTACATCTTCACCACCAAGACCCTCGTCGAGGCGCTCCAGCGGGACGCCGAGGACGAGAACTCCGTGCACGACATGGGCGGTTCGATCCTGCCCCAGCTCACCGACCGGGGCGAGGCCCAGCTGTACGACTTCAGCGCCAACCACGTCCCCGGCGAGACCAACCGCGACCGGGGCTACTGGCGGGACGTCGGCACCCTGGACGCGTACTACGACGCCCACATGGACCTCATCGCCGAGCGCCCCGCCTTCAACCTGTACAACCGCCAGTGGCCCATCTACACCCACTCGGGCCAGCTCTCCCCGGCCCGCTTCAACGCGGGCGGCATGGCCAGCGAGTCCATCATCAGCGCCGGGTGTCTCATACGCGGCCAGGTCACACGGTCCGTGCTGTCGCCGGGGGTCGTGGTCGACCCGGGGGCCGTGGTGCAGGGGGCGGTGCTGCACGACAACGTGCGCATCGGGCGGGGCGCTGTGGTGCGAGGGGCTGTGCTCGACAAGAACGTCGAGGTGCCGCCCGGCGCGACGATCGGCGTCAACCCGGAGCGGGACGCGGACTTGTACACCGTTTCCAAGGGCGGGGTGATCGCGCTGGGCAAGGGGCAGGGGGTGTCCTAGCGGGCGGTACGGACGACAGGGACATCGGTCTCTTCCGACCTCGATCGCTCATGAAGGGTGCCGTCGGCCCTGGGCGATGAGGTGTCGCCGCGATGGACGATGACCACTGCCGCCAGGCCGACGGCCAGGCCGAGAGCGGTCTGCGGGCCGAACGGTTCGCCGAACATGAGGGCGCCCCAGACCGCCGTGACCGGAGCCATGAGGAACATGAGCGTGTTGACCTTGGTGACTCCGGAGCGCCTCAGGATGAGCCAGTACAGCCCGTACCCGCCGAAGGTCGACAAGGCCACGAGCCAGATGATCGCGGACCAGAACGCGAGCTCGGCGGGCGGCTTCGCTGCTCCGGCGCTCACGGCCAGCGCGGTGAAGACGACCGCACTGGTGGCGCAGTGGACGGTCATCGACACCGCGGGTGCGACGCGTGTGCGGGAGCGGCTTTCGAAGAACGTGGCCGCCACCAGCGAGCACATGCCGAGGAAGGGGACGAGATAGGCCCACCAGGCCGCACCGGTGCCGGCCGCGGCATCGGCCACGGTGACGAGGGCGACGCCGCTCACCCCCAGGCACAGCCCCAGCCACTGCCTGCGCGAGACGTACTGGCCCAGCAGCGGTCCGGCGAGTGCTCCCGCGACGAGGGGCTGGACGCCGTCGATCAGGGCGGTGGTGCCGCTGGAGACGCCGAGTTGGATCGCGTAGTAGACGGTGAGCAGATAGCCGCTCTGCGACAGCACACCGATCACGGCCTGCCGGCCCACATCCCGCATCGTGAGGCCCCGCCACGACCCTCCGGAGACGAGGGCGACGACGACCAGTACGGCGGCCAGCGGCAGGAACCGCCACATCAGGATGGTGACCGCGGCCGCACTGCCCGCGCCGAGCTTTGCCCCGATGAACCCGGAACTCCAGCAGAGCACGAAGGCGATCGAGAGCAGGAAGTTCATGTCTTGTCCTCCCCTGACGCTCCACTAAACAGATCGGTATACCCGACTCCCACTATACAGATCGGTATACTTCTGGGCATGGGCACTACCGAGGGGCCGCGACGGATCACGATGACGCCCGCCGCACGGCGCGTCCTGGAGGCCGCCGGGAGGCTGTTCTACGAGCGCGGCATCCATGCCGTCGGGGTGGACCTGATCGCCGCCGAGGCCGGGGTGACGAAGAAGACCCTCTACGACCGCTTCGGCTCCAAGGAGCAGATCGTCGTGGAGTACCTCGCGGATCGCGACGAACGCTGGCGTGCCTTCCTGGCCCAGCACCTCGACGCCGCACGGCCGACCCCGACGGCACGCGTCACAGCCGTCTTCGACGCCTCACGCGCGTGGTCGGCGACGTACAGCTCCAAGGGGTGCAGCATGGTCAACGCGCACGCCGAGATCAGCGACCCCTCCCACCCGGCCTACCCGATCATCACCGGGCAGAAGCAGTGGATGCTCGCCCTGTTCACCGACCTCGCCCGGGACATCACCCCGGACGGGGCCGGCCAGCTGGGCCGGACGCTCATGCTGCTCCACGAAGGAGCGCTCGTCGCCCATGGCCTGGACAGCTTCGCGGACCCCATCGGCCATGCCCGCGGGCAGGCGCAGGCGCTCCTTGCCGTTGCTGAGGCCTCCGCGGCGAAGCGGTGAAGCGAGTGCGGCGCGGCTCGGGGATGCTCGCCAGGTGCTCATCCGTGACGCCTCCCGGGTGACACCCGCGGGATGCCCGGCGCCGCAACCTGTGTTGAGGTGACCTCATATGCACCATGAGTCCCGCCCCTTTCGCCAGGGGTGGGACTTAATCTGCTGTTAACTGTGCGTAGCTTGATCGTACTTGACCGTAATCGCTTCAGGGCGATTGACTTCTGATCCACCCTTCGTCGACGCGAGGCAAGCCATTGACTTCTGACCCGCTCGCCCCTCTCGACCTGGCGTTCTGGAACATCGAGTCCGCCGAACACCCCATGCACCTGGGGGCGCTGGGCGTGTTCACGGCACACTCGCCCACCGCCGGCGCCCACGCGGCCGACCTGCTCGCCGCCCGCGCCGCCGCCGTGCCGGGTCTGCGGATGCGGATCCGTGACGCCTGGCAGCCGCTGGACCTCCTCCAGCCGTTCTCCTTCGGTGGCGCGGCCCGCGAGTCCGCCCCCGACTTCGACCCCCTGGACCACGTCCGGCTGCACGCCCCGACCGGCGACTTCCAGGCGGTGGCGGGCCGGCTCATGGAGCGCCCGCTGGAGCGCGGCAGGCCGCCCTGGGAGGCGCATGTGCTGCCGGGCGAGGACGGCGTGTCCTTCGCCGTGCTGTTCAAGTTCCACCACGCCCTCGCCGACGGCCTGCGGGCGCTGACCCTCGCCGCCGCCGTCCTGGACCCGATGGACCTGCCCGCGCGCAGGCCCCGCCCCGAGGAGCCCCGGGGTGGTCGCCTTCCGGATGTGCGCAGGCTGCCGGAGCTGGTGCGGGGCGCCCTGTCCGACGTCGGGCGGGCCCTCGACATCGGCACCTCCGTCGCCGTGTCGACCCTGGGGGCGCGCTCGTCGTCCGCCCTGACCGCGGAGCCGAGCGGCACCCGCCGTACCGCCGGAGTCGTCGTCGACATCGATGACGTGCACGTGGTCCGCAAGGCCGTCGGCGGCACCGTCAACGACGTCCTCATCGCAGTCGTCGCGGGCGCCCTGCGCCGCTGGCTCGACGAGCGCGGCGACGGCAGCGAGGGCGTCGCGCCCCGCGCCCTGATCCCCGTCTCCAAGCGCCGGCCGCGCACCGCGCACCCCCAGGGCAACCGGCTCTCCGGCTACTTGATACGGCTTCCGGTCGACGACCCCGACCCGCTGCGCCGCCTCGCCGCGGTCCGCACCGCCATGGACCGGAACAAGGACGCCGGCCCCAACCGGGGCGCGGGCGCCGTCGCCCTGCTCGCCGACCACGTGCCGGCGCTCGGCCACCGGCTCGGCGGACCGCTGGTCGGCCAGGCCGCCCGGCTCTGGTTCGACATCCTGGTCACCAGCGTGCCGCTGCCCGGCATCGCCCTGAAGCTCGGCGGCCACCCGGTCACCGAGGTCTACCCCTTCGCCCCGCTGGCGCGCGGCCAGTCCCTCGCGGTGGCCATCTCGACCTACCGCGGACGGGTCCACTACGGCCTGGTGGCCGACGCCGAGGCCGTACCGGACCTCGACGTCCTCGCCAAGGCCGTGTCCGAGGAGGTGGCGGCACTGATCGCGGCCTGCGGTCCTTGAGCCCCCTTCCCTCGGGCTTGGCCCACCGGGACCTGCTGGACTTCACATCCGGATCCTGCCCTCATCCCCTACGCTAGGTAGACCTACCTACCTAGTGTGGAGCTGTGTTGAGCGAGACGGATCTGAGTACGACGGCGAGCGGAAGGCGGCGTCCGGCCCGGGAGCGGCTGCTCGAGGCGGCGGCCCGCCGCTTCTACGCCGACGGTGTCGCCGCGACCGGCATCGACACGATCACCGCCGAGGCCGGCGTGGCGAAGATGAGCCTCTACAACAACTTCTCCTCCAAGGCCGACCTGGTCAGGGCCTACCTCGACGCCCGGCACCAGGAGTGGCTCGGCCTGTACCGGACCCGCCTGGAGCAGACCCAGGGCCCGCGCGACGGCGTCCTCGCGGTGTTCGACGCCTACGCCGACCACGCGGCGTTCGCGTACGAGCACGGCTTCCGCGGCTGCGGGCTGCTCAACGCCGCCGCGGAACTCCCGGCCGGAGATGAAGGCCGGGCCGTGGTGCGCGCCCACAAGGAGGAGGTCGAGCGGCTGATCGCCGACCACCTGGAGCGGCTGCTGTCCGACCGGCCCGACGAGGCGCGCGCGACGGCCGAGCACCTTGCCTTCCTCCTGGAGGGCGCGATGGCACGCGCCGGCCTGGAGGGCGACGGCGACCGTCTCCGGCGCGCCCGCTCCCTGGCAGCCGACCTGCTGGACCGTCTGTGAGGCGGCGCGCCGGACACGGCCGGTCCGCGGGGACGGGCGCGCTGTGCGTACTGGTGGCTTCAGTTCTGTGGGGTACGACGGGCACGGCCGCCACCTTCGCCCCGGGGGTGGGCCCGCTCGCGATCGGCGCCGTCGCCATGGGCATGGGCGGACTGCTCCAGGCCCTCGTCGCCGCCCCGCAGATCACCCGCCACGCTCCCCGCCTGTGCGAGCAGCGCGGCACGGTGCTGCTCGGTGCCGTCTCGGTGGCGGTCTATCCCCTGGCGTTCTACAGCTCCATGCACCTGGCCGGAGTCGCCGTGGGCACCGTGGTGTCCATCGGCACCGCCCCGCTCGCCTCGGCCCTGATCGAACGCGTCGTGGACGGCCGCCGGCTCACGCCCCGCTGGATGCTCGCGGCCGGCCTCGGCCTGCTCGGCACCGTCCTGCTGTGCGTCGCCGAAGCCGCCCATGCCGCCGACGACACCGGACGGGCCTCTGTGGCCGCCACGCTGCTCGGCGTCGGCCTCGGGCTCGTCGCCGCCGGCACCTACGCCCTCTACTCCTGGGCCGCGCACCGGCTCATCACCCGCCGGATCCCCTCCCGCGCGGCGATGGGTGCCGTCTTCGGACTCGGCGGACTGCTCCTCGTGCCCGTTCTCGCGACGACCGGCGCCCCCCTCATCAGCTCCTGGTCCAACGCGGCGGTCGGCACCTACATGGCGCTGGTCCCGATGTTCGCCGGCTACGTCCTGTTCGGCTGGGGCCTCGCCCACGTCCCGGCCAGCACCGCCACCACCCTGTCCCTGCTCGAACCGGCCGTCGCGGCCGTCCTCGCCGTCCTGGTCGTCGGCGAACGCCTCCCCGCCACCGGCTGGACGGGCATCGCACTCGTCATCGCCTGCCTCGGCGTCCTCACCGCGCCGGCAGCCGGCCGCCGACACCGATCCGGCGAGACGGCCCCGAGCGACGAAGCGGCCCAGGGCGACCTGGTACGCCCCAGCGCGATGTAGAGCGCTCATCGCCGCGGCACCCGGTTTTTGGAGGACCGGCCCGGCGCTCCGTACAATTCCCCGTTCGAAAGCGGACGCGGTCGGAGCGCCGCGCGGGTGATCAGGGAAACGGCAGCGCGATGACGGTGACAGAGGAAGGCTCGGCGACGACGCACGAGGTCGTGCACGAGCCGGGTGACGAGGTCGTGTACGGCCCCGGCATCGACCCGGAGCGGCTGGCCGTCTGCCTCGGCGTGCTCGAGGAACTCGACAAGCTGGAGGTCGACCACCCCGACGCCATCGCCGTGCGCCGGGCCACGGCCGGCATCTACCGCACCGTCAAGCAGCGCCGCCGCCAGGAGCGCCGGGCCGCCAAGACCGCGCACGACAAGGCGGTCACGGAGGCCACGGCGACCGGCTCCGCCCAGCGCATCGACGACGAGACCGAGGGCCTCCTGCCCTCGTCGGCCACCGAGGAGGGCAGGGTCGCGGGGATACTCCAGCGCCCGCGCTCCTGCTACACCTGCAAGACCCGGTACGTGGAAGTCGACTACTTCTACCACCAGCTCTGTCCGGACTGCGCCCGGCTGAACCGCGGCAAGCGCGACGCCCGCGCCGACCTCACCGGCAAGCGCGCCCTGCTCACCGGCGGCCGCGCCAAGATCGGCATGTACATCGCGCTCAGGCTGCTGCGTGACGGCGCGCACACCACGATCACCACGCGCTTCCCGAAGGACGCCATCCGCCGCTTCAAGGCCATGGACGACTCCGCGGACTGGATGCACCGCCTGGAGGTCGTCGGCATCGACCTGCGCGACCCGGCCCAGGCCGTGGCCCTCGCCGACCAGGTCGCCGAGGCGGGCCCGCTGGACATCCTCATCAACAACGCGACCCAGACCGTACGCCGCCTGCCCTCCGCCTACGCCGCCCTGGTCGAGGGCGAGAGCGCCCCGCTGCCCGCCGGTGAGCTCCCCGCCCACCACGTCATCGGCGCCTTCAACTCCGGCGCGGTCGACGGCCTCGCCGCACTGCCCCTCGGCACCAGCGGTCTCGACGCGCAGAAGGTCGCCGACCTCGCCCTGGTCGCGGGCAACGCCAGCGTGGCCCGGCACCTCGACGGCACCGCCATCGACGCGGGCGGCCTCGTCCCCGACGTCGTCGACAGCAACACCTGGGTGCAGACCATCGAGCAGATCTCCCCGGTGGAGCTCCTCGAGACCCAACTGTGCAACTACACGGCGCCGTTCCTCCTGATCAGCAAGCTCCGCCCGGTGATGGCCGACGCCGCGAAGAAGGCGGCGAGCGGACGCGCGTACGTCGTGAACGTCTCCGCGATGGAAGGCGTCTTCGGCCGCGGCTACAAGGGCGCGGGCCACCCGAACACCAACGCCGCGAAGGCCGCGATGAACATGGTCACGCGGACCAGCGCCCAGGAGATGTTCCAGAGCGACGGCATCCTCATGACCTCGGTCGACACGGGGTGGATCACCGACGAGCGTCCTCACTTCGACAAGCTGCGGCTCGCCGAGGAGGGGTTCCACGCTCCGCTCGACCTGGTCGATGGCGCGGCGCGGGTGTACGACCCGGTCGTGCGGGGTGAGGCGGGCGAGGATGTGTACGGCGTCTTTTTGAAGGACTACGCGCCGGGTAAGTGGTAGGTCCCTACTGGGGTGGGGCGAGGGGGTCGGCGGGAGGCTGCGGGATGTAGGGGGCTGGTCGCGCCCACGCGGCGGAGCCGCACATCTATACAGCCTCGCGCCCTGGGCCGGCCGCGCGCGCCGCGCGTACCCGCGTACCCCCGTCCACCAACAGGTCCGCCCCCGTCACCCACTCCGCCGCGTCCGACGCCAGCCACACCACCGCCCGCGCCACATCCTCCGGTTCCCCGATCCGCCCGAGCGGCAGCCCGGCTGCCACCTCCTCCTCGCCCGGCTCCCACACGAACCGTGCCATCTCGGTGCGGACGAGGCCGGGGGAGACGGAGTTGACCCGTACCTTCGGGGCCAGTTCGCCCGCGAGCTGCTGGGTGAGGTGGGCGAGGGCCGCCTTGCTGGTGCCGTAGGCGCCGATGCGGGGGCCGACATGGGCGGCGCCCTCCGTGCAGACGTTGACCACCGTGCCGCCGTGCTCGCCCATCCAGGCCCGCCAGGCGCACTGGACGAGCCGTAGCGGTGCCTCGACGTTCACGGCGAACGCCTCGCGCCAAGCCAACGGGTCGACGTCCATGAGGGGGCCGTACGGCAGGTTGGTGGCCGCGTTGTTCACCAGCACGTCGATCCGGCCGAACTCGCGCAGGGCCAGTTCCACGACCGCCCGCAGATGATCGGGGTCGGCCACGCTGCCGGCCGCCCCGACGCCGCCCAGCTCGGCGGCGGTCCGCCGCACCTCGTCGGCGTCCCGCGCGGTCACGCACACGAGCGCACCGGCCCGCACCAGATGCTCGGCGACCGCTCGGCCGATGCCGCGCGTACCGCCCGTGACGACGGCGGCCCTGCCCCGGAGTGCGTACGACGACGTCATCGCCGTACCGTCTCATGACGGGTCGTCAGTCAACAGCCCCGAGACGCGAGTGCCGTGCGGCCACCAGCTCCAGGACCGTGCGCCAGTCCTCCAGGACCCCGGCGTCGAATCCGGTTGCCCGGCTCTCCTCGATCGCCAGGCGCAGGCGCAGCACGTCTTCGTCGGTGCCGGGGTTGTGGCGGCGCACGAGGCGGTGGACGCGTTCGCCGAGCAGCGGCCGTACGGCTTCCGCCGCTTGCTCGGTGCGGCGGATCTCGTCGCCGGGGCACAGCAACCGCCCGATGTCGTGCACCAGGCCCGCCACTTGGAGCTCCTTGTCGGCGGGGCGGCTGCGGCGCAGCAGCGCGGCGGTCCGCAGCGCGGGCTGGTGCGGGCAGGCGTACAGCAGATCCATCAGCTCTTCGACACTGCGCAGCTCCATGCGTCAGTCCTCCCGCCGGACAAGCCGTTGCCGTACGGCAGCAGACCATGGCCGCCTTGCGAATCGGCCAACGGGACTTGAACTGCGCGGCGTGCTCGCGTTCCGCGCCGGACAAGAAGATGATGTTGACCCGAACGAGTGGCTTTCAAACGGGGCGTATCGTAACAAACAGATGAATAACCGGGCCGGCAAATACCGGATGACTCCGGATAGTTACACCTTGTTTGCAGCCCCATCGAGCGGGCACCCGCTCATTTGGTTAATCTGTAGCGGACGGACAGCACTACAGGGTCCCAACCCACACCCACGGTCCGTCCCGGGACAAGCCGGTGTACAACAACCTGCTCGCACACCAGTTACCGGCGCCACCGCGTCCGAGCCGACTTTGAATAAGACCCGAGCGGGCGTCGACTACCGGACCGCAGACTGGACCGGCCCGCCCCGAGGGTGATCCGACACAGAAGGAGTGCGCGGTGACACCTGAGAAGACGAATCGCGAACAGCGCCCCAAGGAACGCACGGAGCGCACGGGCGGCCGGTCGAAGGAGATCGGCAGTCTCGATGTGTGGGCCAGGTCCGCACCCATCCGCCTGGCGGGCTACGAGGACGACCTCGCCGAGCCCCACATCCTGCCCAGCGTCGACTGACGGGGCAGAACCCTTCGCGATCGCCGACCGCATGGGCGTGTGTGACTCACGCCCATGCTGATCAGAGAAGCCGCGGCCGACTACTGGCCGCGGATTTCGCGTTTTTGACGCCGGATCGTCGGCGCCGACGGACTTCATGGTCCACCTGGGCCCTGAGTCCGCACCTGAGTCCGCCCCCGACTGCGGCCGCGGCATCGCTTAGGTGCCGGCCTCCATGCCGTCCCTGTTTGCCTAAAAGTCTTAGGTAAATGCATAATCGCTTCTGGCGAAGGGGAGGACGGTTGTGGCACGCGTAGGACTGACCACGGAACGCCTGGTCCGGGCGGGTGCGGAGCTGGCCGACGAGGTCGGCTTCGAGCAGGTGACCGTGTCGGAGCTCGCCCGGCGCTTCGACGTCAAGGTCGCGAGCCTGTACTCGCACGTGAAGAACTCCCAGGACCTCAAGACGCGGATCGCCCTGTTCGCGCTCGAGGAGCTGGCCGACCGGGCCGCCGAGGCCGTGGCCGGCCGGGCCGGCAAGGACGCGCTGGTCGCATTCGCCGACGTCTACCGCGACTACGGCCGCGAACACCCCGGCCGTGCCGCCGCCGCGCGGATGCCGCTCGACCCCGAGACGGCGGCCGCCAGTGCGGGCGTCCGGCACGCGCAGATGACGCGGGCGATCCTGCGCGGCTACGACCTGACGGAGCCGGACGCGACGCATGCCGTACGGCTCCTGGGCAGTGTCTTCCACGGGTACTCCAGCCTGGAGACGGCGGGCGGCTTCAGCCACAGCGCCCCCGACTCCCAGGAGACCTGGATCCGGATCCTGGACGCTCTCGACGCCCTGCTGCGCAACTGGCCCACCGCGCCCACCCCCTGACCGACAGGCTGAGGACATGGACACCGAGCACGACTGGATCAGCACGCCCGTCACCGCCGACCTCCTGCGCGGCGCCCTCGACGTCGAGCGCACCGAGCACGGCGTACTGCCGCACCGGCTGCCCGCCCGGGCGCGCGCCCAGAACACCGACGGGCAGCTGGCGATGGCCGAGTCACAGCCCTCCGGCGTACGGTTGGCCTTCCGCACCCGGGCCACCGCCGTGGAACTGGACACGCTGCCCACCAAGCGCGCCTATGTGGGCGCCCCGCCCCGCCCGCACGGCGTATACGACCTGCTCGTCGACGGGCGCCTCACGGGACAGGGCAGCGTGACCGACGGCAACGTCGTGACCGTCGACATGGCCGCCGGCACCGCCGAGCACCGGCCCGGCCGGCCCGGCACCCTCCGCTTCACCGGGCTGCCCGACGGCGACAAGGACGTCGAGATCTGGCTGCCGCACAACGAGACCACCGAACTGATCGCCCTGCGTACCGACGCCCCCGTGGAGCCCGCGCGGGATCCGGACCGCAGGGTCTGGCTGCACCACGGCAGTTCGATCAGCCACGGCTCCGACGCCGCGAGCCCCACCGTTGTCTGGCCCGCGCTCGCCGCCTCCCTCGGCGGCGTGGAGCTGATCAACCTCGGCCTGGCCGGGAGCGCCCTGTTCGATCCGTTCACCGCCCGCACCCTGCGCGACACCCCCGCCGACCTGATCAGCGTCAAGATCGGCATCAACCTCGTCAACCTGGACCTGATGCGGCTGCGCGCCTTCGGCCCCGCGGTGCACGGCTTCCTCGACACCATCCGGGAAGGGCACCCGGCGACACCGCTGCTGGTCGTCTCGCCCATCCTGTGCCCGATCCACGAGGACACGCCCGGCCCCTGCGCCCCCGACTTCAGCGCTCTCAGCACCGGACGGCTGCGGTTCGTCGCCATGGGCGACCCGGCGGAACGCGCCGGCGGCAAGCTGACGTTGGGCGTCATCCGGGACGAGCTGTCCCGCATCGTGAAGCAGCGGGCGGCCGACGACCCGAACCTGCACTACCTCGACGGCCGCGAGCTCTACGGCGAGACCGACTCCGCCGAACTCCCCCTCCCCGACGACCTCCACCCGGACGCCGCCACCCACCGCCGCATCGGCGAACGCTTCGCGCGGCTGGCGTTCACGGCCGAGGGCCCCTTCGCGGGAGAGACCGGAAAGTGATGATCAACGGCGTGAGCGAACGAGACCATGACGACAGACTCGCGCACCTGTGGGAGGAGCACATGCGCGCGCCGTTCCCCGCGGGCTTCCGCGGAGTGGACTACGACGGGGTGGATCTGGTCCTGCTCGACGCGGACGTCGCCGGGCTCGTCCAGCGGGAGCTCGACGGCGGGCTCGACGAGGAGGGTGTGGCGATCCTCTGGTCGTGCATCGCGGGCCTCGACAAGGTCCTGCCGCTGATCGACGACGAATACTGCGCGTCCTACTACAGGAGACTGCCTGCGGCGGCCGGAGTCACGGCAGCGCGCCACATGCCCAGCGCGATCTGAGGACTACGACGACACCGCCTCGTCCAGCGGCGCCGTCCGCTGCCAGGGCCGCAGCTTCTCGATCTGCTCCGCCAGGTCCAGCAGCTCCGCCTCCGAGCCCGGACGCCCCACCAGCTGTATGGCGCAGGGCGCTCCGGAGGGCAGCGTGCCGAAGGGGATCGACATCGCGGGCCAGCCGGTGAGGTTCCACGGCGGGGTCAGCGGCGAGTAGGTGGTGTTGGCCATGATGTTGCGCAGCCAGCCCCGCTCGTGCCAGGGCTCGGACTTGGGGGAGCGGCGGGCGAGGGCGGGGGTCAGGAGCACGTCGTACTCGGCGAAGAACGGCTCCAGGCGCCGGCGCAGCTGCTCCCGGCTCTCGCTGCCCCGCACCTGACGCAGGAAGCGCCGGCCGACGGCCGCGTGGACCCGGGTCCGGCGGGCGAGCCGGTGCGGGTCGAGGCCCTGGGAGTCGACGGCCGTGCCCGCCGTCCAGTGGGCGAGCGAGGTGAGGCCCAGCGACATCGGGTAGGGCGGGTTGGCGCGCCGTACCTGGTGACCGGCCTTGATCAGCAGCCCCGCGGCCTCCCGGGCGGCGGTCGTATACGGCTTGCTGACGGCGACCCCGGCGAGTGGGCTGCGCAGGGACACGGCGATCTTGTGCGTGCCGGGTGCCTTCGGGAGGGCGACCTCGGTGCCGGCGATGACCGACAGCATCAGCCGGGCGTCCTCGACCGTGGTGGCCAGGGGGCCGTTCTCCGACATGCCGAACCAGTCGCCGTCGCTGATGCCGGCCGGGACCACGCCGGTGCCGGGCTTGATGGTGACGAGGCCGCAGTTGGCCGCCGGTATGCGCAGCGAGCCCATGCCGTCGTTGCCGAGGGCGATCGGCGCCATGCCCGCGGCGACGGCGGCCGCGCTGCCGCCGGACGAGCCGCCCGCCGTGCGCGAGGTGTCCCACGGGTTGCGGGCGGTGCCGTGGACGCCCTCCGTGGTGCCGAAGACGCACAGCTCCGGGACGTTCGTCAGCCCCACGACCACCGCGCCGGCCGCCCGCAGCCGGGCCACGGTGATGTGGTCGTGGTCGGCCGGGGTGTCCGGGGTCGCCGCGGAGCCGACGCGGTTGGACTCGCCGTGCACCGCGAGGTTGTCCTTGACGGCCACCGGCACGCCGGCCAGGGGCAGTTCGGCGAGGTCGGCACGCGAGCCGACCTCGTCGGCCTCGGCGAGCGCCGCCTCGGCCCGGACCACCCGGAAGGCGCCGACGCGGCCGTCCAGCCGCTCGATACGGGCCAGGTGCTCGGCCACCACCTCACGGGGCGTGGCCCGCTTCTCGCGTACGGCGGCGGCGATCTCCGCGGCGGTCCGGCCGACCCAGCTGGTCACGGGCGCTCCTCAGTGCTTACTCGCGAGTATGTAGCAGCACTCTGCCGGGCGGCGCGCCCGGAGTCGAGGGGGTGCGGCGCTTGGATATTCGGGAAGGTCTTCTTGGACTTTTCACGACAGCGCTCCTCGGCGGGCCCTGCTGACCTGCGCATCATCCGATCAATGAGTCATGGCAGCGCCTTTCGCGGCCCATTGACAGCCCCTGGGGCCCGCCCAATGATCAGACATCCGATGAATGGGGGTGTCTCATGAGGAGACGCTTGAGAACGGCCGGTGTCCTGGCGGCGCTGACGCTGTTCTCCGCGGCGTCGGTGTCGGTGTCTGTGCCGGCGGTCGCGGAGGAGGAGCAGGGGGCGCCGGTCACGGTGCCGGCCCTGACCGACTGGACACCGGCAGCCGGCAGCTACACCTACGAGCGCTCGGCCCGCCTCGTGGCCGACAGCGCGAGCGAACGGCGGGTCGCCGACACCCTCGCCGGCGACCTCCGCGACGCGGGACACGGCACGGCTGCCGTGGTGCGCGGCGGCGCTCGACCCGGTGACATCGTTATCGACGTCCGGCCCTCCCGGACCTCCCTCGGCGCGGAGGGCTACGAACTCGGCGCCGGCAAGCGGCTGTCGGTGACCGCGGCGACCGAGACCGGCGCCTTCTACGGCACCCGCACCCTCCTCCAGCTCCTGGCCAGGAGCGACCGCGTCCCGGCCGGCCGTACGGTGGACGTACCGCGCTACAAGGAGCGGGGTGTCGGCGTCTGCGCCTGCTACATCCACGTCTCGATGCCCTGGCTGGAGAACCTGGTCCGCGAGATGGCGTACCACAAGCTCAACCAGCTGCTCCTCGAACTGAAGGTGAGGAGCGACGCCCATCCCGAGGCCAACACCTGGGGCTACTACACCAAGGACGAGATACGGCGGCTGGTCGCCCTCGGCAACCGCTACCACGTCGAGATCATCCCCGAGATCAACTCTCCCGGCCACATGGACCCGTGGATCGAGAACCGCCCGGACCTCCAGCTGGCCGACTCCGACGGCACCAAGCAGCCCTCGCGCCTCGACATCACCAGGCCGGAGGCCTTCGCCTACTACGCGGGCCTGATCGACGAGTACGCCCAGGTCTTCACCGCCACGTCCTGGCACATGGGAGCCGACGAGTACATGCTCGGCTCCGACTTCGCCAAGTACCCGCAGATCCTGAAGTACGCGCAGGACAGATACGGCCCCGACGCCACACCCCAGGACGCCTTCATCGACTTCGTCAACCGCGTCCACGCCCACGCGGCCGCCAAGGGCAGGAAGCTGCGCATCTGGAACGACGGGCTCACCGGCGCCAACACCGTCCCGGTGGCCGCGGGAACGACGGTCGAGCACTGGCTGAACGTGGCGGTGAAACCGAGCCGACTCCTCGCCCAGGGCTATCCGTTGATGAACGCGGCATACGCCCTGTACCTGGTCCGCGGCGGCTTCCACAGCGACACCAAGGGGCTGTACGACCAGAGCTGGGACCCGCGCGGCTTCGAGGGCGAGAAGCTCTCCTCCAGCGACGGCATCACCGGCGCGAAGATCAGCCTCTGGCCCGACAACGGCCGCGGCGAGACCGAGAACGAGGTCGCCGCCGCCCTGTGGCCCGCGCTCCGGCACATCGCCCAGGCGACCTGGGGCGATCCCCACCCCGACGCCACCTACGCCGAGTTCACCGCACGCGGCACGGCGGTCGGGCACGCGCCCGGGTGGCGGGACCTGACCCGGGTGCCGGTGGCGGACGGGTCGTACACCTTCCGGACGGGCGGCCGCTCCTTCACCACCGAGGTCGCGCGCACGGCCGACGGTTACGTGACCGTGCGGACGGCCGACGGCTGCCTTGAGGTGCGCGGCGGAAAGCTCACGCTCAACGTGCCGTTGCAGCCGGGCGTCGAGGCGGCGCCGCAGACATGCGATCCCGGGAACACCCTCCAGCGCTGGCAGTTGGAGCCCGCAGCCGGTGGCTACCACCTCGTCAACGCCATCACCCGGATGACGGTGAGCGTGGCCTTCGACGGCCGGCTCCTGCAGTACCCGCCGGACCAGCGCACGTCCGCCGTTTGGCACCTGAGCTGAGGACCGACCTGAGGACCTGACCAGAGGAGCCGCCCCATGGCCGTATCCCGACGTGTCTTCGTCGCGACAGCCGCCGCCCTCGCCGTGACCGGCGCCACCAGACCCGCCCTGGCGGCACACCGAGCACCCGCCGCCACCGAAGACCTCCGGTACCGCATCCCCGTCAGCCCCGACGACACCGAGGCGGACCTCGTCCGCAAAGCCTCCCAAGTCCGCCCCACCGCACGGCAGATCGCCTGGCAGCGCCTGGAGCGCACCGCGTTCCTGCACTTCGGCGTGAACACCTTCACCGGCCTGGAATGGGGCACGGGCGACGAGGACCCGGACGTGTTCCAGCCGACCGGCCTCGACACCGACCAGTGGGCCCGCGCCCTGCGCGACGGCGGCTTCCGGCTCGCCGTCCTGACCGTCAAGCACCACGACGGCTTCGTGCTCCACCAGACCCGCTACACCAACCACTCGGTGGCATCGAGCAGTTGGCGCGACGGTCAGGGCGACGTCCTGCGTTCCTTCGCCGACTCCATGCGGCGGCACGGCATCAAGGTCGGCGTCTACGTCTCGCCCGCCGACGAGAACCAGTACCTCCACGGCGTCTACGCCAACGGCAGCGCCCGCACCGACCGCACCATCCCCACCCTCGTCGACGGCGACGACCGCACACCGCCACGGACGTACACCCTCCCGGCCACCGACTACGGCGCCCATATGCTCAACCAGCTCTACGAGGTCCTCACCGAGTACGGCCCGGTCGACGAGGTCTGGTTCGACGGCGCGCAGGGACGCATCCCGCCGGACAAGGTGGAGAAGTACGACTGGGACAGCTGGTACGCCCTCGTCCGCTCGCTCGCGCCGGACGCCGTGATCGCCGTGTCCGGCCCGGATGTGCGCTGGGTCGGCAACGAGGGCGGGCTGGCGCGGGAGGACGAGTGGAGTGTCGTACCGGTCCAGGAGAAGGACTACGGCCGGACGGACTACGCCCTCGCCTACGACGCCCCCGACATGGGCAGCAGGGACGCCCTGGTGAAGGCCCGGCCGGTCGCCGACCACCTCCAGTGGTGGCCGGCCGAGTGCGACGTGTCCATCCGGGACGGCTGGTTCTACCACGCCGACCAACAGCCCAAGAGCGTCGAGCAGTTGACGGACATCTACTTCCGGTCCGTGGGCCGCAACTCGGTGCTCCTGCTCAACATCCCGCCGGACACGGACGGTCTGCTGCCCGCGGCGGACGTGGTGCGGCTGAGGGAGTTCCGCGAACGCGTGGAGCGCGAGCTCCCGCGGGACCTGGCACGCGGCGCCCGGACCACCGCCTCCCCGGGGCGCATCACCGTCGACCTCGGCGAGGAGCGGGAGGCGGACCGGATCCGGCTGGCGGAGGACATCGGGTACGGGCAGCAGGTGGAGAGCTTCGTCGTCGAGGCGCATCGCGACGGTGCCTGGACCGAGGTGACCAGGGCCGGGACGATCGGCGTGAGCCGGATTGTGCTGCTGGCGGCTCCGGTGCGGGCCCGGCGGTGGCGGGTACGGGTGACCGGTTCGCGGGCCGCGGCCCGGCTCGTGGAGTTCGGGCTGTACCGGTCGAGGGTCTGACCGGTTGCGTGGGGCGGTCACCAGGGCTTCGGCGGCCTGGTGACCGCCCTCCCTCGCGTCAGCGCGGTCCGGCGCGGTGATGGCGCTGGGCGAGCCGCGCCAGTGCGACCGCGCCGAGCAGCAGGCCGAAGTCGCGCAGCGCGATGTCGTAGTAGTCGGGAATCGTCAGCAGGTTCACGATGATCCCCGCGAGCCAGCCGGCCACCAGCCAGCCCCCGAAGCGCGGCGCCACCGCGACGACCAGACCGGCGACGATCTCGATCACGCCGACGGCATACATGGCGGCCTGCGCGCTGCCGGGGACGATGTCGTCGATCCACGGGGCGAGGTAGACCGGCCAGTCGACGAGCAGGTTGGCGAACTTGTCCAGCCCGAACAGCACCGGTGCGACGGCGAAACCCACGCGCAGGATCCAGAAGGCCTGGTAGCCGGGGTCCGTGGTGATGGCATGCCGCCCGCTGGCGGGCGTGGCGGTCGAGGATGCGGACGACATGGCGCCCTCCTTCTATGAACAATGTCTGTTATCGATAGAAGCGCATCGTGTCTCTTTAGTCAATGCCGGTTGGTTTTACACTGTCCTCGTGGACCACTCGAAGGACGCACCCCGCGACGACCTCTCCGCCATCGCGGCGCTGGAGGAACCGACGCGCCGCCGGCTGTACGAGCATGTGGCGCGCAGTTCGGGCCCCGTGGGCCGGGACGAGGCCGCCCGGGCCCTGGGGCTGGCCCGGCAGACAGCGGCGTTCCATCTGGACCGCCTGGCCGGCGAGGGGCTGCTGGACGTCGTCTACCAGCGGCGCAGCGGGCGAACGGGGCCGGGCGCCGGGCGGCCGGCCAAGCTGTACCGGCGTTCGAGCCGGGAGGTTGGCGTGAGCCTGCCCGAGCGGCGCTACGACCTGGCCGGGCGACTGCTGGCCCAGGCGGTGGAGGAGTCCGACGCCACGGGCGAGCCGGTACGCACGGTGCTGCACCGCAAGGCGACCGCGCTGGGCGAGCGGCTGGGCGGCCAGTCAGTGACCGGAGTCGTGGACCTGCTGGAGCGGTACGGCTTCGAGCCGCGCCGTGAGGGGGAGGCCGTCGTCCTCGGCAACTGCCCCTTCCACGTGCTGGCGCGCGGGCACACCGAGACGGTGTGCGGGATGAACCTCCACCTGGTGCGCGGTGCGCTCGCCACCTCGGGCGACACCTCGTTCGAGGCGCGCCTGGCGCCGGCTCCGGGCCAGTGCTGTGTGGTGCTGGAGCCGGCCCCCTGAGCCCGACCGGAGGATCCGGCGAGGCGATCAGTCGGTGCGGGCCGCCCCCGTGCTCTCCCGTGCGATCAGCCGCGGCACCGGTACCCGCACGGTCCGAGCCGGCCCTCCGTCCAGCAGCGCCGTCAGCTCCGTCGCCGCCGTACGGTCCCCGGCCCGGGGGCGGACGCCCACGCCACGGCCCGCCGGCGGCCACGTCCTGGACAACGGCCTGCTGCGCGTCGAGATCGACGGACAGGGCCTGGTGGTATCCGTGTACGACATCCAGTCCGACCGCGAGACGATCGCGCCGGGCAGGTCCGCGAACCTCCTCCAACTCCACCCCGACTTCCCGAACATGTGGGACGCCTGGGACGTCGACGAGTTCTACCGCGACACGGTCACCGACCTGACCGAGGCCGACGAGGTCACCCCCGGCGACGACGAGGGATCCGTGCGGATCGTCCGGTCCTTCGGCGCCTCCCGCGTCACCCAGGTGCTGTCGCTCGCGCCCAGGGAGCGGCGGCTGCTGGTCGACACCGAGGTCGACCGGCACGAGACCGAGAAGTTCCTGAAGCTCGCCTTCCCGCTCGACGTGCACGCCGAAAGGTACGCGTCGGAGACCCAGTTCGGGCACTTCTTCCGCCCCACGCACACCAACACCAGCTGGGAGCCGGCCAAGTTCGAGACCTGCAACCACCGCTTCGTGCACCTGGAGGAGCCGGGCTGGGGCGTCGCCGTCGTCAACGACTCGACGTACGGCCACGACGTCACCCGCACGGTCCGCGCCGACGGCGACCGCGGTACGACCACCACGGTGCGCGTCTCCCTCCTGCGTGCCCCGCGCTTCCCCGACCCCGAGACCGATCAGGGCGTCCACCGCTTCCGGCACGCCCTGGTGCCGGGCGCGGGCATCGGGGACGCGGTGCGCGAGGGCCGGCGGATCAACCTGCCGGAGCGGTCGGTGAGGGGCGCGCGAGAGGTGGCGCCCCTGGTGACGGTGGACCGCGGGGCCGTCGTCATCAGGCCGTCAAGCTGGCCGACGACGGCAGCGGGGACGTGGTGGTGCGCCTCCACGAGGCCCACGGCGGCCGGGTACGGGCCACGCTGGCGGCGGACTTCGAGGTCGCGGACGTCATGGCGACGGACCTGCTGGAACGCCCGCTGCCGGAGGCGCCGTCGTACGACGGCGCGCGCGTCGCTCTGCGCCTGCGGCCCTTCGAACTGGTGACGTTGCGACTGCGCCGGGCGCCCGTCCACTGACGGCGAACTGCGGCGCGCCGCAGTGAGACCGGCGGCAACTGGCCCCACACTCAAGGCGGTTGGCGTTACCTCGCGCCTTGGAGGCATCCATGAAGCTCGTCACGCGCGCCCAGCTCGGCTGGCCCGCATCCGCCGCACCGACGCAAGAATCGACCAAGGGCGTCAAGGTCCACTACGAAGGCACGTCGGTCAGTGTCGAACTCCTCAAGGACCACGACCTCTGCATCGCAGAGTGGAAGTCCATCCGGTCCTCCCATCTGGCGAACAAGGAGGAGAACTACTCGGACATCGCCTACAACTACGGCGCCTGCCCGCACGGTCATCTCCTGGAGGGCCGCGGCCTCGGCAAGCGCACCGGGGCGAACGGCAACCAGCCCCTCAACCGCGCCCACTACGCGATCGTCGGCCTGGTCGGCGACAAGGGGCTCACCAAGCCGACGGACGCGATGCTCGGCGCGATCCGTGACGGCATCGAGCTGCTGCGCCGCCATGGTGCCGGCAACGAGATCAAGGGGCACAAGGACGGCTTCGCCACCGCGTGCCCCGGAGAGCACCTGTACGCGTGGGTGCGGAAGGGCGCCCCGCGGCCCGGCGGCTCGCCGACCGTTCCCGGCCCGCGGCCGGTGATCGACGTGTCGAAGCTGGTCGCCGCGGCCCTGCACGATCCGGCGAAGGCGGGCACGCCCGTGTCGTACGCCGGGGTGAAGACCGTGGAGAAGGCGCTCGTCGCGGAAGGTCTCCTCGAAGCGAAGTACGCGGACGGCCACTTCGGTGGGGCGACCGTCAAGGCGTACTCCGCCTGGCAGCACCGCTGCGGATTCTCCGGCGCGGACGCCAACGGCATTCCCGGCCAGACGTCACTGGTCGAACTGGGCCGACGGCATGGGTTCGACGTGAAGTCGTAGCTCGGAGACGTCCCGCCGAACGGGCCGTCGCGGTCAGGAGTGGATCAGCTCGAGCAGCCAGCCGATGACCGTACGGGCCGAAGCGGTGATCGAGCCGATGAGCAGGGCCCGCGCCAGCGGCCTGCACTCCGTATGGGTGGCCCGGTCGCACAAGGCGGGGCCGTCGGACTTGCGGTCAAGGGACATCGTTCCTCCAGGTGAGGCGTTGGCGGTCCGGCTTGGGACAACCGGTCGCCGACGAGCCTCGGGCCCATTTCGGCGCGCTGCCTCAGTTGCGACGAGCACACCGGTGGGACGCGAGCTCGCGCCGGTCACGCGCACGGGACCGACCCGGTGCGAGAGCATGGTGCGATGAGCGGCGACCACGGGGGCGGACCCACAAGGCGGCCGCGGCGGCTGGAACGGGCACGGGTGGGGCCGGGCCCGTTGGGCGATCTGAAGAACTTGCTGTACCGGGTGTACCTGGCGGCGGGTGCCCCGACGCTGGACGAGATCGTCGAGGACATCGCGGCAGACGATTCCCTGACCGGGGCACCCGGGCGTGACACGGTCCGACGCTGCATCAGTGCACCCGATGTGCCTGCCAACCAGGCCGACGTGCTTGCCGTGGCAGTCGTACTCGGCCGTCGCGCCGCCTGGAGCCGCGAGGAACTGACCATCAGGGTCAGCGAGTTGTGGGTCGATGCGCACCTCGACGAGCAACCGGGCAAGCCGCTCTGCGCGGTCTGCGACCCCTTCGCGCTGGAAGTGCACCGGGCCATCGACCTCGGCCCGCCTGCGGCCGGCACGGCGCTGCCGGAATTGCCGGTCTACGTCGCACGCGCCCACGACGCGACGCTGCTCACCGTCGTGGCGGAGGCCGCGGCGGGCAGCAGTCGTCTCGTGACGCTGGTGGGCGAGTCGTCCACCGGCAAGACACGCGCGTGTTGGGAAGCCCTGCGCGCCCTGCCCGCCGGATGGCGCCTGTGGCACCCGATCGACCCCACGAGGCCCGAGGCGGCCCTCGCCGAACTCGCCCTACTGGCGCCGCGCACCGTGGTCTGGCTCAACGAAGCCCAGCACTACCTCCTCACCCCCGCCGCCGACCACGGCGAACGCGTCGCCGCGGGGCTGCGTACCTTGCTGGACGACCCGCGCCGCGCACCGGTGCTGGTGCTGGGCACGATGTGGCCCGAGTACTGGACGAGGCTCACCACCTCACCGGCCGCACGGACCGGCGTGGATCCCCACGCCCAGGCCCGCGCGCTGCTGACTGGTCACGAATTGCGGGTCCCGGCCGCCTTCAGCGGACCGGACCTGAGGGCGGCCGCCCGACACGCGGAGCACGACCCGCGCCTGAAATACGCCGTCGAGCACGCGGAGCAGGGGCAGATCACCCAGTACCTGGCCGGCGCTCCCGCCCTGCTGGAGCGGTTTCGCACCGCGCCTGCCGCGGGCAGGGCCCTGATCAAGGCCGCCATGGACTCCCGGCGTCTCGGGCACGGCCTCGCCCTGCCCCTGAAACTGCTCGAAGCCGCTGCCGAGGGCTATCTCACCGACGATCAGTGGGATCTGCTCGGTGACGACTGGCTGGACGCGGCCCTCGTGCAGGTCGCCACACCTCTGCGCGGCACCCGCGGTCCCCTCAGCCGCATGCGGCCACGGGGCGGACGGACACTGCAGGCGGAACCTTGCCTCAGACTCGCTGACTACCTCGACCAGCATGGCCGCGGCATCCGGCGTACGGCCCCCGTTCCCGAAGCACTGTGGAACGCGCTCGCCGTACATGCGGCCCCGGGCGACCAGCTCAAGCTCGCCCGGGAGGCCCGCGATCGAGGGCTTCTCCGTATCGCGGCCCGTCTGTACGACTCGGCCGCGGGGGCGGGCGCCCCTGGCGCTCTCGTGGCCTTGGCCGACATGCTGGACGAAGCCGGGCGCCCGGACGAGGCCCTCGACTGCTGTCGGCGTGCGGCGGAAAGCGGGGGCGTGCTCGTCATCTGGGCCGCGGCGGAGATGCTGCACGACAACGGACGTGCCGGCGAGGCCCTCGCCTGGTTCCGACGTGCGGCCGAAGCCGGTGACGAGCGGGCGGTGCGAGCGGTGGCGGAGCTGCTGGAAGAGGCGGGCGGCGCCGAGGAGGCGATCCCCTGGTACCAGCGTGCCGCCCGCGCCGGTGACCGCCACGCCCTGCGGGTGGCGGCCCACCTGTTGAACCAGCTGGGCCGGACGGACGAGGCCATCGCTTGGCTGAGACCCTGGGCGGAGGGCGGCGACGGCCAGGCAGCGCGCATCATGGCCAGATTCCTTGGCCGGGCGGGCCACCTGGAGGAGGCCGCCGAGGCCTATGGGCGCGCCACCGCCCTCGGTGACCCGCATGCCGCACGGGAGATGGCCCTTTTACCGACACGGCCTGGCCGGGGGACCGGTGCCAGGTCCATGAGGGACTCGGCTGCCGGCCGCCCCGATACGACGGAGAGCGAGGCCGAGCCGCGGGCTGGTGAAAGCACGGAGGAGACGCTCGCGCGCTTGCGGGGCCGCGCCGATGAGGGCGACGGGCAGGCCATGCGGGCCATGGGGGAGACACTGCGGGACGCCGACCGCACGGACGAGGCGTTGGCATGGCTGCGCCGTGCTGTCGACGCCGGTGACGCCGGCGCCATCGTGCCGCTCGGCGACATGATGGCCGAGGCCGGCCGTATCGACGAGGCACTGGGCTGCTATCGGAGAGCCGCGAACGGCGGGGAAGCCGGCGCGGTGTGGGCGGCGGCACGGATGCTGAACGAAGCCGGACGTGTGGACGCGGCGCTGGACTGGTACCGGCAGGCCGCCGAGGCGCACAGTGACGGACACCAGTGGATGGCGACTCGCGCGTCAGCTGGGGAGCAGCGGCTGGAAGAGGTCGTCGCATGGCTTGAGGGCGTGGCAGACGACGGTGACCGCGAGGCCGAGCAAGTCGTGGCTGCCAGGCTCGGGGAGACCGGCCGGGTCAGGGAGGCGGTCGACCGGTACCGGCAGGCTGCCGAGGTCGGCATCGACGATGCGGTGGAGACCGCTGCCGAACTGCTGGCCGAAGTGGGCGAGGTCGACGAGGCGCTCGACCTGCTCCGGGAGGATGCCGACGTCGGCGACACCGACGCGCTGTGGGATCTGGCGAGCATGCTGCGCGAGGCCGGGCGAACGGAAGCCGCGATCGCTGCCTACCGCCGGGCTGCGGCAGCGGGCAGCGAGGACGCCGTGTGGTCCCTGGCCGCCCTGCTGTGCGAGGAAGGCCGGGCGGTCGATGCCCGCGACTGGCTGCGCTTCGCCCCACCCGGGTGCACGCCGATGTCGGGCACCGAGATCGTGGACACCGTGGCCGGGATGCTGGACGAGGCCGGCCACCTGGACGAGGCGATCAGCTGGTACCGGCATGCCGCCGACGCCGGAAGCCGCCTTGCCCTGGAGCGGGCCGTCGAACTGAGCGCTGAGACGGGCCGGACGCAGGAGACACTCGGCTGGCTGCAGCGCAGGGCGGAAGGCGGAGACACACAGACGGCACGGACCATGGCCGAGATCCTGGCCAAGGCGGGTCGGGTCGACGAGGCGTTCACCTGGTACCGGCGTGCGGCCGAGCAGGGCGACCCGTATGCGGCCCGGGAGGCCGCGGACATGTTCGCGCGGGCCGGCCGACCATAGGATGCCCTCCTGTGGCTGCGGGAGCACGCACAGGTCACAGGAGACGTCAACTGCCTGTGGAAGGGCGCCGGGATGCTCCTGGAAGGGGGCCGCATCGACGAGGCGGTGGCCTGGTACCAGCAGGCCGCCGACTGCGGTTACCCGCTCGCGCTGCCGCGGGCGGTGCAGTTGCTGCACACCGCCGGTCGGACGGACGAGAGCCTGCGACTGCGCCGGTTCGGCTGGGAACCGGACGGCTCCATCGCCGGGCCCTGGCAACCGCGGGCTCCGGGCGGCGCACCGGGCCGGAGCACCGCTGGCGAGGGCCACGTCCAGACCACCGCGCGAGGTACGGTCACGTACTGAGCTGCGCCCTCAGCCACTCCTCCACCTCGCCCACATGCGCGGCCGCCGCGGCCCGTGCCGCCTCCGGGTCGCGGGCGACCAGGGCGCGGTGGATCGCGGCGTGCTCGCGGCGGGTGCGGGCGAAGGCGCCCTCCTCCTGGTAGCCGCGCCAGACGCGGGCGCGGAACGTGCGGGAGGACAGGCCCTCCAGGATCGCGGCCATGGTCTCGTTGCCGGCGGCGGCCGCGATCTCGCGGTGGAAGGCCAGGTCGTGGGCGAGGATCTCCTCGGGGTCGTCCGTGGCGTTCATCGCCGTCAGGTGCTTCTCGACCTCCGCGAGCTGGTCCGCCGTGATGCGCGCCGCCGCCAGGGCCGTCGCCGTCGACTCCAGGATGCGGCGCACCTCGAGGAGTTCCACCAGACGCGGGCCGCGGGAGAGGTCGGCGACCACGCCGAACGTCTCCAGGAGGTCGCCGGCCTCCAACTGCGTGACGTAGATGCCCGAACCGTGCCGGGCCTCCAGCACGCCCAGTACGGTCAGCGCCCGGATCGCCTCCCGCATCGAGCTGCGGGAGATGCCGAGCCGGCCCGCCAGATCGCGTTCGGTCGGCAGCCGCTGGCCGGGCTCCAGCCGTCCCTCCGCGATCATCGCCTTGACCGCTTCGATGGCGCGCTGCGTCACGGTGCCCTTCTGCGGGGCTGTCTCGTCCACGCCGTTCCTCCTGTCGCCCGAGGCGCCTGAGGGTGCCCGGTGAGCGGCAGTGTAATCACCAGGGTGGTCGGACCACTACGGCCGGAAACGGCGAAAATCCGCTGCCGAAGGGTGTTGTATCGGCGAAGTGGTCTGATAAATATGCGGGCATCTGCTCGGACCATGTGCTCGAACACGCTCAACGAGGAGCCGCCAGATGCACGGCACAACAGCGCGGAAGCAGAACAGCTCACGCAGGGGCAAAGCGGTGGCCGCGGTCGTCGGCGCCTCGCTCGTGCTCGCCGCCTGCGGCAGCACCAAGGACACCGGCGCCGCGAGCGCCGAAGGCGGCGGCAGCGGCGAGGTCGGGGTGATCCTGCCCCTGCTGACCTCGCCGTTCTGGCAGTCGTACAACGACTACGTGCCGAAGATGGCCGACTCCGAAGGCGTCGACACGCTCAAGACGGTCAACTCCAACAGCGACCCCTCTCAGCAGATCACCGACATCAACAACCAGCTCAACCAGGGCGTGAAGGGCCTGGTCGTCGCCCCGCTGGACAGCGCCGCCATCGAGGCCGGCCTCGACCAGGCGGAGCGCAAGGGCGTGCCGGTCGTCGCCGTCGACGTGGCACCCGACAAGGGCAAGGTCGCGATGGTCGTACGGGCCGACAACGTGGCGTACGGCGAGAAGGCCTGCCGGTACCTCGGCAAGCAGATCCCCTCCGGCAAGGTCGTACAGATCATGGGCGACCTGGCCTCGGTCAACGGCCGTGACCGCTCCGAGGCGTTCCGCGCCTGCGTGAAGAAGAACTTCCCCAAGCTGAAGGTCCTGGAGATACCGGCCAAGTGGGAGTCCGACACCGCGGCCTCCAAGCTGGACACCCTCCTGAACGCCAACCCCGACATCAAGGGCATCTACATGCAGGCCGGCGGCGTCTATCTCGCGCCGACGCTCCAGACCCTCAAGTCCAAGGGGATGCTGAAGAAGGCCGGGCAGGCCGGTCACATCACGATCGTCTCCAACGACGGCATCCCGCAGGAGTACGACGCCATCCGCAAGGGCGAGATCGACGCGACCGTCTCGCAGCCCGCCGACCTGTACGCCAAGTACGGCATGTACTACATCAAGGCCGCGATGGAGGGGAAGACCTTCCAGCCGGGCCCGACCGACCACGACTCGACCATCGTCAAGCTGCCCAGCGGCATCCTGGAGGACCAGCTGCCCGCCCCGCTGGTGACCAAGGACAACGTCGACGACCCCAAGCTCTGGGGCAACACGGTCGAATGAGTACGCAGGTACGGAATACCGTGATCACACCCCTCGTCGAGGCGCGCGACATCGTCAAGCGCTACGGCCCCACCACCGCCCTCGCCGACGGCCGCCTCACCGTCCTCCCCGGCGAGTCCCACGCCCTCGTCGGCCGCAACGGCGCCGGCAAGTCGACCCTGGTCAACATCCTCACCGGCCTCCAGGCCCCCGACGAGGGCGAGGTCCGCTTCGACGGCGAACCCGCGCCCGCACCGGCCGACCGCGACGCCTGGCGCCGCAAAGTGGCCTGCGTCTACCAGAAGCCCACCCTCGTCCCGCAGCTGACGGTTGCCGAAAATCTCTTCATCGCCGAAATCCACGCCGCCAAGTCAACGAGGCCGAGCCTCAGGGGCGGCCGGGGGTCCGGGGGTTGTCCCCCGGACAAGCACAGCATCAACCGGCAGCCTCTGCAGCGCGGATTCATCAGCTGGCGCAGGCTGCGCGCCGAGGCCGCCGAACTGCTCGACACCTGGGACGTACACGTCGACCCCGAGGCCCGCACCGCCGACCTCAAGGTCGAGGACCGCCAAATGCTGGAGATCGCCCGGGCGTTGAGCTTCGGCGCCCGCTTCATCATTCTCGACGAGCCCACCGCCCAGCTCGACAACCGCGAGATCGAGCGGCTCTTCACGCGGATGCGGGCGCTGCAGGACTCCGGCATCACCTTCCTGTTCATCTCGCACCATCTCCAGGAGGTGTACGAGGTCTGCCAGACCGTCACGGTCCTGCGCGACGCCCGCTGGATCACCACCGCCCCGGTCGCCGAACTCCCGCGCCGGGCCCTGGTGGAGGCCATGGCGGGGGAGTCCCTCGAGACCATCGCCGAACAGGCCGTACAGCAGCCGGAAGTCGGTCACGACGCCCCCGTTCTGCTGGAGGCGCGGGGGCTGACCTCACCGGCGTACCAGAAGATCGACCTCACCGTCCGTCGCGGCGAGGTCGTCGGACTCGCCGGGATCAGCGGCAGCGGCAAGGTCGAACTCGCCGAGTCCTTCGCGGGACTGCACACGCCGACGGCAGGTACGGCCCAACTCGACGGCAGACGGCTGCCGTTCGGCGATGTGCGGACCGCGCTGAAGGCCGGTGTCGCCTGTGTCCCCCGCGACCGGCACGACCAGGGCCTCGTCGCCGGCATGACCATCGGTGACAACGCCACCATGAGCGTCCTCGACCGGCTCGGCCGCTTCGGCTTCGTCGGCACCGACCGCAAGCGCGGCTTCGCCCACGCCCTCATCGAGCGCCTCGACATCCACACCCAGGGTCCCGACCAGCCCGTCTCCGACCTGTCCGGCGGCAACGCGCAGAAGGTCGTCATGGCCCGCGCCCTCGCCTCGGACCCGCGGCTGCTGGTGCTGATCAACCCGACCGCGGGCGTCGACGTGAAGTCCAAGGAGTCCCTGCTGGCCCGCGTGGACAGCGCCCGCGAGGACGGCATCGCCGTGCTCGTCGTCTCCGACGAACTCGACGACCTGCGCCGCTGCGACCGCGTCCTCGTCCTCTTCCACGGCCGTGTCGTCGCCGAGCACCCGGCGGGCTGGCGCGACCACGAGCTGATCGCCTCCATCGAAGGAGTGGACCATGGCTGACACCAAGGCCCCACCGGTTACGCCCGTCAAGGTCCCCGATCCCCGTGCCGCCAAGGCCGTCTTCCTTCGCCGCGCCCGTGAACTCGCCCTCGTACCAGCCCTGTTGCTGCTCATGGTGCTCGGCGCGGTGGTCAACGACTCGTTCCTCACCGAACGCAACCTGATCTCCATCCTCGGCGCCTCCGCCGCGCTGGCCATGGTCGTGCTGGCCGAGTCGCTCGTCCTCATCACCGGCAAGTTCGACCTGTCCCTGGAGTCGGTGGTCGGCATCGCGCCCGCCGTCGGAGCGCTCCTCGTGCTGCCCGCCGCCCAGTCCGGCTGGGGCACCGAACTTCCCGCCGCCCTCGCTCTGCTGGCGGTCCTCGTGGTCGGCGCGGCCGTGGGTGCCTTCAACGGCATCCTGGTCGTGAAGTTCAAGCTCAACGCGTTCATCGTGACGCTCGCGATGCTGATCGTCCTGCGCGGTCTGCTGGTCGGCGCGACCGAGGGCAAGACGCTGTTCGGGATGCCCGACAGCTTCTACTCCCTCGCCACGACCACGTTCCTGAACATCCCGATGTCGGTGTGGCTCGCGGCGGCCGCCTTCGCGATCGCCGGGTTCGTGCTCAAGTACCACCGCGTCGGACGCGCCCTGTACGCCATCGGCGGCAACGCGGACGCCGCCCGCGCGGCCGGCATCCGGGTCGAGCGGGTGATGCTCGGCGTGTTCGTGGTCGCGGGGACGCTGGCCGCCGCCGGCGGGATCATCCAGACCGGCTACGTCGGGGCGATCAGCGCCAACCAGGGCAACAACATGATCTTCACCGTGTTCGCGGCCGCGGTGATCGGCGGCATCAGCCTGGACGGCGGCAAGGGCACCATGTTCGGCGCCCTGACCGGTGTACTCCTCCTCGGCGTCGTCCAGAACCTGCTCACCCTCGCCCAGGTCCCGTCGTTCTGGATCCAGGCCATCTACGGCGGGATCATCCTGGTCGCCCTCATGATCGCCCGCGTGACGACGGGCCGGGCCCAGGACTGACCCACGCCCTCCCCACCTTCGACGTCACCGACCGAAAGGCCCTCTGTGTCCCGGACCCCCGACCGCGTCACCGCGGTCGACACCTACGACATCCGCTTCCCCACCTCCCGGGAGCTCGACGGCTCCGACGCGATGAACCCGGACCCCGACTACTCGGCCGCCTACGTCGTGCTGCGCACCGACGCCGCCGACGGGCACGAGGGGCATGGATTCACCTTCACCATCGGGCGGGGCAACGATGTCCAGGTCGCCGCGATCGAGGCGCTGCGCGGGCATGTCGTCGGCCGGCCCGTCGACGAACTGTGCGCCGACCCGGGGACCCTGAACCGCGACCTGATCGGCGACAGCCAGCTGCGCTGGCTCGGCCCCGAGAAGGGCGTGATGCACATGGCGATCGGCGCCGTCATGAACGCCGTATGGGACCTCGCCGCCAAGCGCGCCGACAAGCCACTGTGGCGCCTCCTCGCCGACGCCGCCCCCGAGTGGATCGTCCGCCAGATCGACTTCCGGTACCTCACCGACGCGCTCACACCCGAGGAGGCGCTGCACATCCTGCGTCGGGGCCGGGAGGGGGCGCAGGAGCGCACGGCGCGGCTCCTGGAGCGCGGATACCCCGCCTACACCACCTCCGCCGGCTGGCTCGGCTACGACGACGACAAGCTCACCCGGCTCGCCGCCGAGGCCGTCGCCGACGGCTTCCGGCAGATCAAGCTGAAGGTCGGCGCCGACCTGGAGGACGACGTACGGCGCTGCCGCGTCGCCCGCTCGGCCGTCGGGCCGGACATCCGCATGGCGATCGACGCCAACCAGCGCTGGGACGTCGACGAGGCGATCCGCTGGACCAAGGCCCTCGCCGAGTTCGACCCGTACTGGATCGAGGAGCCCACCAGCCCCGACGACATCCTCGGCCACGCGGCCGTCCGGGAGGCGGTCGCCCCGGTGAAAGTGGCCACCGGCGAGCATGTGCAGAACAGGGTCGTCTTCAAGCAACTCCTCCAGGCGGGCGCCATCGACGTCCTCCAGATCGACGCGGCCCGCGTCGGCGGCGTCAACGAGAACCTCGCCATCCTCCTGCTCGCCGCCAAGTTCGGCGTCCCGGTCTGCCCGCACGCGGGCGGCGTCGGACTGTGCGAACTCGTCCAGCACCTGTCGATGTACGACTTCGTCGCCGTCACCGGCACCACCGAGGACCGCGTCATCGAGTACGTCGACCATCTGCACGACCACTTCCTCGACCCGGTGGTGATCAGGGAAGGTCACTACACGGCACCCACCGCGCCGGGCTTCTCGGCCGCCATGCGACCCGAGTCGATCGCGCGGTACACGTTCCCGGACGGCGCCTTCTGGGCCGCCGACCTCCAGACGCAGAAGAAGGGGCACGCGGCATGAGTGACTTCGACGGTCTCAAGGCGCTGGTGACGGGAGGCGCCTCCGGCATCGGCCGGGCCACGGCCGAACTCCTCGCCGCGCGCGGCGCCCAGGTCGCCGTCCTCGACCTGGACCCGTCGTCGGTGGACAAGCCGCTGCTCGCCTTCCGTGCCGACGTGACCGACGACGCCTCCGTGCGCGAGGCCGTGTCGGCCGCCGTCGCCGAGCTCGGCGGACTGGACGTGGTGATCAACAACGCCGGCATCGGCGCCCAGGGCACCGTCGAGGACAACGACGACGCCGAGTGGCACCGGGTCATGGACGTCAACGTCGTCGGCATGGTCCGGGTGGCCCGCGCCGCCCTCCCGCACCTACGCCGGTCGTCGCACGCGGCGATCGTCAACACCTGCTCCATCGCGGCCACGGCCGGACTCCCGCAGCGGGCGCTGTACAGCGCGACCAAGGGCGCCGTCTACTCCCTCACCCTCGCCATGGCCGCCGACCACGTCCGCGAGGGCATCCGCGTCAACTGCGTCAACCCCGGCACGGCCGACACCCCCTGGGTCGGCCGCCTGCTCGACGCCGCCGCCGACCCGGCCGCCGAACGTGCCGCCCTGGAGGCCCGCCAGCCCACCGGCCGCCTCGTCTCGGCCGCCGAGGTCGCGGGCGCCATCGCCTACCTGGCGAGCCCGCTCTCCGGCGCCACGACCGGCACCGCCCTCGCCGTCGACGGCGGCATGCAGGGCCTGCGCCTGCGGCCGGTGAACCAGTGAAGCGGCTCGGCCGCAGCGGCGTCGAGGTCAGCGAACTCTCCTTCGGCGCCGCCGCCATCGGCAACCTCTACACCGAGGTCGGCGAGCAGCAGGCCTACGAGGCGGTGGATGCCGCCTGGCAGCGCGGCATCCGCTACTTCGACACCGCCCCGCACTACGGCCTCGGTCTGTCCGAACGCCGCCTGGGCGCGGCCCTGCGCGAGCGCCCCCGCGACCGGTACGCGATCTCGACGAAGGTGGGCCGCCGCCTGGAGCCGTCCGACGCAGGGGGCGACGACCTCGCCCACGGCTTCGCCGTCCCCGCCACCCACCGCCGCGTCTGGGACTTCAGCGAGGACGGCGTACGCCGCACCCTGGAGGCGAGCCTGCGACGCCTCGGCCTCGACCGCGTCGACGTCGTCTACCTCCACGACCCCGACGACCACGCGGAGTGGGCCTTCCGAGAGGGCTACCCCGCGCTGGAGAAGCTCCGCTCGGAGGGTGTCGTCGGCGCGATCGGCGCCGGCATGAGCCAGGCCCGGATGCTCACCCGCTTCGTCCGCGACACCGACGTCGACGTGGTGCTGTGCGCCGGCCGCTACACCCTGCTCGACCAGGAGGCGCTCGCCGAGTTGCTGCCCGCCGCCGAGGCACGCGGCACGTCCGTCGTCATCGGCGGCGCCTTCAACTCCGGCCTCCTGGCCAACCCGAAGCCGGGCGCGACGTACAACTACGCCACCGCGTCACCCGAGTTGCTGCACCGCGCCCTGCGCCTGAAGTCCGTCGCCGACCGCCACGGCACCACCCTGCGCGCCGCCGCCCTGGCGTTCTGCGCCGCCCATCCGGCGGTCGCGAGCGTTCTCGTCGGCGCTCGCTCGGCGGCCGAAGTCGTCGACTGCGCCCACCAGTTCGCGGCCCCCGTGCCCGCCGCCTTCTGGCGGGAGCTGCGCGGCGACGGCCTCGTGCCGCCCGACGCCCCCGTGCCCGCCCTCGTCGAGGAGCCGTGATGAGAGTCGCCCTGCACACCAAGGTCCGCGCGGACCGCGTCGCCGAGTACGAGGCCGCCCACCGCGAGGTCCCCAAGGAGCTCACGGACGCCATCCGGGCCGCCGGCGCCTCCTCCTGGACGATCTGGCGCAGCGGCACCGACCTCTTCCACGTCCTGGACTGCGAGGACTACGGCCGCCTCCTCGCCGAGCTGGAGAAACTTCCGGTCAACGTGGCCTGGCAGGCCCGCATGGCCGAGCTGCTCGACGTGGTGCACGACTACTCCGGCGAGGGCGCGGACGCCGGCCTGCCCGTCGTCTGGGAACTGCCGTGATCGTCGACGCCCACTTCCACGTCTGGGACCTGTCGGTACGGGACCAGGGCTGGATCGACGAACACAGCCCGCTGCGAAGGGACTTCACGATCGAGGACCTCGCGCCCGAGGCCCGCGCGGCCGGAGTCGAGAGCGCGGTCCTCGTCCAGACCGTCACGGTGCCCGAGGAGACCCCGGAGTTCCTGGCCCTCGCCGCCGAGCACGAGCTGATCGCGGGTGTCGTCGGCTGGACGGACCTGACCCGCCCGGACGTCGCGGAGGAGCTGGCCCGGCTGCGGGAGCTGCCCGGCGGGCCGTACCTGAAGGGTATCCGGCACCAGGTCCAGGGCGAGGCCGATCCGGAGTGGCTGCTGCGGGCGGACGTACGGCGCGGACTGGCCGCCGTGGCCGAGGCGGGCCTCGTCTACGACCTGGTCGTGCTGCCGCACCAACTGCCGGCCTGCGTGGAGGCCGCCGCGGACCACCCCGGCCTCACCTTCGTCCTGGACCACCTGGGCAAACCCCCCATCGCCGCCGGCGCCCTCGAACCCTGGGAAACCGCCGTCCGCTCCCTGGCCGCCCTCTCCAATACCGTTTGCAAACTCTCCGGCATGGTCACCGAAGCCGACCTCGCCTCCTGGCGGGTCGACGACCTGCGTCCGTACGCCGACGTGGTGCTGGACGCCTTCGGCCCGGACCGGCTGATGTTCGGCTCCGACTGGCCGGTGTGCACACTGGCGGCGTCGTACGGCCAAGTGGTCGCCACGACACGGGAGTTGACCGGCGAGTCCGATCAGCAGCAGATCTTCGGGGCGACCGCCACCCGCGTCTACGACCTCTGAGCCACCCCGGCCAGCCTGGTCGGCGGCAGATACTCCCGCACATACGTCCGCTCCCAGCACGCGCCCGTCTCCCGCAGCTCACGCCAGGTCGTGTAGCGGTAGCGGAAGAGGCGGGCGCGTACGTAGCGGGGCGGGGCGTCCGGCGGGAACGGTGAGCGGCGCAGGAGCTTGAGTGTGTCGCGGTCGTTCTCCAGGAGCCGCTCCACCAGGGCGCCGAACCACGACCCGGCATACGCGGGCGACAGCGCGGCGAACCACATCAGCCAGTCCAGCCGGAGGTGGTACGGCGCGAACTGCCGCGGCCAGCGCCGCGGGTCGCCCGGCTTGCCCTTGAACTCGTACTCCCGCCAGTCCGAGTCCTCCCGCGGTACGTCGTCGTCGGTGCCCTCGACCACCACCTCGTACCGGATCCTGCTGACACTCCCGAACGCACCGTAGGTGTTGACCAGATGGAGCGGGTCGAAGGAGCGGTTCATGATCTGGCGGCGGGAGATCATGTTGGCGACCGGGTGGTAGCTCAGGAAGACGAGCAGCGCGGCGACCGCCAGGACCACGACCTCGTACCACAGCGGCGCGTCCGGCACGGCCGGCGGATCGCTCGGCCACCGGACCGCCGACAGGGCCAGCACGATGGTGATCCAGTTCAGCCAGGAGAAGTTGCCCGACAGGACCAGCCACAGCTGGGTGACGATCATCAGGGAGGCGGCTGCCGTCGCGATCGGCTGCGGGGTGAAGAGGAGAACCGGCACGACGAGTTGGGTGACGTGGTTGGCGGCCACCTCGACCCGGTGCAGGGGCTTGGGCAGATGGTGGAAGAACCAGCTCAGCGGGCCCGGCATCGGCTGGGTCTCGTGATGGTGGTCCAGGCAGGTCAGCTTCCGCCAGCAGGCGTCGCCGCGCATCTTGATCAGACCCGCCCCGAACTCGACGCGGAACAGGATCCAGCGCAGCAGGAACAGCACCACGACCGGCGGCGCCACCTCGTCGTTGCCCAGGAACACGGCGAGGAAGCCGACCTCCAGCAACAACGACTCCCAGCCGAACGAGTACCAGGTCTGGCCGACGTTCACGATCGACAGATACAGCGCCCACGGGACCAGCCACAGCAGCATGGCACCCCACAGGGGCACGACATTGTCCAGCCCGGCCAGCAGCGCCGCCGACACCGCGCAGCCCGACCAGGCGCAGACGGCGAAGAACCGGTCCGAGTAGTGCAGTTGGAAGACGCTCGGGGCGGCCTTGAAGGGCACCCGCTCGACGAAGCGCGGCACGGGCAGCATGCCGCGCTCACCCATCAGCGCCCGGAACTGCAGGGCCGCCGTCAGGAACGCGACGAGATACACGCCGGCCAGAGCCCGCTGGAAGACCAGCCGGCTCGTCCAGTACTCCGGTGCGATGAACCACTCCACGGCCGTGTCCTCCTCTCCTCATTGTCGCGCCGGGAACCCGGGTGACTCCGCGTATACCACTTCTCCGTTTGCGTAACCCAAGTGAGTGAAGCAGACAATGGTGCGGACATTGGTGATGAAATGCCCAAGGACAGGCGGGAGGGACATGGTGCCGACACCCACCCCAACCATCGTCACGGCCTGCGCGCTCTCTGCGGCGCTCGCCGTCGCCGGCTGCGGCGCAGGAGACGGCGACAAGGGCCCGGAATCGAGCGGGGAAGTCCTCCTCCAGCCCGCGGCGGCCCAGGGGCCCGATCCCTTCACGGACTCCACGGCGACCTCGCCCGTCACCCGAACCCCGAGGCCGGCGCACGCGGGGCGGGCCGGCCTCCAGGCTCTGTCCGGCGAGACACCCGGCCTGTACGGCGGTACCCGGGGCGCCGGCAGCTGTGATGTCCAGCGGCAGATCGACCGGCTCACCGCCGACCGGGCCAGGGCCCGTGTCTTCGCCCAGGCCGCGGGCGTCTCCCAGAGGTCGATCCCCGGCTATCTGCGCGGCCTGACCTCGGTCGTGCTGCGCGCCGACACCCGGGTCACCAATCACGGGTACCGCGACGGCATGGGGACGGGTTACCAGTCCGTCCTCCAGGCGGGAACCGCCGTCCTCGTCGACAGCCGCGGTGTGCCGCGTGTCCGCTGCGCCTGCGGAAATCCGCTCGCCCCGCCCGTCGGCCTGCGCGGCAGACCGGAGACCAGCGGCAGGCCCTGGAGCGGGTACCGGCCGGACCAGGTGATCGTGGTGGCCCCGACGACGCAGGTGATCACCAACATCACGATCATCGACATCGCCGACAACACCTGGATCGAGCGGCCGATCGGCCATCGTGGCCACGACCGCGACCATGTCGTGCGGCCGCCGAAGCCGGTGACCCCGACCCCGCTCCCACGCCCGCACGACAGCGCCTCCAGCTCCTCGTCCGGCGAGGGCAGCGCGACCCCCTCGCACCAGTCGCCGACCGACTGCGCGACCCCGACGGTCACCGTCACCCCCGGCGCCACCGACCAGCCGCCGAAGAAGACCCCGGCGGACGAGGCGGACGCGGCGGACAGGGCGGACACCGCTCCCGCCGACTGCCCCTCGGCCACCGTCACGGCGTCGCCCCCGACGACCGACCCCGGCCGTACGCCCGCGTCGCCCGCGTCACCGGAGTCCTCCGAGCCCGCGGAGTCCTCCGACGAGTCGACCCCGTCCGACTCCCGGACGGCACCGGACACCTCCCCGAGCTCCCCGGACTCCCGGGACGCCCCGCAGGAGACCCGCCCCGAGGCCGTCCCCGACACCCCCGACGTGCCCGACGGCGGCGGGCCGATCCCCGACGCCCCGGGCACCAACGACAGCATCTTCGGCAGCCCCACCGACGTCTTCGACGGCTGACCGGGGCAGGGGCGGCGTCCCGCCCGCCGGGCGCAGGCAGTTCCGTCGTCCCAGTCGAAGATTCCGGCAAATGCTGGCAAGGTGGCCCCATGGTTGATCGGGGAGCGAGCGCCCTGTCACTCCCGGACGACTGGCCCGCCCACCCGGATCCGATCCTGGCGCTCAACCGCATGGGCAGTTTCGACTGGGACCTGGACACCGGTCTGTTCCACATGGACGCCCAGGCCCACGAGGTCTTCGACCTGCGCCCCGACGAATACGACGGACACCCCACGACCCTGGCGATCCGCGTGCCGCCCCCCGAGGCCTACCGGCTGGACGGCCTGGTCTCCAAGGCCCTGAAGGACGGCAGCGAGAACTACGGCGCCTACTTCCGCATCCGCTGCCGCGACGGCACCCTGCGCTGGACCCACACCCAGGGCTACATCCGCCGCGACGAGACGGGCCGCCCGCGCCGCATCATCGGCATCGTCCGCGACGCCACCGACGAACTCGCCGAGAGCGAGGAGCGGCGCGAGCGGGCTGCCGAGGACGAGGCCCGCCGGCAGCAGACCAGCGTCGTCCAGCTCACCACGGCCGCCCTCGCGCACGCCCGCACCGTCCAGGACGTCATCGACGTCCTCAAGGACACCCACGGCCTGAGCAACCTCGGCGCCACCAGCCTCGTCATGGGCCTGGTCGAGGCCGGCCGCATCCGGCTGGTCGCCGAGGGCCCCGCGGGCAGCTTCGTGCCCGGAACCCTGGTCACCCGAATAGACGAGCAGTACCCGATGAGCGAGGTCGTGCGGACCCTCAGCCCCCGCTTCATCGAGTCGCCGGAGGAGTTCGCGGACCGCTACCCGATCCTCTGGCCGCACATCACCGACCTGAACATCACGGCCGCCGCCTATCTGCCGCTGATCGCCCAGGCCCGGCCGATCGGCGCCATCGGCCTGCTCTACAGCGACCGCGGCGGCTTCTCCACCGAGGACCGCAACGTGCTCGTCGCCCTCGGCAGCAGCATCGCGCAGAGCCTGCAGCGGGCCATGTTCTACGAGCAGGAGAAAGACCTCGCCACCGGTCTCCAGCAGGCCATGCTGCCGCGCACCATCCCCAGCGTGCCCGGCGCCGACATCGCCGTCCGCTACCGCTCCGGCTCCCTCGGCCGGGACATCGGCGGCGACTGGTACGACCTGATCCCGCTGCCGGGCGGCCGGGTCGGCGCCGTCATCGGCGACGTCCAGGGCCATGACACACACGCCGCCGCCGTCATGGGCCAACTGCGCATCGTCCTGCGCGCCTACGCCGCCGAAGGGCACACCCCCGCCACGGTGATGGCCCGCGCCTCCGTGTTCCTGCACGAGCTGGACACGGACCGCTTCGCCACCTGCCTGTACGCGGAGGCCGACCTGTCCACCGGAGTCGTGCAGGTGGTCCGCGCCGGCCACATCGACCCGCTGATCCGGGAGCCCGGCGGCGCCTGCCGTCGCGTCCCGGTCGAGGGCGGGCTGCCGCTCGGCCTGTCCGCGGAGTTCGGCCGGCTCGAATACCCGGTCGGCACCATCGAGCTGGACTCCGACCACACCCTGCTGCTGTGCACCGACGGCCTCGTCGAACAGCCCGGCGTCGACCTCGACGACGGCATGCGGACCCTGACCGCGCTCATCGCCACCGGCCCGGACGACGTACGCGACCTCGCGGACTGTCTCATCGACGTGGCCGAGGAACGCGGCGGCGACGACGACGTGGCCCTGCTCCTGCTCCGCCGCCGCGTCCCGGACGCCCCGCAGTCCGGCGGCCGCCTCCAGCAGCATGTCGCCCCCGGCGATCCCGAGGCCCTCACCGGAGCCCGGCACATGATCCGCGCCGCCGTGCGCGCCTGGGGCGCGGTCGACCGGGCCGACGAGGTCGAGCTGGTCGCCGACGAGCTGATCACCAACGCCCTGATGCACACCGAGGGCTCCGCCATCGTCACCCTGCGGGTCCTCACCGGCTCCGAACGCCGACTGCGCGTCGAGGTCGAGGACTCCTCCAGCGCCCTGCCACGCCGCCGTGAGGCGGGGGAGTCGGGCGTCTCCGGGCGCGGTCTGCTCCTCGTCGACCTGCTCACGGACGTGTGGGGGGTGGAGGCCCGGGGCGGCGGCAAGGCGGTGTGGTGCGAGTTCGTGGTGCCCGAGCGACTCTGACGACCGCCGTACGCCGTCCGGACGTCACCGCAGCCGCCTGGCGCCGTCAGTCCCGGGTGGCACTCTGGACGTATGCCGGAACTGCCCGAGGTCGAAGCGCTCAAGGACTTCCTGACCGAGAACCTGGTCGGCCACGAGATCGTCCGTGTGCTGCCCGTCGCGATCAGCGTCCTCAAGACGTACGACCCGCCGGTCACCGCCGTCGAGGGCCATGAGGTCACCGCCGTACACCGCTACGGCAAGTTCCTCGACCTCGCCACGGCGGACGGCCCCCATCTGGTGACCCACCTGGCCCGCGCCGGCTGGCTCCACTGGAAGGACGAGCTCCCGAGCGGCATGCCCCGCCCCGGCAAGGGCCCGCTCGCGCTGCGCGTGGCCCTGGAGACCGGCGCGGGCTTCGACCTGACGGAGGCGGGCACCCAAAAGCGCCTCGCGGTGTACGTCGTCCAGGACCCGCGGCAGGTCGCGGGCGTGGCCCGGCTGGGCCCGGACCCCCTCGCCGACGACTTCGACGAGACGCGGCTCGCTGCACTGCTGAAGGACGAGCGCCGCCAACTCAAGGGCGCCCTGCGCGACCAGAGCCTCATCGCCGGGGTCGGCAACGCCTACAGCGACGAGATCCTGCACGCGGCGAAGATGTCCCCCTTCAAACTGGCGTCGTCACTGGCACCCGAGGAGACGGCGAGACTGTACGAGGCCCTGCGGACGACCCTCACCGAGGCGGTCGAGCGCTCGCGCGGGGTGGCGGCCGGACGTCTGAAGGCCGAGAAGAAGAGCGGCCTGCGCGTCCACGGCCGCACCGGCGAACCGTGCCCGGTGTGCGGCGACACCATCCGCGAGGTCTCCTTCAGCGACTCCTCGCTCCAGTACTGCCCGACCTGCCAGACGGGCGGGAAACCACTGGCGGACCGGAGGCTGTCGCGGCTGCTGAAGTAGCGTCGGCGGCGGCGCAGGCGCCGCGGACGGAACCGGACAGTGGGGCTGCGGATCACCGGGGATCGAGCGTCACCAGGTGCTCCCCGCCCGCCGTACGCACCTCGTAGCGCACGATCTCGTCGGGGTGCATCGCCGAGGCGCCCGTCATGGTGTTCTCGCGGGCGTCGTGATGGGCGGCGGACCAGCTGGTCACCGTCTCCTCCGAGCCGTCCCGGCCGACGGCGACGAGGTGACAGGCGCGCGGACCCGCGCCGTCCTTCACCTTCAGTTCCACCTGGGTGCCGTACGCCTCGTTCTCGGTCGTGACCTGCGCCCACACCCCCGACCGCGCGTCGGTCGCCTCGACGACCCGTACGGCCCCGCCGTCGCCGCCCGCCGTCATCGCGACCGCGGGCCCGGCGAGGGCGATCACCACCGAGGCGGCCACGGCGTACAGCGTGCGCCGGCGCCGGGCGCGGTGGCGGGCCGCCACCGTTTCGAGCAGCCGGTTCAGCAGCTGCGGGCCCGGCTTGGCCATGGGGTGCACGAACTGCGGTGTGGACCGCCGGTACAGCATCAGCTGGCGGGTGACGGGCCCGAACTCGGTCACGTGTGCCGCGCAGCGGGGGCACTCCATGAGGTGGTCCTCGAAGCGGAATGCCTCCGCCTCGTTCAGCACGCCGAGCGCGTACGCGGCGACGTCGCGATGCCTCTCCAGGGACCTCATGCCGAATCCTCGTGCCGTTGGGTGCGGGGTGGGTTACTCCTTGCGCCCACTGGTACGCACCAGGCAGTCGAATCACTCAAGCCACGTACAGAATCGCAACCGAATGATTCGGAGCCGCCCGGGACGAGGATTGGTCCGAGGAGAAAAGAACTTAAAAAAGATGGATGGCGAGGTGCCCGAGTGGCAGCCCCAGCTGCCACGCCGGGGTCCACACCTTCGGCCCCTCGTCCTCACCGACCAGCGCACCGCCGCCCGGCACCGCGTTCAGATCGGGCGCGAGCAGCTCGGTCTCCTGCAGCCAGCGCCAGGCCGCCTCGGCCAGCTCCAGGTCGGGCGCGGGCCCGCCGGACTCGACCGCCTCGGCCGCGAGGCCCGCCATGCGCTCGCGCACCCAGTCCTGCCACGGCTGGTCGTACGCCGTCAGCGACAGCCAGGTCTCCAGCTGGGTGACGACCCGGATGCCGGAGAGCTCGCCGTCGGTGTCGGACAGGAAGATGGTCAGCGCCAGGGCATCGCGCCCGGCGCGGAACTCGAAGGACGTCGGCGGCATGAGATCGCCGGTCCGCAGCAGCTCGTCGGCGATGTACTCGGCGTACAACCACGCCATAGGGACGGTGAGTTCACCGCCGCCGGTGCCGTCCGTGCTCTCTTGACCTCTGTGCAGCATCCCTTCCTGCCTTCCTCCGGTGAGCGCGTCGCCCGACACCCCGGGCCCCGATCCGGAACACGGATGAGGACAGCCGATTACTCAACCGGGGTGTTCAGCAAGGCGTTTTACGGAGGTTTGACTCGCCCATTGGTTTCACCGCAGGTCGGCCGCGTACCCCGGAAGCACCCTGCGCAGGGCGCGCAGCGCATAGTACGCGCGGGACTTCACCGTACCGGGCGGAATACCCAGGGTTTCCGCGGCTTCCGCAACACTCGCCCCTTGGAAGTACACGAGCACCAGGACTTCACGGTGCTCCGGAGTGAGTGTCTTCACAGCCTCGCGCACATCGAGCATCTCCGCGGCGCGCTCGGCGTGGTCGGAGATCACGCGCGCGTTCTCCAGGATCGCGTCCCCGACCTCCGGCGGCCGCGCCTGCCGGGCCCGCCGCGCGTCGATCGCGAGCCGCCGCCCGACGGTCAGCAGCCAGGGCCGTACGGAGTCGAAGTCGTCGGCGCGCAGGGCCTCGGGATGCTGCCAGGCGCGCACCAGCGTCTCCTGTACGAGGTCCTCGGCGCGCTGCCGGTCGCCGTCGCAGAGCCGGAGCAGGAGCGCGAAGAGGGGCCGGCCGTGCTCGCGCTGCAGTGCGGCGAGCTCGTGCTCGGCGGTCGTCCCGTTCGTGAGGGTGGTTCCGGCCGTCATGGCCGTATGGCACCGCAGGCCGCTGTCCGGGGACAGAGCACGCACACGGATCTGCGGCGGACGGTCGATCGCGTCGGCGAACGGTACGACGAACGGTCCCTTCCGCCTAGCCGGGGCGCGCCGGACGGGCTAATGGAAGCGGTCGGATTGTTTGCGAGGACGCCCGGTTTCATACGTATTGGTGGGTAATACGACCACACGGGGTGAGCTGATGATTGCACGCAGTCGACTCGTGGCCCTCGCTCTGACGGCCGCCCTCGCCGCGGGCGCCGCCTGCCAGGCCAACGACCACAAGGCGCCGGGGCACCCGGGCGCCTCCGCCAAGGGCCCCCGCGGCTTCACGCTCGTCGCCTCCGGCGACATCCTCCCGCACACGTCGATCATCGACCGGGCGCGCTTCGACGCGCGCGGCTCCGGCTACGACTTCCGCCCGATGTTCGCCGGCGTCGAACCCGTCGTCTCCCGCGCCGATCTGGCGCTGTGTCATATGGAGACGGTCTACGGCGCGGACGGCGAGTACTCGGGCTACCCGGCCTTCAGGTCCCCGCCGGAGGTGGCCAAGGGGATCGCCGCCGCCGGCTATGACGGCTGCTCCACCGCCTCCGACCACAGCCTCGACGACGGTGCCGCCGGCATTCTGCGCACCCTGAACGCCCTCGACGAGGCGCGCGTACGGCACGCGGGGACGGCGCGCACCGAGGGTGAGGCGCGCTCCGTGAGGGTGCTGCGCGCGGGCCCGGCCAAGGTCGCGCACCTCGCGTACACATACGGCGTCAACGGCTTCCCGCTGCCGCCCGGGCAGCCCTGGGCGGTCAACCTGATCGACGAGAACAAGATCCTGGCGGACGCCCGCGCCGCTCGGAAGGGGGGCGCCGACGTGGTCGTCGTCTCGCTGCACTGGGGCACCGAATGGCAGGACGCGCCCGACGACACGCAGACGACCCTCGCCCGCGACCTCACGGCCGCCCGCGCCGGTGGCCGCCCCGTCATCGACCTGATCCTCGGCACCCACGCCCATGTCCCGCAGGCGTACGAGAAGGTCAACGGCACCTGGGTGGTCTACGGCATGGGCGACCAGGTCGCCGGCGCGATGTACAACGAGCAGGGCGTCCAGGATTCGCGCGGCAACCAGTCCACCCTCGGCCGCTTCACCTTCACCGCGCCCGACGAGCCCGGCGGTCGCTGGGAGGTGTCGAAGGCCGAGTTCATCCCGCAGCTGTTCGACATCGACGCCGGTCGCGTGATCAACCTCAACCGGGCGCTCGAACAGGGCGCCGAACTACGTGGTGTGCGCGACCGGATCCGGGACATCGTGCTGAGCCGGGGCGCGGCCAAGGACGGGCTCACCATGGGGGAGTAGGCCAGGGGGTGCAGGTCAGTCCGCGTCCACGTGGTCGAAGGTCTTCAGCATCTCCTTCAGCACGCGCACGCAGGCCCGCAGCTCGCCCTCGGTCAGATCGCTGCCGACCTGCCGGTTCAGGGCGTGCTCGCGGGCGAGGATCGCGGTGATGACGGCGGTGCCCTCCTCTGTGATCCGGATGAGCGAGGACCGCTGGTGCGCGGGGTTGGGGGTGGCCTCGACCCAGCCCCTGGACGCCGCCTCGTTGACCATGCGCTGCACGAACTGCCGGGTCAGCGTCATGACCCGGCCCATCTGGGGCACCGTCATGGGCCCGTACCTGTGCAGCAGGACCAGGACGGAGCGCACGCCGACGGACACGCCCTCGACCTCCTCGCCCTGCTCGAGCTTGCGCAGGCCGCGCCGGTAGAGCGCGCCGATCAGGTCGAACACCTCGCTGATCCGGTCGCCGAGGTCGTCGCGGGAGAGGGGCTGGCTGGAGTCGTCCACCAAGCCATCATGACACCTGGGTTGCCAAACTTCTCTGAAGATGACACCTTGGTTGTCATGATGACAGCGACGACAGCTTCGGATCTGTGCTTCTTCGCCTCCCCGGACGGCGACCTCGCCTACCGCGACACCGGTGCCGGGGACCTCGTGGTCCTGGTGCACCCCGGGTACGTCGATCACCGCGTCTTCGACGACCAGATACCGGCGCTGGTCGCCGCCGGCTACCGCGTGATCGCGCCCGACGTGCGCGGGCACGGCTTCTCCGCCAACGCGAGCAAGCCGTTCCGCTGGGCCGACGACCTCGGTGGCCTGCTGCGCCATCTCGATGCCGGACCCGCCGTCCTGGCCGGTGTGTGCATGGGGGCGGCGGTCGCCACCGACACCGTGCTGGAGTACCCCGAGCTGGCGCGTGCGGTGGTCGTCAGCGGCGGCGGGACCAGCGCGTTCGAGTACTCCGATGCGTGGACGCGGGAGCGGGTCGCCGAGTCGGCCCGCATGTTGGGGGAGGGTGATGCCGCCGGCTGGATCGAGGCCTTCGCCAAGAACGTCGCCGGGCCGCACCGCGCCGTGGCGGACTGCGACCCCGACGCCGTGCGGCGGATGCGGGAGATGGCGGCGCACACGATCGCCAAGCACACCGTCGGCGAGACGAACTGGCATGTGCCGCTCGACGACCCCTGGAGCCGGATGCCCAAGATCGACGTACCCGTCCTCGCCGTCCACGGCGCGCTCGACGCGGCCGACGCCCTCGAGATGGCGGAGCGGCTCGTGCGAAGCGTGCCGAACGGCCGCTCGGTGACGATCGAGGACACCGGGCACTTCCCGAACCTGGAGAAGCCCGAGGCCTTCAACGAGATCCTGCTGGACTTCCTCCGGGCCCTCTGAGGGCCGGTCGGTTCAGCCTGTGATCGGGCGGCATGGACGCCCTGTACAGCGGGCCTACGGCACCACCGTCACCGGCCACCGCCCCGCCTTGACCAACCGCACCGTGACGGAACCGACGATCCGGTGCCCGGCCTGCTCCGAGGCGCCCACCACCACGGCGTCGGCCTTCAGGTCGTCGGCCGCCGTCACCAGGCCGTTGTAGGGGTCGCCGCGGAAGGTGTGGAACTCCCAGCGGACGTCGAATATCCCCTTGAGCCGCTCGGCCGCGTCCCGGATCTGGGCGATCAGGTCCTCGGCGATCTCGTCGGTCGTCTCCGCGACCGGCACCCCGAGCGCCGCGCCCGCCGTCATCACTGGCTGCACGTACACGACGGCGAGCAGCGCGTGCTGCCGTCGGGCGAGGCCGGCGGCGTAGGCCGCCGCGCGCAGCGAGGAGTCGGAGCCGTCCACCCCGACCACGATGACCTTGGGCCCGTCCGTGCCCCGCTCGAACTGGTGCGCGTGCTGTTCCGTCACGGCACGGAGGCTATCGGAAACCGCAGGTCCCGCCGCCGGGCAGGGGGCTCGACGGGCGAACGGGCCCAGGGCTTCCTACAGTCGGAACATGAGTGCCACCGTGGAGGCCGTCCCGGACAAGGACACCACGGGCCCGATACGGTCGCCCGGGAACGGCCTCCTCCGCAGGGTGCCGGAGGGTTTCGCGACCTTCTTCGGCGCCCTCGGACCGCTGTGCGTCCTGCCGGCCCTCATCCCACCGCTGCGCAGCGCGCTCCGCCCGGTCGTGGACGCCCTCGACCGGATCACCGCCCCGTCAGCGCCAACCTCGCCCACGCGGCCGTGCTCTTCCTGCTCGCCGCCGCGACGGCCGCCCGCAAGAAGATCGCCTGGTGGCTGGTCGTCGTCCACCTGGGCCTGCTCGTCCTGCCCGACCTCCTCGGCACGGCCCTCGGCCCTCATGGTCGCCGAACTGTGCGCGGTGGCACCGAAGATGGGCATCCCCTCCAAGTGGTGGCAACTGGAGGCCCTCTACCGCTCCAACGCCAAGTCTCCGTACCGTCGCTGCACAAACTCCGCAGAAACGGGCACCCGCGAGGCGGGCCGCGTCCCGCGACCACCGAAGGACTGCCCTCGCCGGCGGCGCTCGGCCTCGACGGAGGGGACGAGGCCGGGGCGGCCCGGCCGGATGCGGGCCTGCCTGAGCAGGTCCGCATCCGGCACCATCACCCTCGACCGGCTGCGCGCCGACGGCATCGACCCCTACTCGGTGGCATCCCCGGCCCGCACCCACGCCCTCGCCGACATGCGAGCAGGTCACCGTCGTCGGCCGGATCATGCCCGTGCGCGACTTCGGCGGCCTCGTCTTCGCCGTACTGCGCGACTGGTCCGGCGACCACCAACTCGCCCTCACCCGGGGGACACCGGCGCCGCCCTCGACCGCTTCACCGCCGACACCGACACCGACATCGGCGACCTCGTCACTGCCACCGGCCTGGCCGGCGTCAGCGACAAGAGTGAACCCACCGTCTTCGTCACCTCCTGGCAGCTCGTCGGCAAGTGCCTGCGCCTCCTGCCCGACAAACGCCGCGGCCTCGCCGACCCCGAGGCCAAGGTGCGCATGCGCTACCTCGACCTGGTCTCCGGCCCCGCCGCCCGCGACGTGGTCCGCGCCCGCTCCACCGCCGTCCAGGCCCTGCGCCAGGGCCTGCTGGAGCGCGGCTACCTGGAAGTCGAGACGCCGGTGCGCCAGCAGATCCATGGCGGCGCCAACGCACACGTTTCCTTGAGCCGGGAAGCCCCAGGTCCCAAGCTGCGATCGCGTGGGCGTGCCGTACACGGCCGACGACGGCCACGGCGACCTCGTGCTGGAGATGTACGAGCGGCTCGTCGAGGAGAAGACCCAGCTGCCCACCTTCTACAAGGACTTCCCGACCGACGTCTCCCCGCTCACCCGGCAACACCGCGAAGACCCCCGGCTCGCCGAGCGCGGGGACCTCGTCGCCTTCGGCACCGAACTCGGCACCGCCTGCTCCGAACTCACCGACCCCGTCGAACAGCGCCGCCGCCTCACCGCCCAGTCCCTGCTCGCCGCCGGGGGAGACCCCGAGGCGCTGGAGCTGGACGAGGACTTCCTCGACGCCCTCGAATACGCCATGCCGCCCACCGGCGGCCTCGGCATCGGCGTCGACCAGTTCGTCATGTTCTCACCGGCCTGAACGATCCGGGAGCCCCTGCCGTTCCCCCTGGTGCGCCGCCGCTGACGCGCCGTCATAAGCTCCGCGGCCGGCGCAACCGGAGCTGCGCCGGTCGGGCGTTTTCCTGCCGCCGTCCCGGTGCCGCCGTGGTGCGTCGGTCCCTCACCGGGCGACTGATCATTCATGACGAAGGATCAGTCGCCCACACGTCCGCTCACGCGACGCCGCGCGCTGCTCGCCGGTGCCGCCGCCGTCGGAGCCGCCGGCACCGCCGGACTGTTCGCGACGGTCACGGGCGAGGAGCCGGTCCGGCCCGTCGCCCCGGCCGCGGGCCCGCAGGCGCACCGCGCGCTCAAGCCCTCCGCCTACCGCCTAGAACCCCTGACGGGTTACGGCCCGCCCCGTGTGGCGCCCCGCCGCACGCTCGTACGGCGAGCGCCGTACCTGCGCGTGTCCGGCAGGGGCCGCACCATGGTGCTGACCTTCGACGACGGTCCCGACCCCCGCTACACCCCGCACATCCTGGACACCCTGCGCGAGTACGACGTCCGCGCGATGTTCTTCGTGTGCGGAGAGATGGTCGCCGACCACAAGGGACTCGTGGCGCGGATGGCCGACGAGGGCCATGTCGTCGGCAACCACACCTGGTCCCACCCGCTGCTCACCCGCCTCAGCCGCGGCCGGATCCGCGCCGAGATGGAGCGCACCTGCGATGTCGTCGAGGAGGCGTACGGAGAACGCCCCGCCTGGTTCCGCGCGCCCTACGGCGCCTGGAACCGCGCCACCTTCCAACTCGGCGCCGACCTGGGCATGGAACCGCTCGCCTGGACCGTCGACACCCTCGACTGGACCACCCCCGGCACCCGCACGATCGTCGACCGGGTGGAGCACGGCGCCGCCCCCGGCGTCGTGGTGCTCTCGCACGACGCCGGGGGCGACCGCTCCCAGAGCGTCCGCGCACTGCGCGCCTATCTGCCGCGGCTGCTGGACTCCGGCTATTTCGTCACCGTCCCGGAACGGAAATACCGCTGACGGCTCTCGCCCGCCCGGCCGGGGAAAGCTCAGCGGACCTCGACCAGGCTGGCGAAAGCGACGACGTTCCCGTCATATCCGTTCTGCTGGGAGAAACCGCCACCACAGGTGATGACCCGCAATTCGGGGCTCCCCTTGGAACCGTAAACCCGGTCACCGGGGAAATCGTTCTTCTGGAACACCTCGATGCCGTAGACCTCGAAAACGGCCGTCTTTCCGTCCTGCCGGACGATCTCTACGCGATTCCCTTTCTGCAGGCCCCCGAGACCGTAGAAAACAGCGGGACCCTGAGCGTTGTCGACATGGCCGACGACCACCGCGGTGCCCTTCTCGCCGGGGGAGACGGAGCCGGTGAACCAACCTGCCAGGTTCGGGTCCTCCGGCGGCGGCGCGCCGACCCAGCCGTCCACGTCCAGACCGACCGGGATCACCGGCGCGTCGACCTGGATCCCGGGGATCCTGACCCGGTCCGGCAGGGCGTACGGCAGTGGCTGCACGGCACCGGCGAAGATGCCGCCGGACACCCGGCCGCCGTCCGCCGCGGCCGCCGTCGCGGGCTGCGGCGGTCCCACGTCGAACTCCCCCGAACCATTGCGAATGAGTGCGAGGCCGGTGAGCAGAACAAGCGCTATCACGCCCCAAGGAGCGCGCTTCTTCCGGCGCTCCTCCTCTTCGGCCAGTTCGGCCAGTTCGGACGCAGACATTCGACTTCCCCTCTCGACGCGGCCGTCGCCACGTCATTCGCGCATACCAGAACGCTAAGTCCCGGGCGCGCAACCGGCGACGGGGCGGATACGAACGGGTGGCCCGACTCCCTTCGGTGCGCCATCCGAGTTGCCGCCGACAGGAAAATTCTGACGGTCCGTGACCTGCGGCAATATCCGATTGTGGGCTTATGCGGCGGCGTGTCCTCTCACCAGGACGGACCATCGCCGAAATGCGGCCCGGGGCACGGCATCTGAGGGTCTTTCTGGGAGGTGCTTTCTCGCCGATCGACCGGGGACGGTTCCCGGGGCGCCTTCCGCGGAGGATCACATGCGAACTACTCGTGCCCTGGCGGCCGCTGCCACCGCGGTCGCAGCCCTCGGACTCGCCGCCCCGGCGGCCACCGCTCGGGACGGCATGATCGGCCCGAGCAATATCGTCGCCATGCCCAGTGTCATCGCCCGCGGCGGGCAGCTGACCATCACGGTCGACGGCTGCCCGCACGGCGGCACCGCGACCTCGGACGCGTTCCGGCCCACGCGGTTGACCCCGGTCGGCGGCAGCACGGCCAAGGGCACCGCGATCATCGACAAACACGCGAAGCCGGGTGCACACAGCATCACGGTCACCTGCACCGGCGCCGGCAGGCCGCTGACCCACCCGAACGCCTTCACCGTCATCGGCGGCGTGCGCGGCGGTCTCGGCGGCAGCAGCTCCACCGGCGCGACGCCGACCGACATGGCCATCGGAGGTGGGCTCATCGCCGCGGCCGTCATCGGTGGCGGGGTGTTCTGGATGCGCCGCCGGGCGGAGAAGCGGATCTGAGCTGTTGCCCGTCGCCGACATGTCGCACGTTCCCAGACCTTCGCCCCGGCCCCCGTCGAGGGGATCCGGGGCGAAGGCCTGTGCGGGCGGGTCCTGGCGTCAGGTGTCGTCCTCGCCGGTGGGGCGCCGGGAGAGGTGGTACGCCGTCCCGAGCGAGGCCGCGATGAGCGCACCGCCCAGGCCGATCTCCTTCACATCCAGCCCGGCCAAGCTGCCGCCCTCACCGGCGTGCACGCCGCGCTGCGGGTGAGGGTGCACCGGCGCGGGCCGGCCGCCGGCGATGGTGAGGTCGACGCTCTGCCAGAAGGTGCCGCAGTAGAACGACACCTCGTACACGGCCCCCGGTCTGGCGTCCCGGTCGACCGTGACCCTCGTCGTCGTCCGCCCCCTGGGGATGGTGACCGTGTCGAACACCCCCGACGAGACGGCCACGCTCTGGTCGCAGCCGGTCGCGCGCAGCTTGACCTGGCCACCGGGCGCGACGGTGGTGGGCAGTACGTTGACCCAGAAACCTGAGGCGTCGCCGCGCGCCTGGGCGGCGGGGGCGGCCATGGCGAGGGCGCTGACGCCCAGCAGTGCGGCCGAAGCGATGCGTATCGCGCGCATGGTGTTTCCTCCGGGTCCCCGAGGAGCGGCCGCGGACCTGTTCCGCTTGCGCCGGAAATGCACCTCGATGACCGGAACGCTAGAAAGGCGCGCACACCTGCGCGATCGCTGTCGTGCGAATGGGGCAAGAGCGTGGGCCGCTCAGGGGACGGCGTTCCCGCGACCGGGGGACTCAGGGCCCTTCTGATGGATCTCCGCGGCGTCGAAGATCCATCAGAAGGGCCCTGGCGGCGTGGCTGCCGCGCATCGCGTGCCGGCGCCACCTCTCGCTTCGTCCCCCCTCGGTTCGTCAGGTGAGGGCCTGTCAGCCCTTGATGTGCGGGAAGAGGTCGAGGAACGGTTCCGCCGACGCCGTGACACCACGGCTGTAGGGGGCGTCGAAGTCCCAGATGAGGAAGAGCAGGAAGGCGATCAGCGCGGAGAACAGCCCGGCGAGGATCAGCTCGCGGGCCGTGCGCCGGATCTGCAGGGCGAAGATCATCCCGATGGTGACGATGCCGCCGGCGATCAGCCCGAACCACACCACGCCCGGCATGGTCTCCCCGGTCGAGCTCGCGCGGGCGTTGCGCGCCTGGTCGGCGGCGGTCACCTGATCGACGAGCGGCTGGTAGGCCTGCGCCTCGAAGTCCGACCTCGGCTCGTAGTCGGTGACGTCCTCGCGGAGGCGCTGCAGGAGCTCGGCGCCGCGTTCGGTGACCCGGCCGTCCTCGCTCATCGTCTTCCACTCGGTGGTGACGACGTGTCCGACATAGGCGTTGACATCGTCCCGAATACGGTCACGGACGTCGGCCGGATAGACCCGGACGCGTTCCGAGATCTCGTGCAGCGCCGCGGCCTCCGCCTGCACATGGTCCTCGGCGGCGCTGCGGCCCTCCCACACGCCGGCGATGGCCAGGCCCAGGACAATGGCGTACACGACACCGATCCACATCGTCATGTACTCGATGACGTCCGGGGTCTCGGAGGGATCCTCGTCCTCGGGGGCCGTGCGGTGCCGTAGGAGGGTGATGATGACCACCACGGCGCAGGCGGCCAGCATCGCGAGGGTGAGAACAAGCCATTCCGGCAACAGAAGCCTCCAGGGTCAGCGCGCACGCAGTGCGGCGACGGCGACGATCGCGGGCACCGCGATGAGCAGGACGAAGGTGAGGGGTGACGGGGCGTCGTGCGCCGGCCCCCGGTGCGGCGTGGCGCGGTAGGGCGGGTAGTGCACCGGGGCCATGGACGGACTCGGGGTGGGCTTGACCGACGGCTTCGGCGTGGGCGTCGGGGTGGGCGTGGGGGTCGGCACGGGGGTCGGGCCCGCGCGAGGTGGAGCGGGCGGGGGAGCCGGCGCCGCCGGGGGCGGGGGCGGGGGAGGCGGTGGTGGAGGCGGAGGCTCGGGTTTCGGGGTGGGTGTGGTCTTCGGGGGTGGCGTGGGCGCGGGGTCCGGTGTCGGAGTGGGCGTGGGTGTGGGCGTGGGGGTCGGCGTAGGCGTAGGGGTCGGTGCCGGGCACTGCGGGGGCGTCGGCCAGGTGAGGGTTCCGACGACCGCCACCGCCTTCGCGCCGTCCGGGCCGGTGTCGGCATACGCGCAGACGTCGGCCACCGCCTCACCGGCCGGTGCCGCCACCAGGAGCCAGGTCAGCGTCACCACCGTCAACACCCTTGTCGTCAGGGTGGATTGGGTCGGTTCGAGTCCATACACGACCAAGATCCTGAGGGCGGGGCGCGCTTCCACAGGCCCGAGTGCGGGGGGATTGCCCCGAACGAGTGACCCAAGGCCCCCGAAGGTTTGATCGGCGGGCGCGGATGTGACCGCCGGGACGCACGCACGCACGCGCGTGCGACGCGAGACGAGGATGTACAGGGGGGAGAGAGGCCTGCGTTCACAGGAGGGAAGCGGGTGTTGTCACAGCATTCCGAAAGAAATTTGTGCGTCGGTTGAACACGACCATGGCCTTCATGCGTACCCCTTGTCGTGCGGCGGCGCAGCAGGGCGCTGCAACACCCTTGTGATGATCGGGGAGTTGACGATGAAGACCTCGTGGCGGAGCGCCTCGCTCGTGGTGAGCGCCGTGGCGGTGGCGGCGCTGACGACGGCATGCGGCTCGGAGACCGCGCCGCCGGCGAGCAGCCAGAACGTGGGTGCCACGGCCGCGGCCGGTGATTACGGAAGCGCCGGTACCGGCCTCGGGAACGGATCCGGGTACGACCCGGGTGCGGCGGGCCAGGAGAGCGCCGCCACGCAGGCCGCCACCGCCGGTGAGCTGTCCGTTTCCAGCAACCAGGAACTCGGCGAGGTGCTGACCGACAGCGCCGGTCTGACTCTCTACCGCTTCGACAAGGACACCGCGGACCCCGCCAAGTCCAACTGCGACGGCGACTGCGCGAAGAAGTGGCCGCCGGTCCCCGCGGACGACGCCACGGCCGGCACCGGTATCGACAAGGCGCTGCTGGGTTCGGTCACCCGCTCCGACGGCACCAAGCAGCTGACGGTCGACGGCTGGCCGGTGTACCGCTATGCGAAGGACACCAACGCGGGCGACGTCAACGGCCAGGGTGTGGGCGGCACTTGGTACGCGCTGGCCCCCGACGGCAAGAAGGCGCAGGGGGAGGGCGGTGCGGAGGCGGCCGGCCTGCCCGGTCTGTCCACCCGCAAGGACCCCAAGCTCGGCGAGATCGTCATCGACAAGAACGGTCACACGGTCTACCGCTTCATGAAGGACTCGCCCTGGCCGATGAAGACGGCGTGCACCGGCGATTGTCTGGAGAAGTGGCCGGTCATCGAGCCGGTCGACGCCGAGGACACCGAGGGCATCGATCTGAAGGGGTCCGGTCTCAGGGGGCAGGGTTACGTGGTCTTCGACCGGCCCGACGGGCTCAAGCAGCAGACCATCGACTGCGTCCCCATCTACACGTTCGTGAACGACAAGAAGCCTGGCGACACCAACGGTCAGGGCGTCGGCGGCACTTGGTTCGCCATCCGCCCCGACGGCCAGCCGGTCGGCGCGCCGGAGCAGTAGAAGATCACACCTCGCCAAGGTTGATCCCCGGCACGCCCGGCCCACCGGTCCGCCCCCTGAAGCCTCACGCACAGGGGGCGGGCCGGTTTGTCGTCATTCACCGTTATTCACCGTGATTCTTCGCCCTCTTTCGCCATGCTTCGCCGCTCTGTGGAATGCTTCGGATGCTTTTGACGGAGGGTGCGCCGGGCATCAATTCGGCACGTGCCGCTGGCAGTGACCGGGAACGGATGGTCAATTTCCGTTTCCGCTCGCTCCTTTGGCGGGCGATCAGTAGCCTCAGCTCGAACACCGGATCGCCTACGCCTTGGAGAGATAGATGGAGCGTCCCGCCTGGGCCCCTCGGAGCATCGATATCTCGGTGCCCAGTGTCTCGCGAATCTACGACTACTACCTGGGCGGTTCGCACAACTTCGAGGTCGACCGGGAAGCGGCCCGCAAGGCCATGGAGTTCATGCCGGGGCTCCCCAAGATCATGCAGGCCAACCGGGCGTTCATGCGCCGCGCGGTGCGCTTCGCGGTCGACGAGGGCATCACCCAGTTCCTGGACATAGGCTCCGGCATCCCGACGTTCGGCAACGTCCACGAGGTGGCCCAGGCGGCCGAGCCCGCCGCACGCGTGGTGTACGTCGACCACGACCCGGTCGCCGTCGCGCACAGCCAGGCCGTCCTGGAGGGCAACGACGGCGCGGACGTCGTCGCCGCGGACCTGCGCAAGCCCCAGGACATTCTGGGCAGTTCCGTGGTCGAGAGCCTCATCGACCTGAACCGGCCAGTGGTACTGCTGCTCGTTGCCATACTGCACTTCGTGGAGGACGAGGACGACCCGTACGAGGCGGTGGCCCAGCTGCGCGACGCGCTCGCGCCCGGCAGCCTGCTGGTGCTCACGCATGCCTCGTACGAGGGAATCCCGCTGCCCGAGGAGCGGGCCAAGGGCACGGTCGACGTATACAAGGACATTCGCAACCCGCTGATCATGCGCTCGCGCGACGGAATCGCGCGGTTCTTCGAGGGGTACGACATGGTGGAACCGGGACTGGTGCCGATGCCGCTCTGGCGGCCGGACACAGCACCGGAGGACGAGGATCCGTTCGCCTTCTCCGGGTTCGCCGGCGTGGGGCGTACGGCGTGAGCGCGGGGCCGGACGGGCCGGAGGACAGACTGCGCCGGTTCGCGACGATCTGGAGCCGGGCCGTCTTCCCGGTGACCTCGACGTCGTCGACCCGGCCGGAGTTCGAGGAGCAACTGCTGCCGTTGGCCCGGCGGTTGAGCGAGGCGCTCAGGGCCAGGGCCTTCGACGCGGACGCGGGCAAGACGGTCGGCGCCGCACTCGTCACCGCGCACTGCACGGACCCCGAGGCGCTGAGCCGTTCGCTGGACTGCGTGGACGCCTACCTCGTGCTCTACTGCGGCACCGAAGGCGACCAGGAGGACCAGCGGGCCCGCTCGGCGCGGCTCCAGCACGCCATGGCCGCCGGGTTCGCCCAGGCGCTGCGCGAGCGGACGCTGGCCGAGCAGGAGGCGATCTCCGCGGCCGCCCTCAAGGCGCAGGGCGTGGTCGCGCAGGCGCTGCACGCCACCGAGGCCCGCTTCCGCGCGGTCTTCGAAGGCGCGGCCATAGGAATCGGCATCGCGGACCTGGAGGGCAACATCCTTCAGGTCAACGGCGCCCTGCTGCGCATGTTCGGCATCTCCGAACATGCGTTGCGCAGCCGCAACGTCATGGAGTGGACGCACCCCGAGGACGCGCCGCAGACCTGGAAGCTCTACGACGAACTCGTACGCGGCGAGCGCGAGCACTACCACGTCGAAAAGGCCTTCTACCGGCCCGACGGAACGGTCCTGTGGACCAACCTCACGGTCTCCCTGCTGCGCGACCCCGACGGCAACCCGCAGTACCAGCTGGCCCTGATGGAGGACACCACCGAACGGCGCCTGCTCAACCTGCGGCTGCGCTACGAGGCCACGCACGACGCGCTGACCGGCCTGCCCAACCGCACCTTCTTCTTCGAGCGCCTGGAGAAGGCACTGGGCGCCGGGGAAGGCCAGCGGTTCGGCCTGTGCTACCTCGACCTGGACGGCTTCAAGACCGTCAACGACAGCCTCGGCCACGCGGCCGGCGACCGGCTGCTCGTCGAGGTCGCCGACCGGCTGCAGTCCTGCGCCACCGCGCCCGGCGAGATGGTCGCCCGGCTCGGCGGCGACGAGTTCGTGGCGCTGACCACCGGCCCCGACACCGAGCATGAGGTCGACGAGCTCGCCGCCCGCATCATGAACGCGCTCATCGCCCCGATCAGCGTCGACGGCCGGGAGCTGACCGTGCGCGGCAGCATCGGCATCGTCGAGGGCCCGGCCGGAGAGCGCAGCCCGGCGGAGGTGCTGCGCAGCGCGGACATCACCATGTACCGGGCCAAGTCGGCGGGCGGCAACCGCTTCGAGCTCGCCGACGAGGAGGCCGACGCCCGCGCCATCACCCGGCACGGGCTGACCACGGCGCTGCCGACGGCCCTGGACCGGGGCGAGTTCTTCATCGAGTACCAGCCGCTGGTCCACCTCGGCGACGGCAGCGTGCGCGGCGCCGAGGCCCTGGTGCGCTGGCTGCACCCGCAGCACGGCATCCTCGGCCCGGACCGGTTCATCCCGCTCGCCGAGCACACGGGACTGATCGTTCCGCTCGGCCGCTGGGTCCTGGAGCAGTCGGTGCGTCAGGCGCGCGAGTGGCGAGAACGCTACGACGACGCAGGGCCGCTCCGCATCAACGTCAACCTCTCGCCGTGCCAGCTCACCCACCCCGGACTGGTCCAGGACACGGTGGACATCCTGGAGCGCGCGGGCGTGGCGCCGGACGCCCTCTGCCTGGAAGTCACCGAGTCGGCCCTCATCGGCGCCGACGACGACCTGCTCAAGCCGCTGCGCCGGCTGGCCGAGATGGGCGTGGACATCGCCCTCGACGACTTCGGCACCGGCTACTCCAACCTCGCCAACCTGCGCCGGCTACCGGTGAGCGTCCTCAAGCTGGACCGCTCCTTCACCCAGAGCATGCAGCAGTTCCCGGCCGACCCCGTCGACCTGAAGATCGTCGAAGGCATCGTGTCCCTCGCCCACAGCCTGGACCTGGCGGTCACGGTGGAGGGCGTGGAAACGGGCGCCCAGGCCGAACAACTACGCATCCTCGGCTGCGACACGGCCCAGGGCTGGTACTACGCCCGCCCGGGCCCACCGGAGCGGCTGCACGAGCTGGCGCTGGTGGACGCGACGGGCTGAGCGGTGGCTGCGCGGTGACCCCCTTCATACGATCGAAGACGGGGTCACCGACGCCCTGAGCGGAGGGAGCGCGGACATGGACGTCACGAACATGCGTCGCCTCTTCGAGGCCCACCGCGAGGCCGAGGCGGCGCGCGACATCGACGCGGTTCTGCAGACCTTCGTCGACGACTGCTTCCTCCAGACCCAGCCCCTTGGGCTGCGCAGCCAGGGGCGGGACGCGGTGCGGGCCGCGTACGAGCAGCAGTACTTCACCGCCTTCCCCGACCTCGCTCCGCAGGACGAGGGCATCGCCTTCGGCGACGACGTGATCGCCGTGTGGGGAACCCTGCGCGGCACCAGCCGGGGCGACTGGCTCGGCGTCCCACCCGGCGGGGGCGCCTTCGAGGTGCCCTTCGCCAATATCGTCCCCTTCAAGGAAGGGCTGATGGCCGGCGAGACGATCTACTTCGACCTGGCCACGCTGTGCGAACAGGCGGGGATCCCGTTGGACGCCGTGCGCACGGCGGCGGCACGCCGTAGAGCAGGCGTCTGAGCAGCGCCCCGAAGGGGCGCGGGGAACTGCGCGGGCAACCACGGACAACCCGCAGTCCCCGATGGCGCTGTCGCGCAACGGCGCCAGGGGGCCACAGCCACGGTCACCGCTCCAGAAGCATCCGCTGCAACTCCCTGGCGGCCCGAGGCGGAGCCACATCACTGCGATGCGCCAGCGCGATCGTCCGGTGCAGCCCGGGCCGGGCCAGCGGCGTGACCCGCAGCCCGCGCCCGGACCGCGCGGCCACCATCCGCGGCACGACCGCGACCCCCAGCCCCGCCCGCACAAACCCCAACACCGCGTCCATCTCCCCACCCTCCACCGCGAAATCCGGCTCGAACCCAGCGGAGCGACACGCGGCTACGGTCAGCTCCCGCAGGTCGTAGCCGTGCCGGAACATCACCAGGCGTTCCCCCTCCAGGTCGGCGATGCGCACGGTGCGCCGGCCGCCGCCGGGGCGGGGCGCATCGGGTGAGGAGACGACCACCAGGTCCTCGCGCAGCAGCTCGACCGTGGTGAGCGCGGGGGACGGGGTCGGCAGGGGCAGGACGACCAGCGCGAGGTCGAGGGCGCCGCGCGCCAGCTCTCGTACCAGGTCGTGCGAGCCGCCCTCCTCGATCAGCAGCTGGATGCCGGGGTAGCGGTCGTGGAAGGCGCGCAGCACGTCCGGGAGCAGGCCCGTGCACAGGCTCGGGGTCGCGCCCAGCCGGACCCGGCCCTGACGCAGCTGCACCAGTTCCTGCACCTCGTGCCGTGCGGTGTCCGCGTCGGCCAGGATGCGCCGGGCCAGCGGGAGCAGGGCCTCCCCGGCGTCCGTCAGCGTGATGTTGCCGCGCGCCCGCAGGAACAGGTCCGCGCCCAACTCCCGCTCCAGCGCCTTGATCTGCTGCGACAGCGAGGGCTGTGCGACATGCACCAGATCGGCGGCCCGGGTGAAGTGCCGGGTCTCGGCGACCGCCACGAAGTACTGGAGCTGCTGGAACTGCATCCAGCCAGCATAGCCAGTGCCTATCGAAACGAGCCGGACCATGTCTTGGACCGATGAGGTGGTTCGGGCCTAGCGTCCTGTTCCATGGCTCTGGCAACGCGGACGGATCGACGGCCGTCCATGGCACGCACGGTGTGGGACTCCACCGTCGGCAAGAAGACCGTGATGGCGGTCAGCGGGCTGATCATGCTGCTGTACCTGGTCGCCCACATGATCGGCAACCTGAAGATCTACTTCGGCGCGGGCGAGTTCAACGCGTACGGCCACTGGCTGCGCACGGTCGGCGAACCGTTCATGCACTACGAGTGGACGCTCTGGCTGATCCGCGTCGTGCTGGTCGCCGCCGTCGTCGCCCACGCCACCTCGGCGTACCAGCTCAGCCGCCGCGACATCAAGGCACGCCCCAGCAAGTACGTGCACAAGAAGCCGCGGGCCTCCTACGCGACCCGCACCATGCGCTGGGGCGGCATCATCCTCGGCCTGTTCATCGTCTGGCACGTCCTGGACCTGACGACCGGCACCGTGCACTCGGGCGGCTTCCAGGAGGGCCACCCGTACCAGAACGTCGTGGACACCTTCTCCACGTGGTACGGCAACGTCATCTACATCGTCGCGATGCTCGCCCTCGGCCTGCACATCCGGCACGGCTTCTGGAGCGCCGCCCAGACCCTCGGCGCCGGCAGCCGCACCCGAGACCGCGCCCTGAAGACCGTCGCCAACGTCCTCGCGCTGCTGCTCACGGCCGGCTTCATCGCCGTACCCGTGGGCGTCATGACCGGAGTGGTGAGCTGACATGACTACCTATGTGGACTACAGGACCGGCGAGCCGGTCGTCGACGGCAAGGCGCCGTCGGGCCCGATCAACGAGCGCTGGGACAAGCGCCGTTTCGAGGCCAAGCTGGTCAACCCCGCCAACCGGCGCAAGCACACCGTCATCGTCGTCGGCACCGGCCTCGCGGGCGGTTCCGCGGGCGCCACCCTCGCCGAACAGGGCTACCACGTCGTCCAGTTCTGCTACCAGGACTCCCCGCGCCGCGCCCACTCGATCGCCGCGCAGGGCGGCATCAACGCGGCGAAGAACTACCGCAACGACGGCGACTCCATCCACCGGCTGTTCTACGACACCGTCAAGGGCGGCGACTTCCGGGCGCGCGAGTCGAACGTGCACCGGCTCGCGCAGATCTCGGTGGAGATCATCGACCAGTGCGTGGCGCAGGGCGTGCCGTTCGCCCGCGAGTACGGCGGTCTGCTCGACACGCGCTCCTTCGGCGGTGTCCAGGTGTCGCGGACCTTCTACGCCCGCGGCCAGACGGGACAGCAGCTGCTGCTCGGCGCCTACCAGGCCCTGAGCAGGCAGATCGCCGCGGGGAACATCGAGATGCACCCGCGTACGGAAATGCTCGACCTGATCGTCGTCGACGGGCGGGCGCGCGGCATCGTGGCCCGGGATCTCGTCACCGGCAGGATCGACACGTACTTCGCCGACGCGGTCGTACTGGCCTCCGGCGGCTACGGCAACGTCTTCTACCTGTCGACGAACGCCATGAACTCCAACGCCACCGCCGTCTGGCGGGCCCACCGGCGCGGCGCCTACTTCGCCAACCCCTGCTTCACCCAGATCCACCCCACCTGCATCCCGCGCACCGGCGACCACCAGTCCAAGCTGACGCTGATGAGCGAGTCGCTGCGCAACGACGGCCGGATCTGGGTGCCGAAGGCCAAGGGCGACGACCGCCCCGCGAACAAGATCCCCGAGGACGAGCGCGACTACTACCTGGAGCGCATCTACCCGTCCTTCGGCAACCTGGTCCCGCGCGACATCGCCTCCCGCGCCGCGAAGAACGTCTGCGACGAGGGGCGGGGTGTCGGTCCCGGCGGGCAGGGCGTCTACCTCGACTTCGCCGACGCCATCAAGCGCATGGGACGCAAGGCCGTCGAGGCCAAGTACGGCAACCTCTTCGACATGTACCAGCGGATCACCGACGAGGATCCGTACGAGGTGCCGATGCGGATCTACCCGGCCGTGCACTACACGATGGGGCGGCCTGTGGGTGGACTACGACCTCCAGACCACGGTCCCGGGTCTCTTCGCGATCGGCGAGGCCAACTTCTCCGACCACGGCGCCAACCGCCTCGGCGCCTCCGCGCTGATGCAGGGCCTGGCCGACGGCTACTTCGTGCTGCCGGCCACCATCAACGACTACCTCGCCCGCAACCCGCACCACGAGGCCGTCACCGCCGAACACCCCGTCGTGCAGGAGGTGTTGGCCGAGACGGAGGACCGGCTCCACCTGCTCCTGTCCGTCGACGGCGACCGCACCCCCGACTCCTTCCACCGTGAGGTGGGCGAGCTGATGTGGGAGTTCTGCGGCATGGCCCGCACCGACAGCGGCCTGCGCAAGGCCCTGGAACGCATCCCGCAGATCCGCGAGGAGTTCTGGCGGCGCATCAAGGTGCCGGGCACCGGCGAGGAGTTCAACCAGTCGCTGGAGAAGGCCAACCGCGTCGTCGACTACCTGGAGCTCGCCGAGCTCATGTGCCTCGACGCGCTGCACCGCTCCGAGTCCTGCGGCGGCCACTTCCGCGAGGAGTCGCAGACGCCGGACGGCGAAGCGGCCCGCAGGGACGAGGAGTTCGCCTACGCGGCGGCCTGGGAGTTCACCGAGACCGGTGCCGCTCCGGTCCTGCACAAGGAAGACCTGGTCTTCGAGTACGTCCACCCCACCCAGCGGAGCTACGCATGAAGCTCACCCTGCGGGTCTGGCGGCAGAAGAACGCCGACGCCGAAGGCGCCATGTCCACGTACCAGGTGGACGGGATCTCCTCCGACATGTCCTTCCTGGAGATGCTCGACACCCTCAACGAGGAGCTCATCCTCAGGGGCGAGGACCCGGTCGCCTTCGACCACGACTGCCGTGAGGGCATCTGCGGTGCCTGCTCGCTCGTGATCAACGGCGATGCGCACGGGCCCGAGCGGACGACCACGTGTCAGCTGCACATGCGGTCGTTCAAGGACGGCGACACGATCGACATCGAGCCGTGGCGGGCGTCCGCGTTCCCGGTGGTCAAGGACCTGGTCGTGGACCGGTCCGCGTTCGACCGGATCATCCAGGCCGGTGGTTACATCACCGCGCCGACGGGTGCGGCTCCCGAAGCGCACGCCACGCCGGTGCCGAAGCCGGACGCCGACTTCGCGTTCGAGCACGCCGAGTGCATCGGGTGCGGGGCGTGTGTGGCGGCTTGTCCGAACGGGGCGGCGATGCTGTTCACTTCCGCCAAGATCAACCATCTGAATGTGCTGCCGCAGGGGGCGCCTGAGCGGGAGACGCGGGTGCTCGACATGGTGGGGCAGATGGATGAGGAGGGCTTCGGTGGGTGCACGCTGACGGGGGAGTGCGCCACCGCCTGCCCCAAGGGCATCCCTCTGATGTCCGTCACGAGCATGAACAAGGAGTGGCTGCGGGCCGCGCGGAAGGTCAAGCGGTAGCGCCGTAGCAGGGACGGTTGTCCGGCGGCTGCGGGTGTTTCGTGGCTTGTCGCGCCCACGCGGCGGAGCCGCACATCGAAACAGTCCCGCGCCCCTTTGGGGCGCTGCAATGAACGTTCGCTGATAGGTGCGGACGGGCGGGGTCGGGAGGTGCTCCCCGGCCCCGTCTCGCCTTTTCTGCGCTGTCAGGTGAACGGCACCGGATCGTCCGGCTGACCGATCGGGCACCGGAACATGGACGGCCGGTACCGGCCCGCGCCGTTCAACATTCGCACATCCACTCTCCTGGCACCGGTCACGCATACGCCAACCGGCATCGGAAGAACAGGGGCGGCACATCGCATCGCTCCCACCGCTCTCCGCTCGCCGTCCCCGGCCCGTGACCAGGAGTAAGCCATGACCGGCGTACTGACCGTCGAACGCCCCCCGCAGCCCACGGCACCCACCCGCTACACCGTCGGCCTCGCCCGCGACGAGGAGGACGTGCGCGCCGCCCAGCGGCTGCGGCACGACGTCTTCGCCGGCGAGATGGGGGCCCTGCTGTCCACCCCGCAGCCGGGCCTCGACATCGACGCCTTCGACGCGTACTGCGACCACCTGCTGGTCCGCGAGGAGGTGTCCGGGCAGGTCGTCGGCACCTACCGGCTGCTGCCGCCGGAGCGGGCCGCGGTCGCGGGCCGGCTGTACTCCGAGGGCGAGTTCGACCTCACCCGCATCGACGCCCTGCGCCCGGACCTGGTCGAGGTCGGCCGCTCCTGCGTCCACCCCGACCACCGCGACGGCGCCGTCATCGGCCTCATCTGGGCCGGCATCGCCCGCTACATGGTCGACCGCGGCCACGAGTGGCTGGCCGGCTGCTGCTCCATCCCGCTGGCCGACGGCGGCACGCTCGCCGCCGCGACCTGGGACCGGGTACAGGCCAAGCACCTGGCCCCGGAGGAGTACCGCGTACGACCGCTGCGCCCGTGGCAGCCGACCGCCCCCGCCTCCGCCACCCGCACCGAACTCCCCGCCCTCCTGCGCGGCTACCTCCGCCTAGGCGCCTGGGTCTGCGGCGAGCCCGCGCACGACCCGGAGTTCGGTGTGGCCGACATGTACGTGCTGCTGTCGATGCGCCGGGTCAACCCGCGCTATCTGCGGCACTTCCTCTCCCTCGTCCCGGCGTGACGGACGTGGCGGCCATGAGCACCCAGGTTGCGCGGGCCCACCCCGTCGAGGCGGCGAACCTCTGGCGACCCCACGCGCCCTGCACCCCGCACACGTGCGTGGAGGTGACGGAACCGGCCAGGGCACTGCCACTGGCCGTCCTGCGGATCGCGGCGGTCCTGTTCCTGCTGGTCGTCGGGGTCGCGCTCTGCCCTTTCAGCGGCCGGATACCCGCGGAACTGATCCGACGCTGGTGTCGCTGGGTCGTCCGGGCCGCGGGAGTCCGGGTACGGATCGACGGCGGCGCCGCGCCCGACGGCGGGCTGCTGCTCGTCGCCAACCACGTCTCCTGGCTGGACATCCCGCTGCTCGCCGCCGTGCGCCCGGCCCGGATGCTCGCCAAGTCGGAGATCCGGCAGTGGCCGGTGGCGGGGTGGCTGACCGCCCGCAGCGGCGCCCTGTTCATCGACCGGGACCGTATCCGCGCACTGCCCGAGACGGTGGCGAGGATCGCCGGGGCGCTGCGGGCCGGCGAAGCGGTCGCCGTCTTCCCCGAGGGCAGCACCTGGTGCGGCCGCGCCCAGGGCCACTTCCGCCGGGCCGCCTTCCAGGCAGCCCTCGACGCGGGCGTCCCCGTCCAGCCGGTCCGCCTGCACTACCGGACGGCCCGGGGCGCGCCCGGCACGGCGGCCGCCTTCGTCGGCGAGGACTCGCTGCTCACCTCGGTGTGGCGGGTGGTGCGGGCACGCGAGCTGGTCGCCGAGGCGGAGGTGCAGGAGCCGATGGCGCCGGGCAGCCGCCCGGACCGCCGTTCCCTGGCCCGGGCGGCCGAAGCGTCCGCGCTCCTCGGGGCGCGGCAGGTCCGGCTCCCCGGCCCGCGGCGCGCCGTGCCCCTCCCGGTGCCCGGTGCGGTCCGCACGGCCCCCGTCACCGGCGCCGAAGAGCTGCCGTCGGTCCCGTCGCGCGAGGCCCTTACGGCATGACCCGGGCGAGATACGGCGCCGTCGCGCTGCCTCTCGCCCGCGCCACCTGGGCGGGCGGACCCGCCGCCACGATCCGTCCGCCCGCGTCACCGCCGCCCGGCCCCAGGTCGATCACCCAGTCCGCGCCCGCCACGACGGACATGTCGTGCTCCACCACGACGACGGTGTGCCCGGCGTCGACCAGCCCGTGCAACTGGCGCATCAGCACCTCGACGTCGGCCGGGTGGAGTCCGGTCGTCGGCTCGTCGAGGAGATAGAGGGTGTGGCCGCGACGGCCGCGCTGGAGCTCGCTCGCCAGCTTGATGCGCTGGGCCTCACCGCCGGACAGCTCGGTGGCCGGCTGGCCGAGCCGCAGGTAGCCGAGACCGACGTCGAGCAGGGTGCCGAGGCTGCGGGCGACGGCCGGCGTGTCCGCGACGAAGTCCGCGGCCGACTCGACCGTGAGGTCCAGCACCTGCGCGATGTTCCGTCCCCGGTACGCCACTTGGAGCGTCTCGGGGTTGTAGCGCGCCCCGCCGCAGTCCGGGCACGGCGCGTACGTGCTCGGCAGGAACAGCAGCTCGACGCTGACGAACCCCTCGCCCTGACACGTCTCGCAGCGCCCGCCCACGACATTGAAGGAGAAGCGCCCGACGCCGAAACCACGGGCCCGCGCCTCGTCGGTGGCCGCGAACACCTTGCGCACGACGTCGAAGAGCCCGGTGTAGGTGGCGAGATTGGAGCGCGGGGTGCGGCCGATCGGCCTCTGGTCGACCGAGACCAGGCGGCCCACGCCCGCGAGATCCTCGGTGATCTCGCCGATGAGCGTGGACTTGCCCGAGCCCGAGACGCCGGTGACGGCCGTGAACACTCCGAGCGGGAACTCGGCGGTCACCCCGCGCAGGTTGTGCCGGGTGACCGGGCCGACCTTCACCTGGCCGTGCGGCGCGCGCCCTTGGCGTACGGCGGCGGGGGAGTCGTCGAACAGGAAGCGCGCCGTCGCCGACTCCGCGACCGCCGCCAGCTCGGCCACCGGCCCGCTGTGCAGCACCTGCCCGCCGTGCTCACCCGCACGAGGCCCCACGTCGACCAGCCAGTCGGCGCCGCGCACGACGTCGAGGTGGTGCTCGACCACGAACACCGTGTTCCCGGCCGCCTTCAGCCGCTCCAGCACCGTCAGCAGCGCCTCCGTGTCCGCCGGGTGCAGTCCCGCGGACGGCTCGTCGAGGACGTACACGACACCGAAGAGACCGGACCGCAGCTGGGTCGCGAGCCGCAGGCGCTGGAGTTCGCCCGCCGAGAGCGTCGGCGTGGCGCGGTCGAGGCTGAGGTAGCCGAGGCCGAGCTCGACGACGGGTGCGATACGGGACTTGAGGTCACCGGTGAGGACCCGGGCCGTCTCCGACGAGGCTTCGCCGTCCAGAGTGCCCGCCAGCTCCGTCAGCGGCAGCGCGGCCAGCTCGGCGATCGTCCGGCCGGCGAAGGTCACCGCCAGCGCCTCGGGCCGCAGCCTGCTGCCGCCGCACGCCGGACAGGGCGCGGAGGCGAGGAACCGCTCCGCCTTGGCCCTGAGGGTGGGACTCTTGGAGTCGGAGAAGGTCTTCATGACGTACCGCCGGGCGCTCATGTACGTGCCCTGGTACGGCCGTTGGATGCGGTCGGCGTCGCGCACCGGGTGGACGGTGACGACCGGCTGCTCGTCGGTGAACAGGATCCATTCGCGCTGCTCGGCGGGCAGCTCGCGCCAGGGTCGGTCGACGTCGTGGCCGAGCGCGTCGAGGATGTCGCGCAGGTTCTTGCCCTGCCAGGCCCCCGGCCACGCGGCGATCGCGCCCTGCCGGATCGACAGCGACGGGTCGGGGACCAGCAACTCCTCGGTCGTACGGTGTACTTGGCCCAGGCCGTGGCACTGCGGGCACGCCCCGGCCGCCGTGTTCGGCGAGAAGGCGTCCGAGTCGAGCCGCTCGGCGCCCGGCGGGTGGTCGCCCGCGCGGGAGAACAGCATCCGCAGGGAGTTGGAGAGGTTGGTGACCGTGCCGACGGACGAGCGGGACGTCGGCGCCGAGCGGCGCTGCTGGAGCGGCACGGCGGGCGGAAGACCGCTGATCTCGCCGACCTTCGGCGCCCCGACCTGGTGGATCAGCCTGCGTGCGTAGGGCGCGACCGACTCGAAGTAGCGGCGCTGGGCCTCGGCGTAGATCGTGCCGAAGGCGAGCGACGACTTCCCGGAACCGGACACACCCGTGAACACGGTCAGCACATCCCGCGGAATGTCGACGTCCACGCCCTTGAGGTTGTGCTCACGGGCGCCGCGGACGCGGACGTACGGGTCGTGCGGGGAAGGCATGGGGACGGGCTCCGGAGGCGCGAGTCGGGGGCATGGGCAAACCCCGCGATTCTATGCGAACCAGACGCTCGCCCGTTCGAGCCACCTGATGTTCACGAGGCCGTCGGCTCAGTCACACCGGCCGCCCATAACGTCTCGCCAGTCTCCCTTCCTACCGAGGAGTATCGTGAGCGTTTCAGCTCTGAGCACTCTCACCGCCGCGCTGCTGATGGTCTCGGGCGCCGCCGCCCCGCAGCCAGTCGCCGTCTCCGCCCGCGTCGAGACGCCCGCCGTGTACGACGACGAAGCGGGCGGCAACGCCGACGCCGACGACCCGGCCGTCTGGGTCGACCCCGACCACCCGGGCCGCAGCATTGTCATCGGCACCCTCAAGGAGGCCGGCCTCGACGTGTACGGCCTCGACGGCAGACGGCTCCAGCACATCGCGGCGCCCGAGGCCCCGAACGACGACGCCGCACCCGGCCGCTTCAACAACGTCGACGTCGTCTACGGCTTCGAACTGGGCGGCAAGAAGACCGACTTGGCCCTGGTCAGCGACCGCGGGCGGGACCGGATCCGGGCCTACGCGATCGACCCGGCCGCCGTGGCGGCGGGCAGGCCCCCGCTGAAGGACGTGACGGCGGCCGACGCCGCGCCGGTCTTCTCCGCGAGCGAGGCCGAGGTCGACGACCAGCGCACCGCCTACGGGCTGGCCGCCTTCAGCGACGACGACCACGCGTACGCGGTGGTGTCGCGCCGCTCGGAGACCCGGGTACGGCTGCTCCAGCTGGAGGACCGCGACGGCCGCGTCGGCTACCGGACGGAGGACACCCTCGATCTGCCCGCCTCCTTCACCCTGCCGAACGGCAGCAGCTGGACGCCGTGCGCCGACCCCGGTGACCACGCGCAGGTCGAGGGCATGGTCGTCGACCAGGAACAGCACGTCCTGTACGCGGCCCAGGAGGACGTCGGGCTGTGGCGGGTCGACCTCGACGACGAGGAGTTCGACCGACCCGAGCTGATCGACCGGGTGCGGGAGTACGGCACTCCGTGGACGTACGACGCGGAGGAAGAGGAGTGCGTCCTCGACACCGCCCACGACCCCGGCTTCGGCGGTGAGCACCTGAGCGCCGACGCCGAGGGCGCCGCGATCTACCACGCCGCCGACGGCAAGGGCTACCTGCTCGCCTCCAGCCAGGGCGACAACACCTTCGCCGTGTACGAGCGCCAGGGCCGCAACACCTACCTCGGCTCCTTCGCCGTCACCGACAGCGCCGCCACCGACGGGGTGCAGCACTCCGACGGTGCCACCGTGGTCAACGTCCCGCTCGGCCGGTCCTTCCCCAAGGGCCTGCTCGTCACCCACGACGGCGAGGCCACGCCCGCGGACGGGGACCGGGAGGGAACCGACTTCAAGTTCACCGGCTGGGAATCGGTGGCCGGCGCGTTCCCGAAGCCGCTCACGATCGACACCCAGTCGTTCGACCCGCGCGACACGGACTGACCTCCGGCCGCCGGCTCGCCCGGATCACGCCCTGACGATCCGGGCGAGCCGCCGGTAGGAGTCCACCAGGGCCGCACGGTCGTACGTACTGGTCGTGACCAGCACCTCCTGCGCGCCCGTCTCCTTCAGCAGCGTCTCCAGCTCGTGCGCGACCTGCTCCTCCGTGCCCGCGATGTGTCCGGTGAGGCCGCCCTCGTAGAAGCCGCGCTCCTTGGCGGTCATCGTGAGCGCCTCGACGCGCTCGGCGGGCGGGAGCGGCGGGAAGGTGCCGTGCGTGCGCGAGTGGGCCATGGACCAGGCCTCCGGGACCAGCAGACGCCGGGCGTCCCGCGGAGTGGCGGCCACCGCGACCGTGCCGGAGATCACGACATACGGCTCGCTCGCCCAGGGGGAGGGGCGGAAGTAGTCGCGGTAGTGGTCGATGCCGCGCCGCATCTTCGCCCGGTTCCGGAGGTCACCGATGACCATCGGCAGGCCGGCGCGGGCGGCGATGTCCGCGCCCTCGCCCATGGCCAGCACGAACGGCGGCACGGTCAGGCCTTCGGCGGGCCGCGCGTGCACTCCCGTGGGCGAGGTGCCGCGGAACCAGCCGAGCAGCTCCTGGATCTGGGCCGCGAAGTCCTCGGCGTCCCCCTTGTCCCGCCCGAGCGCCTTGCGCACTCCGTCCGTGAAGCCGACGGACCGCCCCAGCCCCATGTCGATACGGCCCGGAAAGAGGGACTCCAGGACGCCGAACTGCTCGGCCACGACCAGCGGTTGGTGGTTGGGCAGCATCACCCCGCCGGTCCCGACCCGGATCGTGCGGGTCGCGGACGCGACGGCGGCGGCCAGCACGGTCGGCGCGGAACCGGCGACGCCGGGTACGCCGTGGTGTTCCGACACCCAGATGCGGTGGTAGCCGAGCGCCTCGATCTCCTGCGCCAGCCGTACGGTGTCGCGCAGCGCCTCTCCGTTCGGGTGGCCCTCGCGGGTGCGGGAGCGGTCGAGGACGGAGAAGCGGGTCGCGGCGATCACGGAACTCATACAGGGTTCAACACCTGGGAGCCCGCCGGATTCCTCACGGTGCTCACGGTGCGATGTTGTGGTTGAGGCGGAACAGGTTCCCCGGGTCGTAGCGCCGTTTCAGATCCCTGAGACGGGCGTAGTTCGCGCGGTAGTTGGCCTGGACGAGGTTCTGGTCGTCGCCGTCCATGAAGTTCACGTACCCGCCGCCCATGGAGTGCGGTTCGAGCGCCCGGTGGAAGGCGCGCACCCAGCCCTTCTGGGTCTCGCAGTCCTCACGCGTGGTCAGGGTGGGGCTGAGCCCGATCGAGAAGTCGGCGTCGCGGTAGGAGAAGGCGGTCTCCTCCGGTCCGACCCGGTGGCACGCGCTGTCGAGCGCGAAGACGACCGTGACGCTCTGGATGGACGGGCTGTCGGCGCCGTACTCGACGAACGCGTCGATGGCGCCGTCCGGCAGGCCCTGGGTGAACGAGCCCTTCCAGTAGTGGTAGAGCCCGGCGGGAACCAGGTCGTCGAAGAGGGTGTTGATCACCGGGTACGGCATGCGCTCCAGGTGGCTGCCGAGCACCGGCCCGAGCGCGGCGACGCGGCTGCGGATCCTGTCGTCCTCCTCCTCCGGACCGGTCCAGCAGGCGATCATCCCGCAGAGCGGCCGCCCGTGCCAGCGTTCGGGCAGGAACGGCACCGGCGGCCCGAGGCCGACGACGAAAATGGCGCCGAGTCTGTCGTCCGCTTCCGCGATCAGCTCCCGGTAGCGGCGGATGACGTCGCCGTCGAGCGGGAAGAAGGTCGGTCCGCCGAGGATGTCGGCGATGGGGTGCAGACGGTACGCGAAGGACGTGACGACCCCGAAGTTCCCGCCGCCGCCGCGCACGGCCCACAACAGGTCGCTGTGCTGCTCGGCGGTGCAGGTCGCGAAGTGTCCGTCGGCCGTCACCAGGTCCACCGAGACCAGGTTGTCGCAGGCCAGACCGCAGCGGCGGGCCAGATAGCCCATGCCTCCGCCCGTGGTCAGACCGCCCACTCCGGTCGTGGAGACGATCCCGCCGGTGGTGGCGAGACCGAAGGCGTGCGTGGCGTGGTTGACGTCCGCCCAGGTGCAGCCGCCCTCGACCCACGCCGTGCGGGTCTCGGGGTCGATGCGGATCCCGCGCATCCGTCCCAGGTCGAGGACGACACCGCCGTCGCAGGTGCCGTAGCCGGGGACGCTGTGGCTGCCGCCGCGCACGGCGAGCGCCAGGCCCTGGTCGCGGGCGAAGTCCACGGTGGCGATGACATCGCCCGCGTCGACGGCCCTGACGATGATCGCCGGCCGCCTGTCGTGCATGGCGTTGTAGACCTTGCGGGCCTCGTCGTAGGCCGGATCGCCGGGTTCGACGATGTCACCGCGCACGGCCCCGCGCAGCCGGTTCAGCAGCCGGTCGTCGAGGGTCGGTGTGTAGGTGGTCATGATCGCCACCTGCTTTCCGCTCCTGAGTAGGAAAGGGGCACTCCCCGGTCTACGCCGCAGCGGTGGCGGGCGCATCACCGGAATCGCCCATCATCGGAGGACCCGGCATGGGCAGAACGACCCATCGGGGCGTCAGGTGAGGCCATGCGTGTACGCGTACGCCGTCGCCGCCGCCCGCGAGGACACGTCGAGCTTGGCGAAGATGTTGTTGAGGTGCCGGGCGACGGTGTGCTCGCTGATCACCAGCTCCGCGGCGACGGCCCGGTTGGTGCGGCCCGCGGCGACCAGCCGCAGCACCTGGATCTCACGCTCGGTGAGCCCGCCGGGCTGCCGCCGGCGCACATCCGCGAGCAGGGCCGCCGCCCGGCGCGCCTCGGGTACGGCGCCGAGCTGCCGGAAAGCCTGCTCCGCGGCCCGCAGCTCCATCCGGGCACCCTCGTCGTCCCCGGCGGCCCGGTCGGCGGCGGCCAGCGTCATCCGCACCTGGGCGGCCTCGTACGGCACCCGGAGCTCCAGCCACAGCGCCAGCGCCCGGCGCAGCAGGGACAGCGCGCGGTCGAGGTCACCGGCGGCGAAGGCCACCGCGCCCGAGGCTGCCGCGGCGCTCGCGTGCAGCAGGGTCGTCTCCGAGCTGCACCGCCGCTGCCAGTCCCGGGCCAGCGACCCGAGCCCCTCGGCAGCCGTGCGCGCCTCGGCCGTCCGGCCCAGCGCCAGGCACACCTCCACCTGCGCGGCGAGCAGCCTGCACCGCACGAGACCGCCCGCCTCGGCTCCGCCCGCGACGGCGAGCCGCAGGGCCGCGGCCGAGGTGTCGGCCTTCCCCTGGGCCAGCCGCAGCAGGGCGAGACCGGGCTGCGGGTCGCGACCGAGCTCGTGGGTACGGTCGTACGACTCCTCGGCCGCCGCGAGCTCTCCGCGCCGCCGCTGGATCTGGCCGGCCAGATAGACCGCCTCGGCGGCCGTCCGCCGTTCGAACGGCAGCAGTTCCTCGCAGGTCCGCACGGCCTCCGCCAGCGCCTGCGACCAGCTTCCGCGCAGCTCCAGCATCTCCACCCGGTGCACCCGGCACAACCCGCGGTAGGTGTTCTCGGCCGGCATCGCCGCGCACCACCGCATGGCCGCGTCGGTCCATTCGGCGGCGCGTTCGACATCGACGCAGGCCATGGCCTGCTGGAGGCCCAGGCAGTAGACCCACCCGGTGAAGAAGGAGCTGAGCTCACCTGCCATGGCCGAGCACATGGCGTCGTCCAGGAGATCGAGGCCGTCCCCGACGCGCCCCTGGGCCACCAGGACGCCCGCCTGTGCCTGGACGCTCATGGCCAGCAGATCCGGGCTGCCGCAGCGCCGCGCGATCCCGGCCATGCGCCGGGCCGCCGCCATCGCCTCGTCGAACGCGCCGCCCGCCTGCGCGTCCTCCGCGTCCACCCAGGCGAGGTAGCACTGCTCGGCACACTCCGGCTCACCCCGCAGATGCCGCCGGGCCCGGCGCAGCCAGCCGGCGGCCACGGCCGTGCGCACCGCGAGCTGATGCTCGTAGAAGAGGAGCCAGGCCATGAGCCCCGCCTGCCGGGCCGCGCCCGCCGCGACATACCCGGAGTAGGCCCGCATCCGCTGGACGATCGACTCGTCGATGCGGCTCGTCCACCAGGCGGCGTCGGCGAACGCGGCGCAGTCGTCGGGGGTGAGGCAGGTGGCGTCCAGACGCCCCAGCAGCCGGTACGCCTCGGCCCACGCCTCCCGGGCAGCGGCGTACCTGGCCTGCCGCAAGGTGTCCGCGGCCGCCCTGTCGATCGTCCGCTCGGTCACTCGCGGCTCCCTTCTCGCGCTCTGCGAGCAGGACCGGCCCCTCACCAGAATAGGCAGGCCGGGCGCCGCGGGACTCAGTGAACGGCGACCTCCGACGGGGCCGCGTGCTCGTGGTCGCAGGCGTCGTCGATGCCGTACGTGTCCCAGGCGGGGAACGGGTCGGTGGCCGGGAGGCCCTCGCCGTCCGCCATGAGGCACTCGGCCAGGGCGGCCCGCAGCGCCTCCGCCCGCAGATGCGTGCCGATGAAGACCAGTTCCTGCGCGTACGGCGCCTCGGTGTCCCGGGCGGCGCTGGGCTCGAAGCGGGCGACGGAACCGGCCTGCGACCACAGCCCCGTCACCTGCGGGCGGCTGGCGAGGGTGAAGAACCCCTTGGAACGCAGCACCTTCCCGTACGCGCCGCTGTCGAGGTCCTCGGTGACGAAGGCGAACAACCGCTCAGGGTGGAAGGGGAGTTCGGAGCGGAACAGCGTGGAGGAGATCCCGTACTCCTCGGTCTCGGGGACGTGGTCGCCGTTGAGTTCCCGCACCCAGCCCGGGGCCTGCTGGGCGCGCTCCAGGTCGAACAGCCGCGTGCCGAGCACCTCTTGGAGCGCCACTTGCCCCTGAACGGCGTCGACGATCCGGGCGGCCGGGTTGAGCCGGGCCAGTGCCGCCCGCAGCCGGTCCGCCGTCGCGTCGTCCACCAGGTCGAGCTTGTTCAGCACGATGACGTCGGCGAACTCGACCTGGTCGACGAGGAGATCGCTGACGGTGCGCTCGTCGTCCTCGTACTGGTCGAGGCCGCGCTCGGCGAGTTCGTCGCCACTGTCCAGCTCGGACAGGAAGCCCGCGGCGTCGACGACCGTGACCATGGTGTCCAGCAGGGCGAGGTCGCCGAGGGTGGCTCCGTCGTCACGGGCGAAGGCGAACGTGGCCGCGACCGGCATGGGTTCGGAGATGCCGGACGACTCGATGAGGAGATGGTCGAAGCGGCCCTCGCGGGCGAGCCGGTCGACCTCCTCCAGGAGGTCGTCGCGCAGGGTGCAGCAGATGCAGCCGTTGGTCATCTCGACCAGGCGTTCCTCGGTCCGCGACAGCGCGGCCTCGCCGCCGCGCACCAGCGCCGCGTCGATGTTGATCTCGCTCATGTCGTTGACGATGACCGCGACGCGCAGTCCCTCGCGGTTGGCGAGGACGTGGTTGAGCAGGGTCGTCTTGCCCGCCCCGAGGAAACCGGACAGGACGGTGACGGGCAGACGGCTTTCGTACGGCATTCCGGTCAGCCCTCGGGGCGCAGCAGCCCGCGCTCGTACGCCTTGACCAGGTGCTGCGGCACGAGGTGGCTGACGCCCTCGATGGTGACGGGCACGAGCTGCGGTGTGCTCGCCTTCCACTGGGCGCGGCGGTGGCGGGTGTTGCTGCGGGACATCTTCCGCTTGGGGACAGCCATGACGGGACCTCCTCGGTGGGTGAACACCGAGGACGCTATATGAAAATGGATCCCATTAACAACTTGCTGGGGGTGGGACGGAAGGTCAGCGGCGGGACCGCACCCGCGCGTCCCGCGGCGGCCGGATGAACTGCAACTCCAGCGTGACCGGCGGATCGGCCAGGCCCGGTCCGCCCGCGGCGGCCCACCGCACGATCTCCTCGGTGCCGTCGTCGTCCATCGCGAAGCCCACCCAGGTGGCCCGCCCGCCGGCCCGGCGCCCCGCGGCCGACGGCTGGACGACGATCACGTTGGCCTGGTCGCAGGGGCCCAGGCAGTCGGTCGTACGGACCTGGAAACCGTACTCGGCCCCTGCGGCGCGCAGCCGCTCCACCTGCCCGGTGTGATCGGTGCCGGGGAGCTTGCGCGGATTGCCGCAGCAGCACCCCCGGCAGACGACGAGCGTGCAGGGGCGCTCGCGGGCGGCGCCGATCAGGAACGTATGAGTGGGCATGACAGAAGCATCTCCTACTCCTTGGCGCCCACCAGCATCCGCACCTCGAACTCCTCGTAGGCGGCGTCCTCCTGCGGCTCCTGGCGGTTGCTCAGCACCGTGCCGAGCCAGCCGAGGAAGAAGCCCGCCGGGATGGAGACGATGCCGGGGTTCTGCAGCGGGAACCAGGCGAAGTCCGACTCCGGGTAGAACGAGCCCGGCATGGAGGAGACGACGGGGGAGAACAGGACCAGCAGGACCGAGCAGACCAGGCCGCCCCAGAGGCTGAGCAGTGCCCCCTCGCCCGTGAAGCGGCGCCAGAAGAGGGTGTAGACGATCGTCGGCAGGATCGCGGACGCCGCGATGGCGAAGGCGAGGAAGGCGAGCGTCGCGGTGTTGGCGCCCCAGGAGACGAGGGCGAGCATCATGGCGAGGACACCGATGACGGCCGCGGACAGCCGGGCCACCATCAGCTCCTCGGTCTCGCTCGCGCGACCCTTGCGGATCACCTCGCCGTACAGGTCGTGGGCGAGGGACGAGGCGGCGGCGAGGGTGAGGCCGGCCGCGACGGCGAGCAGGGTGACGAAGGCGAGGCAGGACAGCAGGGCGGTGAGGATGCCGCCGCCGAGCGCGTTGGCGAGGAGCAGGACCGCGGAGTCGCCCTTGTGGTCCGTCTCCGCGATGGTCTCGCGGCCGACGATCGCGGTGGCGCCGAGGCCGAGGATGCCGGCGGCCAGGCAGACCAGGCCGACCAGGCCCACCGCCCACACCAGGGAGGAGCGCAGTACGTCGACCCTGCGCGGGGCGAGCAGGCGCATCAGGACGTGCGGGAGCGCGGCGAGGCCGAGGACGATGGCCAGTTCCAGGCTGAAGAAGTCGAGCTTGCTGGTGGTGCTGACGCCGTAGCGCAGTCCGGGTTCGAGGAACTGGGTGCCGGTGCCGCTGTGGTTCGCGGCCGCGGACAGCAGGGCGTTCGGGTTCCAGTCGTAGTGGTGCAGCACCATGACCGCGGTGACCGTCACGCCCGCCACCAGCATCACGGCCTTGATGATCTGGATGACCGTGGCGCCGGGCGCGCCGCCGATGGCGGCGTACACGATGACGATGGTGCCGATCACGATCACGCACAGGGTGCGGGTCGCGGCACTGGGCTCGCCGGTGAACTGGGTCAACAGCGCCATGCTGCCGACGAGTTGGGCCACCAGGTACAGCGTGGTGATGGCGAGGGTGCACACGGCGAGGGCGAGCCGGGCCGGGCGCTGGAGCCGGGTCAGGCGCAGGGCCAGTGTGTCGCCCAGCGTGAACTTGCCCGTCCGGCGCAGGGGTTCGGCGATGAGGAGCAGCACCATCATCCAGGCGACGACGGTGCCGGCGAGGTACAGCAGTCCGTCGTACCCGGTGAGGGCGACCAGGCCGGTACTGCCCAGCAGGGTCGCGGCCGACAGATAGTCGCCGCACATGGCGAGGCCGTTGCGCAGCGGGGACATGGTGCGGTTGCCGAGGTAGAACTCGCTGAGCTCGTCGCGCTGAGGGGCCGTCAGCAGCGCCATGAACAGCGTGACCACGACCACCGACAGGAACAGCACGAACGTCAGGTTCAGGCTGAACCGGTCGACGATGCCTGCGGACATGGTCACCACGTGCGGTACCCCCTGGAGCCGGGCTGGACGGTCTGCTGGGTCTCGCCGCGGTGCGCGGCGGAGCGGAGCGAGTTGGCCTCGTGCTGGTCCAGCCGCGAGCCCAGGCCACGGGCGAGCGGGTCCACCCGGGCGCGCATGTACCGGACATAGCACCAGGCCGTCACGCCCATCACGACGAACTGCCCGAGACCCAGGGTGAGACCGAGCGTGAGGTGACCGAGCAGACGTTGGTTCATCAGGCCGGGGACGGAATGCGAAAGCAGGACGTACAGCAGGAATCCACCGACCGACAGGAGCGTCGCGCGGACTCCGAACCTGCGCTGGGCGCGGCGCAGTGAGTGAAATTCGGGATCTTCGGATATGCGCTGGGACGGCGCGGGTCCCGCGGGTTCATCACTCGGGGAACTGTATGTGAAAGAATTGTCGTGCCAAGGTGAAAACTCGGGCACAGGCGCACCTTCTTTGCTGCGGCATGCCGGACATACGGTGGGCGCGGGCTTTTGCGCGTGGGGAGTGGGTGAGCGGCGGCGAGTCCGGAAGCCGGAGTATGGCAGCGGGCTCCTTGAAGAATCAACCGCGGAGATGAATTGCCCTGCTCCGGTGGCGCATTCACGCCCCTCATGATCATTTCGCTGCCTTGTATGGCCTGCGAAAAGGGCCCTCCGGGAAATAGTCCGGACCATTTATTTCGGCCGGACTGTCTCAAACACGACCCGTGCGGGACAGCCCGGCCGAGCGGTTCAGAACCGGGCGCCGACAGCGGTGCCGCTCCGCGGCACGAGGAAGCTCGGGGCCGACGGCAGCGATCCGTCGGCGGAGCGCGGGCCGGTGATCGCGGTCGGATCGGTGCTGAGCACCGAGGACGCGTTCCAAGTCCCGCCCAGGTTCCAGGAGTTGCCGCTGGCGGTCGTCCCCGAGCCGACGGCCGCCGCGCGTGCGTCGGCGACGGACAGGTTGGCGGTCAGGACGGCGGTGCCGCCCGAGACGTCGGTGTCGAAGCCGGTGCCGGCGTTGGCCCACGTCGTGTTGCGGGTCATCGTCAGGGCGCCGGGATTGCCGTTGTCCGTGACGCCGTGCGCCGCGTTCCGATACGCGATCGAGTTGCGCAGGGTGTGGCCGACTGCCGGGGCCGGGGTGCCGCCGCCCATCTTGAAGCCGTTGCCGTCGCCCGAGAAGTCCGGGAAGTTCCAGCGGTTGTAGCCGTTGCCGTACGCGATCGTGTTCTCGATCAGAATCGGCGAGGCGAACTTCCAGGCGTCGAACCCGTCGTCGACGTTGTTCCACAGGCGGGCACCGCGCACCACGTTCCCGGTTCCGCTGCCCTCCTTGATGGCCAGGCCGTCGGCGCTCTCGCCGTTCTTGCGCGGGTCGCGGTTGCCGTAACTGTCCAGATTCAGGATCTGGTTGTTGCTGGAGGATCCCTGGAGCTGGAAGCCGGACTCGTAGTTGTCGTGCGTGACCAGCCGCGAGAAGACGTTGTTGTCGCAGCCGTCGCAGTAGAGGCCGTACGGGCCGTTGACCAGCTCCAGACCGGAGATCCGCCAGTGGGAGGCCTCCATGTGGATCGCCCCGCGTTCGGCCCGGGGGATGCTGCCGCCCACCGGCGTGTGACTGGCGGGCAGTTGCTCGCCGTCGACGACCACGCGCTCGCCCTGGTAGGGGCCGAGGCCGATCGGCTGGGAGGCGGTGCCCGAGGTGGTGATGGTGATGTTGTCGGTGAGGGCGTAGGTGCCGCCGCGTACGGTGATGACGTCGCCGGGCTGCGCCAGGTCCACGGCCCGCTGGATGGTCCGCAGCGGCTGGGCCAGGGTGCCCGGCGCCGAGTCGCTCCCGTCGGTCGCCACCACGAGTGTCGTCGCGCCGGACGCCTCACTCGCCGGGCCCAGTACCGTCAGCAGGGCCGCGCCCACCGCTGCCGCCGTCCAGATCGCCGTACCGCGCATGCCGCTCGCCGTGTCGTGCATGGGGCCTCCCGCCTCCGCCTGCGTGCCGTGTCGCACAGCAGTGGCCGCCCGGGGCGCGAAGGTTGCCGGGGTGCGGGGCGCGTCTAGGGTGAGTGCCGTGACCGACAGCAGCAAACGCCCGCTCGCCGTGTTCGACCTGGACAACACCCTCGCCGACACGGCACACCGTCAGCACTTCCTGGAGCGCACACCGCGGGACTGGGACGCCTTCTTCGCGGCCGCCCCGCAGGACCCGCCCCTGGCGGAGGGCATCGCGTTGGCGCTGGAGAGCGCGAAGGAGTGCGAGGTCCGCTATCTGACCGGACGGCCCGAGCGCTGCCGGCGTGACACGCTCGACTGGCTCGCGGCACACGGGCTGCCCGAGGGACGCGTGTACATGCGGCGCAACGACGACCGCAGGCCCGCCCGGCGCACCAAGCTCGAGATCCTGCGCCGCCTCGCCCGCACCCACGAGATCCGGGTGCTGGTGGACGACGACGAGCTGGTCTGCGAGGACGCCGAACGGGCCGGTTTCACCGTCGTACGGGCGCGCTGGACCGCCCCCTCCGCCGCGCTGAAGGTGGCGCAGGAGCGGGAGGGGCGGACCTGAGGGCCGGGCGCCGTCGGCACATCCCGCCTGGCGACGGGGCCCGAGCTACTCTGCTTCCTCCAGGCGGAAGCCGACCTTCATGGTCACCTGCCAGTGCGCGATCTGCCCGTTGTCGAGCTGGCCGCGCACCTCGGTCACCTCGAACCAGTCCAGGTTGCGCAGGGTCTGCGAGGCGCGCTCGATACCGTTGCGGATGGCCTGGTCCACGCCCTCGGGCGAGGTGCCGACGATGTCCGTGACCCGGTAGGTGTGATTCGACATGCGGGTGCTCCTCTCACACACGTCACTCCACCGTGCCCCAAGGCGGGGCAACGCGCGAGCCGTCCCTGAGAGCCGTGGACAAACCCCCGCCTGCGCTGCGACGCCCGGCACGCGCGCTCGCGGCGTTGCCGAACCGCCCACGTGGCTCCTCCCCCATCGAGGGCCGCTCCGGCGCCTTGCGATCGCACGCTCCCCCACCCTCGAACCGCGCTTCGCACGGCTCGGGCGGGAGGTGCCCCCACGACGCCGCAGCGCCCGCCCTTCGGGCGGACGACGGGAGTTTGTCCACAGGCTCTCACCGCGCCACGCTCAGCGACAGCGCGAAACGGCCCTGACCGTCGGTCCACCAGTGGGCCAGCTCCAGCCCGGCCGCCGACAGTTCCGCGCGGACACCGTCCCGCCGGAACTTCGCCGATACCTCGGTGCGCATCTCCTCGCCCGCCGCGAAGTCGACGGCGAGTTCGAGCGCGGGCACCTTCACGGTCTGCGCCGTACGGGAGCGCAGCCGCATCTCGATCCACTCGTTGTCCGCGTCCCAGAGGGCGACGTGGTCGAAGGCACCCGGATCGAAGTCGGCGCCCAGTTCCCGGTCGATCACGGTCAGGACGTTCTTGTTGAACGCGGCCGTCACCCCGGCCGCGTCGTCGTACGCCTCGACCAGGACCCTCTCGTCCTTGACCAGATCCGTGCCGAGCAGCAGCGCGTCACCGGGGGAGAGCAGGGCACGGACGGAGGCGAGGAACGTGGCCCGCTCGGCCGGCAGCAGATTGCCGATCGTGCCGCCGAGGAACGCCACCAGCCGGGGACCCGGCGTCTCCGGCAGGGCCGGCCCGCCGGTGAAGTCGGCGATCAGCGCGTGCACGTCCAGCCCGGGCCGCTCCTCGATGAGCGCGTGCCCGGCCTGGGTGAGCGCGCTGTCGCTGACGTCCACGGGGATGTAGGTGTGCAGCTCGGTCAGCGCGTCGATGAGGTACCGCGTCTTCTCCGAGGAGCCGGAGCCCAGTTCGACGAGGGTGCGGGCGCCGGTGACCGCGGCGATCTCCCCGGCCCGGCCGACGAGGATCTCGCGCTCGGCGCGCGTCGGGTAGTACTCGGGCAACTCGGTGATCCGCTCGAAGAGTTCGCTGCCCCGCGCGTCGTAGAACCACTTCGGCGGCAGCGTCTTGGGCGTGCTCGTCAGGCCCTTGAGGACGTCGGCGCGCAGTGCGGCGTCGGTGGCGTCCTCGGGCAGGGTGCGGGTGAGAAGGAACGGACTCACGTGCTGGGCTCCTTCGGTCGTGCCGGTGCCAGGGCGTCGCTCGGGTCTTTCAGCGGGGTGAGCAGCACATCGGTGCCGCTCGCCGCGAGGAGGGTGCGGTCGGGGACCTCCTGCCAGTGCGGATCGTCGTCGTAGGGCTCGGAGGCCACGACCGTGCCGCCGCCGGGCCGGTGCAGGTACCAGAGCGTGTCGCCCCAGGCGGTCGCGGCGATGGTCTCGCCGTTGGTGAGCAGCAGGTTCAGCCGGGAGCCGGGGGCCGCCTCGGCGACCTCCAGGACGGTGTCGGCCAGCGCCTGCCCCTGCTCGTCGCCGCCGCGCAGCCGGGCCAGGACCAGCGCCCACACGAGCGCCGAGTCGTTGCGGGCCTCCATCGACAGCAGATCCGTCGCGGGCAGGGTCGGGACCAGCGGCGCCAGGGAGCCCGGCCAGCCCTTCACGGCGCCGTTGTGGCTGAACAGCCAGGGGCCCGCGGCGAACGGCGCCGCCGCGGCCTCCGCGTCGGCGCCCGCCAGCGTCGCGTCCCGTACGGCGGCGAGCAGCGCGGTGGACCGTACGATCCGGGCCAGATCGGCGAAGGACAGATCCGCCCAGATGGGCCCGGCCCGGCGGTAGCGCGCCGGCACCGGGTCCCCCTCGGCGTACCAACCGACCCCGAAACCATCGGCGTTCACGGTCCCGTACCGCTGCCGCCGAGGCGCCCACGACTGGCGGTACAGGCCGTGCGCGGGCTCCACGAGGAGCCTGCCGAGCGGCTCCTCGGGGCCCAGATAGGCGAGGTGACGGCACATCAGACGTCCCCCACGGAGCGGGCCGTACGGAACCCGGAGAAGATCTGCCGCCGGATCGGATAGTCCCAGTTGCGGAAGGTGCCCCGGCAGGCCACCGCGTCCACCGCGAACGAACCGCCGCGCAGCACCTTGTGCTCGGGGCCGAAGAACACCTCCGAGTACTCCTTGTACGGGAACGCCTGGAACCCCGGGTAGGGCAGGAAGTCGCTCGCCGTCCACTCCCACACGTCGCCGATCAACTGCCGTACACCGAGCGGCGATTCCCCCTCCGGGTAGCTGCCGGCCGGGGCCGGGCGCAGATGCCGCTGGCCGAGGTTGGCGTGCTCCGGTGCCGGGTCGGCGTCGCCCCACGGGTAGCGCATCGAGCGGTCACCGGCCGGGTCGTGCCGGGCGGCCTTCTCCCACTCGGCCTCGGTGGGCAGCCGGCGCCCCGCCCAGCGGGCGTAGGCGTCGGCCTCGTACCAGCACACGTGCAGTACGGGCTCGTCGGGCGGGACGACCTCGGTGACGCCGAAGCGGCGCCGCAGCCACTGCTTGCCGTCCCGGTGCCAGAACAGCGGGGCGTTGATGGAGTGCTGCCGGATGTGCGCCCAGCCCTCCGGTGTCCACCAGCGTTCGGTGTCGTAGCCGCCGTCCTCGATGAACGCCTGGTACGCGGCGTTCGTCACCGGGGTCGTGTCCATGGAGAAGGGCGCCACCTCGCGCCGGTGCGCCGGGCGTTCGTTGTCCAGTGCCCAGGGCTCGGTCGAGGTGCCCATGGTGAACGGACCGCCGGGGACGAGGACTTCGGACGGCCCCGTGAACAGCGGGGCCGGTTCCGGGTCGGGGGCGGTCAGGGCCTGCGGCCCCTTGCGGAGCTGATGGGTGATCAGCATCGTCTCGTCGTGCTGCTGCTCGTGCTGCGCGATCATCCCGAAGGCGAAGCCCGCCTCGGTCAGCCGCGTCCCGTGGAAGGCCGTGCTTTCCAGCAGGTCCAGCACCCGGCCGCGCACCTCGGAGGCGTAGTGCCGGGCCTCGGTCGGCGGCAGCAGCGGCAGCGAGGGCCGTTCGGCGCGCGGGTGCTCGAAGGCGTCGTAGAGGCCGTCGATCTCGGACCGCATCGCCTCCCGCCCCGCGACCGCCCGCAGCAGCCACTGCTCCTCCTGGTTGCCGATGTGCGCGAGGTCCCACACCAGCGGGGACATCAGCGGCGAGTGCTGGGCGGTGAGGTCGGGGTCGTCGACGCAGGAGGTCAGCAGGGTCGTACGGGCACGGGCGGTGGTCAGGGTGGTGAGCGCCCGCTCGCGCAGCGCGTCCGCGTCGAGGGCGGGGTCGGTCATGTGCGGATGTCCTTCCCGTGCAGGGTGCGTTCCGTGCCGTACAGCTCGTCCAGCAGGTCGTCGGCGGGGCAGCGGCCGTTGATCACATAGCGGTCCCGGTACGCCGCCACGGCGTCCGTGACCTCGGCGGCGGCCCCGAGCCGGGGCAGGGCCTCCAGTGCCGCCGCGAAGCAGACGACGGCCACCTCCTGAAGCTCGGGGTCGGCGAGGCCCGAGCGGGCCGCGTCGATCCACAGCGGATTGTGCGGCGCCGGCAGCGACAGGGAGCGCTCGGCCAGGGGCTTCACGGCGCGGTAGGCGGTCTCGGCGGCCTCGGGGTCGTCGAAGAGCGCGGTGGTCACGGCGAGCGGCACGATCCAGCCGTCCTCGCCGGGCTGCGCGTCGATCATCCGAAGTTCCAGATGGCCACGCGGTCTGACCGGCGGGAACAGCGTCGTGAGGTGGTAGTCGAGGTCCTCGTGCACCGGCGGTCTGGGCACCCCCGACCGGGTCCACTCCCGGAACGTCAGCTCGTCCGGGACGTGCCACGGGCCGCCGTCCTGCCGTACGCACATCACCGGCGCGTCCAGCACGTGCCGCGCCCAGGCGGCCCGGGGATCGCCGTCCAGCGGGGGTGCGCCCGCGCGACCCGCGCCGATCTCCATCCACAGCAGCTGCCGGGTGGAGAGCCAGCCCGTGGGCTCACGCCCGGCCAGCGGGGAGTTGGCGAAGGCGGCGACCAGGACCGCGCCCAGCTGGTGCGCCAGCCACCAGCGCCGCCCGTGCCCGAGCGGGCCGGGCTCCTCGTATCCGGCGTCCAGGCACACCTGCACGGAGGCCGAGGTGCACATCATGGCGCGGCCGGCCGGGCCCGTGCGGTCCAGACAGGCTTCCATGGCGTCGTAGCGCGGCTCGCGCAGGAACCGGCGGGGCGAGCGCCAGGGGTCGTTGCCGATGCCGACGAGACCGAGATCGTGTTCGCGCAGTACCGCGCGGGCGGCGTCGAGGTCGGCGGAGACGGTACCGATGCACTCCATCAGTGAGGTGGCGGGCGGCGAGCTCAGTTCCAGCTGGCCGCCGGGCTCGACGGTGAGCGCCGACCTCAGGGGCACGGTCCGCAGTGCGGCGTAGGCCGCTTCGAGCCGTTCGGGTGTCACGGGGAGCCGCGGACTGCGCAGCTCATGGACGAGCCATTCCACTTCGACCCCGAGGGTGCGGGGTGGGCCGGTCTTGAAGCAGATGCCCCGGACCAGGGCCTCCACCTCGGCTTCGGTGACTGCGGTGCGAGGCTGCTCCTTACAGTCACTCACCGAATCTGACATGTCGGGATCCTCCTGAGAGTCCACGATGCCGCCCGGCCCGGATCTTGTGGGCGGGCCGGCACACTCGTCCCACCCAAGACGCTCGCGTCGCATCGCACAAGGGTGCGTACCGGCACGTTCCGGGTCGGTAACCTCCGCTCTCCGGGCGTTCGCAGGGACTTTCCCGGTCGTTTTCGGTCGGCTGTCGGGCCCGGGAAACTCTGTTGCACCGCAGGACCAGCATCGCTCAGGATGCCTGCGTGAGCACGACGGGGGAGATCACCACGGGGGAGATCGTGCGCAGCCGACGCGGTCGCACGCTCATGGCGCGCACGGGGGTGGCGCCATGAGCGCGCGCCTGCGCGGCATCGCGCAGCAGACGGAACAGATCGTGGCGGCCGGGACGTACCGCGCGCCGGACGGCCGCGAAGTGTCCGTCGGGGCGGCGATCGACGCCGCCCGGGAGGGCACGCGGATGCACGGGCCGGACCCGGTGCCGGTGCCGCAGGCTCCCGCAGTGGAGACGTTCTTCGAGGTCACGGGCGAGAGCAGCCTGGAGGCCGCCCGGCGGATCTCCGGCCCGGTGGCCGTTTTGAACTTCGCCTCGGCCCGCAACCCCGGCGGCGGCTACCTGAACGGCGCCCAGGCCCAGGAAGAGGCCCTGTGCCGCGCCTCGGCGCTGTACACGTGTCTGCTCGGGGCCCGTGAGTTCTACGACCACCACCGCGCCCACCGCGACCCGTTCTACACGGACCGCGTCACCCACTCACCCGGCGTGCCCGTCTTCCGCGACGACCGCGGCCGTCTGCTGGACGAGCCGTACACGGTCGGCTTCCTGACCGCCGCCGCGCCGAACGCGGGCGTCATACGGCGTACGGCCCCGGAGCGCACGGCCGAGCTGCCGCACGCGCTGGCCGTACGGGCCGAGCGCGTACTGGAGACGGCCGCGGCGCACGGGTACCGGCGGCTGGTGCTGGGTGCGTGGGGCTGCGGGGTGTTCCAGAACGACCCGGCGCAGGTGGCCGGGGCGTTCCGGGCACTGCTCGGGCCCGACGGGCGGTTCGCCTCGGCCTTCGAGCACGTGGTGTTCGGGATCCTGGACCGCACGCCGGGCAGCGTGGTGCGAGAGGCCTTCGTACGAGCGTTCCCGGAGCGTCAGCTCCAGCCGTAGCGCTCGTGCAGCCGGTGCCGCACCAGGTTGAACCGCCCGCGGTCCAGCGCACACGCCTCCCGGCGCATACCCTCCTCGTGCAGCCGGAGGATGCGGTCCACGTCCACCCAGGAGTCGCGGCCCGTCCGGTCCCACGGCCCGCTGCCGATGGCGACCCACTCGCGGGCACCTCTTCTCCCGCCCGCCCACCCGGCGTCGTGCCGCTTGCTCGACAGTTGCACGGCGAGGAAGGTGCCGGCGGCCTCCCGGGCCACCACCAGCACCGGGCGGTCCTTGCCCCGTCCGTCGTTCTCCTCGAAGGGGACCCAGGTCCAGACGATCTCCCCGGGGTCGGGGTCGCCGTCGTGCGCGGGGGAGTACTCGGTGCGCACCTTGCCGACCTCGCGGGGGTCGACTTCGGAGGTGGCTGACGGACCGAACCGGCCCGGGACGTTCTCATCGGTGGAGATGCTCACGGGGGCACCCTAGGCCCTGTCGTCAAATTCCCGCCTGCCGCGCGACGCCATGCACGCACTCTGACGCCGCGCGGCCCGCCCTTCGGGCGGACGACGGGAATTTGACGACAGGGCCTGGAGACTGCCCCCCGCGCGCACGCCCGCCGGGTCACGTCTCGTCCATCGGCACCTTCTGGTTCTGGGCGAGCCCGTTGAGCGGGGAAGTCCCGCTCGACGCCCGCCCGTTCCGGTCCATCGACGCGAGCAGCTGACGGGCCGGCCCCAGCCCGGTACTGCCCATGGTGAGCGCCTTGGCGAACATGTCCGCCATGCCGTCGGCCCGTTGAGCAGCACCTGTTGTCGACGTTGCCGAAGGCGGACGCGCCGGCCTTGACGATCTCCGGCCAGTTCTCGGCGAGTTGCTGGGCGACCACGGCCTCCTGGTTCTCGGTCAGGGCGGCGGCACGGGCCGTGATGGCCGCCGCCTCCGCGAGGCCCTTCGCCTTGGTCGCCTCGGCCTCCGCCAGCCCCCTGGCCTGGGCCGCGGCCGAGGACGGCGGCTGCCGCCGCCCCCGCGACGACGCCAACGACCATCGGCATTCGCCCCCTTTGCATGGTGCCCTTTCGGCACCGAACGAAGGGAGTGTGCGCCTGCGCGCGGCCCGGGTACAGGCGCCGGCGGATCCTTGCCGAAAGCTTGACGCGGACGGCTCTCACCTGCGCCCGAGCGGGCTCAACTGTCGTACGCGGCCTGGACGTAGACGGTCCTCGGCGGCAGGTACTCCACCATCACCACCGTGCCCCGCTCGATGCGGTCCGTGGCGGAGGCGGGACAGGCGAGGAAGTGCTCGGCGCCGCCGCGCACCCGGACGATCACCTCGCCGACGAGCCCCGGCCCGATCGTCCCCCGTGACCCGCCCCATGAGCCCGACCATCGACGCGTCGTCCATGGCCACAGGGTAGGGCCTGCGCCGAAGGGGTGGTGCCGCCTCAGACGACCGCGATGGGCTCTTCCTCGCCCTGCTGCGGCGGCCACAGCTCGTGCCAGCGCAGCTCCGCCTCCAACTGCGCGGCCAGCGAGATCAGCAGGGGCTCACTGTTCGCCGGCCCCAGCAACTGGGCGCCGACGGGCAGCCCGCCCACGAATCCGGCCGGGACGTTGATGCCGGGCCAGCCCAGGACGTTCCACGGCCAGGCGTAGGGGCAGGCGGCGATCATCGCGCGGTCGGTGGCGAAGCCGCCGAGTTCGAGCATCGCGCCGATCCGGGGCGGGGGAGCGGCGGTGGTGGGGGCCAGAATCACGTCGTACGACTCGTAGAACGCGCCGATGCGACGGTGCAGAAGCGCCTCCGCGCGCCGGGCCGCCCGCAGCGGCACCCCGCCGAGCAGCCGGCCCAGCCGGGCGGCGTCCCGGGTGCGCGGGTCGAGCAGTGCGGGGAACGGCGTCGCGCTCACCCACTCGGCGATGCCGACCGTCGCGCGGGGGACGAAGGTCAGCCCGATCTGGCCGTACGGCGGATCCGCCTCCTCGACGAGGTGCCCCAACCCGCTCAGTTTCTCGGCGAGTTGGACGACCCTGGCCCGCACCTCGGGTTGCAGTCGGGCGGGCACGGCGGTGAACGGCGGCTTGAGGGAGAGTGCGATGCGCAGCCGGCCGGGGTCGCGGCCCACCGCCTCGGAGGCGTTGATCGCCGGCGGCCGGTGCGGGTCGAGGTCGTGGTTGCCGGCGGCGGCGTCCAGCAGGAGGGCCGCGTCGGCCACCGTGCGGGCGAGGGTGCCGTTGACGGTGATGCCCTGGAACGACTCGCCGCGCGGCCAGGTGGAGATGCGGCCGCGCTGCGGCTTGATGCCGATCAGGTGGGTCCAGGAGGCGGGGATCCGCACCGAGCCGGCGCCGTCCGAGCCGAGCGCGGCGGGCACCAGACCGGCGGCGACGGCGGCCGCGGAACCGCCGGACGAGCCGCCCGGCGTGTGGTCCGGGTGCCACGGATTGCGGGTCGCGCCGAAGGCGGGCCCCTCGGTGAACGGCCACTGCCCCAGCTCGCAGGTGTTGGTCTTGCCGACGATCACGGCACCGGCCGCGCGCAGCCGCCGCACCGCCTCGCCGTCCTCGGTGACCGGCGGGAACTCCCCGCTGCAGCCGAACGCGGTCGGCTCGCCCGCCACGTCCATGTCGTCCTTCACCGCGACCGGCACGCCGAGCAACGGCCGGCGCACTCCGGCGGCGAGCTCCTCGTCCGCGGCCTCCGCCTCGGCGAGCGCGGCCTCGGCCCGGACCACCCGGAACGCGTTGACGGACCCCTGGGTCGCCTCGATCCGCGCCAGCGCCCGAGCGACGAGCGCCCGCGAGGTCACCTCCCCGCCGGCCAACGCGCGGACGGACTCGGCGAGGCCTACGGCACGGTCGGGTGTCATACGGGCACCTCCGGGACGACGTTGTCTACCGAACGGTAACCTCCAGGGGGTCGACGGCGGAACGTTTACGCCCGGTGCGGCTCCCAGGTTCACCACAGGTTTCTCCCAGGTCCCCCCTGTCGCTGCGCAAACCATTGACGCGCCCGGACCTCGCCCCTACCTTCTGATCGAATTTCCGAACTATGTTCGTAATATCGAACCCCGTTGAGGGAGAGCCGCCCGTGATCAGACGTCCCCACACCCCGTCCCGCCGCAGCGTGCTGCGCGCGATGGCCGCCCTGCCCGCTTCGGCGCTGATCCTGGGCGAGGCCCCCGGCCTGCTCGGCACGGCACTGGCGGCCGCACCGCCCAGCGGCTCGGCCACCCGCTACACCATCGTGCCGTTCCTGAACAGCAACGACGGGACCGTGAACGTCTATCAGTCGGACGACGCCACCGACTTCCGGCTGGCCAAGGCCTCCGCCTACACGCCGCCGAGCAACCGCATCCGCGACGCGAGTATCTTCAAGCACACCAACGGCTACTACTACATCACCTACACGACCCACACCTGGCAGGACACCAGCACCACCATCGGCTTCGCCCGCAGCACCGACCGGGTCAACTGGACGTTCCTGTACGACTACACGGTTCCGATCACCAATCTCTCCCGGGCGTGGGCGCCGGAGTGGTTCGTCGACAGCGACGGCAGCGTGAACGTCATCGTGTCCTGCTCGACCACCAACGACGAGTGGATCTTCACGCCGTATCTGCTGAGGGCCACGAACTCCTCCCTGACCGCGTGGAGTTCACCGGTGGCGCTCTCCGGCATCGGCGCGAACCACATCGACACCTTCATCGTGAAGATCGGCTCCACCTACCACGCCTTCACGAAGAACGAGACGACGAAGTACATCGAGTACGCGACGGCCTCGAACCTCACCGGCCCCTACACGATCTCCCGCACCGGCAACTGGGCGGGCTGGGGCAGCTACCGCGAGGGCCCCGCGCTGGTACAGCTCGACAACGGCGCCTGGCGCCTGTTCTTCGACGGCTACGGCGACGGCACCTACTACTACAGCGACAGCTACGACACCTTCGCCACCTGGTCCGCCCCGGCCGCCCTGCCCGCCGTCTCGGGAACGGCCCGTCACTTCACGGTCATCAAGGAGACCGTCTCGGGCGGCCCGGCCCTGGCGAAGAACGTCACCCGCTCCTTCCAGTCGGCCAACTACTCCACCCGCTACTGGCAGGTGCAGTCCTCCCTGCTCAACCTCCCGGTGGTCAGCGGCACGAGCACCACCGCCGAGAAGCAGGCCTCGACGTTCACCGTCGTGGCCGGTCTCGCCGACGCGAACGGCTACTCCTTCCGCGACTCCTCCGGCAGGTACCTCCGCCACTGGGACTACCGGGCCCGCTTCGACGCCAACGACGGGACGTCGACGTTCGCCAAGGACGCCACGTTCGTCGCCCGCACGGGCACGTCGAGCGGCTCGATCCGCTTCGAGTCGTACAACTATCCCGGCTACTACCTGCGGCACTACAGCTACCAGCTGCGGGTGGAACGGTCGGACGGAACGGACCTGTTCCGGCAGGACAGTTCGTTTACACCAGTGACGTCCTGGGCCTGACCTGCACCCCTGCTGACCTGGGCAATCGTCCTGCTGGTTGCGGAGCACTTCCCTCCACTTCCCGGGATTCCCCAGGAGTCGCCGGTCGAGTGTGCACCAGTTGTGCACTCGGCCGGGGAGGGCGCGGTGTGTCGAGTCGCTGCGCTTGCCGCGCAAGATGGAGTCCGATTTCCCCGTCGAGGGTGAGTAGGTGCCTCGCGGCGAGCACACGCGAAAGCCGCTACAGCGTTCATCGTGGGGGCGGTCAATCGTGGAGATGATCTCAAATGAGACTGATGGTCCGGTGGGGGTCCGGACCCCCCGAACCGAGGAGTGCGGCCTTATCCGGTGGCGGCGTGGCCGTGGATGAGGAGGTCGTACCACTCGATGGTGGTGCCGATGAGGCTCGCGGCGACGATGCGACGGAGATTCGCTGGTGGTGGGGGAGCGGTGGTCGCGGAGGTCATGTGCGCCACTTCCATGTGTGCGGTGGGGACGGGCACGTGTCGGCATCCCGGAGAAACATGTAGGTCAGGCGCACATGTGGCGGGGCAACATAGTTCCGGGCGCGGCTATCGACGAGTACCTGACGTGCTGCATCCAAGGCGCCATCCTCCACGCCCCGCTCTCCCTGCGCCCAGTCGGGCGGCCGGGCAGTCGGCGTGCGGACGCAGGATCGGCCAGCCAGCAGCGGAGACGGCGGTGCGCACCTCGACCACCAGGGGGCTCAGGCTTGTTCCTCACCACCGACACCGGGCGGCATGCGGTAGTCGGGGCTGAGCGGCTCCATCTGCTGCTCGTCCAGCGCTGCGGTCCGCGCGAAGTCCCTACCCGCCTCTGCCGGCTTGCCCCAGGCGTCGGGGTGCAGATAGGTGCCTCGTTCCTCCTCGGGCTTCTCCTCGTCCGCCACCAAGGGGTTCGCCCGCGCGAAAGCGTCCTGGCGGACACCGCTCACCTGCCAGGAAACCTTCACCTCGGGGCGGTCGGTGGCGATGGCGAAGCGGTTGTCCTGTACCTCCTGCGTCACGATCGCCTGGGCGAAGGCGCCGATGGCGGTCAGTTGGTAACGGAAGTCCTCGTTCAGGGCCTCGAAGTAATCCGGCAGTTCGATGACGGCGGCCCCGTCGGCATCCGTCACCACCGTGCCGCTGTACACGTTCAGCCGCTCGGGGGACTCGACGAACGAGTGCAGTAGATAGCGGTTCTCCGGGTCGAGCGGGTGGTCGATGAGAAATCCGCCGGCCCCCTTGGTCAGGGTGCCGGTGACCGTGACCTTGCCTTGGAAATATCCGGCGTAGCCACTGGTGCTCCTGCCCCAGATGCCGTAGGCGATGGACCCGTTGTTCGCCTGGCCGATCACCCCGTTGCCGTTAAGCCCCATCGCCTCTCCAAGCGCGCCCGCGGCGCCGATGCTGTTGTGCAGGACGAGCCCTCTGACGCCATTGCCGGTAAAGGATTGCCCCACCACGCCCGTATGTGTATTGCTGACTCCGGCCACCCCGGTTCCGTCGGACGATGTTCCACGGAGACCTGTACCTTGCTGCCCGCCCTCGGCCCATACTCCCTCATTCTGGCCACGGGCCACGATGCCCGTAAAATCCCCGGTAGCGGCGATGGCCAGTCCGAAGTTGCCACTACCGGTGACGCGAAATGTCCCGTGCCCTCCAGCACCATTGGAGCTCAGGTTGGTCGAGTCCGCACCGGCGTCGTTGGTCGTGCCGAATCGCATCTGTCCCACAGTCATGTGAAGCCCCTCTTCTAGCGGAGTTGTCGGGAAGCCGATATAGGACTGTGGCCATAGAACACTGTTCCGCGGGGTGGCGGACTGATCCGCAAAAGGGTGCACAGAGCGTGTCGCCGATTGCGGCGGCCACGCCGGACGCGCTGGAACTGGGGCTATGGGGCGGGAAAAGATCATCGCTGTTGCGGGAAATGACCTCAGGGCGATTTCACAGCACCTCATCAGCGTATTTGGTCGGTACCTGGAGTTCGCCGGGCACGTCGCGGCCGTCGGCTACGACGCCGACTCTGGCTGACTCACCGTCTGCCCGGAGTGGCGGGCTGGGCGACGAAGCTGCGCCTGGTGCAGGCCCGCGTCATCGAGGCGGCGAACCCACCGGCGAGCCGCACGGTCGTGCGCGGCCTGCGGATCCTCCCCCCGACTCCATGCCCGCGCCCGCGCCGGACGATCACGCCCCGCAGACTGTGAAGGCGCCCAAGGGCCGGTGAAGACAAGGGAGTCGGCATCCGAGGGCTACCGCCAGGCGCTCGCCGCACACCAGGCGGCCCGGCCGGGACGGCACGTCGACGCGGCCCTCGCGGAGGCTGTCGAGCGGCAGACCCTCGCGATGCGCACGCTCAGCGCGCGGGCGTTGTCGAAGACCGCCGCCGGAACCGGCGAGCAGGCGGCCCCGATCGAGGCGGCCCGCATCCAGCGCCGCCGCCGGACTGCGGCCATCGAGGCCGATCTCACGAACCCGCACTCGCTCTGCCACCAGCACAGATTGACGGACGCCCGCCGCGGAGTGGAATCCAAAAGGTACGCCACGCCACCGCACCGCAGGTCTGCTGATGCGGCAGTAGGTCTTGCGCCCGTTCGGAGGCCGTAACGCGGTGGCCCCCGTTCAGCCGCTCGACACGCCCACCCACCGGCGACACGTGCGCCGCGTCCGAGGTGCACGGGTGGCCGGAGCGGCAGAATCCGAGCGCAGGGCGGGAAGACCCGCGCCGAGCGAAGGGGAGGCCATGCCGTCGATTGCCGTCAACGGGACGGACATTTACTACGACTTGCGCGGCACCGGCCCGTCGGTGCTGTTCATCGCCGGTGCGGGCGGCGATGCCGGCACCTTCGAGCGGGTCGCGGACTTGCTCGCCGACGAGTTCACCGTCCTCAGCTACGACCGACGGGGCAACTCGCGCAGTCCGCGTCCCGCCGGGTGGCAAACGACCTCGGTGGCCGAGCAGGCGGACGACGCGGCCGCCCTGCTCACCGCGCTCCGGCTCGCTCCCGCTGCCGTGTACGGCAACAGCTATGGGGCCATCGTCGCCCTGGACCTGCTCGTACGCCATCCCGCCGTCGTCCGTAGCGCGGTACTGCACGAGCCCCCGCTGCAGTCCGTGGTGAAGAACGCGGGCGAGGCCCAGGCCGCCGTGCGGGCAGTCGTCGAGGCAGGCATGGCCGCCGGAGGCCCTGAGTCGGCCGTCGAACACTTCATGCGGTTTGCCTCCGGCGACGAGAACTGGGAGCAGCTGGAGCCGCGGCTGCGTCAGAGGATGCTGGCGAACGGCGAGACGCTCTTCGGTGTCGAGATGGGGACGTTCGAGCCGTACTGCCCAGACGACGCGGCGCTCGCCGGAATCACCGCGCCCACCCGAGCCCTGATCAGCCAGGACTCCCCGGATTTCTTCCACGAGGTCGCTACCTGGCTCGCCGCCCGCCTCGGGACTGAGCTGCTGCGGACCCCGGGCACGCACCTACCGCAGTTCGATCACCCTGAGGAACTCGTTCGCACGGTCAAGCCGTTCCTGGCCACCTGAGCTACCACGCAACGGTCGGGGCAAGGGTGATGGGAGGGTGCGAGGGCGGCCGACGGGCCTGCGACGGCGTCACTGGCTCAATGGCAGGCAGGGTCAGATGAGGTGAGAGCGCGGGCGGCGGCGGGCTTCGGAGCGTGGGCCAGGGGGGGTAGGCCGGCAGCTTGATTCCTGCTCACGAACCTCCTGGAGAAGGCAAAGCTCGGCGCCACGAGCACGGATCTGCTCGAGACCATAAGTACGTCAGGGGTTGACGCGGTCCCATCTGTCGTGATGGAGGAGTTGATCGCGCACCGCATCGCGCCAGAGCAGAGAAAGTACGAGAGGGCGGCGCAGGCCCTCAACAGCATCGCGGAGTCGACTCCCTGGCCGTCCTCGCGGACGCGCTGACCCGCCGAGTCGCGGCCTCGGGGGGAGGGGTCAGAGGGCGGGGACGCGGGTGAGGCGTTCGCGCAAGGTGGCGGCGAACTCTTCCGCTCGCGCCAGCTGCGTACGCAGCTTCTCCACCTGTTCGGCCGCGTTCTGCTCGTAGCCGCGCACGCACTCCAGCAGCGCCTCGCGCTCGGCCGCCGCCAGTTCCTCGCCGGAGTCGAGGCGGTCGGTGGCCTCCAACAGGTCGCGCATCTGGTCCAGGGTGAAACCGAGCGGCTTCATCCGGCGGATCACCATCAGGCGAGCCACGTCGGCCTCGGTATAGAGACGGAAGCCGCCCTGCGAGCGGGCCGAGGGGATGACCAGGCCGGTCTCCTCGTAGTGCCGGATCGTGCGCAGTGACAGCTCGGTCCGCGCGGCGACCTCGCCGATCTGCATGTGCTCGCTGCTCACGCGGGCGCCCTTCCTCTTCTGTCACCAAGGCCACAGGCGGCCGAGGTCGATCTCTACCGTAACGTTAGGGTAGAGTAAATGATCGTCGGGGTCGGTTCCGTGCCGTCCCCGCCTCTATGGTCCGGGATCGTTCCCGTGACCGTCAGCCGTGTCGGGGCCGACGATGCCCCCGGCGAAGACCGATGCCTGCGGGAGAGAGCGTGCGCATGCCCATGATGCCCAGCGCCGCCGCCTGCCCGCCGTGACCCTTCGCCCCTGAAGCAGCGCCCGGAGCCCTCGCTCGTACCCGCTGCCGCGTTCTACTTCAGCCCGCCGAACGCGGGCTCCGCGGATGGCCGCCCCGGCTATCCGGCGCCTTCCTGCACGCCCCGCAACGACGACGGGCGTGCCCGAGCACGACAGGGACCTGCTCTTGTCCACGTCCGCACTGTCCCCGGCCGCCCGCCTGCGCGGCCTGCGCCCCGACTGGCTGAACGATCCGAGGGTCTGGCGCACCGAGGTCTTGGCCGGCCTCGTCGTCGCCCTCGCACTGATCCCCGAGGCGATCTCGTTCTCGATCATCGCGGGAGTCGATCCCGCCATCGGCTTGTTCGCGTCCTTCACGATGGCCGTGACTATTTCCATCGTCGGCGGGCGCCGCGCGATGATCTCCGCCGCCACCGGCGCCATCGCCCTGGTCATCGCCCCGCTCAACCGCGAACACGGCCTCGGCTACCTGATCGCCGCAGTCATCCTGGGCGGCGTCTTCCAGATCATTCTCGGCGCGCTCGGCGTCGCGAAGCTGATGCGGTTCGTGCCGCGCTCGGTGATGGTGGGCTTCGTCAACGCCCTCGCCATCCTGATCTTCATGGCGCAGGTCCCCGAAATGCACGACGTGCCCTGGCCCGTCTACCCGCTGGTCATCGGCGGACTCGCCCTCATGGTGTTCTTCCCGAAGGTCATCAAGGTGATCCCGGCGCCGCTCGTCTCCATCGTCATCCTCACCGTGATCACCGTCGCTGCCGGGATCGCGGTGCCGACCGTCGGCGACAAGGGCGAGCTGCCCTCCTCACTGCCCGTCCCCGGCCTGCCCGACGTGCCCTTCACGATGGACACCCTGACCACCATCGCCCCCTACGCACTCGCCGTGGCGCTGGTCGGTCTGATGGAGTCCCTGATGACCGCCAAGCTCGTCGACGACATCACCGACACCCACTCAAGCAAGACCCGCGAGTCCATCGGCCAGGGCATCGCCAACATCGTCACCGGCTTCTTCGGCGGCATGGGCGGCTGCGCCATGATCGGCCAGACGATGATCAACGTGAAGGTGTCCGGCGCCCGCACCCGCCTGTCCACCTTCCTCGCCGGATCCTTCCTGATGGTGCTGTGCATCGTCTTCGGACCGGTCGTCTCCGACATCCCCATGGCCGCCCTGGTCGCTGTGATGGTGATGGTGTCCTTCGCGACCTTCGACTGGCACTCCATCGCCCCCAAGACCCTGAAGCGGATGCCCGCCGGCGAGATCGCCGTCATGGTCATCACCGTGGTCTGCGTGGTCGCCACCGACAACCTCGCCATCGGCGTCGTCGTCGGCTCCGTCACCGCCATGGTCATCTTCGCCAAACGCGTCGCCCACCTCGCCCACGTCACCGCCGTCACCGACCCCGACGGCGGCAGCGTCGTCTACTCCGTGACCGGCGAACTGTTTTTCGCCTCCTCCAACGACCTCGTCGGCCAGTTCAACTACGCCACCGACCCCGACAAGGTCGTCATCGACCTGACCGCCGCCCACATCTGGGATGCCTCCTCAGTAGCCGCCCTCGACGCGATCGAGACCAAGTACGCCCAGCGCGGCAAGACTGTCGAGATCATCGGCCTGAACAAGCCGAGCGCCCAGATCCACGAGAAACTCAGCGGCGAACTCACCGGCAGCCACTGATTGATCCACCCCGCCTACGAGGGCCGCCCGGACCCAACAGGGTCCGGGCGGCCCTCGCCACGTCTGCTGCCGAGTCCACGCCCGCAGAACGCTCCACTATCAGGCCTCCGCTCGCGCAGCTTGGGCCTGGAAGAGGTCTTTGAGGTCGGGGTGCTGATGGGTCAGGTGCCATCGCTTGACGTCGGCTTCGATGGCGAGTTGGGAGACATTGAGCCGGCCGTTGGACCGTTGTGGCGTACCGGCGAAGAGACGGTTTATCGCGGTGACGATCGCCCGCCGGACGGGGTCCGTCTCATGTTCGATTGAGACCGCGGTCATCGGTCGCCGGCTCCTTCCTCGTGAACGCGAATGATCTTCCTCAGCCGGGCCGGTTCGTGCCGTTCGCGCCCGTGACGGATTCGTGGCGCGAGCGGGTCGTCAACGGCCTTGGAAAGCTGGGCCGCCTGCTGCTTGACGTGCTCGATGTCGCGGTCGGTGCGGACGAGGTTGGTGCATCGGGGACGGCAGTCGTCCGTGTCCGGGGTGACCAGCGGATCGTCGATCGCTCCTCGCAGCTGACAGGCCGCGGTGCCGGGGTTGAGGACGCAGGTCATGCCCTGGCCATGATGGATCTGCAGGAGCGGGCTGCCGACGAGGTCGCGCGCCTGCCGTTCGCTGGTGAGGACTCGCCCGGCGAACTCACGGTTCGCGGCGGTGACCCGGTAGCGATAGGCGTCTGCGGCGGGGCCGCTGACATGCTCCCCTGCGATCAGCGCCTGCTCGTCCTCGGCCAGGCACTCCAAGCGGTGGAGCCAGTCCTCGAAGGCGTACTCATCAGGGAATCCGGACTCGTAGGCGCCGGGGTAGCCCTGAAGCATCCGCGTGTGGAGATGGCCGTACTGAAGAGAGGCCGCGATCAGCCCTCGCGGTCGGCGGCGGATGAACCAGGCAAGGGTGCGCCGGAACCTGCTGGCTGTCAGCGGCCCACGGCCGTCATCAGGGATCGCCAGGCCACGAAACCTTCCAGGTCCTGGGAGAAGGACGTTCCGCTGCGGGCCCGACCATGGCGTTTGAGCGCCCGGGTTGGAGCCTCTCCAGCACCGCGACCGCCTGGCTGACCAGCTCGATGACCACCCAGGGATCCTTGCGGATCTGCCCCTGCGGGATCACGTTGCCGTCTTCGTCCGTGGCGTCCTTGAAATAGACGCCCTCCATCCCGTGGGAGAAATCGGGCCCGCCCAGGCATCCACCAGACGCTGAAGTGCGCGTTCCGCCTCTCTGGCACGGCAGTTGGGGTGCGGGACTGGCCTTCGAGGCCGCCCCTTCCCTGACTCATACGCACAACCGGGCGCATCGGCGTACGCCGATGCGCCGGAATCCTCGGCAGCCTGGAAAGCGGCGCAGCCGCGGAGCCCTTGGCGGTCGCGGCCGATGCGTGGTCAGCAATCGGCTGCGGGTACATGGCCGGGGTATGCACTCACCCCGCAACCCGCGGACGCGGGCCGGCACAGGCCGTCTGTGGCTTCGTCGTGGACGATCTGGTCCACCGGTACGGACGTGCCGCGCTCATTGTGGATGCTGCCAACACGCCGGCGATCGCCGCGCACGAACGCCTGGAAGGCCCGGGCGTCACAGGTCCTTGGCGGGCCAGTCCAGCAGGCGGGCGCCGATGACGGCGGTCTGGAGCATGTAACGGTGGGCCGGGTCGGCCGGGTTGGCGCCGGTGAGCTTGTGGATGCGTTCCAGGCGATAGGTCAGGGCGCGCACGCTGAGCGTGAGGCGGCGGGCGGCCTCGGCGGCGATGCAGCCCGAGTCGAAGTAGGCGGTGAGGGTGTCCAGGAGGGGCTGGGCGCCGCCGCGAGCCGTGGTGAGCGGGCCGAGGGCGCTTCGGACGAGGTCGGCCATGGCCTGCCTGTCGCGGGTCAGAACCGGGTAGACGAGCAGGTCGGCGGCGCGCAGGACCGGGTCGTCGAGGGCTAGGCGGTCTGCCAGTTCGAGGGTGTTCAGGGCTTCTTCGTACGACTGCACGACCCCGCCGGGTCCTTGCTGGGGGCGGCCGATGGCGACCCGGCCGCCGTCGGTCGCGGCGTACGCCTGCTTGGCGAAATGCGTGAGCACCTCGTCCTGGTGGCCGGGCGCGATGCACAGCAGCCGCCCGTCCTTCGTGGTGAGCAGGATGCTGCGGTCGCCGAAACGGGAGATGAGCGCGCGCTCCACCTGCCGGGGCACCGGGGCGCCCTCCTCGTAGGAGACCCGGCCCTGCGCTACGGCGACAGCGTGCGCGTGCGACAGACGCAGGCCGAAGCGTTCGGCGCGTTCGGCCAGGCGGCCCAGGTCGCTGCGGCCGTAGAGAAGGTCGTCGATGAACTCGCGCCGTGAGGCCTCCTCCTGGCGTACGGCGAGGCGTTGGGCGTGTTCGTAGCCCTCCGCGAAGGCGTCGATGACCTGTTGGACTGCGGCGAGTGCGCTGTCGGCGGAGCCGGGGGTGTCAGACCAGTTCGCCCGGGCGGCGGCCAGGTGCGCGTGGACCAGCGCGCGCAGCCCGAAGCCGGCGTCCGCGGCCTGTTCCCCGAGGGCGCGGCGGGAGGCGATCTCGTCCCTGGTGAGGCGTCGGCCGGTGGCCGCGACCTCGGCCAGGATGTGGGCGTAGCCGTCGAGATACTGCTCGGGAATCTCCCGTTCGGTCACGTCGTCCCCCGCATTCTTGACGCCCCGGTGACGCCTTCTTAGCGGCTGACCGGCATGCAGACCCTAATGAACGCTGCCGGGATACGGCAATGCGTGGGCCGGATGCCGTCGTGCAGCATGACGTGCGGGGAGCACGGCGGATGGTTCCGGTGCCGGACACCGGCAGGTGTCCGGGCCGGAGCCGGCCGGGGCCGTGCGCCATTGACGCGCCCTGTAGGGGAGAGGGGCTGGGACGTGCGGACGCTTGTAGAGGCCGCCACGGGCCTGCCGACGATCCTGTTCACCAGCGCCCTCGTCGTGGTCGTGAGCTTCTGGCTACTGGTGGCGTTGGGCGTCGCTGAGGCGGACAGCTTCGACGGGGATGCGGACCTCGATGTCTGGGGCCTGGGCGGGATACCGGTCACGGTGGCGTTCTCGCTGGTAACTGTGGGCACCTGGACCCTCAGCATCGGGGCGACGATCATGGTGGTCACATTCGTGCCCTCGGGGTTCGCGGCCGGCGTGCTACGTCTGACCGTGTCGGTCGGGGCGCCGGCCGCCGCCTGGTTGCTGATCCGCCTGTTGATACGGCCACGGCATCGGTCCCTTCCCGATGAACCCGGGTCGTCCCGGCCCGCCCAGGGCATCGGCAGCGACCTGACCGGTCCGGCACCCGTCCTCCGCGGCGAGGCTGATGGGCCCCTCCGTCGCGTGCCGTGCACCACACCCGGGAAGCTGCCCCAGACGCGCGACCGCGCAGCCTGAGTCTCGCCATCGCTGCGGTCATCGGTGCCCTCGCTGGCGAGTGCGTGCTCGACGACCACATGGCTACCGACGACCACATGGCTACCGACGACCACATGGCTACCGACGACCACATGGCTACCGACGACCACATGGCTACCGGCGAGTCCGCCGTCGCGCGCGCCACCGATACCCGCCAGGTGCCGGCCACTCGAAAACCCGGCATGCCGCCAATCGAAAAGGAACAGTGATGGTGTTCTTCGTGATGCCCGCCGTGGCCGTTCTGATCATCACCGCCAGTACGGCCTTGCTCATCCGCCGAGACCGCCGCCGCATGGAGGCGGACATCGAGACGAGTGATCGCGCTTAGCCCCTCCCCTCGCTGCCACGAGCCCTTGGAATGTCTCAGCCGGTGGGAGCGGCCGGTGAAGAGGCACCGGCGGAGGTCGGCGCAGACGGCTGCTCGGACACTGTGGTGAGTTCGTCACGGGAGTTCTCCGTCTGCTGCGAGGTCACGTCGCGATGGCCCTCGTACTCGTCCCCCGATCCGGCGGACAGATGGGACGCGGTTCCTGAGACGATGATGACCGAGGCCACCACTCCCACCGCACGGCCGATCCGACGGCGTCTGGCACGGCCGTCCATGTCACGCCATGCTGTGCCGCTCCAGAGGTCTTCTGGCTGCCAGAGTTCACCGACCGCTTCTTTGACGGCGGAATGCCGGATGGCCGTCTCGTTGTCCTCGATGAACTTCTGCCACACGTCGTCCGGAATGGATGGCGTGTCGTCGCGCTGCCCCGGCGCTGCCCCGGCGCTGCGCTGTCGCCTGGGTCCTGAATGGCCACTGTCCTCCTCTATTCACAGCCTGGAGACGCCGTCGGGGGACAGAACGTCCCGCAGCTCCAACCAACCGAGCACCAGGAGAAGTTCCTCGCGCCAGGCGCATTCCAGGCTTCAGCCGGGTGCAGTTGTGGATGACGCAGCCGAACCGGCGGCGCAGCTGGCCGCCCCTGCGACCCCGACTGCGGACGGCACGGCATTAAACCAGCGTAAAGATTGCCGGAACCAGGCAATGTCCTGGCCAAGGTCCGCGTGTGAACATGCCTGTACCGACGGGGGAGCGCAAGGAGAGGCGGTGAGTGCGGATGGCCTGGTTTCTGGGTCTCGGCATCGCGGGGGTCGCCCTCCTTGCCCTGTCGCTGATCTTCGACGGTGTGCTCGAGGGACTTTTCGACGGCGTCAACGTGCTTGACGGCCTCTTCGACGGGTGGCTGTCGCTGCCGGTCATCGCCGGATTCGTCTCCATGCTCGGCTTCTCCGGCACGATCGCCATGGGCACCACGGGTCTTGGTGGGGCAGGGGCCACAGCGGTCGGTGTCCCGGCCGGTGTGGCCACGGGCTGGCTGGCGTATCGCCTCAGCCGCGCGTTGATGAGCGACCGTTCCGGAGAGGCTCCACGCGACGACGATCTGATCGGCACGTCGGGCTCGGTGGTTACCGCCATCCCGGTCGGCGGCTACGGCGAGGTGCTGGTGCATCTGGCCGGGCAGCCGGTGAAGTTCGCGGCGAAGAGCCCGGTCCCCGTGGCTCGCGGAGCCGAAGTCTGGGTGGATCAGGCGCTGTCCCATACGGCCGTGTCCGTGCGTCCGGTCGAACGCTGATCGAGCGAGCCACCGCTCGCATCCCCCACACCTGCATGGGGCGCCGGCTCGGCGGTGCCTTCACGCGCATCACCCTTTTCTATTCGCCGTCCCCAGGGGAGGGCTGAGGGGAAGAACCATGAATTCAGTAGCAATCGCCGTGGTGGGAGTCGTCGTACTCCTGGTCCTCCTGGCGCTGGTCGTCATATCGCGTTACAAGGTGGCCGGGCCGAGTGAGGCGTTCATCGTTACCGGGCGGCGGGGCAAGAAGGCCACCGACCCGGAGACCGGCCGGGTCTTCACCGACAACAGCGGGCAGAAGGTCGTGGTCGGCGGCGGTGTGTTCGTCGTGCCGTTCGTGCAGCAGAAGTTCACTCTCGACCTCTCCTCTCGGCACATCCCCGTCGCGGTACGCGGTGCGGTCACCCTGCGCGGGGTGAAGGCCCACCTCGAGGGTGTCGCCATCGTCAAGGTCGGCGGCACCGAGGACTCGATCCGGGCCGCGGCCCAGCGGTTCTTGATGCAGCAGGACGGCATCGTCGGCTTCACGCAAGAAGTGCTCTCCGGCGCGCTGCGGGCCATCGTGGGCCGGATGTCGGTGGAGGACATCATCCGCGACCGGGCCGCGTTCGCAGGGCAGGTGGCGGAGGAGGCCGAGGCGAGCCTGTCCGGGCAGGGCCTGGTGCTGGACGCCTTTCAGATCCAGGACATCACGACCGAGGGCTCCTACCTGGAGGACCTCGGCCGCCCCGAGGCGGCCCGCGCCAAGCAGGAGGCCGACATCGCCGAGGCTGTGGCGCGGCGCGCCGCCGAGCAGGCCCGGCTGAAGGCCGAGGAGGAAATCGCTGTGGCCCAGCGGACCTTCTATCTCAAGCAGGCCGAGATCAAGGCCCAGACCGACGAGGCGGCCGCCCGTGCGGCCGCAGCGGGGCCCCTGGCGGAGGCTGCACGGCAGCAGGAGATCCTCGCTGAGCAGGAGAAGGTCGCCGAGCACCAGGCAGCACTGACCGACCGTCAGCTCGACACCCAGGTCCGCAAGCCCGCCGACGCCCAGCGGTACGCCGCGGAGCAGGAGGCCGAGGCCAGGCGCGTCGCCCGGGTCAAGCAGGCAGAGGCCGAGCGGGCGGCCGCGATCGCCGCCGCACAGGCGGAGGCCGAGCGGTCCCGGCTGACCGGTGAGGGCGAGAAGCAGCGCCGGTCCGCGCTGGCCGAGGCGGAGGCCATCGAGGGTCTCAAGCAGGGGGAGGCCGAGCGGTCCCGCCGCGCGGCAATCGCGGAAGCGGTGCGGTTGGAGGGTGACGCCGACGCGGCGGCGATCGGTGCGAAGGGCGCGGCCGAGGCCGAGGCGATGCAGAAGAAGGCCGACGCCTTCGCGCAGTACGGCGACGCGGCCGTGTTGCAGATGCTCGTCGAGGTTCTCCCGCAGGTCGTCGCCAAGGCGTCCGAGCCGCTGAGCGCCGTGGACAAGATGACGGTCATCTCCACCGACGGCGCCAGCCAGTTGTCGCGCACCGTCGCCGACAACGTTGCCCAGGGCGTCGAACTCCTCAGCTCCACCACGGGAGTCGACCTCGCCGAGCTGCTGAAGGGCATCACTCAGCGGGTGGGCGGTGCACAGCCCGCGGTGGCGGCGCCTGCCCAGGCCAACGGAAAGATCGAGATCGCCGGCTGACGAGACGAGCGATGCAGGAAGCCCGGACGGCCGTACGACGGTCCGGGCCGCCCGAGGCGCCGTCCCCAACGGGGGTGGGGACGGCGCCTCATCGGCTGTGGCGAAGAATGCTGAGCCGCTCAGCGGCTCCGCACAGGAGATGACGGTCGACGCGCGTGGCGTCATCCCGAGTGGGTGGTCGGCGGAGAGGGTTCTGCCGAAGGCAGGCCAGGCGCCCGGCCGGTGACCGTGGACCCTGCCTCAGGGGCGTCTTCCGACTACTGCGCGGTCGTATCGCCCTGCTGCTCGTACTGGTCGCCCGAACCGGTGCGTCTTCTCATGGCGTGACGGGTCGTTGATCCGTTCACGGTGGGCTTGGTGGCGGCACTGATCCCGGCTGCCGTCCGGGTGTGTCGACCGGTCCACAGCGCAGCACGCCGCCTGCCGCCGGCCCCGCGACTTCTGGGCGATGACGCCCGAGGTCGGCCGGTGGCGTCATGGAGGTCCGGTGGTTGTCATCCGCCGTCAGCGAGGGGGCGAGCCGGGCGGGCGCCGGAAGCGGTGCTATCGGCTTTGGCGGCGTCGGCGAGGGCCTGGGCGGCGGCTTCTGCGGCCTGCGCCGTGTCGTCGGCGGCCTGGGCGGCGGTGTCGTCCGAGGGCTTCTCGCGGGTGGCCGGCGACTGGGGGAGTACCTCGCTGAAGGCGCGGGACACACCCTGGAGTGCGGAGGTCATCTCGCTGGGGATCACCCAGAAGGTACTGCCCGAGCCCTGCGCGAGTTGGGGCAGCATCTGGAGGTACTGGTAGGCGAGCAGCTTGGGGTCGGGGTCGTTGCGGTGCACGGCCTGGAACACCTCGTCGATGGCCCGGGACTGGCCCTCGGCCTGGAGGATCGCAGCAGTGCGGTTGCCCTCCGCGCGAAGGACGGCAGCCTGCTTGTCGCCTTCGGCGGTGAGGATCTGCGATTGGCGTTGGCCCTCGGCCCCGAGAATCGCGGCGCGCTTGTCCCGCTCGGCTCGCATCTGCTTCTGCATCGCGTCCTTGATGGACTGCGGGGGGTCGATGGCCTTGATCTCCACCCGGTTGACCCTCAGGCCCCACTTGCCGGTCGCCTCGTCCAGCACGCCACGGAGCTGGCTGTTGATGGTGTCGCGTGAGGTGAGAGTCTTCTCCAGGTCCATGGAGCCCACGACGTTGCGCAGAGTGGTTACGGTCAGCTGCTCGACCGCCTGGAGGAAATTCGCGATCTCGTAGAACGCCGCTCGTGGGTCGGTGACCTGGAAGTAAAGGACGGTGTCGATCTCGACGACCAGATTGTCCTCGGTGATGACCGGTTGCGGTTTGAAGGAGACGACCTGCTCCCGCAGGTCGATGACCGGATGGACGCGGTCGATGTAGGGGATGACGAGGCTGAGGCCGGGTTTCAGGGTCCGGTGGTAGCGGCCGAGTCGCTCGACATTGCGAGCGCGTGCCTGGGGCACGATCCGGACCGCCCGCACCACAGTGAAAACCGCGATGAGCGCGACGATCAGGCCAGCGATGAGGAACGCCGAGGTTTCCATGGTTTCAGTCCCGGGGGTAGACGAGGGCGGTGCTGCCGCTGATCTCTATGACGTCGACGGTCTTTCCGGGAGGGATCACCAGCGTCTCGTCGTAGGCGCGGGCCGTCCATTCCTCACCGTCGATGCGGACCCTGCCGCCCAGGCCCGTCACCTCCGAGACGACATAGGCAGCTTTGCCGACCAATGCGTCTATGCCGAATCGCTCCACCTGGGGTTGGAACACGTGACGCAGCGCGATGGGGCGCACGAACAGCACGCTGGCTGTGGCGACGATGGTGAACACCAGAAATTGGAAGGGCAGCGGCAGCCCGACCGCCGCGAATCCGGCCGTGATCAACGCGGCCGCACCCAGCATTCCGAGTGCAGCAGTGAGAGTGAGAATCTCCGCCACAGCCAAGATCGCCGCGACGATCAACCAGATGAGCCATAGATCCATTGCGAGCCCCTTCTGACCGGTGCGGGTGCGTGAAGGGCTGGACGATCACGGAGCTGTACTGGCGCAACGCACCCCAGGGCCACTGCATCCTTTTGATGTAATTTTACCCGTCCCGAGAAAATAAGCCCCTCCTGTGCAGGCGAAGCATTCCGCCTCGATTTTTCGTGACGGGCCACTGGTGTGGCCGGGTAAGCGCCGCCTGCATGGCAGGCCAACACTTGATCACAGAGGGGACGGCCAACCACTCCGCCACCAAGCACGCCGTGGTCGGTCTGACCAAGTCCGCCGCGCTGGAGTACGCCACCGACAACATCCGCATCAACGGCGTCGCCCCCGCCGCGATCAAGACCGACGTCCTCAGCACCGCGATCGAGGCCGGCACCTGGGACGAGGCCACCATCGCCGCCCTCCAGCCGATCAACCGGATGGGCCGCCCCATCGAGGTCGCCGAGGCCATCACCTGGCTCGCCTCCCCGCAGGCGCCCTTCGTCACCGGGACCATCCTCAACGTCGACGGCGGCTACAAGGCGCAGCAAGAGACCCGCTGCCACCACCGGCCACGAAGCAGTTCCCGACCCGCGCACCGAGGAACGCCTCGGCCTCGAAGGGCAGTCTCCAGCGATCTGGCCCACCGACGACGGCCGCTCGAAGCGCCGGAAAACCGGTGGAGCCGTCGGAGCATGTGTCCGTACCGTCCGTGGGATGACCTATCTGAGCCCCCTGGGATATCTGCTGGGCATCGAGGGCGCTGCTTTGCTGCGTGGCATCAGGGAGGGGAGGGCCGACCGGGCGTTCGTCGAGGCCCGGATCGCCGAGATCCGCACCCTGCTGGATGTGCCCGCCCTCGCGCATGCCGAGGGAGTCACGGCGAGTCCGGGCACGATCAGCGCGGCCGATGTCTACCAGGAGTGGGCGCCGCACTATGACGCCCCCGGCAACCAGATGATCGACGTCGAGCAGCCCGTTGTCCGGCGCATCCTGGACAGCCTGCCCGTCGGCGCGGCGTTGGACGCGGCCTGCGGGACCGGCCGCCACACCATCTACCTGCATGAACTCGGCCACGATGTGATCGGTGTCGACGCCTCGCCCGAAATGCTCGCCCAGGCCCGCAAGGGCCTGCCAGATGTCGACTTTCACGAGGCCGAGCTGCACCAGTTGCCGCTTCCCGACAACGCGGTCGACACCGTCGTCTGCGCGCTCGCCCTGACTCACGTCCCCGATCTGGCCGCCGTGCTGGCCGAGTTCGCGCGTGTTCTGCGCCCTGGCGGGAACCTTGTGATCTCGGATGCCCACCTGCTGGTGTCCTACCTCCGGCCGACCCTGGCCCGCCGTCCCGGCCCGGACGGCCGCCCGTCCCTCCTCGCCGAATACCACCGCCCGCTCAGCGCCTACCTCGCCGCAGCCCTCCCATTGGGCTTCCAGGTCCGGCACTGCGAGGAACCCCGCCGCCCGCGCCACTCCCTCGACTCCTACACCGCCCCGGACCCACTCTCGACCTACATGTCCTGGGACCTGTTGCACTGGTGCCCGGAAGCGTCGGCCGCGGCCTTGGACGATTCCCCGATCGTGGTCATCTGGCACTTCCAACTCGACGGCACCGGGAAGGGCTGAGCTCGTTTGTCAGCTGGTTTGAAGCGGGTCATCCCTCGTCAGGGTGACGCCTCCGTTTTCTGGACCTTGGAACGCTCGAATCGTCACCGGTGGCGCCACCTGCCGTGTGCCCAAGCACGCATGGACCGGACGCAGCTGCACCGCGGTTCCGCGCACCACCCGCTGGAGCTGCAGCGACTGGCAGAACGTCAACTGGTACTGCAAGCAATACATCTTCAAGTGCAAGGTCGTGGCCCAAAGGGCTGACTCCTGCCGATTTCCCTTTTCCTGATCGCTGCGGCAGCCAGCCTGCTGCGGGCGTTCGACATCCCGGAGGTGGCGAACGCCATCGCCTTTCCCCTGAACCTGGCAGTCGTCCTGCTGTCCGTCGGGGAGATTCCCGGAACGAATAGGTGCTGGAGTGGATGCTCGCCGCTGAGAGCTCCGGAGTGTTCCCGGTCGGACGTGGCGCCGGGTCGTGTCAGGGATGGAGACACGAGCCGGTGCCGTTCATACCCTGGAGCGCATGAGACGGCGCAGGAGGAAGCGGGCCTCGGCAGATCGCTCGTACTCCCTGGCGACCGCCGAAATCATTCATGACCGCTACTGGGCACGTGAGTTACGCAACGCGGCCTTCAGCGGAGTGCTGTTGTTCACGAGTCTGGTGCTGCTCGATGTGAGCCAGCTGCGACTCACCCCCTGGCGTGCCGTGTGGTGGGCTGTGCTGGGAGTGCTGCTGCTCATCGTCCTGACACCGGCCCGGATCAGCGTCGAGCGCCGGGGGTTGGATGCGCGGGGGCTCTTCACCCATCACCGTGTACGAACGGACCACCTGGTGTCGGTACGGATATCTGAGGGAGTGTCCCGGCGCCTGGTGCTGCGGGATGCGTACGGCGAACGCGTCGTGCTGGATCCGCGCGTGCTGGCCGCCAACCCCCTGATATGGCATGCACTCGACGAAGGAGCCCGCCGCTCCCGCGAGAGTGGGACGCTCGTCTGCGGCTCGCGGGTGCTGGAAGAGCTGGGACGGCGCATCGACAGCGCGGAGTGCCGGGGGATTCTTAAGGCGACCGGCCTGAACTGACAGCTCGTTTCCTGCACCACACGGGACGCTGCCGCATGTTTCTCGTCTGCCCCTGACACCTGCGCTCCGGACGAGGCGGCCTGGCCGGACAACCCCCAGTGAGAGCGGGGCGGGCCGGGGGCACTGCGGGGTGCCGGCAGTCTCACGCGGTGTCGAGGCCTCCTCTAGGTGCCCTCGGGCCGTACGCCCAGACGCGGCTGTCGGCCGAGGAGTTCGGCCAGGCCCTGGCGGGTCGTGGCGAGTACGACCCGGTCTTCGGGCCGTAGGACATAGCCGGGGTGGAGGTCCCACACCAATCCGCCGGGACGGTCGGTGCCCTCGTGCGTCGGCGTGGCGGCCAGATCGGGCAGGCGGTCGCCCGGTGCGGCGGTGTCCAGGGCGATGACGCGCCAGGCCCCGGGCCGGAACGACTCGGCGATGGTGCGCCCTGCCAGCTGCGGATGCCCGGCGACGTTCAGGGCGGCGAAGAGGAGCACGCGGCGTTCGACCGGTATGGCTCCCAGGATCTGGCGGCCCATCATGGCTCCGGCGAAGGCGGGCGCCGCGAGGGTGGAGACGCTGCGGCTGCGGGTCAGGGCCCGGGGGTGGGCGGCACGCAGGGTGCGGTAGACGGCCGCGGCGAACTCGTCGTCGTACAGGCGCAGCGCCACCCGCAGGTCGGGCTTGACGGAGCGGGCGTACAGGGCCGCTTCCAGGTTCGTGGTGTCACTGCTGGTGAGGGCGAGCAGAGCGTGCGCGCGGTTGATCGCGGCGGATTCCAGGACGCCTTCCTGGGCGACGTCGCCCACCACGGTGGGGACGCGCAGACGGCGGGCGAGCGGGATGCCGCGGGCCTCCGGGTCCTCCTCCACGCACACCACGGGGATGCCGAGTTCTTTGAGCCGGGCCAGCACACGGGTGCCCACTTTGCCGAGGCCGAGCAGGACGACGTGGCCGGACAGACCGCGGGGCGGGCGGCGCAGCGCGGAGGCGGTACGGAAGGTGCCGAACGCCTCCAACGCGGCCGCGAGCAGCACGGGCAGCAGCAACAACCCGGCGAGACCGGACAGGAGTTGGACCACCTGGCGGGCCGTGGGCTCGCCCAGTGCCGGGTCGCCGATCGCGAACAGGTCGAGCAGGGTGAGGTAGGCGGCGTGCAGCGGGTGCTTCTGCTCGCTGGTCAGCCAGGTCGCGACCGCCAGGCCCAGCACGCAGGCCATGAGCCCGGCCAGGGACCAGCGCAGCCGGCGCGAGAACAGGGAGCCGAGCGGTACACCGCGGCCCGCGAGACGTCCGGGCGGAGGAGCGGTGTTGGTGTGCGAGACGGCTTCCAGGATGACGGTGCCGCGTCCCGTCGCGGCGGCCACCGTCTCGTCGTCCGGCAGCAGTGTCGGCCCCTCCCGGCCGCTGGCATCCGAACCCTCCGCGCCCGCCGGGTCGTTGGTGGTGGACGACAGGAGGGCGAGCGTGCACAGGCCCGGGTCGGGGACCGCGCCGCGGCTCGGCGGGGTGCGCTCCGTGGCGCGCAGCAGCAGTCCGTCGGCCTGGACGACCTTGCTGGTGCCGGCGATGGCGGTGGCCGCGAGTGCGGGAGCCGCGGTGTCCGCGTCGGACAGGACCGTGGTGGAGGTGTCCAGGGCCTCCGGGTCCAGGCCGGGGACGGCGAGGGCGGCGGCCTGGTCGAGGAGTTCCTCCAGATGCTGGCCGAGCTTGCGGTTGTAGAGGCGGATGACCAGGCGGAGGCGTGGGTTGAGGCGGCGGGCGGCCAGTGCGGCGTGGATGTTGGCCTCGTCGTCGTCATGGACCAGCGCCAGCGCGGCGGCCTCCCGCACACCCGCCTCGGCCAGGGCGGCCTCGTCGAGCACGGGCACCTCCATCACCTGCGGAGCTCCGGGGGCCCCGGCGGTGCGGCTCATCGCGGCCTGCAACCGGCCGAGCAGTGCCGAGGTACCCGCCCGCCCCGCGGGGCCGGCGCGCCCCGCGGGCGGTAGGACGAGGGTGACGCGCTCGCGGTACACCGTGGTGAGCTCGGCGGCCAGTCGCTCGGCGAGCGCGTCGTCACCGCACACGACCATGTGTCCCGGCATGTGTTCCGGTCGTGGGGCCCCTCGTGACGGCTGCGGGAATACGACCATGTGGTGCGGCACCTCCGGATCAGGCGAGAGCGAAGTAGCGCAACCACACGTAGACGAGGGAGAGCGCGACGGTCACGGCGGTGACGACGAGGCCGTACTTGGTGAACTGCCAGAAGGAGATGGGCTGGCGGTTGCGTTCGGCGATGCCCAGGACGACGACGTTCGCGGAGGCGCCGATGGCGGTGGCGTTGCCGCCCAGGTCGGCGCCGAGGGCCAGGGCCCACCACAGGACGTGGCCGCTGTTGCCGCCCATGTTCTGGACCAGGTCGGAGGTGATGGGGGCCATGGTGGCGACGTAGGGGATGTTGTCGACGATGCCGGACAGGACGGCGGAGGCGCCCAGCAGGCTCATGGAGCCGCCGAGTTCGTTGTCGCCGATGGCGTCGGCCAGTTGCGTGGAGACCTCGCTGATGACGCCGGTCTCGATCAGGCCGCCGATCATGATGAACAGGCCGGCGAAGAAGGCGAGCGTGGGCCACTCGACCTCTTTGAGGACGTCGCCGATGTCGACGGAGGAGAGCGCGACGAGGAGTCCGGCGCCGAGCAGGGCGACGACGCTGGGTTCGTAGTGCAGCACCGGGTGGAGGACGAAGCCGGCCACCACCAGGGTCAGCACGATCAGGCCCTGGATCAGCAGGCGCGGGTCGTGGATGGCCTCGCGCTCTTCCAGCGCCATGATCTCGACGGCGCGGTCCTCGTCGTAGACGAAGGACTTGCGGAACATCACCCGGCACAGCGCGACGAGGACGACCAGCAACACCGCGACGATCGGGGCGAGGTGGACGAGGAAGTCGTTGAAGGTCAGGCCGGCCCGGCTGGCGATGATGATGTTGGGCGGGTCGCCGACGAGGGTGGCGGTGCCGCCGATGTTGGAGGCGAGGATCTCGGCGATGAGGAACGGCATGGCGGGCAGGCCCAGGCGTTCGCATACCAGCAAGGTGACCGGGGCGATGAGCAGGACCGTGGTGACGTTGTCGAGCAGTGCGGAGGCCACGGCGGTGATGACGACCAGCATGGCCATCACCCGGAAGGGCTTGGCCCGGGCCCGCTTGACGGACCAGATGGCCAGGTACTCGAACATGCCGGTCTTCTTCAGCACGCCGACGATCACCATCATGCCCATGAGCAGGAAGATGACGTTCCAGTCGACGCCGCTGTGCTCGGAGTAGAAGGCCGATTCGTCGTCGGTGGCCCCGATCGCCAGCATGAGGCCCGCGCCGCCGAGGGCGACGGCGACGCGGTGGATCTTCTCGCTGATGATCAGGGCGTAGGCGCCGACGAAGACGACGACCGCTGCCCAGCTGTGCCAGTCGTTCACGGTCCTCCGATGAAGTGGTCCAACACGGCGTCCGCGGTGACCGCGCCGATCAGTGTGACCTTGTCGCCCTCCCGTTCGATCACGGCTACGACCGGGCAGTCCTTGCGCGCCATGAGTGCGGCGATGTGCATGGGCGAGACGTCCGGCCCGACCACGCCGGGGATGAGCCGACCGCGGGGCAGCCACTCGGCCACCGACCGCCCACGCACGGCTTCGCGGGGCTCGTCGTCGAACCGGTCGTCCACCACGGCGGCGAGGATCGGGTCCTCCAACACGTACTGGGGGACGAGGGTCCTGATCACCTGGGCGGCGGGCACGATCGCGTACGGGTACCCCTCCTGGTCGACGACCAGGAGGGCAGGCAGCCGTTCGCGGGCGATCAGGCGGCCCGCTTCCTGGGCGTCGTCGTCGACCGTCACGACCGGATACGGTCCGGCCAGGTCACGTGCGCGCATCGGCCGTGGTCTCCTCGGGCTGCACGGCGGTGTCCTGGCGCTTGTCCGGGATGCCGGTCAGGTCCTCGACGTCGAAGGCGCGGGCGATCGGCACGTCCGTGGAGCTGTGGGCGATGATCGAGAAGGCGATGCAGACGGCGATCAGCGTGAACGCCTCCTCGGCCTGCGGAATGCCGGACTGCAGCACCAGCAGGCCGTACACCACCGAGGCGAAGCCCTTCGGGCCGAACCAGGCCGCCACCAGCTTCTCCCGGCGGGAGATGGTCGTACCGAGCAACGACAGCAGCAGCGAGGCCGGGCGGATCAGAACGATCGCCAGGACCACTGCCACATAGCCGCCGAACGGCAGGTCGCCGAACAGCTGCGGGGTCAGCAGGGCGCCGAACACCAGCAGTGCCGCGAACTTCGCGAGCTCGGCCAGTGCCTCGCCGAGCGGCTCGAAGGACTCCTTGGCCTCCGGCGAGACGTGGGCGAGGGCCGCGCCCGCAGAGAACGCCGCCAGGTAGGGGTTGGCGTGCGTGAGGTGGCAGGTCGCGTAGAGGATCACACCGATGGCCAGGGGCAGCAGCGGCTGCAGCTTGGGCTCCGCGCCCAACAGCCGGAAGCGTACGAGGCCGTTGACGAGGAACGGCAGCGTGACGCCGAAGACGAGGCCGAGCACCAGCTCAAGGGCGATCTTGGAGCCGGAGGCGTCCGCGCTGTCGGCGGCGGGGCCCGCGGCGGCGATGAGGAGGAGGACGACCGGGAGGGCGAGCCCGTCGTTGATGCCGCTCTCGACGTTGAGCAACTGCCGCAGCTTCGCGGGGACTTCCTTACGCCCGACGATCGCCGAGGCGAACACCGGGTCGGTGGGGGCGAGCACCGCGCCGACCAGGAATGACGTCGTCCAGTCCAGGCCCACCAGGTAGTGCGTGATCAGGGCCATGAAGACGAACGCGAGCGGCATGCCCAGACCCAGGGCCCGCGCCGGGTTCCTCCAGTTGGCGCGCAGCTTGGGCAGCGAGACGTGCATGCCGTCGGTGAACAGCACCGCGAACAGCGCCAGGTCGGCCGTCACGGACACGATCTCACTGTCCGGCGTGATGTGGATCAGGCCGAGGAAGCCGTCGCTGACGAGCGCGCCGCCGACGAGAAAGAGGAAGGAAGTGGACAGTACGGTCCGGGCCGCCAGCCCCGACAGCAGCACCGCCACCAGCAGTGCGACGCCGAACACCACCACGAGCACCATGGCGTGAGCCCCCGATCGGAAGAGAGAGTGATCCCCTTGCTCGCCGACCAGGCTTCCCGGCACACCGCTGCGCACCCTACAGGTTCTTGATACGTCTTTGACAGATCGCTGGCGGGCATCGCGGAGCCATGTTTCTTGCCGGATTCCGGCAGCCTTTGAGGCGAGGTGCGGTCGTTCTGATGCCCTCGGAACCACGATTGGCGCAGTGCCGTTCGGCTCGGGCGGCGGTCGACCACCTCAGGCATAGAGGGACTGTCAGGTACGCCGGGAAGGCTGGTCGGCAGTCGGCCGACCTCTGCCCTGGAGCCGCGGATGCCGGACTCTTCGCCCGCTCGGCGGCCTCATGGCAACGTGGGCCATGCAGGACAGGACGCCTGCTGCAGGATGTTCTGCGTTCGCGGCCGGCGCTCCTCGAGGTCGGCTCGGGAAACGTGACGTACGTCAGCAGTGATGGCTGCGCGGTGTTCTTCACGGCGTTGCTTGCGGCGCGCCCGCAGGGCACACGCGTGATCGCCACTCAGGTACGGCCCCAGCCGCTCGGCACGCTCAACCAGATGGGGCCGGCCCGGGTCCTCGACATGTACGAGGGGGACGGCCCGGTCGTCTCAGGAAGCGGCGGCCAGTAGGCGCTCCAGCAGATGCGCGGCAGTGATCACGCCCAGCAGATGCGCGCCGGCCTTGTCGTGGTCGACGACCGCCACCAGGGGGCTGCGCACCTGGGCCATGAGCGCCGCGACCTCGAGTGCTGTGTCGTCCGGGGCCGCGACCGGCGGAGCCGGGATGTTCTTCGACAGGAAGTCGCGGACCTTGCGGCCCCTGAGGGCCTGGCAGAGCCGGTCGGCGTGACGTTCGTCGACGACCGCGGCCAGCGTCGGGTCCTCGATAACGTACTCCGGCACCAGGACTTTGATCATCTGGGAGGCGGGCAGGATCGCCTTGGGCACGCCGTCGTCGTCCACGACCAGCAGGGCGGGCAGCCGGTGCTCGGCCATCAGCCGCGCCGCTTCCATGGCGTCGGTGTCGACGCTGACCGTTTCGTATTCCACTGCCAGGTCACGTGCTCGCACGATCGGCTCCTGTCTCGCTCTCATGTCCCACTACAAGAAGGAAGCGTCGCGCGCATGCGGTGGGCCGACCAGCCGCCGCGCTGCGGCTCCTTCGGCATTGCGCGGCAACCGACGTCGCCGGCTCTGTGCGCCTCATTGTGGTCCCTTGCCCGGTGTGATGCGTCGATGGGCTCCGAGCGCGTTGACGATCCGCGCGACGAGGGTGCCGAGGAGCGCGGCAGTCAACAGGAGCAGGACGCGGGCGACGTCGGGATGGCCCTGCCAGGCGAGTTCGCCGCGTGGTGCGACGGCGTAGGCGTTGAGGAACAGCCAGCACACGAGGGCGATGCCTGGGGCGGCGCGGAAGCGGGCGGGCAGGCCCAGCAGAGCAGCGAGTGCACAGAGCGAGCCGAGAGCGATGGCGGAACTCGACAGTCCTCCTATGGCTCCCAGTACGGCGACGAGGAGGAGGGAGCCGGCGAAGGCCGCCACCCAGACGAAGGGCGTCGCCACCGGCTCGGGCACGGGCCGGACGGCGGTGCGCAGTGGGCGCCACTCCACCATGACCGGTCCTCCTCAGGTGTACGGGGCAGCGGGTCTGCTTCCTCCATTTCAGCGCACGTGGTTCCGCACCCGGCGAGGGGCCGCCGGCTCCCTCATGCTTCCCGTACGGCTCGTTGACGTGCTCCATACGGGCCGGCTGTCCGTTGGTGCAGTTCAGGGAGCGCCGGGGGAGTCCGGCTGGTGGAGTGCGGCAAAGCCGGACGACGTTCGGGGCGCCCGGGGCTCGATCATGGTTCTGTCGACGTGCGGTAATTGGAGGTGGCGCGTCGCCTACGGGGGAAATGATGAGTTCTGACACGGGTGACGTACGTCCCATATCCGCACCGAACACGGGCCCGGATCCGCGTACCAAATGCCCGAGCCGGATACGGGAAGTTCGCCCATCGCCGGGCCCGACAGCCCCGTCGACGTACGCGACCTCGACCCGGCGCCCGGCGCGTACTCCTCGGGGCCGGGAGGCGGTGGAATCCAGGTCATGTCGAGCGGCGGCACCGGTGGTGTGCAGACCACTGGGTTCAGCGGGGTCGACGATCCTGCCGCGCTCAACCGCGCCGGTGAGAACTCCAATCAGCTGGCCGGACCGTCAAGTCCGTCGACCAGGACGAGTCCGAGCGCTCCTCGACCTCGGCCCCGACCGACAAGTACAACGACATCCAGCACGCCCTCGCCAACAACTTCGCCACCGCCAACCAGGACAAGGAGTTCTCCGGCCCACGGCGGGCGGACATGCGCGCGCTCGGCTTCCAGCGGACCGGCGACAACGGCGCCCAGCCGTACGGCTGCGCCGACATGCGAGCTGCGCATGTCCGTCAGTGCGCCACACACCTCGCCGGGGTTCCCACCCAGGCCACCGGCCCCCTCTGCACCGGGCCGGCGCGTAGCTGCGCCGCGGGCCTCGGCTACTTCGACGGCGTCGCTGACGACATCCCCGAGTCGCAGGCCGGGCAATGGCGTTCGGACGTGCTGCGGCGTCTCAAGAACACCGCCGGCAGCCCTCCGCCCTACAAAGCAAACCGTGCCGGGTATATCGCGGGCAGTCGGCAACAGGCGGTCATCGAGCGGGTTGATGCGGACCCGGCCCCGTTCCTTGAGAAGGACAGCTCGCGGATCATCGTCATCTGGGCCACCGCACGGGGAGAAGGAATCAACTCCGGGAAGGTGGATGACCTACAGGCGGACGTTGCGAGCGATGCCAACTCCAGCTCCACGGAGACCGAGGAGGTCCTGGGGTGCACCAGACACCCCACGGAGTGCGGGTAGGCGCGGCCCCTCCTCGCACCCCGCGTGACGCTGGAGGGAGCAGAGCGTCGATCGGCACCGCTGGCACAGCGGACGGCCATGTGTGCTCCCACAGCGCGCTGTGCCGGTGCCCTCGTGCTCCGACAGAGCCCTCGACCTGGGGGCCGGTTAAGGTGTGGCGCCGGGATCTTGGCGCGGACCTGACGGATCCTTGACGATGTCTTGGCGAGGTGACGACAGGCGAGAGGGCCGGAGAGTGGCAGGACGTACGGCGCCGGCGAAGCGGCCGGCCCGGGTGACGCGGGGATGGCAGTCGCTGTTCACGGCGCACCCGGCGCGCACCGTGGTGGTGGCCTTCGCCGCGGTGATCCTGCTGGGGACCGGCCTGCTGATGCTGCCTGTCGCCAACGAGGACGGCTGGGCCACGGACTTCGTGACGGCGCTGTTCACCTCCACCTCCGCGGTCTGCGTGACAGGGCTGGTGGTGGTCGACACCGGCACCTACTGGAGCGGCTTCGGCGAGGGTGTGATTCTGGCCCTGTTCCAGGTCGGCGGCTTCGGGATCATGACGATGGCCTCACTGCTGGGGTTGCTGGTCTCGGGCAAGCTGCGGCTGCGGATGCAGCTGACCGCGCAGGCGGAGACCAAGAGCCTGGGCATCGGCGACGTCCGGAAGGTCCTGCTGGGCGTGGCGGGCTGCACGCTGATGGTGGAGCTGGCGGTGGGCGCCGTACTCGCGTTGCGGCTGCGCTTCGGTTACGGCGATTCCATCTGGGACGCCTCGTACCTGGGGTTCTTCCACGCTGTCTCCGCGTTCAACAACGCCGGTTTCGGGTTGCACGCCGACAGCCTGACCAAATACGCCCAGGACCCGTGGATGACCCTGCCGATCGCGGTGGCGGTGATTCTGGGCGGAATCGGCTTCCCGGTACTGCTGGAACTGCTGCGTCACCACAGACGGCAGCGACTCACCGGCCGCCGCGGCTGGTCCCTGCACTTCCGGCTCACGGTGGTCACCACCGCCGTCCTGCTCGCGCTCGGGACCGTGCTGACCTGCGCCATGGAGTGGGGCAACGACGACACGCTCGGACCCTTCGACTGGCACAGGAAGATCCTCGCCGGGTTCTTCCACTCCGCGATGTCCCGCACCGCCGGGTTCAACAGCGTCGACATCGGCGCGATGACCGACGCCACACTGCTGATGACGTGCATGCTGATGTTCGTCGGCGGCGGCAGCGCCGGCACCGCGGGCGGAATCAAGGTGTCCACCTTCGCCGTGCTGGGCGCGGCCATGTTGGCCGAGGTGCGCGGCGAGCCGCACTCTGGAGTCATGGGCCGCAAGCTGGCCCCGCACGTGCTGCGCCAGGCGCTGACCGTCGCCCTGGCCGGCGTGGGATTCGTGATGACCGCGACGCTCGCCCTGCTGGTCGTCGTGGACAAGCCGTTCGAGGAGGTGCTCTTCGAGGCCGTGTCCGCCTTCGGCACGGTGGGCCTGTCCACCGGCATCACCGCGGACCTGCCCACAGTCGGCCAACTGATCGTCATCCTGCTCATGTTCGTCGGCCGACTCGGCCCGGTCACCCTCGTCTCCGCACTCGCCCTGCGCGAGCGCACCCGCCGCTACCAGCTACCCGAGGAGCGACCCGTCATTGGTTAACTACCTGCACGCCCTGCGCCGCCGCCGCACCAAGCAGCTGACGGCCCACTACTCCTCCGACCAGCACGGCGACCAGCGGGTAGCCGTCATCGGCCTGGGCCGGTTCGGCAGCTCACTCGCCAACGAGCTGATGCGCCGCGGCTGGGACGTCCTGGGCGTCGACACCGACTCTCAGATCGTGCAGCGCCTGAGCGACGACCTCACCCACGCCGCCGTCGCCGACTGCACCGACCCCGAGTCCCTCCGCCAGCTCGGCGTGCATGAGTTCACCAGCGCCGTCGTGGGCATCGGCACCGACATCGAAGCGTCCATCCTGATCGCCACCAACCTGCTGGATGCGGAGGTCCCCAACATCTGGGCCAAGGCCATCAGCCGCCAGCACGGCCAGATCCTGGAACGGCTCGGCGTGCACCATGTGGTGCTGCCCGAGCACGAGATGGGCGAGCGGGTGGCCCACCTCGTGACCGGCCGCATGCTCGACTTCATCGAGTTCGACGACGACTACGCGCTGGTCAAGACCGTCGCCCCGGAAGTCGCCACCGGCATGCCGCTGGGCCGGAGCGAGGTCCGCAGCAAGTACGGCGTCACCGTCGTCGGCATCAAGCGCCCCGGCGAGGGCTTCACGTACGCGACCGCGGAGACGGTCATCGCCAAGGGCGACGTCATCATCGTCACGGGCAAGACTCAGGCGGTGGAGTCCTTCACGGAACTCGACTGAGTCCCAGCCGCGTCGAGTGGATGCCCTGGGGCCTGGCCCTGTGCGCTCGTAGGAAGCACGGACGGATCGAGGTCCGGCGGTGAGAGCCCCTTGGACGCGCAGGGGCCGGTGGAATTCCGTCCTGACCGCCGTGGTCCGGGCACCGTCGTCTTCCACGGCGGTCACACGCGGGCCGGCCTGTCGCTCGGCGAGGATGTGTACGCGGAGGCCGGCTGTTCGGTCCTGGTGCCGTCGCGGCCCGGATACGGCCGTACGCCGGTCTCGACCGGTGGATCGGCGCCCGCATTCGCCGATGCCACCGCCGCTCTGTGCGAGCACCTCGGGATCACCGGGGTTGCCGCTGCGGTCGGCGTCTCCGGCGGAGGCCCGACCGCGGTCGCTCGGGCGGCACGGCATCCCACCCTCGTCAAGCGGCTGATCCCGCAGAGCGCGGCCGGTCCGCTGACTGCTTCGTCGACGGACTGGGTGACGGAGTCGAGTGACACGGTGGCTACCTCGATGGCGCAGGGCCGGGACACGGGGGAGTGTGCCGCCGGTTGATGAGCGGTCTCTGAACGAACGTCGGTGTCCGTTCGGTGCCCCTGGCTCACAGTCCACGGATTCGGACCGTGATCACCCTGGTCGTAACTGCCGGTGCGTGCCGACTGCTCCGCACAGCGGCGAAGGGCGGGCGCCACCTGCGGAGTTGTCCATGTCTGTTCGCGCGCATCTACTGGGCGATGCGGCCCGGCGGATAGTCCGTGGACGCCCTAGCGGAGCCCTGTCAGGCGGTCTTCGACGACGGCTTCGAGCTTGTCACGTTGTTCCTCGTTCGCGAGTGCGATCAGCCTGTTCGCGACATGCGGGGGCAGGTCCTTGATGCCGAGCGCGACGCCGGACGTGTGCGAGTGGTCGATGAAGGTCAGCAACGCCTTCGCCCCGGACATGTCCATGTAGGTCACGTCCTTCAAGCTCAGCGACAGGTTCGGCCGGTCGTTGCGCAGGATGGTGAAGACACGGTCGACGGACAGGAAGGACAGGGGCCCCTCGATGCGGTAGATGTCGGCACCGACGTGGACGATCGAGGCTTTCCGTCGACGTGACTTCACGACGTGGACGATGAGCGCCAGGGTTACGCCGACGGCGACCGCCACGGTCAGGTCGACGAGGACGGTGACGATCATCGTCGCGAACATCACGACGATGTCGCCCCTCGGTGAGACGTGCGCTTTACGCAGGCTCTCCCAGTCGAACATGCCGAACGCGGTCAGGATCAGGATCCCGGACAGCACCGCGAGGGGGATGTACTGCACGACGGCCCCGAGGCCGACCACGAGAGCGAGGAGGATGACGCTGTGCGTGGCCGCCGACAGCGCGGTGCGGCCGCCGCTTCTGACATTGACCACGGACCTGACGGTCGCCCCGGCGCTGGCCAGACCGCCGAACAGTCCGCTGGCGGCGTTGCCGAGTCCCTGGCCGATCAGTTCCTTGTTGCTGCGATGCCGGTTGCCGGTGATGTTGTCCATGACGACCGAGGTCAGCAGCGAATCGATGGAGCCCAGCAGGGCGATGCTGAGCGCGGGCAGGAGAAGGGTGAGCAGCAGCGACCCACTGAGCTCGGGGGTGATGATCGACGGAATCGACTCCGGAATCCGGCCTATGTAGTCGATCGTCGTGTTGAGCGAGACCGGTCCGACGCGCACGTTCCGCAGCCACGAGTCGGCGAGCCGCAGCACCGAGGTCATGACGACGAGCGCGATCAGACTTGCCGGGATCGACTTGATCACCCGTGTGGACACGAGCATCAGCAGGATCGTGCTCGCCACCACCAGGAAACTGCTCTGCACCTGGTCCAGCTCACCCAGGATGATGATCAGCGCGATCCCGCCCATGAAACCCGACACCACGGGGTGCGGTATGTAGCGGATGAGCGATCCGAGCCTGCACAGTCCGAACAGGATCTGGAACGCGCCGGCCATGATGAACGCGAGGAACGCGCCCTCGAGTCCGTGCGCGGCGATGACTCCCGTGGCGACCACGGTGATGGGGCCGGTGGGACCGGTCACCTGGCCTGGCGTTCCGCCGAACAGTGCCGCGAAGAATCCGGCGAAGATCGCTCCGTACAGCCCGACGAGCGCGCCTTCGGAGGTGCCGGTTGCCGTGATCCCGAAGGCGATCGCCAACGGCAACGCCACGATGGCCACAGTCAGGCCGGAAAGAACTTCTCGTGCCATGCGCCGGAACATCGGCCCTCATTTTCGGTCGACAACATGTTGAACTCGCCCCATTACGGGGCGAGTTGCCGACCAGACTTCCCGGCGCTCCGTCCGTAAAGATGCCGTATGGATTGCGTCAAGGCAAGACCAAAGATCGCCGTGTGAGCGCGTCGGTCATCACGACGCTGCGCGTTCCCGGCGACCGGGGCCTGAGTCGGCTGAGTCGGGCGAGGCTCTCCACCGCGTGGCTCGGTGGCCGCAGTGATCGTGGGCGTAGGCGGCCAGAACCTGCTGTCGGGTGCCGCCGGTATGCAGGACCGGTCGTCGAGTACGGCGGTGAGGTCGTCGAGTGCCGCGGTGAGCACGGACGCCGCGAACGGGATACCCGCGTGTTGCGCTCGCTGCGCCTGTTCGGCCAGGTCGGCGGCGTACTTGATGGTCCGGGCGAGCGAGGTGTCGCCGGGGCCGTCGTGGAAGTAGTAGGACTCGGGGTACTGGGTGAAGTCCACAGGCGCATGAGCACTGCCTCGGCCTCCTCGTCGGACACCCCGAACGCCGGCGGGGCGCCGACCCTGGGGGGTCCGCCAGCGGGCGCTGATGGCAGTGCTCCAGACCGAGTCGTTCTTCTCCATCTGGATCGCCGCCGACTGGTCGTCGGAGACCGCCGATCCGCTGCGCCTGCCGGCCGATGCCCTCTGTCATCTCCTGGCGCCCGCGCTGGAGAACGACAGGAGGTCCGACTGAGGGCCGGTTCGACGGGAGGGGTGCGCGCAGGGCCAGGACGGGCGTCAGCCTTCACGCACCCCCGTGGCGGGCAGTCCGGATCAGGAGCGTGCGGCCTGCGCGTTCCCGATCAGCGGGCGGTCCAGCGAGTCGGCCGTGCGGCCGAGGAGCTGCAGGTTGCGGGCGCCGAAGTCGACCATGAGCGGCTGTCCGGAGATGTACCGCGCCGCATGGGAGTTGAGGAACACGACGGGGTCCGCCATCTCCTCCGGTGTGGCCAGGCGCTGGATCAGGCCGGCACGTGACTCCAGGGACTCGCGTCCGCCGGACATCACGGCGAAGTCAAACGTCAGACCGGTCTCGGTGCTCGTGGGGAGCACGGCGTTCACCCGGATTCCGCGGCTCCCGAGCGCGGTGGCGCTGTGCGCCGTGAACAGGTTGAGCAGCCGCTTCGAGAGGGGGTAGGCGGCCGGGCCGGGCTGGTCGTCGAGACCGAGTCCTTCGATCGCCGCGACGATGGCCTCCCACCCTTCCGGCGCCCCAGGTGGGTGATGTGGAGGTAGCGCAGCAGCTCCTCGACCGCGGAGGCGACGAGCTTGGGGTCGTCGGTCTCGCGCAACAGGGCGAGCTGGTCGGGGTGTTGGAGGAGGGCGGCGGTGCCCAGCGCGATCATGTTCGCGGTGGTCTCGTGTCCCGCGATCAGCAGGAGCAGCGCCATCTCCGTGGCCTGCCCGTGCGTCAGCTCGCCCGCGCCGACGCGCCCGGCGATGCTGGAGAGCAGGTCGTCCTTCGGCTCGGTGAGCCGCTTGGCGATCTGACCGGCCAGGTACCCGGCGATCTCCCGGGTGGCCGCGCCGCGCTCCTCGGGCGTCGCGGTCGTGCGGACCATCGTCTTGGTGTTTTCCTGGAACATCGCGTGGTCGTCGTAGGGCACGCCGAGCAGTTCGCAGATGACCAGCGATGGGATCGGCAGGGCGAACGCCTCCACGAGGTCCACCGGCCCGGGCTGGGCCAGCATCTCGTCGATCAGGTCGTCGACGATCTTCTGCACGGCGGGGCGCAGGGCCTCCACCTTCTTGATGGCGAACGGCGCCGTCACCATGCGGCGCAGCCGGGCGTGTTCGGGGTCGTCCATCATGATGAAGCTGAGCTTGCCCTCACCGGCCTCGGCACTGGCCTTGGTCGGGTAGCCAGGGGTGTCGGTGTCCGCACTGACCCGGGGGTCACCGAGGACGGCGCGCTGGTCCGCGTACCGGGTCACGAGCCACGGCTCGCTGCCGTCCCACAGGCGCACCTTCGTCAGCGGCGCTTTCTCCTGCAGGTCCTTCAGAGCGCGGGGCGGGTCGAACGGGCAGCGCGCCTGCCTGGACATCGGGAACTCGGGCAGGGAGTCCGGCGCCTGGGGTACGGCGTCGGGCCGGGTGTCGGCCATGGTTCTCCTCGAGGGTGGGGGGGCCGATCGACGGGCGGAGCGCCGGGATGAAGTGGTCGAGGCCTCGATGAGCACATGCAAACAGACGGGGCTGACGCCACCCCGTCAGCGACCTGACGGGAAGCTGACGTGACCCAGATCACACTCTTTCCGGGGAGTCCAAATACCCTGCAATGTAAGGGAGGTGTAAGTGGATGACACCGCTCGGTGCCGTGTGTCAGCACTCGGCGTCGGCAGTAGCCGAACTCTCGGCGAGTGCGAATCGGCCCAGGCTCCTGGTGGTACCTTGCTCCGTAGCCGCGGCACCAAGCCGGCCAGACGAGTTTTTGCGTCCTCAGGAGACCGCCATGGGCTCCCTGCCGTACCTGCTCACGCGAGACTTCCGTTCGCCGCAGCAGTACCGGGAGGAAGCCGACACGCGTCTTGCAAGACCACGGTCACCGCAGGCGGCGGCTACCGCGGCACCGGCCTGCTCGTCCCACGCCGCCGCGAGCGAGGCCGGGACAGCCCTTAAAGCGTGTTGCACAAGGCTCTGATCTGGCATCTCCCTGGTATGGCCGGGGTCTTGAGGGCTGTGCGGGTGTGGGTGGAGACCTTCACGGGACTGCAGGTGACGCAGTTCGCACGTCTGTTGCAGGTGGTGCGGGAGCGGGGCGGCGACGGCACCTTGCGGGGCCGGCCGTGGTCTCTGCCGCTGGCTGAGCGGGTGCTGATGGTCGCGGTGTACTACCGGACGAACTTGACCATGCGGCAGCTGGGCCCGCTGTTCGGTGTCTCCTCCTCGACTGTGTGCCGGATCATCCAACGGCTGGGGCCATTGCTTGCGCTCGGGCCTGTGGCCCGTCCCGCAGATGCCGCAAAGCGGTTGTGGATCGTGGACGGCACGCTGATCCCGGTGCGTGACCGGAGTGTGGCGGCCTCCAGCCGCAACTACCGGTTCTCAGCGAACGTGCAGGTCATCGTGGACGCCGGCACTGCCAGGGCGTGACCGTGCTCGGCGACGGCGCCTACCTCGACTGCGGGATGGCGGTACCGCACCGCAAACGCCCCGGGCGTCCCCTACTCCCGGGCGAGGAGGACGACAACGCCGAGCACCGCAGGGTCCGTGCCCGGGTGGAACACGCCATCGGCCGGATGAAGAACTACAAGCTCCTCCGCGACTGCCGCCAGCGCGGCGACGGCCTCCGTCACGCCATCCAGGCCGTCGCCCACATGCACAACCTCGCCCTCGCGTCACGAGCAGACAACCTCGCTCACCCACTCCGGCCTGCCCGAACACAGCCTTGTGCAACACGCTTTAGTACCGCGCTCGCAGCGGAGGAGGAAGACACGATCTGCGGCCTCGTCGTGTGCGCCCCGAGCACTGAACTGGCTGCTGCCAGTGTGCACGCGATGTGCCTGAACGGGCGCCTCGAGAACGCCCTGGCAGGCGTCTGGGGTGGTGGAGAAGTGTCGTAACGCGTCTCTTGGTAAAAGATGCGTGCTTTGTGGCCATGTGGTGACCTTGGTTGTGGAGGCTATGGCTGACCCCAGAGGAGATGGTGATATGCCTTCCATGGACAAGACGATCAAGGACAACACGGGCGTCCGGAGCGACCTAGAAGCGGCACTTGACCCCGCCGAGCCCGACGGTGTCTTCCGCGACAGCCGCGAGTGCGCCGCTCTGGCACTGCTCTCCGCAGACACCAAGCTGCTGCTGTCCCCGCCGACCCCTCGCCCCAAGAAGGGCTAGTGGACTGACGGGAGACAGCTGAATGGAGCAGTCAGGCACTTCCGCCCTCTTGCAGGGCGCGGTGCAGGACCTTGCGTCCGACGTGGTCTCCGCCCTCCGGGGCGGAGACCACGTGCGCATGGCCGGCACGGGAGCGACAGACGACCTCGAGGGAAACTTCGCCCTCGCGGCCGTACGCGTGTTGGGAGCAGACCTGCTGCTGCCACACGTACTCTTTCCGACTCCGCCCGCCCCGGAGGCACTTGCGGTGTTCCGCAGGACGGTGCAGGCCTTCCCGCCGCGCGCCGACGCGGCACCCACCGTCAAGTGGAGCCACTGGGCGATGAGTCGGACCCTGCGGCGGCTCGACGCGCCCCTCGCCGGCGCAGCCGCCGGGGACCAGGCCGCGGAACCGGACGTCGCCGGCTGGCTCGACGAGGCGACGTGGCAGATGCTGACGCACCAACTCGCGGTCCTGGCCCCGCTCGCGGTGCCCGGTGAGGACTGCGCGGTGGCCCGCGCCGCCCGGCGCCGCCCGGTCGACGTGGCCCGGGGCTTCGTACGGGCCGTGCGCCGCAGGGACTGGCAGCAGGCGGCCGGCGCGGGACGCTGGCTGACCCTGCTCGACGGGGTCCCGGACACACTCGGTCTCGAGGCGGGGCTGGACTTCGTGGAACTGATGGGCGGCAACGACCCCCGGGTGGCCCTTCAGGTCCAGGCGGCACGGGTCATGCGGGCGGCCGGAGCGCTCGTATGACCGCCCTCGGCGTCAGCGAGATCCGCGAGGTGGGTGCCGCCGCGTTCGCCTGGCTGTCCGCGCACCGGGGCGACTTCGCGTTGGGCGAGGACGCGCTCACCGCGGACGGCCACGTGGACGCCACCTGGAAACCGCTCGGCGAACTGGCTCAGACATGTGCGAGCGTACGCGCGCACACCCCGCCGTCCGATCCGCTGCACGCGTGTGCGCACGACCTGCTGCGGTTCGCCTGGCAGCAGACCGGCCGGGGCGAGCTCTTCCTCCGGCTCCAGCAGACGGAGCCGTTCGCGACGTACCCCCTGGAGATCTACTCCGTCTTCGCCTCGGCCGGGCTGCGGCATCCCGGATACGAGGCCGCCGCCGCCCTCACGGCCCGCACCCGGAGCTGGCGGCTCACCGAGCAGGACCCCACCCGCAGGCTCGGCGTGCTGAAAGCCGAGCGGCGCAGCGGCATCCGACGCCCCGAGCGGGACGCGGAGGTGCTGCGGCGCACCTGGCTGGGCGGACTGCCGGAACCATGGACGTTCGAGCGCTCCTCGGGATACGCGCTCACCCACGTCGTCTTCCACCTCACCGACTGGGGCCGCACCCCCGCGGGCGTCCCCGCCGACCTGGCCGCCTACCTGGCCCACTGGTTGCCGCCCTGGCTCGACACCTGCCTGGACGCCGGGATGTGGGACCTCGGCTGCGAGCTGCTCGTCGTGGCCGCGAGCCTCCCGTGCCCGCCCGACCACACGACCCTTCAGCACGCCTGGACCACGATCGCGCGGGCACAGCACGACTCCGGCGCGCTCCCGCAGCAGGCCCCGGACCCCCGGGACGACGCCGGAGCCGACCCGGAGCCGGACTTCCTCCAGTGCTACCACTCCACCCTGATGGCGGCCTTCGCGGCGGCACAGACCGTCAAGTGCCTCACCGGCGAAGGCCGCGAAGGCCGCGAGCGCGGTGGGGGCGGTGGGGGCGCTGTCGAGGACCGCGCCCCGTACGTGGGCGGCACGCAGAACCGGTACAGGGGACAAGGAGTGCCCGGATGACCGACACCCGCCTGATGCACACCGTCGGCGTCCGCGCCCTGGAGTGGCTGTGGGCCCATCGCGACGGCTTCCGCCTGGAGCCCGACGTCGATCCGGAAGTGGGCTTCCTGGAGCGCTTCAAACCCGTCGGCGAACTGGCCCTGATCTGCCGGGTGCTGTTCCGCGAGGGCGTGGCCGGATCACGGCAGGCCGAGCTCGCGCGCAAGCTCCTCGACCACACCTGGCGGCACACACTGGACGGCGGTCGCATGCTGGTGCGCGGCCAGCGCATCGAGCCGCTCTCGCCCATCCCCTTCGAGGTGTACCTCCCGTACAAGGAACTCGGGTACAGCGAGCCCGAGGTGGAGCGCGCCACCGTCCTCTACCACCGGCTCGACAGCTGGGCGGCGCTCGAACTGGACCCGACCCGGCGCCTCGGACTCTCCGCGTTCCAGCGCCGCTTCGGCCTCACCCCCCGCACGCCCGAGGCGGACATCGTCGGCTCGACCTGGCTGGCCCGCACCCCCGAGCCCTGGACGGTCAGCGGGCACATCGCCTACGACGTCACCCACACGGTGTTCCACCTCACCGACTGGGGAGAGCACCCCGACGGCCTGCCGCCGGACATCGCCGACTACCTCGCGATGTGGCTGCCGGTCTGGATCGACGACTGGCTGGACCTCGAGCGCTGGGACCTGCTCGGCGAACTCCTGGTCGTCGACGCCTGCCTGCCCCGTCCCACCCTGGACGAGCAGGCCTGGGAGGGGTTCGCCGCCGCGCAGCAGCCCGACGGCGCCATGCCCGCCGTACGGACGATGCCCGAGGGCGAACCGGAGGACGTGTTCGACATCGTCTACCACCCGACGCTGGTCGCCGCCTTCGCCTCGGTGCTGGCCACCTCCCGCGCCCTCACCGAGCTGACGCACGCCGCCTCATGACCGGCCCGGCCACGCCCTGGCCGGGCGCCGAGGACGACATGGACCACTCCCGTACGGTGGGCCTTCTCGGCACCGACGACATGTGGCGGGAGCGGCTGGAGCGCGCCGTCGGCGCCGTCGACGCGCCCGACACCGTCTTCGCCGTGTCCCGTGCCGGCCGCCGCACCCTGCACTGCGGTGGCACCGCCCCACCTCCACCGGTCCCTCGGCAGGACCTGCGCTACGAGATAGGTTCGGCCTCCAAGGCGTTCACCGGCCTGTTGCTGGCCCAGCTCATCCAGCGCGGGCTGCTGACCGGGGGCGAGCCGGCCGCCGCCTGCCTGGAGCCGGGCCGGCGGACCGAGGCGGACCCGGTGACGCTCGCCCACCTCGTCACGCATACCGCCGGACTGCCCGCCCTGCCGGCGGACTTCTACCGGCGGGCGCTGCCCGCCTGGCGTACCAACCCCTACGGCCGCTATCCGGCCGAGCGGGTGACCGACGCCTTCCTGCGCCACCGCCCCCGGCACCGGCCCGGCACCCGGTGGCACTACTCCAACTTCGGCGTCGCCGTGCTCGGCCACGCCGTCGCGGCGGCGACCGGCACGGCGTGGGAGGAACTGCTCGGCGCGCACGTACTGCGGCCGCTCGGCCTGAGCGGCACCGCGCTGCGGGCGGAGGACCCGAAGACCGACGCCGTCGGGCACGGCAAGGACGGCCGTACGCCCACCCTCGCCTTCGACGCGGGCGGCTTCCAGGCGGCGGGTGCCGTCCGCGCCACCCCGCACGACCTGCTCACCTTCCTCGAAGCGCACCTCGACCCGGCCGGCTCCCCGTGGGCCGACGCCCTGCGGGCGGTGCGCACGCCCGTGCTCCGACGCGGCCGAGGTCACCGGCACGTGCACACGATGGCGTGGTTCCGGCACCCCACGAACGGCGGCCCGATGTACTTCCACAGCGGGGCGACCCTCGGCCAGCAGGCCTTCCTGGGCTTCCGGCCCGACACGGGCACGGCTCTGGTCGCCCTGTGCACCCGCCGCTTCCGCGCCCGCGACTCCTTCATCGCCACCGCGTACGCGCTTCTCGCGGAGGAGTAGTCCCCGAAGTCCCCGAAGTCCCCGAGGTCCCCGCGGAGCGGCCGGTGCGGGGCGCGGGGCCCCGCACCGGAAGAGTCCTCCGACGTACGACTCCTACAACCGCTGCCACAGGGCAGGAGTGGCGCTCGGCGACCACGCGCCCTGCGCCTGGTGGGTCTGCACGCACTGGTAGCGCACGCCCGCGTGGGTCACCGTCGTACCGGCCTCGTAGACGCGGCCCGCGGTCCATGTCTCCGCCGCGTCGTTGTCCTCCGGAGCGGGAGTGCCGGCCTGGGCGGACGCGGTCTTCAGGACGAGGCCGAAGTCGCTGAGGATCGGGTTGATCGGCTGGTAGAAGGTGGTCCCGCCGTCCGTGCAGTCACCCGAGCCACCCGAGGTCACGCCCTGCGCCTGGGTGCCCGAGACGTACGGGCCGCCGGAGTCGCCCGGCTCGGCGCACACGGTCGTCTCCGTCACGCCGTTCACGGTGCCCTGGGAGTAGCTGACACTCGTGTCGTGCTGCTCGATGGTGCCGCAGTGCCATCCGGTGGTGGAGCCGGAGCGGCAGATCGACGCCCCGACGAGCGCCTGGACAGAGCCGGTGACCTGCGTGCGCTGGCCGTCCTCGCCCTCCACGTCGGCCGTGGCGGTCCAGTTGCTGTTGACGGCGACCCAGGACATGTCCTTGTCGGGGAACGTGGAGGCCTGGAACGTGCCCTGTTCGGCCATGTCGGAGCCGGCGGTCGAGTCGCCCGGGCTTCCGCAGTGGCCCGCCGAGGCGAAGCCCTGCTGCTGGTCCTTGGTGACGGAGAACCCGATGGAACAGCGGGCCGAGCCCTCGATGTAGTAGGCGTCGCCACCGACGAGGTCCGCCAGCAGCCGTGGCCGCTCGGCCGACACGCGGACGCCGACGCCCTTGCCTTCGACGCCGGCGGCCTCGATGAAGGCGGTCGCGGCCGAGCGCTTGGTCGCCTGGACGACGACCCGGTTCGTCGGTACGTCGACGTACCAGACCGGCGTGTCGCGCGTCTTCACGCGGGCGGCGGCCGCGTCCAGCTTCTTCTTGACGGCCTGGAGTTCGGTCAACGGCCGCTTGACGACCGCGGCCTTCGCACCCTGGGCCTTGATGGCGGACACGTCGGCGGCGTGCGTGGTCGCGACGGTGAGCTCGGCGGAGGTCGCCCCCCTGAGCCAGGCCCCCGCGAAATGCTCGCCCAGGGCGTTGCGCAGGCGCCCCGCGCGGACGCCCGCCTCCGCCTCGTTGACCAGCCGCTCGGCCGCCTGACCGGGCTTCAGTTTCAGGTCACGCTCCAGGGCACGCAGCACCGCCGCCGGCGGCCGGTCGGCGCCGAGCGTCTGGGCGGCGCTGGACGCGGGTGGCGGCTCGGCCGCGCCGGCCGACGTGACCCCGGTGAGGGCGAGGGCGCCGAGAGCGGTCAGGGCGACGCGGCGACCGGCCGCGGTATGTCTGCCGAGCATGCGATGTACCTCCATCGAGTACGAGTGGGCTTCGACCAGCTCAAGACCTTGACGGAATGCCGTGCACCGATGCCGTAGAAGACGTTTTTTCGCGCTTTGGGGGACTTCGGGTGGTGCCATGTGCACCACTGCCATGGCGCCGCGTCAGGTGCGGTGTGCCAGACTTTCATCATTCGTTTTCTTGAATCATTCGTGTTTGGCAAGGTAGGTTGTCTGCCATGACCGCATCCCAGACCCCGACCCCCGCCGATGAGCTGCGCGGTGCCGGCCTGCGGGTGACCGCCGCGCGTGTCGCGCTGCTGGAGGCTGTCCGGGCCGGTGACCACCTCGGTGTCGAGGCCATCGCCTCCGGGGTGCGTGATCGCGTGGGCCATGTCTCCCTGCAGGCCGTGTACGAGGGCCTCCACGCACTCACGGCGGCAGGACTCATCCGCCGTATCGAACCGGCCGGGAGTCCGGCCCGGTTCGAGGGGCGGGTCGGCGACAACCACCACCACATCGTGTGCCGGTCGTGCGGTGTCGTCGCCGACGTCGACTGCGAGGTCGGCGAGGCGCCCTGCCTGACCGCGTCCGACGACCACGGCTTCTCCATCGACGAGGCCGAGGTCATCTACTGGGGCCTGTGCCCCGACTGTTCCACCGCCAACAGTGCACCCCGAGCACTGTGATCCACCTAGTTCGGAAGGTTTCCCATGGCTGAGAACCCCGATGCGATCGTCACTGACGCGAAGACGGAGGGCACCGGTGGCTGCCCCGTCGCGCACGATCGTGCCCCCCACCCGACGCAGGGCGGTGGCAACCGTCAGTGGTGGCCGGAGCGGCTCAACCTGAAGATCCTCGCCAAGGACCCCGTCGTCGCGAACCCGCTGGGCGAGGACTTCGACTACGCCAAGGCGTTCCAGGCCCTCGACCTGGCGGCCGTGAAACGGGACATCGCCGAGGTGCTGACCACCTCGCAGGACTGGTGGCCCGCCGACTTCGGCAACTACGGCCCGCTGATGGTCCGTATGGCCTGGCACAGCGCCGGCACCTACCGCATCAGTGACGGCCGCGGCGGTGGCGGCCGCGGTCAGCAGCGCTTCGCGCCGCTGAACAGCTGGCCGGACAACGGCAACCTCGACAAGGCCCGCCGTCTGCTGTGGCCGGTCAAGAAGAAGTACGGCCAGTCCATCTCCTGGGCCGACCTCATGATCCTCACGGGCAACGTCGCCCTGGAGGAGATGGGCTTCGAGACCTTCGGCTTCGGCGGCGGCCGCGCCGACGTCTGGGAGGCCGACGAGGACGTGTACTGGGGTCCCGAGACCACCTGGCTCGACGACCAGCGCTACACCGGCGACCGTGAGCTGGAGAACCCGCTCGGCGCCGTCCAGATGGGCCTCATCTACGTCAACCCCGAGGGCCCGAACGGCAACCCGGACGTGCTGGCCGCGGCCCGCGACATCCGTGAGACGTTCCGCCGCATGGCGATGAACGACGAGGAGACCGTCGCGCTGATCGCCGGTGGTCACACCTTCGGCAAGACCCACGGCGCCGGCCCGGCCGACCACGTGGGCAACGACCCCGAGGCCGCCTCCATGGAGGAGCAGGGCCTGGGCTGGAAGTCCACCTTCGGCACCGGCAAGGGCGGCGACGCCATCACCTCCGGTCTCGAGGTCACCTGGACCACCAAGCCCACCCAGTGGAGCAACGACTTCTTCGACATCCTCTTCGGCTACGAGTGGGAGCTGACGGAGTCCCCGGCCGGCGCCAAGCAGTGGGTGGCCAAGGACTCCGAGGAGATCATCCCGGACGCGCACGACGCGTCGAAGAAGCGCCGTCCGACCATGCTCACCACCGACCTCTCGCTGCGCTTCGACCCGATCTACGGTGAGATCTCGAAGCGCTTCCACGAGAACCCGGACCAGTTCGCGGACGCCTTCGCCCGCGCCTGGTACAAGCTGACCCACCGTGACATGGGCCCGAAGTCGCTGTACCTCGGCCCGGAGGTCCCGGCGGAGACGCTGCTGTGGCAGGACCCGCTGCCGCAGGCCGAGGGTGAGGCCCTCGACGCCGCGGACGTCGCGGCCCTCAAGGCCAAGCTCCTGGAGTCGGGCCTGACGGTCTCGCAGCTGGTCTCCACCGCCTGGGCGTCGGCCTCGACGTTCCGCGGCAGTGACAAGCGCGGCGGTGCCAACGGCGCCCGTATCCGCCTGGAGCCGCAGCGCGGCTGGGCGGTCAACGACCCGGACGAGCTCGCCCAGGTCCTGCGCGTCCTCGAGGGCGTCCAGGCCGAGTTCAACTCCGGTGCCAAGAAGGTCTCCCTGGCCGACCTGATCGTCCTCGGTGGTTCCGCCGCGGTCGAGAAGGCCGCCAAGGACGCCGGCGTGGACGTGGAGGTACCCTTCACGCCGGGCCGGGTGGACGCGACCGAGGAGCACACCGACGTCGAGTCCTTCGCCGCGCTGGAGCCGACCGCGGACGGCTTCCGCAACTACCTCGGCAAGGGCAACCGGCTGCCGGCCGAGTACCTCCTGCTCGACCGCGCCAACCTGCTCACCCTGAGCGCCCCCGAGCTGACCGTCCTCGTCGGCGGCCTGCGCGTCCTCGGCGCCAACCAGGGCGGCTCGACGCACGGCGTGTTCACCGAGGCGCCGGGCAAGCTGACCAACGACTTCTTCGTCAACCTGCTCGACCTGGGCACGACGTGGAAGTCGACGTCCGAGGACCAGACGACCTTCGAGGGTCGTGACGCGTCGGGCGAGGTCAAGTGGACCGGCACCCGTGCCGACCTCGTCTTCGGCTCGAACTCCGAGCTGCGCGCGCTCGCGGAGGTCTACGCGAGCGACGACGCGAAGGAGAAGTTCGTGACGGACTTCGTCGAGGCCTGGGTCAAGGTCATGAACCTGGACCGGTTCGACCTCGTCTGATCCATTCCGAACAGGACGTCCAGGCCGGCCCGCACGGGCCGGCCTGGACGTCGTCGTTCGGGCGCCGGCGCCTCACGGGCACACCTTTCACAGAACGCGCACCGAGCTCCATCAATTCTTTAAGTTTCAAACGATAACCTCGCCGACAGGGGAGCGGTCGTCGGTGGCCCACCCGCCGCGCCACTCGCTCCTTCTCCCCCCAACCAACACAGGAGAATCGGCGTGAGTGACGGCGACGTAGTGGTGATCGGCGGCGGCTATGCGGGCGTCCGTCTGGCGAAGCGACTGGACGCGACGGCGCGGGTCACGCTGGTGGACCGCAAGGAAGTCTTCTTCCACCGCATCGCCTCCCTGCGCGCCGGCGTGCGCCCGGACTGGTCGCACAGCCCCTTCATCCCGTACGACCGGCTGCTGCGCAACGGCCGCGTGGCCGTGGGCAAGGCCGTCCGCATCGACACCGCGCAGCGGCACGTGATGCTCGCGACGGGGGAGCGGCTGCCGTACGACGTGCTGGTGATCGCCACCGGCGCCGACTATCCCGAACCGGCCCGCTTCTCCGGCACCACCACCGAGGAGGCGGTGAAGTCCTTCGCCACGCACCAGCAGCACATCGCCTCGGCGGAGCACGTCCTGGTCGTCGGCGGCGGCCCCTCCGGAGTCGAGCTCAGCGCCGAGATACGCCTCGCCCGACCCGACGCCCGGGTGACCCTCGCCCACTCCGGACCGGAGTTGCTGCACGCCACGGGCAGCGCCCGGGCCGGACGCAAGGCGCGCACCTGGCTGGAGTCCCATGACGTGGACGTGCGGCTGGACGCCTTCATGTCCCCCGGCAACGACTTCGGCACCTACCGCGACGCCCGCGGAAACGTCATCGACGCCGACCGCTCCTTCTGGGCGACCGGCACCACGCCCAACACGCTCTGGCTGCGGCTGGCCGGGCACGGGGACTGGCTGAACGAGACGGGACACGTGAAGGTCGACCGGGCGCTGCGCGTCCAGGGGTGGCTGGACGTGTTCGCGGTCGGCGACGTCAACGACGCCACCGAGGTCAAGATCACCCCGGCCGCGCTCGCCCAGGCCGACCTGGCCGCCCACAACATCCGCGCCTATCTGAACAGCGCCGGCAAGCACCGCAAGGAGCCCCGCTTCTACCGGCCGGTCCACCGCACCCCGCTCATCGTGCCGTTCGGCCCGGCCGACGGTGTGACGATGCTGCCCGTGCCGGGCGGCGAAACGGCGGTCCTGGGCGGCCGCACCACGACCCTGGCCAAGGCGAAGACCCTCATGACCCCGTACATGAGACGGCAGCTGGGCTGCACGGCGGCGTGAGCGGACGTGCCGGGCACTGGCCCGGCACTGCTCCGGCACTGTCCCGCACGGAAGGACACAGCGACACGACGGGGCGCCGTATCGAAGCCGCGGTGGCGGGGTACCCGGAGCCTTTCCAGCCCGCCTCGGGCCCCGGCAGGGGTCCGCGCCGGGCAGCCGGACGGCGAACGGAGTCGTCATGACGCGGAACCGGGAGAGCGCGACGCCCCCTCGGCGAGCCGGGGCTCCCCGGCTGCGCCCGGTCAGGGAGAGCCCTGTTCAGCCGGTGTCGCGGGAACCGCACGCGCACAACAACCACGAACCGCCCCATGATCGCAGCCAGGCGATTCTCGAGGCGGCGAAAAGGGTCGGCGCGCTCCTCAAAGGCAGCGGGCACACGTTCGCCCTGGCCGGAAGCGTGGCCGTCTACGCCCACGGCGGCAGCGGTCACCTCCGGCACGACGCCGACTTCTGCGTACGCCGCGCGGACGCCGAAGCGGTGGCGGCCACGCTGACCGAAGCGGGCCTGACGGTCCGTACCCCGCCGGAGGACTGGCTGCTGAAGACCACGTGCTTCGACCAGGAGGTCGACCTCCTCTTCGAGCTCGGGCACCGCCCGGTCACCTCGGACATGCTGGCCCGGGCCCAGGACCTCCCGGTCGACTCGGTGCACATGCCCGTGCTGGCGGCGACGGATCTCATGCGGGCGCTGATCGAGCCCTTCTCGGAGCACCACTGCGACTTCGGGCCGGTGCTCGCCGCGGCCCGCGCCCTGCGCGAGAAGGTCGACTGGGAGGACGTACGACGTTCCTGCGGGGACAGACCGATGCCCGCCGCGTTCTTCTTCCTCCTGGAACGCCTGAACGTCATCGCCCCACGGAAGGAGCCCCGATGAGCGGATACGCCGCCCGGCCCGCTCCCGGCACCGGCGGAGCGCAGAGCCTGGACTACCGCGTGGCCCATCTCGCCGACCACCTCGCCGCCGGGGACCTCGGCGAGCTGGGCGTACGGATCGAGATCCGCGGCGAGGCGGTTCTGCTGACCGGCACCGTGCCGTCCGCGCAGTGTCGGGACGACGTCCTGCGCATGGCCCGGGACGAGCTGCCGGGAACCCCCGTCCACTGCGACATCGTGGTCGCGGACGCCTCCGCGCCCGACCACGCCGAGGAGGTCGAATGATCCGGATAGCGGCCGTCGGGGACATCCACATGGGGCCCGAGAGCAAGGGCCGGCTCCGTCCCTCGTTCGAGACCCTGCCCGACAGCGCCGACGTCCTGCTGCTCGCCGGGGACCTCACCCGCCACGGCACCCCGGAGGAGGCCCGGGTGGTCGCACGTGAGATCGAGGGCCTGGCGGTCCCGGTGGTCGCGGTCCTGGGCAACCACGATCACCACGCCGACTGCGCCGAGGAGGTCGCCGCCGTGCTGCGGGACGCGGGTGCGCGCGTCCTGGAAGGGCAGGCGACCGTGGTGGGCAACGGCGACGCGCGCATCGGCGTGGCCGGTACGAAGGGGTTCGGCGGCGGGTTCGTGGGCCGCTGCGCCGGTGAGTTCGGCGAGCCGATCATGAAGGAGTTCGTCAGGTACTCGCGTCGGCGCGCCGACACCCTGCGGGACTCCCTGCTGGAACTGCGGGAGCAGGACTGCGACGTACGCATCGCCCTCACCCACTTCTCCCCGGTCCCGGACACGCTGGCCGGTGAGGCGCCCGAGATCTACCCGTTCCTCGGCAGCTATCTGCTGGCCGAGGCGATCGACACGGCGGGCGCCGACCTCGCGGTCCACGGGCACGCACACCTGGGCACGGAACACGGCATGACCAGCGGTGGCGTGAAAGTGCGCAACGTGGCGCAGCCGGTCATCGGCCGGGCGTTCCACGTCTACCACCTCGCCGGGCCCGAGCGGACGCCGGTCGGCGCCTCGGGCGGCCGGGCGGGCTGAGCCGGTCGTCGAGCCGGTTGTCGGTGTAACGCTGTGCCGCTGTGTCGCGGTGTGGGCTGTGTGGGCGAGGCCACGCCGCTCACGAGGCGACGGGCATGTTCGCGGCCTGGACCCGCGGGCTACCTTTGATGGATTCCCGTTGCTCGCCAGTACCTCGGACGGCCCTGCAGTGCTCGCAGATCTCTCCCCGCTCATCGCGGCGACCACCCAATGGCTCACGCGTTCCTACCCGGCGTGCGGCGGCGCGCTGGCCGCTGCCCTCGGCGAGGTGCAGGCCCGGCAGGCCGTCACGGTCGCGGCGTGGCTGCGCTACCCGACGCCGACGGACGCCGCGTTGGTCGGGATGGCCGGACCCGGCGGCTCGGCCGGCCTGGACTGGATCACCGGCGCGGACACGGCCGCCCACGACGAGGCGGACGACTTCGCCTGGCGCACCTGGGTGGACGAGGTCGTGGCGAGCTGGGCGGCCTGTCTGCTCAGCGACGCCGAGCTGGCCCGGTTGGCGGTCGCCGCGCTCGCCGACGGCGGTCACGCGAGAGGTGTGCCGGTCGAGTTCCGCCGCCTGGTGTCACCCGACACGCGGGACCGCCAGGCAGCGGCTCTCCTGCGCCACCCCGACCTCGTCGCCCCGGTGGCCGCCCTGCACCGCCCCGCACTCCACGAGCGCCTCGACCCGGGCCGGGCACTCATCGGCTGAGCCTGAGCGCCTTGGGCCTTTGGGTTCAGCTGGTCGGCGTACAGCTTGCGGCGTCGAGTGCCCGCGGCCGCCCGGCTCACTCGCGTCGGTCACGTCCACCGAGGCGTTCGGTGTCCGTGGTCGTCCCGGTGGCGTCGTCACGCTCGCCCTCGGCCTGGGAGGGCGTCGTGTACTCGGGAGTCGGATGGTCGGCCCGAGGGATGTCGGCGTCCTCGCGCTCGCCCTCGGCCTGCGACGGGGTGTGGTGGCTCACGCTCATCGTGTCGTCCCTCCTGCGTACGGGACGGTCGGTCGGCCCTCCTCGGGGCGGGGAGGGATCCGGCACCGTCGAGCGCACGACCGGGTACCCCCTCGCCCCGACGACGACACGGCGCCCTCGACGGGCATCGACGCCGCCTGACGGGTACCCGGCCTCGGACAGCAGGGCTCGGCGGCGGAAGGACGGGCGGTGCGTGAGCGCCCATACTGGCTCTACGGGAACATATGGGCGCATTTGTTCGCCCGTGCCCCGGCAGCCTTCCTGACCGGCGGCCACCGAAATCCCAGGTGAGGTTTCCTCTGCTCGCAGTAACCGCCGACTTCGAACGGGAGTTCCGGATGACGATCAACCAGCACCCGTCGCCTGCCCCGGGCGTCCCGTCGGATCTGCGGATCGGCCTGCTCGGCTCGTACGGCGGGTGCAACATCGGCGACGAAGCGATTCTGATGTGTGTACTGAGCTGCCTGCGCGCCCACCGGCCGCAGGCCCGGCTCGTCGTCTTCAGCCGCAACGCCGACCACACCCGCAGCCACCAGTGGGAGGCCGACGAGGTGGTCGACTGGGAGGGCGTCCCTCAAAAGCCCGTCCTCGACGCCCTCGCCGGACTGGATCTGCTGGTGCTGGGCGGGGGCGGGATCCTCTACGACGGGGAGGCGCGGCGCTATCTGCGGCTGGTGAAGGCGGCGCACGAGCGCGGCGTACCCACCTTCGCGTACGCGGTCGGCGCGGGCCCGCTGCGCGATGCGGACGACCGGGAGGCGGTGCGCACCGTGCTGCCGGAGATGACCGAGATCGTCGTACGCGACGAGGAGTCACGCCTCGTCCTGGAGGAGGTCGGCGTCGAGCGCGAGCTCACCGTCACCGCCGACCCGGCGTTGCTGCTCACGCCGCAGCCCTTCACCGAGCAGATGATGCGGCAGGAGGGGCTCCCCCGGACGCCCGGCTGGTCGGGATGTCCGTGCGCGAGCCCGGCCGGGCGGCGGAGAAGCTCGACGAGGACGACTATCACGCGCTGCTCGCCGACGTCGCGGACTTCCTCGCCCGGCGCCTGGACGCCCACGTGGTCTTCGTGCCGATGGAACGCCAGGACGTCCGGCACGCCCACGGCGTGCTGTCCCGGATGAGCGCCCCGGACCTGGGCCGCATCCTGCACAACACCTACAGTCCCGGCGAGGTCCTCGGCTTCATGAGCCACCTGGACCTGGTCGTGGGCATGCGGCTGCACGTCGTGATCTTCGCGGCGCTCTCCGGCCTGCCCGTGCTGCCGCTGCCGTACTCCGGCAAGGTCTTCGACTTCGCCCGTCGTACGGGGGCGCCCGCGCTGGTCGGTGTGGCGCGGGAGCAGGCCGGACTGCTGCTCGCCGAGGTGGACCGGCTGTGGGACGAGTTCCCGCGGCGGCAGGAGGACATGAAGGCCCGGGTGCAGGGGCTGCGGACGCTGGCCCGGGAGACCTGTGCCCGCTGCGGAGCCCTCCTGGACTCCATCGACCTCGACGGCGGCAGGCGCGCCGCGGGGCGGGCGGAGGGGGCCGACCTGATCCTCACCCCGGGCACGCCGACGGCCGACCCGAGCGGCCCCGGGGCGTGATGCCGGCCAGTGCCGCGGGCCGGCGGCCGTAACGGAACGCGCCGTCCGCAACCGACCCAGTCGACGGGAGAAGCGATGCCGATCCTGGAACCATCCCGCCCCGTCCGGACCGTCACCCTGCCACCGCGGGAGGCCCGCCACGGCGGCCGGCCGGACGTCCTGGTCGTCGGCGGCGGCCCGGCCGGCACCGCGGCGGCCTATGCGGCGGCCGACGCCGGCGCCGACGTCGTCCTCGTGGAGCGCTACGGCTTCCTCGGCGGCAACGCCACCGTGGCCCTGGTCATGCCGCTGATGTCCTTCCACAACGAGCAGAAGCAGGCCGTGTTCGACGAGAGCGGGGACCACAGCAGGCTGCTGCCCACCGACCACGGGGAGGGCGACCCGGTGGTGGCCGGCTTCCTGTGGCTCCTGCTGGACCGGCTCGTCGCACGCGGCGGCTGCATCCCGCCGTCCCCCGCGACCGGTTACACCGTGCCGTTCGACCCGGAGATCTACAAACTCGTCCTCCTCGACCTGCTCGACGAGGCGGGCGTGCGCATGCTGTTCCACTCCTTCGCCTCCACCGCGCTGCCCCTCGACGACGGCTGGCGGGTGGTGTTCGAGACCAAGTCCGGCCCGGTGGTGATCGACGCGGGAGTCGTCGTCGACGGCACGGGGGACGGCGACATCGCCGCCGCCTGCGGGGCGCCGTACGAGATCGGGCGGCCGGAGGACGGGCTGGTTCAGCCGATGACGCTGATGTTCCGCGTCGTCGACTTCCTGCAGCCGCGCTTCTCCGAGTACGTCGGCGAGCATCCCGACCAGTGGCGGGGCGTGCACGGGCTGTGGGACCTGGTCCAGGAGGCCACCGAGGCGGGCGAACTGCGCCTGCCCCGCGAGGACATGCTGTTCTTCGGCACCCCGCACCCCCGCGAGGTCAGCGTCAACAGCACCCGGGTCACCCGGGCGCTCGGCACCGACGTGTGGGACCTCAGCCGCGCCGAGTACGTCGCGCGCCGCCAGATGGAACAGATCGACCGCTTCCTGCGCGGGCACGTGCCCGGCTTCAAGAAGTCGTACGTGGCGCAGAGCGGGGTCCAGATCGGCGTACGGGAGACCCGCCGCATCCTCGGCGACTACCACCTGACCGGCCATGACATCCTCGCGGCGCGCGCCTTCCCCGACGCCGTGGCGCACGGCGCCTACCCCGTCGACATCCACAACCCCAGGGGCAGCGGCACGGTCCTCAAGCGGGTGCCGCGCGGACGGTTCTACGACATTCCCCTGCGCTGTCTGCTGCCCAAGGACACCGACCGTCTGCTGGTCGCCGGGCGCTGTATCTCCGGCTCGCACGTGGCGCACTCGTCCTACCGCGTCATGCCCATCTCCATGGCGACCGGCCAGGCGGCCGGGGTCTGCGCCGCCCTGTCCGTGCGGCTCGGCCGCAGTCCCCGCGACGTGCCCTACCACCTCGTCCAGCGCGCGCTGCGGCGCCAGGGCGCCCACCTGAGCCTGGACCCCCGGGAACCCGTGTCCCAACGCGGCTGACATACCCGGCACTTGACGCCCGAGCGCGGACGCGGGGAGCGCGCCGCCTAGGGTGCGGGCATGACCTCGCAGCCCTACCTCTCCGAACTCTTCTCGCTGGACGGCCGGGTCGCCGTGGTGACCGGCGGCAGTTCCGGCATCGGCCGCGCCATCGCCGAGGCCCTCGCACGCGCCGGAGCGAGCATCGTCGTACTGGCTCGCAGAGAGACGGAGTTGATCGCGACCGTCGGCGAACTGGCGGCCCACGGCTGCCGGGCGGCCTGGGTGAGCGCCGACCTGAGCACGCGCGACGGCGTGCGCGCGGCGGCCGAGGAGGCGGTCGGGGCGTTCGGCGAGCCCGACATCCTCGTCAACTGCGCCGGGATCAACCTGCGGCCTCCGCTGGGCGAGTTGGGTGAGGACGTGTGGGACACCACGATGGCCGTGAACCTGGAGGCGCCCCATCTGCTGGGGCAGCGGTTCGGGCCCGGCATGGCCGAACGGGGCTTCGGGCGGATCATCCACATCACCTCCCAGCAGGCACACCGGGCGTTCGTCCAGAGCGGCGCCTACGGCGTCTCCAAGGGGGCGCTGGAGTCGCTGGCCCGTTCCCAGGCCGAGGCATGGTCGCCGTACGGCGTCACCTGCAACACGCTCGTGCCGGGGTTCGTGATGACGCCCCTCAACGCACGCCTCTCGTCCGACCCCGAGAAGGTGGCGGCACTCGCCGCGCGCACGATGGTCGGACGCAACGGCTTGGCCGAGGACTTCGCCGGCGCGGCGGTGTTCCTCGCGAGCCGTGCCTCCGCGTACGTCACCGGGCAGGCGATCTTCGTCGACGGCGGGTTCTCCGTGCACTGAGCCCGGCACGGGCCGATCCGTCGGCCCCGCAGCTCCGCAGCTCTCCGTCAGCCCCGCAGGTCGAGCCGCATCAGGATGCGGGGGTGACCGGCCAGGACCGAGGCCGTGTCGGCCGCGTGGACGAACCCGGCGCGCTCGAAGTTCTTCCGGAGCCCCGCGTACGCCATCGTCAGGTCGACCTTGGCGTCACCGCTGTCGAGCGGGTACGCCTCGATCACCGGGGCTCCCCGGTCGCGGGCGAAGTCGACCGCGCCGGCGATGAGGGCGTGGGTGATCCCCTGCTTGCGGTGGCCGGGGCGGACGCGGATGCACCACAGCGACCAGACCGGCAGGTCGTCGACGTGCGGGATCTTGCGGTTACGCGCGAAGGACGTCGCCGAGCGCGGCGCCACGGCGGCCCAGCCCACCGGCTCGTCCCCGTCGTAGGCCAGCACCCCCAGGGGAGGGTCGGCCCGGCACAGCTCGGCGACGTACTCACCACGCGCCGGCCCGCGCAGCTCGTTGTTCAGCTTCGACGGGATCCGGTAGCTCAGGCACCAACACACGTTTGCCTGGGGCGACTTCGGACCCAGCACCGCACGGACGTCCTCGAAGACCGAAGCCGGGCGAACCTCGATGGCCATGGCACCACCCTGTCACGCGGCCGGGCGCACGCGCACGGCTTGGTCGTCACGCCGGGGCGTGGAACGCGTGCAGCGTGTCCGCGACCTGCGTGTCGGAGACCTGGCCGAAGTCCTCGTACCACTCACCGACCGCGTGCAGGGACGGCGGCTGCACCAGGCACACCAGGTCGTCGCACTCGCTGCGCACGGCGGCCGTCGTCCGGGGGCTGCCGACGGGGACCGCCAGGATCAGCCGGGCCGGACCGTGGCGGCGCAGGAAGCGCAGCGCCGCCCTGGCCGTCAGGCCGGTGGCCAGGCCGTCGTCGACGAGGACGACCGTGCGGCCGTGCACGGACGGGACCGGGCGGCGGCCGCGGTACACGTACTCGCGGCGATGCAGCTCGCCCCGTCCGCTCGCGACGACATCGCCGAGCCGGTCCTCGGACAGATGCATCATCGCCAGGCTCTGCCGGTCGTACAGCGGCGGATCGTCGGCGACGATCGCGCCGATGACCGTCTCCGGACGGATCGGGGTGCAGATCTCGCGGGCGACCAGCACGTCCAGCGGAGCGTGCAGGGCCCGCGCCACCTCCGCGGCGACGGGCACGCCGCCGTTCGGCAGGGCCAGCACGAGCAGATTGATCAGGTCGCCGGAGTCGGCCCACTCGACCAGCCGCAGGGCGAGTTCCCGTCCGGCGTGGGTACGGTCCCGAAATGCCACGGCGCTCATCCCCTCGCGGTCGGCGCAGTCCGCCGAGTTCCCGGCGTGGGACGCGGCGAAACGGGGCCGGCCGACACCGCCCCGGGGCCCGCAGATGGGTCCGGCATCACGTGTCGCCTGCGCCCGGATGGGTACTGCGGCGCGCATGACCGACATCGAACTCACGAGCTCGGCGTTCGAGGATCACGCGATGATCCCGCGTCGTCACGCCCTGGAGGGACAGAACGTCTCTCCCCCTTGACCTGGTCCGGAGTGCCCGACGAGGCGGCGGAGCTGGCCCTGCTGTGCGAGGATCCGGACGCGCCGTCGGGGACCTTCGTCCACTGGCTGGTCACCGGCATCGATCCGCACACGGACGGGTTGCCGGCGGGCTCGACGACCCCGGGCAGCCACCCGCACAGGAACGGCTTCGGAGAATCGGGGTGGGGCGGTCCGCTGCCCCCGGTCGGCGACGACGCTCACCGGTACTACTTCCGCCTCTACGCCCTCCCGGGCCCCGTCTCCGTCCCGGAGGCGGCCACGTCCGACGAAGCACACCAGGTGCTCGACCGGCAGCAGCTGGCCAGCGGAACACTCGTGGGCCTGTACCAACGCTGACGGTACGCCGGGCTGCGCACGCGCCGCGCAGAGCGCATGGTGGTGGCATGAGCACGCGTCCCCCAGTGGTGGTGCAGCCGCCCGCGTCGGACGGCGGGCGTCAGGTGACGATCCGCGGTGAGCCGACCGGCATCGCGTACAGCCTGTTCGACGTGCTGGACCTGCTGCACCGCGCGGGCCTGCCCGGCGAGGACCGGGCCGTCGACGACCCCGAGCTGATCGAGTGGCGGGGCGGCGGACCGTACGACTGGAACGACACGGAAACGCCCGACGCACCCGACGCACCCGACACGCCCGATACGCCGAACGGGTGAACGCGGCCGCCCCCCTCGTGCAGCCCGGACACCACCCTCGTACAGCGCAGAGGCCACCCTCGGATGTCCGAGGTTCCCGGCGGAGCGCCGCTGACCTTGACTGGCAGCGGCAAGTCCGAACGGAACCACGACATCACGGGGACCCACATGAACCGCAGGAAGAGCACCTTCGCAGCCGGCCTGGCCACCACCGTCTCGGCCCTGGCCCTCACCCTCGGCGGCATGGCCGCCCCCGCACAGGCCGCGGGGACCGTCGACTGTGACGGCTGGGTGCACAACAACAACCCGGACCACGGCATCGCGGGCTGCCAGAACAACACCGACCGCACCGTCACCTTCCGCGCCAAGGTCGTCTGCGGCTGGGCACCGGACGTCTCCGGCCAGTGGGTGACGCTGGCGCCGGGGCAGTACAGCGAGTCCTCGGGCGTCTGCGCGGTCTACAGCTCGGGTGTCGGCAGTGTGGGCTGGACCATCCAGTAGCGGCTACCGGCCCGGTGCCCGATCCGGGTCGGGACGGAACACCGGGTGGTAGCTCTCCGGCGGCGCCAGATAGCTGACGGGCAGCCCGCCGGTGTCGATGACGATCTGGTCGACGGCGATGCCCGGGTCGACCATGAAGATCCGCAGGATGTGCTCACCGGGCTCGTCCACGGTCACCGTGGCGGTCAGCTTCTCGACGCCGTCCTCCACGTTGCGGGCCCAGGCGTCACCCCGGTTGCCGGTGGCGACGGCCTGGCCCGCGAGAACGGTGGCGGGCCGGTCGTCGAGGGCGACGGCCAGCCGGCGGTGGCCGCGCTCGTCGAGGGACGGCAGCCGGAAGACGGTGACCGGGAAGGTGCCGGCCCCGCCGAAGCGCACCCGGTACCTCAACTCCGGCGCCCTGGTGGCGAAGTCGGCGGTGACGGGGGTCGCCGTCGACGGCACCGCCTCCAAGGCGCCCGCACGGCGGCCCAGCCCGCGCACCGCACGCCAGCGCGCCCCGCCGCGCGCCACCCGCTGGTCGGCGTGCAAGGCGTCGATCGAGACGTACCCGTGGGCCTCCACGAACCCCCGGGCCCGCCGGCGCGCCCGCTCACCGTCGTTGACCACCCGCAACGGCACCTCGACCCGCTGCCCCGCCCCGCTGACGGCGACCGTGGCGTCGTACGTGCCCTCAGGCATCCGCGCCCAGTCGAGCTCCACCCACACCCGGGTCTGGTCGGTCAGAGAGCCGCCCGCCGAGCTCAGCAGCACCCAGGGACGGCTCGCCTCGGCCGACCAGTCGAGCGGCAGGAAGCCGGTGTTGAAGACGTCGAGGAAGCGCCGGTCCCGGGTGTAGGAGGAGAAGGACAGCGGGCGCTCCGCGCCGGTCTCGTTGCCCTCGGCCGCCACCCCCAGCCCCAAGGTCTCCTGCCGGGCGACCCGGGTGACGGCCGGGCGGCCGGGCGCCTTCGGAATCTGGGAGGGGTACGGGTTGACGATCCCGTCCCACTTCCCGCCCGCCACCTCGGTGTTGTACCGCTTGGTCAGCGCCGCCTCCTCGGCATGGGCCGCCTCGGCCAGGTCCGCGAAACGGTTGGTCCCGGCCCCGCGTCCCTGCCGGACGGCGAGCGCGTTGCGGTCCGCCCAGTAGTACTTCAGGTTCATCAAGTACGCGCCGTGCACCGGGTATTCGACCAGTTCGAAGAAGGCGTCCCGGTACTGCTCGGGCACCTTGGCCCCCACCGCCCGCACCCGTGCGAGCAGCCGCTCGTACGCGGCCATACGGCGGCCCGCCTCGTCGCCGTGGTGGATCACGGAGAACACCCCGCGGTCGATGAACTCCGGGCGCCGCTCCGCCGCGAGCCGGTAGTACTCGCTGCGGACGGCGGCGATCTCCCGCCCGTACCGGTGGCCGAACTGCCGCCCGGCCCACTCGGCCAGGAAGTCCTCGACGTCGTCGGCCTCCCACCGGTCCACGTCCCAGGCCATGTCCATGGAGAAGGACAGGCCGGTCTCGATCGACTTGACGTCACCGACGTTGAAGATCCACATCCGGTCGACGCCGTGCTCGTACACCCGCCGCAACTCCTGCCAGACCTTGGCGAGTTGGGTGGTGTCCAGCCACAGATAGCTCTTCGGGCGGCCCCAGTAGGAGAGGTGGTAGTAGATGCCGTTGCCGCCGGACCGGCCCCGCTCGGCATCGTTCGGCAGCTGGCGCATGTTGCCGTGGTTGTCGTCCGGCCAGATCAGCGTGACGTCGTCGGGGACCCGGACGCCCGCGTTGTACAGCTCCAGGACCTCCTTGTACGGGATGAAGATCTGCGGCTCGACGGCCGCGCCGACCTCCTCGGCCAGGATGCTGCGCTGGTCGGCGATGATGTCGTTCATCACCGCGACCTTCTCGGGAATGGTCGTGGCGTACTTGGTCTCCAGCGCGCTGTCGTGCAGACCGCGCATGCCGATCGTCCAGCTGCTCTCGTACACGGCGTTCTGCCTCGCCCGGGCTCTCCAGTAGGCGGAGATGACGCCGGGGTTCACCGTGTAGTCGTACACCGGCAGGGTGCCGTCCGCGCCCCGGTGCTCCTCGGCCCACGGTGCCCATTCGTGCACGCCGTTGCGCAGCAGGGCCTCGGGGTGGCTGGAGCCGACGACGATGCCGTAGCGGTCGGCGAGTTCGGGGTTCTCGCGGTGCTTGTTGAAGAAGTCGGAGTACGGATGCATCGCCGGCCACAGGTAGTTGGCCTTGAGGCGGAGCAGCAGCTCGAAGACGCGCTTGTAGGTCTCGGGGCCGATGTTCTTGTCCGGCTCCTGGGTGCGGTGCGACCAAGTGGTCAGGTTCTGCTCGTCGTTGATGAAGATGCCCCGGTAGCGGACGGAGGGCTCGTACCGCTTGAGCGGGCCCGCGGGCACCGTCACCGTGTCACGGCGGGGCACGGGGACGTCGGCCCACCAGTACCAGGGGGAGACCCCGATGCGCTCCGAGGTGTCGTAGATGCCGTAGACCGTGCCGCGCCGGTCGCTGCCCGCGATCACCAGGGCGCGCTCCACTCCGGGCAGCGGACGCTCCACCACCTGCGTGACCGACGCCTCCCAGCGTCCCTTGACCCGCGAGACGTCCAGGCGGCCCTGTGCCACGAGCCGGTCGACGACCGGGCTGGCGCCGAGGGTGCCCACCACAACCAGGCCCGCGGCGCCCGTCTCCGGGAGCGTGTGACCGAGCTTGGGCCGGACTCCGCCGACCCGTTCGACGTCCGCCTGGAGATCACCGGCCGCGCGGATCACCGCGGGGTCGTCCGCCGCGTCGACGTACAGCTCGACGGCGGCGCCGCCTTGCACCAGCGGGAAGTCGGGCCGGTGCGACGCGGCCCGGGCGGGGGCGGCCGTGGCGAGGACGCCGGGCAGCAGCGGGGCCGCTCCGGCAGCGGCCAGTCCCCGCAGGAACGCCTTGCGGGACGGCTGGGACCGGCGGGACGGGCGGGGCGGTTCGGGGTGCGGCACGTGACGCTTCCTTTCCGTGCATGACGGAGCAGACGTGGCTGAAGGCCGTAAACCGGGTTGGCATGATCAGGCTAGAAAGCGCTTGCCCTCGGGAACCCTAGGCCAGCCCTGTCCGAGCGGTCCAGACCCCTGCGGCGCCGGAAGTCGGCCGAGGCCTGCGGTGTGTCCGGCGCCAGAGGGCGGGTACGCGGCGACGGACGGAAGGGGAAACCCATGCAGTTCCGTGACCGCAAGGAGGCCGGGCAGGAGCTGGCGGAGCAGCTGCGCTTCCGGCAGGAGAAGGGCATCCTCGCGCATCCCGTGGTCCTCGCACTGCCGCGCGGCGGCGTCGCGGTCGCCCGGGAGATCGCCCGGGTCCTTCAGGCCCCGCTGGACGTGCTCGTCGTCCGCAAGATCGGGGCCCCGCACCACGAGGAGTTCGGGGTCGGCGCGCTCGCGGGCGACGGCCCTCCGCTCTTCGACGAGCAGACGCTCTACCGGCTGGGACTGAGCGAGGCCGACCTGGCGCCGGTGGTGGAACGGGAGCGCAAGGAGCTGCGGCGGCGCGAGGAGCGCTATCGGCAGGGCCGGCCGGCTCCCCGGCTGCGGGACCGTACCGCCATAGTCGTCGACGACGGCGTCGCCACCGGCTCGACCGCACGCGTCGCCCTGCGCGCCGTACGCCACCAGGAGCCCGAGCGCCTGGTCCTGGCCGTGCCGGTCTGCCCACCGGAGGCGGCCGAGGAACTGCGCCGGCTGGTCGACGACTTCGTCTGCCTGCACCAGCCGAGGCTGTTCAGCGCGGTCGGCGAGTGGTACCAGGACTTCGGCCAGCTGACCGACGCCGATGTGCTGGAGGCGTTGCGCGGCGAGTGAGGCTCGGCTGGAGAGGGCGGATCAGGGGGTGGCTCGGGCGGCGGGCCTCGTCAGGGTGAGCGCGCCGTCCGCACCGACGGCGAGAGGGGCGCCGTGGCTGATGCGGTCGAGGGTGGTGTGCAGCCAGGTGCGGTCCTCGGGCGGGGCGGGCTCCAGGCGCATACGGCGGGCGATCAGAGGCACCATGCGTAGCTCGGTGAGTTCGCCCGTGTCCGCCGCCACCGTCACCAGGTGGGCGATGCGCAGGTCGTCGCGGTACTGCTCGTAGCCGGGGATGCCCTCGTAGTCGTCGACGAAGTCGCCGCAGCCGTGCAGGATCAGCCGGTCCCGGTAGACCTCGACCGGCCGGGGGTGGTGCGAGGAGTGGCCGTGGACGACATCGGCGCCGCCGTCGACCAGGGCGTGCGCGAAGCGGCGCTGCTCGCGGGGGACGAGGTAGCCCCAGTTGGAGCCCCAGTGCACGGATACGACGACGATGTCGCCGGCCCGCTTCACCTGCCGTATGTGCCGCACCGCGGCGGCGGCCGTGGCGGGCGAGAGCTCGCGCAGGTAGGCGACGCCGGGCAGGTCCGCCGTCGCGGCCCAGTGCGCGGGGATGCCGCTGTCGCCGGCACCGAGGGCGAACACGAGCACGCGGCCGCCGTGGGGGAGCGGGAGCGCCACGGGCGCATACGCCTCCTCGGCGCTCCGTCCCGCGCCCGCCGTCCGCAGCCCTGCCCCGTGCAGCACGTCGAGCGTCTCCTCCAGGCCCGCGCGGCCGAAGTCCCGCACATGGTTGTTGGCCAGGACGCAGACATCGGGCCGGGCCACCGTGAGCGCGGGCAGGTTGGCCGGATGCATGCGGTAGTGAACCGCCTTGCCGGGCTCGAACGCGTCGCTGCGCGTGACGGACGTCTCCAGATTGACGATCCGCACGTCCGGGGCGCTCGCCTCCAGCAGCCGCAGCGCCTCGCCCCACGGCCAGGACGGGTCGACCGGCGCCGGGATCGGGCCGTTGACCGCCTCCGCCATGCTCACGTAGGACCGGGCGTCCGTGACGTACCCCTCCCGCAGCACCGGGTCGCCGGGCCGGGCCAGGATCTGGTCGACACCGCGTCCGAGCATCACGTCGCCACAGACGAACAGCGTCACCGTGCCGCCGCTCATGTCTCAACGGTACGAGGTCGGGGGCGGGGTCGGGATTGCGGTGGTGGTGTCGGTGGCGGCGTCGGGTGCGAGGGCGGGGCGGGCGCCGAGGGCCCTGCGGCTGGGGGCGCTCGGCGGTGCCGAGCACGTCGTGCAGGTCGTGGATCTCGGCGCGGGGTGTTGCGGGTGGTGCGCGGCGAGGGTGCCTCGGGCGCGAGGGCGCTGTGCGGGCCGTCGGCCGTCGGCCATCGCGCAGCCAGTCGTCCGGCCCGGCGTGGGCATGGTCGCGGAGATCCTCCAGCGTTTCCTCTCCTGCGTCGCCAGGGTGCCGGGGGCGGGCGTCTCGCCGGACCTTCCGGGCTGCCGACCGGCCGCGTGGGGCCCGTCGGTCGCCGAACGCGTGGGACCCGCAGGTCCCCGGACGCCTGTACCCGCAGGCCCCCGGACCCGTGGGACCCGCACGTCCCCGGCCCCATGGACCCGCACCTCCCCGCCGCCTGGACCCGCACGTCACCGCCTCCCCCACCCCCGGCACGCACCCCCGATCTCCCCAGCGCGCCCGCCGCGATAGGGAGCCCCCCACGGGGGTACCCCGCACCTGCGATGCCGGGCGCGGGAGACCGCCGAGCGAAGTGCGGGAGGCTGCCATGGAACTGATCCAGGAAGCTCCCCACCGCTTCCGCATCGACCCGCACGGCCCCATGCGGGTGCCGGGCGTGGTGTTCGCGTCCCGGAAACTGCTGAACGACGCCAAGAAGTCACTGGAGCAGGTGGTCAACGTGGCCACGCTGCCGGGCATCGTCCGCGCGTCGTACGCCATGCCCGACATCCACTGGGGCTACGGCTTCCCCATCGGCGGCGTCGCGGCGACCGACGTGGCCGAAGGCGGGGTCGTCTCGCCCGGCGGGGTCGGCTTCGACATCTCCTGCGGCGTACGGCTGCTCGCCGCCGACACCGACCAGAAGGGGCTCGGGTCCGCGCTGCCCGAGGTGATGGACGGCCTGGACCGCGCCATCCCGCGCGGCGCCGGGCCCGGCGGGGTGTGGCACCTGACCGGCCCCGGCCAACTGGAGCGAATCCTGCGGGGCGGCTCCCGGTACGCCGTGGGGGAGGGGCACGGCGAGGGTCGCGACCTGACGCGCTGCGAGGACGGCGGGGCGGTCGCCGACGCCGACGTGGACCAGGTGAGCGCGCGGGCGCGAGAGCGCGGGCTCGGGCAGGTCGGGAGCCTCGGTTCCGCCAACCACTTCCTCGAGGTGCAGCGCGTCGACGAGGTGTACGACGAGACGGCCGCCGCCGCGTTCGGGATCGCCGTCGGCCAGGTGTGCGTGATGATCCACTGCGGCTCCCGGGGCCTCGGCCACCAGATCTGCACCGATCACGTCCGGCTGATGGACCGCGCGATGACCCGCTACGGCATCAAGGTCCCCGACCGTCAACTGGCCTGCACGCCGGTCGAGTCGCCGGAGGGGCAGAGGTACCTCGGCGCGATGGCCGCAGCCGCCAACTACGGCCGCGCCAACCGCCAGTTGCTGTCCGACGCGGCTCGCGAGGTCTTCCGCCACGCCGCGGGCATCCGGCTGTCCCTGGTGTACGACGTCTCCCACAACCTCGCCAAGATCGAGTCCCACCCGGTGGCCGGAACACGCCGCACTCTCTGTGTTCACCGCAAGGGCGCCACCCGCGCCTTCCCGCCCGGCCATCCGGACCTGCCGGACGACCTGCGCGAGGTCGGCCAGCCGGTGCTGATCCCGGGCACGATGGGCACCGCCTCGTACGTCCTGGTCGGCGTGACAGGCGGAGACGCGTTCTCCTCCACCTGCCACGGCGCAGGCCGCGTCCTCAGCCGCCACCAGGCCGCCCGCGCGGTGGGCGGCCGTGAACTGCGGGCCCGGCTGGAGTCGGCCGGCATAGCGGTACGCCCGCGGTCGCTGCGCGGCCTCGCGGAGGAGACGCCCGAGGCGTACAAGGACGTGAGCGAGGTGGTGGCCGCGAGCGAAGGGGCACGGCTGTGCCGGACGGTGGCTCGACTGGTGCCGCTGGGGGTGGTGAAGGGTTGAGGGCGAAGGGTGCGGCGGGCCGTCGTACGGGGCCGTATGGCCTTGCGGCTGCTGCGGACCCGCAAGCATCACACGTCCCCAGCCACCAGCCTCACACGTCCACAGCCACGGCCTCACACGTCCACAGTCACCGCGCACGACCACCCGTAGGGGTCCGGCCCGATACGCAGCCCGTGCCAGGAGATGCCCTTCGGGGTGGCTCCGGTGACCTCCACGTCCGTCAGTTCGACGAGCGCGAGGCGCACGTCGAGGTCGCCGTCCGTGGTGTCGGCCTCCAGGTCGACGGGCACGCGGCCGTCCACGTCGAGGCGGAAGACGACCTCGTCGAGGAGCGCCGTCAGCAGGCCCTCGTCGCTGTCCTCTTCGAACCGTACCCGCTCCACCGAGGTGGGCCGTACCGCCGTGACGTCCGCGAAGCACTCCACCATGCCCAGCGCGGCCTCGACCAGACAGCGCTCCCGGCTCACGGCCCACGCCTCGACGCGGATGTCGGCCGTGTGCGGCACCGCCCGGTGGCCGCCGGCACCGTGCCGCCGGGTCTGGATGTCGTCGTCGGTGTCGCCGACCATGTGCACTCACCTCTGATCCGCTCGGCAGGCCAGGCCCAGGAGGTCGTCTCCCGCGAGGGGGCCGTACGTCGATCCGTACGCCGATAGGGGTACCCGCGTGGGGGCACCCGTACCGCTGAGGCCGAAGGAGCGGACAGTGCAGGACATGGAGGAGGACGAGGCGCGCCGCCGGTTCGCCGCTGCCCGGGTCGCGCGACTGGCGACGGTCGACCCGCTGGGGCGCCCGCACCTGGTGCCCGTGGTGTTCGCCCGGCGCGGCGAAAGGATCGTCACCGCCGTCGACCGCAAGCCGAAGCGCTCCGAGCGGCTCGGGCGGCTGCGCGACATCGCCGCGCACCCGGCGGTCAGCCTGCTCGTGGACGAGTACGACGAGGACTGGGACCGCCTGTGGTGGGTCCGGGCCGACGGCGACGCCCGGACCCTGCTGCCCGACGCGTCCGACGAGAGGACACGCGACGAGTACGCCGTCGCCGTCGGCCTGTTGCGGCGGAAGTACCCCCAGTACCGGCAACGGCCCCCGGCGGGCCCGGCGGTCGTGATCACCGTTGTCCGCTGGAGCGGCTGGCAGGCCTCGTAGGTCGGCGCGAGCGCCCGCCCTTGTGGACCGGCGCGTGTGCGGGCCCGCGAATCCGGCGCCGCAGACCCATTGACCGCTGGCCAGCCACGAACATAATCTCCGTCCTCATATGTAGACGACGTCTTTATATGAGGACCCCGTTCGTCGGGGTGAACGCGGCCGACGTTCAAAGGAGAACCGCAACATGCCGCTCGTGGTGGTCGGGATCAGTGTTCTGGTCCTGCTCGTGCTGATGACCAAGCTCAGGCTGAACGGTTTCGCCGCCCTGCTCCTGGTGGCCGTGGGCGTCGGCCTGGTGCAGGGGATCGGGCCGGAGAAGATCCCGGACGTCCTCGCCGAGGGCATCGGCGACCAGATCGGCGACACCATGCTCACCATTGGGCTCGGTGCCATGGTCGGCCGGGTGATGGGGGACTCCGGAGCCGCCCAGCGGATAGCCGGCCGGCTCCTCGACCTGTGCGGGCCGCGCTGGGTGCAGGTGGCCATGGTGCTGACGGCCATGCTCATCGGCGTGACGATGTTCTACGAGGTGGCCTTCGTGATCATCGTGCCGATCGCCTTCACCCTCGTCCGGGTCACCCGCTCGAACCTGCTGTGGGTGGGGCTGCCCATGTCGATCGCCCTGTCCACCATGCACAGCTTCCTGCCGCCCCACCCCGGCCCCACCGCGGTGGCCGCCACCTTCCAGGCCTCCGTCGGACTCACCCTGTTCTACGGCCTGTTCATCGCCGTCCCGGCCGGCGCGCTCGTCGCCCTGCTGTGGCCGCGCCTGCCCTTCGTCCGGGCGATGAACCCCGCCATCCCCAAGGGCCTGGTGAGCGAGCGGGTCTTCGACGACGACGAGCTGCCCGGCCTGGGCTGGTCGCTGTCCATCGCCCTGCTGCCCGTCGTCCTCATCGCCGGGGCCGCCGTGACCGACCTGGCCGCCTCCGGGGACAGCGGCGTCCTGCACTTCGTCGCGTTCATCGGCTCCGCGCCGATCGCCCTGCTGCTGACCCTGCTCGTCGCCGTCTGGGCGCTCGGCCCGCGCATCGGCCGCAGCCTCGCCGAGGTCAGCGCCTCGTGCAAGGAGGCCGCCCAGGCGATGGCGATGATCCTGCTCGTCATCGGCGCGGGCGGTGCTTTCAAGAACGTCCTCGTCGAGGGCGGGATATCCGACTACATCAAGGACGCCACCGACGGCTGGCCCATCTCCCCGATCCTCCTCGCCTGGCTGATCGCCGCCATCCTCCGCGTGGCCCTCGGCTCCGCGACCGTCGCCGTCGTCACCGCCTCCGGCGTGGCGCTGCCCCTGCTCGCGGGCAGCGGCGTCCACCCCGAGGTGATGGTCCTCGCCGTGTCCTGCGGCTCGATCGCTTTCTCCCATGTCAACGACCCGGGATTCTGGATGTTCAAGGAGTACTTCAACCTGTCCGTCCTGGACGCGATCAAGGCGCGCACGACGTACACGACCGTGCTGGCGATCCTCGGTCTGGGTGGCGTACTGGTGCTGGAACAAGTCCTGGACGCCCTGAACATCTGACCCTCTCCGCCCCTCCTCACCCCTCCCCACCCCGTCGTCACTCACGAGAAGGGCACCGGCCCCGCAATGAGCCAACCCGTCGTCACGAAGTTCGCCGTCCATCCGGTCGCCGGCCACGACTCCATGCTCCTCAACCTCTCCGGCGCGCACGCCCCGTACTTCACCCGCAACGTCGTCGTCATCGAGGACTCCGAAGGACGCACGGGCCTCGGTGAGGTGCCCGGCGGGGAGAAGATCACCCGGACCCTGCGCGACGCCGAATCCCTCGTCGTCGGCGCGCGCGTGGGCGACTACAAGCGCGTCCTGCGCGCGATCGAGGCGACCTTCGCCGATCGTGACGCGGGCGGCCGCGGCGCCCAGACCTTCGACCTGCGGACGACGGTGCACGCGGTCACCGCCGTCGAGTCGGCGCTCCTCGACCTGCTGGGGCAGCACCTGGAGGTCCCGGTCGCCGCCCTGCTGGGCGACGGCAAGCAGCGCGACGCCGTACGGGTCCTCGGCTACCTCTTCTACGTCGGCGACCCGGACCGGACCGACCTGGACTACGTCCGCGATCCCGACGCGAACGTCGAGTGGTACCGCGTCCGGCACGAGGAGGCCCTGACCCCGGAGGCGATCGTCCGGCAGGCCGAGGCCACCTACGACCACTACGGCTTCCGTGACTTCAAGCTCAAGGGCGGCGTCCTGCCGGGCGCGGAGGAGGTCAAGGCCGTCACCGCCCTCAAGGAGCGCTTCCCCGAGGCACGGATCACCCTCGACCCCAACGGCGCCTGGTCCCTGCGCGAGGCCGTCGAACTGTGCCGGCCCCTCGTCGGCACGCTCGCCTACGCCGAGGATCCCTGCGGGGCGGAGGGCGGCTACTCGGGCCGCGAGATCCTCGCGGAGTTCCGCCGGGCCACCGGGCTGCCCACGGCGACCAACATGATCGCCACCGACTGGCGACAACTGGCCCACGCCCTGGCCCTGCAGTCGGTCTCCATCCCGCTCGCCGACCCGCACTTCTGGACCATGCAGGGCTCGGTGCGCGTCGCCCAGCTGTGCAACGCCATGGGGCTGACCTGGGGATGCCACTCCAACAACCACTTCGACATCTCCCTGGCGATGATGGCGCACTGCGGAGCGGCCGCCCCCGGCGAGTACAACGCCCTGGACACACACTGGATCTGGCAGGAGGGACGGGAACGGCTCACCGTCGAGCCGCCCAGGATCACCGGCGGCGAGGTCGCCGTGCCGGACACGCCCGGACTGGGCGTCCGGCTGGACAGGGACCGGCTCCTGGCGGCGCGGCAACTGTACGAGGAGAAGGCGCTGTCGGGCCGGGACGACGCCGTCGGGATGCGGTACCTGATCGACGGCTGGACCTTCGACGCGAAGCGGCCCTGTCTGGTGCGCTGAGTCCCAGGGTGGGTGTCAGAGGGGCGGGCGTCAGAGGGCGAAGACGCGGCGGGCGTTGCCGTGCAGGAACAGCTCCCGCGTCTCCTCGTCCAGGAGTGGGAGTCCCCCTGAGGCGGGCGTGGGCCGGGCCTGCGTGGTGTCCGGGTCCGTCCGGCTGCCGTTCCGTACCCCCGCCACTATCGTGAGGCCATGTACGCGACGCGGGTCTCCCGGCACGTCAACGCCTCACGCGCGGCCGTGTACCGGGCTCTGCTGGACGGGCAGGCAGTCGCCGACTGGCGGGTGCCGGACGGTATGACCGGGCATGTGCACGAGTTCGACGGCCGGGAAGGCGGGGCGTTCCGCGTGTCCCTCACGTACGACCTGCCGACCGGCACGGGCAAGTCGGACGCGCACACCGACACCTATCACGGCCGCTTCGTGAAAATCGTGCCGGACGAACAGGTCGTCGAGGAGGTCGAGTTCGAGACCGACGACCCCGCGCTGCGCGGCACGATGAGGATGACCACCACCCTCACCGACGCGGACGGCGGCGGCACGGACGTCCTCGTCGTCCACGAGGGAGTCCCCGACGCCGTGCCGCCGAAGGACAACGAGACGGGCATGCGCATGTCGCTCGCGAACCTGGCCCGGCTCGTGGAGGCCGAACCGCGGTGACCTCGTCGGAAAACTGACCGGCAACCTCTGCGCGCCCGGTGGCGACTGACCGGTCGAGGGGCCTCCTGGCCACCCCGAACGACGAACGAGAGCCACCACATGAGCACGAGAGCAACGACCCGAGGATCGCACCGCAAGAGACCGGGCAACAGCCACCGCCGTCACCTGCTGATCGGAGCCGCCACGACGGCCGTCGTAGCCGTGGCCGTCACCGCCGGTGTACTTCTGGCCTCGTTCACCTCCGGGCCCGGCGAGGACGACAGGGCCGACGGCACGAGCCGGACACCAGCCGTGCTGAGCGCCTCGCCGTCGTCGCCCACGAAATCCGCTTCGGCGTCCCCGTCACCCTCGAAGGCCTCACCCTCACCGTCCCCCTCCGCCTCCCCGCGCAAGAGCCCCCAACCCTCGCCGTCCGCCACCCCGGCACGGTCGACCGGCACTCGCCTCGCCGTCTGGCCCGCCCCCACCGCCGACAAGCCGGTGACCACCACCATCGAGGTCTCCGGCAGCTACGACGGCGGCCTCAAGCGCTTCCACGGCTCCGGAGCCCTCGGCAGCGATGGCCAGGACGAGGACCAGGGACCGCTCTTCGAACTCGCCGACGGAGCCATTCTGCAGAACGTGATCCTGGGCTCCCCGGCCGCCGACGGCGTGCACTGCCTGGGCAGCTGCACCCTGCGGAACGTGTGGTGGCAGGACGTGGGCGAGGACGCGGCGACCTTCAAGGGCACGTCGGCGTCGGCGACGTACCTCGTGATCGGCGGCGGCGCGCGCAAGGCGGACGACAAGGTCTTCCAGCACAACGGCGCCGGAACCCTGACCATCGAGAACTTCCAGGTCGAGGACTTCGGCAAGCTGTACCGCTCGTGCGGCAACTGCGACACGCAGTACCCACGGCATGTCGTCATCAGGAACGTGAAGGCGACCGGCCCGGCAACGCCATCGCCGGAATCAACACCAACTACGGCGACACGGCGACCCTTTCGGGCCTGCGGATCGTCGGCGACGGCGGCCGGGACATCACCGTCTGCGCCCGCTTCCAGGGCAACGACTCCGGTGCCGAGCCCAGCGGGGCCGGCAGCGGCCCGGACGGCACGCACTGCCGGTACAGCTCGTCGGACATCACCTATACGTGATCTTTGCCTGGGGTTCGCCGACCGTACGAAAGCGCTCGCTTCCATGGGTGTGTATGGACACCGAACTGCTGTCAGGGCTGCGCGTCGACTACACCGACCAGGACGACCCCGTACTGATCCGGCCGGACGGCAGCCCGGTGGACACCTGGCGCGAGAACTACCCGTACCAGCAGCGCATGGAGCGCCCGGAGTACGAGTGGCACAAGCGACTGCAGCAGATCGAACTGCTGAAGCTGCAGAGCTGGATCAAGGAGACCGGCCGCCGTCTCGTCATCGTCTTCGAAGGGCGGGACGCGGCCGGCAAGGGCGGCACCATCAAGCGCTTCACGGAGCACCTCAACCCGCGCGGCGCCCGGGTCGTGGCGCTGGAGAAGCCGACCGAGCGTGAGCGCGGGCAGTGGTACTTCCAGCGGTACGTCGAGCATCTGCCGACCGCCGGCGAGATCGTCCTGTTCGACCGGTCCTGGTACAACCGGGCCGGTGTGGAGCGCGTGATGGGCTTCTGCACGGACGACGAGTACCGGCGCTTCATGCGGCAGGCGCCCGCCTTCGAGCGGATGCTGGTGGACGACGGCGTCGACCTGATCAAGTTCTGGTTCTCGGTCTCCCAGGGCGAGCAGCGCACCCGGTTCACCATCCGCCAGGTCGACCCCGTACGGCAGTGGAAGCTCAGCCCCATGGACCTGGCTTCGCTGGACCGCTGGGAGGACTACACCGCCGCCAAGGTCGCCATGTTCCGCGAGACGGACACCGAGCACGCGCCCTGGACGGTGGTGAAGAGCAACGACAAGAAGCGGGCCCGCGTCGAGGCCATGCGCAGTGTGCTGGCCCGCTTCGACTACACCGACAAGGACGAGGAGATCGTCGGCACCCCCGACCCCCGGATCGTCGGCGCGGCCGCGGGCCTGCTGGAGGCGGGCGAGGACGACTCCGAGCAGGCGGGAATGTGACGACAGCACCTAGCCGCGGGGCAGCACCGTGACGCGACGGAAGTTGCACTCGTTCCCTGCCGGGCGCCCGGCAGGGGAGGGCCGGTTCTGATGGGCCTTGAGCGCGGCGCTGACCAGGCTCATCAGCAGATCCACGTCCGTGTCGCAGTCGAGATGGACGGTCACCCAGCCCGAGCCGGGGACCAGCCGGATCGCGGTCGACTCCCGCAGGTCGTCGTGGAACCGCCGGATGGCCGACACCGTCAGATGCAGGTCCACGTCGCGGTCGGAGTGGAAGTGCACGATGTCGCTGTGGACGGAGCGCAGTGCCCGTCCTGCGCCGCAACTGGCCGGGCCCGAGCTGAGGTCGGGCCAGACTTCCAGTCGTTCCATGGCGCGTTGGGCCGGTGTCATGACCCCATAGTCACCCGATCACCGCGCCGCAACCAGAGGTTGAGCGATTCGTAACCGGGGCGTGAGCTGTCTGACAGCGGCCCGGAGCCGACCGTGAGGACGGCGCGGGACGTCGCCTAGTCCGGCGGCGTCGGTGTGTCGTGCGTGCGGTACATCGCCTGCACGTCCAGCTCCAGTTGGACCGTGGGACCGACGACCGCGATCCCGCGGGCCAGCATGCTGCGCCAGTTCAGGGTGAAGTCCTCCCGGTGCAGCTCCGCCTTGGCCAGCGCCGCGCACCGCAGCTCCTCGCCGTAGCCGCCGTTGACCGACCCCAGGTAGGTGGTGTCCAGCTCCACCGAGCGGCTCACTCCGTGCATGGTGAGCGAGCCGTGCAGGGTCCACTTGGCGCCGCCCCGGTAGGCGAAGCGTGTGCTGGCGAAGTCGATGTACCGGTAGCGCTCGACGTCCAGGAAGTCCGCCGAACGCAGATGGTTGTCCCGGGTGTTGTTGCCCGTCGTGATGCTGGCCGCGTCGATGCGCACCGACACCTGGGACTCGGTCATGTCGGGCGCCACCCGGATGCCGCCGGTGAACCGCTCGAAGCGGCCGTGGACATGGGCCATGCCGACGTGCTTGGCGATGAACCGGATCGCCGTGTGCGGCGGGTCGAACAGCCAGGTGCCGGCCGCCGGCAGTTCCAGCTGCCGGGCCGACGTCAGCTGGACGCGTGTGGCGGGCAGCGGCGGACCGGCGACGACGTCCAGGGTCTCCCGGTGCGGTGTCAGACCCTCGGCCGTGATCATCAGGCTGTAGCGGCCCGGGGGCAGCGCGGCGAAGAAGAGGCCGTACGGGTCCGTCGTACCGGACGCCACGACCTGGTGCGAGTCCAGCGCCGTCACCGTCACGTCGGCGCCGCGCATCGGCAGCCCCACCGGGTCCAGGACCTCGCGGCCCACGACGCCGGCACCGGCCGGTACGGGCAACGGGACACCTTGCGCCCCTCGGGAGCGTCGACTCCCCCGGGAGTTTCGACTCCTGAGCAGACCAAGGGGCATGGCGATCACCTTTCTTCCGGCGTGGGGGCATCTTCGAGCGTGGGGGGGTGCCCCTATGGGTTTCGTCAAGCTGATGGGGCGGGTTGGGGGTCGTAGAAGGTGCCGTCGCGGAGCATCGCGAAGAGTACGTCGGCTCGTCGTCTCGCGAGGCAGAGGAGGGCTTGGGTGTGGTGTTTTCCCTGGCTGATCTTCTTGTCGTAGTAGGTCCGGGAGGCCGGGTCGGCCAGAGCCGCGAACGCGGACAGGAAGAAGGCCCGTTTGAGCTGCTTGTTTCCGCGGCGGGATGGTTGTTCGCCGCGGATCGAGGAGCCAGAACTGCGGGTTGTGGGGGCGAGGCCGGCGTAGGCGGCGAGGTGGGCGGCGGTCGGGAACGAACGGCCGTCGCCGACGTCGATGAGGATGCGGGCTCCGGTCCTGACGCCGATCCCCGGCATGGACGTCAGGACCTTGGAAAGAGGGTGGTTCTCCAGCAGTTCCTCGATCCGGGTGGCCAAGAGTTTCCGCTGGTCAAGCACCGCTCGGAGCGAGTTGGCGAGGCTGGGGACGATCAGAGCGGCCGCGTCGGTGCCCGGGACGACGACGGTCTGTTCGTCCAGTGCGGTGAAGATGTCCTCGACGAGCCGCTCGGCCATCCGCGGTGCCTTCGGGCGTATCAACGCAATGAGCCGTCGGCGTCCGGCTTTGCGGATCTGGGCCGGGGAGCCGAACTGGTCGAGGAGCTTGAGCACGGCCGGGTGTTGGACGCGTGGGCCCAGGATCCGTTCCAGCGACGGGTGGATCTGGGTGAGCAGGCCCCGCAGGCGGTTGCTGATGCGGGTTGCTTCGCCGGCCAGGTCGTCGTCGAAGCCGACGATCATCTCCAGCTCGGCGATGGTCTCGTCCTGGAGGTCGACCGAGCGGAGCGTGTGAGGCATGACGCGGGCCGCGTCTGCGATGACGAACGCGTCGCGGGCATCTGTCTTGGCCTCGCCGGGATAGAGGTCGGCGATCCGCCGCATCGTCAGGCCGGGCAGATAGGCGACCGGGCAGCCCATGTCCCGGGCCACCGCCAGCGGCAGAGCCCCGATCGAGGCCGGCTGGTCGACCACCACGAGCACGGTCCCGTGCTTGGCCTGCAGTTTGCCGAACACTTCGCGGAGCTTCGGCTCGCTGTTGGGCAGCCGCTTGTCGAAGGCCTTCTTCCCGGCCGGGGTGACGGCGGTGGCGTGGTGTTCGCCCTTGCCGACGTCCAGGCCGAGGAAAGCGCCGATGTCACTGACGTCGATCACGTGCGTCCTTCGGTCGTCCTCGCCCGGCCGTCCCACGGCACCGATCGCCACATCCACATTACGAAGAGCCTCCCGACCTGCGAAGAAGCCGGTGGTCATGCCCCTAATCAGCGGTCTGTCGATGCCTCCGGAGCCGGTGACACCACCCCCCAAGACATGCGATCGACAGGGGGAGAAAGTCATGCCAACTCCGAAGGCCGGGCGCCCCATTGCGGGGCTACCAAAAAGGTAATGGGGAGGGGGGACGGTCAGTGGGCGGCCGCGGTCGGCGGTGGTGCGCCCTCGTACGCCGCCCGCAGCAGGGCGAGCACACCGTCGGCCGTGATGGGACGCGGGTTGGCGTACGCCTCGCCCGCGGTCTGTGCGGCGGCGGTCGCCAAGTCCGCTTCGCCGAGGCCCAGTTCGGCGAGGGAGCGGGGCGCGCCGAGACGTCCGGCCAGTTCCCGCAGGGCGGTCGGCGCATCGGACGCGTCCAGGGCGCGGGCCACCGCCGCGACCGCGTCCGGGGCGGCGGGCGCGTTGTGGGCCAGGGCGTACGGCAGCACCACCGTGTGCGTCTCGGCGTGCGGCAACCCGAAGGTGCCGCCCAGGACGTGGCAGAGCTTGTGGTGCAGGCCCATGGTGGTGGCGCCCAGGCAGGACCCGCACAGCCAGGCCCCGTACAGGGCGCGACCGCGGGCCCCCGGGGACGTCGGCTCCCCGGCCAGCTCCGGAATCGCCCGCGCCATCGCCCGTACGCCTTCCTCGGCCATCAGGGCGATCAGGGGCGAGGTGTCGGGGGCGTACAGGGCCTCGACGGCGTGCGCGATCGCGTTGACGCCGCTGGTCACGGAGAGCGGTACGGGCAGGGAGAGGGTGAGCTCGGGGTCGTAGACGACGCTGCGGGGCAGCACCCTGGGGTCGCGGCCGGTGCGCTTGACGCCGTGCTCGGTCAGGCCCCAGACCGGGGTCATCTCCGAGCCGGAGTACGTGGAGGGCACCGCGATGAGCGGCAGCCCGGTGCGCAGCGCGATCGCCTTGCCGAGCCCGATCGACGAGCCGCCGCCGACCGCCACGCACCCGTCGGCGCCCGCCGCGCGAGCCGCCTGGACGGCCACGTCGGCGACCTCGACGGGCACGTGCATCCGGGCCCGGTCGTGCACCCCGACGCAGACCGGGCCGAGCGCGTCCGCGACCGCCCGCGCGGTGTCCGCGCCCCGCGTCCCGCACACCACGAGCACCCGCCGCAGCCCGAGCCGCCCGACCTCGTCCGGCGTCGCGGACACCGCCGCACCGGGCCGGAAGACGACCCGCACGGGCCGGGCCTCGTAGGAGAAGTCGAGGACGTCCTTCACACGCGCTCCAGTACGAGGTCGAAGCGGGCGTGCGGGAACGGGTTCGCCACGCCGAACTCCCGTGCCGCCGACGGGTCGTCGACCGGGGCGAAGTCCGTGACCAGGCCCGGCTTGACGGCGAACACCGCGTCCGAGTCCAGGTAGTCGCTCCCCGCCACGAAGATGTGCGTGGTCACCGGAGTGTGCCCGGCGGCCGAGGCGATGAAGTGGATGTGCGCGGGCCGGTAAGGATGCCGTCCGGTGGCCCGCAGCAGCCCGCCGACCGGTCCGTCCGTAGGGATCGGGTACGGGCTCGGCACGCAGGTACGGAACCAGAACCGTCCCTCGTCGTCCGCGGTGAACAGGCCTCGCCCGTTGCCCGGAGGCTGCACATCCGGCTGCTGCACGTCGTAGAAGCCGTTCCCGTCGGCCTGCCACACGTCGACGACCGCGCCGGGCAGCGGGCCGCCCTCCCGGGACAGCACCCGCCCGCTCACCACGCACGGCTCGCCGCCGCCCACCAGGTCGATGGTCGCGCCGAGCTCGCGCACCGGCGAGGCGGTCATGTGGAACGGGCCCAGCACGGTCGACTCGGTGGCGCCCGGGCCCTGTCGCTCGTTGATCGTCTCCACGAGCATCGACAGCCCGAGCACGTCCGACAGCAGGATGAACTCCTGCCGGGTGTCCGTGCAGGCCTGCCCGGTCGCCGTCAGGAAGCCGATCGCCCGCTCCCACTCCTCCTGCGTCAGCCGTGTCTCGCGCGCGAAGGCGTGCAGATGCCGGACCAGCCCCGTCAGCAGCTCCCGCAGCCGCGGATCGTCCGTGCCCCGCAGACTGGCGACCACCTCGTCCGTGACCGTCGTGTCGTCGCCGCCCATACCGGCTCCTTCCTGGGCGCTCATCTCAACCGTGCCCGAGAATCCGCCGCAGCGCTTCCGTGAGCAAGCGTTCGGCGTCCTCAGCCGCGTCGGCGTGCCGGAACGCCACATATCCGTCGGGGCGTACGAGGAGGGCGCCCGCGTCGGAGATCTCGCTCAGGTCGGCCCAGTCGCCGTACGGGTCCTCGTACTCCTGGCCCGGTCCGATGACGACCGTGGCGATGTCGAGGGGCTGGGCCTCGGCGGCCCGCAGCCACGTCTCGCCGCCGATGCCGGTGAGCAGCGTGAAGCGGCCCTTGCCGACGGTGTCGAGGGTGGACAGGGTCCGGGTCCCGGAGGTGATCCAGGCGTGCGGGAGCCTGGCGCCGGGGCGGGAGGTGGGCTGGTGGTGCAGCTCGGGGTCGCGGGTGAAGCCGGGGTCGGGCGTGCCGTCGGGGACGACCGCGGCGGAGGCGTAGCGCTGGTTGAGGTCGACGCCGTGCGCGTTGAACTCGTACACCTTGAAGGCGATCGCCTCGCGCAGCGCGGCCCGCTGCTTGGCGGCCGCCTCGGTGGCGTCCTTGCGGGCGGCGATGTTGGCCCACAGCCGCTCGGGCGTCTGCGGCGAGAGCCCGTCGAGCGCCTCGAAGATCGGGGCGGTCTCGGCGATGGACTTGTTGGCGCGCGTCACGATCTGCTTGCCGACCGGTGCCCGCTCCACGGTGTAGGTGTCGAGGAGCCTGCGCGAGGCGACGCCGTCGAGGACGAGCTTCAGCTTCCAGGCCAGGTTGTAGGAGTCCTGGATGGAGGTGTTGGAGCCGAGCCCGTTGGACGGCGGGTGGCGGTGCACGGCATCGCCCGCGCAGAACACCCGGCCGTTGGCGTACGTCTCCGCGTACATCTCGTTGACCGTCCACGCCGAGGACGACTTGATGGTCACCGGTATCTCCTCGTCGCCGACCAACTGGCGTACGACGGACAGCGCGTACTCCTCGGTGAGGTCGGGGGCGCCCGCGCTCACGTCGTAGCCCCACACGATCAGCCACTCGTTCCAGGGCCGCACACAGCGCACCAGTCCCGCGCCGATGCCGCCGACCGTGGCGCCGGGCGCGAGCACCCAGTAGAGCGTGGAGGGGCGGTGCGCGGTGTACTCGCTCAGATCCGCGTCGAAGACGATGTTGATGCTGCCCGCGACCCCCATCTGACCGCCCATCGGCAGGCCGGCGTCCTCGGCGACCTTCGACCGACCGCCGTCGGCGCCGATCAGGTACTGGGCGCGGACGGTGTACTCGTCGCCGCGCAGCCGGTCCTCGACGGTGACCGTCACCCCGCCCTCGTCCTGGACGAAGGACTTGTAGACCGTGCTGAAGCGGAAGTCGGTGCCACGGGCGATCGCCGCGTTCACCAGCACCGGCTCCATCAGGTGCTGCGGCATGTCGCACATGCGGGTCGGGCCGGCCAGTTCGTGCGCGGCCTGCACGAGCGGGTCGTTGCCCCAGGAGCGCACCCGGCCCAGCTCCTCGCCGGCCAGGCTGGTGCAGAAGGTCGTGTCGCCCATCAGGTGCTGGGGCGTCGCCTTGGCGATCACCTCGTCCTCGACGCCCAGATCGCGCAGCACCTCCATGGTCCGCTGGTTGGTGATGTGCGCGCGGGGCGTGTCGGCGAGGCTCGCGTACCGGGTGACGACCATGTTGCGCACGCCGTAGGTGCTCAGCGCGAGCGCGGCCGACGCGCCCGCCGGGCCGCTGCCCACGATCAGTACGTCGGTCTCGACAACGGTGTGCACGACAGAACGCTCCAGGAGATGAGACAGGAGATGAGGACGGGAGACGCCTACGGACTCCGACCTTTCAAGATCATGGAGCGGGGTGGCCGGTCATGGGTGTCTCAATACGAGACAACCCACCGTCGCCGCGTGCGTGACGCCCCGGATACGGTGAGCGGTGCCATGACCACCGCCGAACATCCTCCTGCCCTCGCCCCTCTCCGCCATGCGCGCGAACGGTTCCTGACGGGGCGCCCGCTCCCGGACGGTGTACCTGAGGATGTCGTCGCGGCGTGGCGGCGCGCCCGGTTCTTCGGCGTACGGCCCGATCTCGACGGCCCGGCGGGGGAGCCGGCGCACCCCGTCGACTCGCCCCTGCTGGAAGCGGCGCGTCCCGTGCTCACGCGTATCGCGCAGGCCCTCGACGCCGGACGGTCGGCCCTCGTGCTCACCGACGAACGGCTGAGGGTGCTGTGGTCGGCCGGCAGCGCGCCCGGCGACGACGCGTGCCGCGACCTGTCCGAGCGGGAGGTCGGTCACAACAGCGCCGCGCTCGCCCTGCGCACCCGGCGCCGGGCGGACGTGCACGGTCCCGAGCACTTCCTCGACGTGTGGCAGGACGTCTGCGCGGTCAGCGTGCCGCTGCTCTCCCCGGAGACGGGACAGGCGCTCGGCACTGTCACGGTCGCCTCCGGCCTGTGCGCCGGCTGCCGCCCGCACCCCGGCGCCGCCCTCGCCGAGGCGGCCGCCACGGTGGTGGAGGCGGAACTGCGGGCACGCGCGCGTACCCCGGAACGGGCACTGCTGGACGCGTATGAGCGGGCCGCGCGGGGGCGCGAGCGGGCGGTCGTCGCACTGGACGGCCGCAACCGCCTGGTGAGCGAGGCGGCGGCACGCCTTGCCTCGCCGCAGGCGCTGGAGGCGTTGGAGCGGGGCGCGCGGGCGTGGGGGAGGGAAGGCGGGAAGGGAAGCGGGAAGGGAGGCGGAAGGGCGGCCGGTGAGTCGTACGAGATCTCGCTTCCCGAGGACGCCGGCTGCACCGCCGAGATCACTCCGGTACGGCATGAGGGCCACGCCCTCGGCCTGGTCGCCGTGCTCGCACCACGCGCCGTGGAGCCGGCGCCGCCGCTGCCGCGTCGGGGGAGCGCGCCGGTGGGGAGTTCGGTGCCGTGGCGGCACGCGGTCGCGCAGGCGACGGCCTTGGCCCGGACCAAGGGACCCCTGCTCGTCGTGGGTGAGCGGGGAACGGGCAAGACCACGCTCGCTCTCGAACTCCTCGACGGCATGGCCCCGTTGGTCCTGGACGCCGCCGAATCACCCGAACTCGGCTTCAAGCACGACGGGCGCAGCGAGACGGGGGTCCTCCCGGCCGAAGGCTGGGGCAGGGTCGGCGACCGCCCGCTGCTCCTGCGGCACGCCGAACGGCTGGCCCAGCCGGACGTCGCCGCCCTCAACTCCCTCCTCGACGAACGCCCCGACGTCCACCTGGTCGCCACCTACACTCCCGGCCCCTCGCCGGGCCCCTGTCTGCAGCGCCTCCTCGACACCCTCGCGGCCCGCTCGGTGACCCTGCCCGCCCTGCGCGAACGCCCCGAGGACATCAGGGAGTTGCTCCCCGCACTCGTACCCGGCCCGGCGCCCGGTAGCCCGCCGCTGACCTGGACGCTGGAGGCGCTGCGGGCGCTGGAGCAGCACCCCTGGCCCGGGAACGTCACCGAACTCGCCCACCTCGTACGGGCGTTGGCGAGTCAGCGGCGGGTCTGCGGGCCGGTGCGGCGCGGCGAACTGCCCGATCCCGTCCGGGAGGGGCCCGCGGGACGCAACCTCAGCCCGATGGAGCTCGCCGAGCGGGCCGCGATCCTGGAGGCGCTGCGCCGCCACGGCGGCAACAAGGCGCGCGCCGCGGCGGCGTTGGGGATCGCCCGGGCGACCCTCTACCGGAAGCTGCGGGGGTACCAGGGGCGGGACGCCTCGATCACCCAGAAGCCCTGATCGCCCGCAGCCCGGTCCAGATGCAGCCCTCAGCGCGCCCCCGTCCAGTTGTGCGCCACGTCGACCACGATCCGGTCGGTCGCCACCCAGACCCGGAACGGCAGCCGTGCCCGGACGCCGAGCCCGATCTGCGTGTCCCCTTCGAAGCTGCCGGCGAACCGTGCGTCCCTGAAGGTGCGGTAGCCCGTGAGGTCCACGCCCTTCAGACGCTGACCCGCGCGCACGGGATACGTGGGCTGCCCGGTGTCGGGGTCATAGGCGGGGGCGGCCACCCGCACCTCGATGACGGCTCCGCCGCCGACGGGAATGTGGTTGCCCGAACCGTCCTGGTAGAGGCGGCTGACGTACCTGACGGAATAGCCGAGGCCGCGGGTGCCCGCGCCGGGGACATCGACGACCATGCGGTCGAAGCAGGCGTGCCGGCCGGTCCTGATGTTCGTCACCGACTCCGACGTGGCGGCGGAGCGGGTCTTGGCCTGACTGCCCCAGCCGGTGGGGCAGGCCGTGGTCTGGGTGGTGGTGGCCGTCGTGGCGTCGGCCGGGACCGCCGCCACACCCAGCGTGGCGGCCATGAGCGCGACTGTCGTCGCCCATGCGGTTCTGTTTCGTCCCATTGCGTCCCCTAGAAGGGTGTTGTGTCTGATATTAGGCAAGACATTCGGGTCGGCGGAATGGTTGCACCGTTCCGGAGGTCATCGGTCCGGGCTGTACAACGATCGGCGGCTCGCTCGGGAACCCGCACCGGGCCCGGGACGTTCCACGAAGGACGGCTGCTGCTCACGGGGGCGGCATGCATACCAGGGGGCGATGTGACGCGGTTGATCGTCATCGGGGGCGGGATCGCCGGTGCCGGAGCGGCTCTTGCCCTGCACAAGGCCGGATTCGACGTCACGGTGCACGAGGCGCACCCCGACTCCGCCGAGGACATCGGCGCGTTCCTCACCCTCGCGAGCAACGGCATGCGTGCCCTGGCCCAGGTCGACGCCTCGGCGGCGGTCACCGCGATCGGCTTCCCGCTGACCTCGATGCGGGTCCTCGACGACACGGGAGCCGAGGTGGCCCACGTGCCGCTCGGCGAGGCAGCCACCCCGCACCTCGGATACCGGTGCCTGCGCCGCGGCGACCTCAACGCCGCCCTGCAGGCCGAGGTCGAGCGCCGGGGCATCGTCCTCCGGCACGGCACCCGCCTCGCGTCGGTCGAGGACGGCCCGCACGGCGTCACCGCCCACTTCGCCGACGGCAGCACGGCGACCGGCGACCTGGTCATCGGGGCCGACGGCCTGAACTCCACCGTCCGCCGGCTCACCGCCCCCGAGGCGCGCCCGGGTTATGCCGGCCAGTACGTCTTCTACGGCTACACCGGCGCCGCACCCGCATCCGCTCCCGCATCCGGCGACGGCGAGACCATCACCATGGTGCGCGGCAGCACCGTCGCCTTCGGGTACGCGGTGTCGCCGGAGGGGGAGACGTACTGGTTCGCACGCGTCTCCGACGCCCCCTTGGCCGCTGACGCCGTCGCGCACGGCACCCCCGCCCAGTGGCGCGACCTGCTGCTGCCGCTGCTCCGCAAGGACTCCACCCCCGCCGCGGACCTCGTCGCGGCCACCCCCGACCACCTCATGGTCACCAACGCCACCGAACTCCCCACCGGGACACCTTGGCGCTCCGCCCGGACCCTGCTCATCGGCGACGCCGCCCACGCCGCGTCCCCCGCCACCGGGCAGGGCGCCTCGATGGCCCTGGAGGACGCCGTCGTCCTCGCCAAGTCCCTGCGCGACGCGCCGGACACCGACGCCGCGCTCCGGCTCTACGAGACGCTCCGCCGCCCCCGCGTGGAACACAACATCACCGTCAGCGGCAACATCTCCCGCGGCACCCACACCCCCTCGGGCCCCGGCCCCCGAGGCGCGAGTGCGAACCGGCCGGGCGACGACGAGCTCATACGGCACCTGGAGTGGGGCACCGACCTCTGGCAACTCGCGCCGTAGATCGATGCGGTAACCGACGCGGTGATCGATGCAGCGGCCAACCGGCGCAACCCCGGAGCGCACCGGCCCCTCATACAGATCGAACCAGCCCGGGTTCGCGGAGAGGAGCGCCTGTTGGCCCGCCAGTTGTCCCGCCGCCAGTTCGTGGTCTACTCGCTCGCGGCGACCACCCTGACCGTCGCGGCCCCGCTCGGCTGCGACGGCTCGACCGCGGAAGGCGCCGAGGAACCCGCGGACGGCGGCCGTGGATCGTCCGACGTCCTGGTGACCGGCACCGACGCGGAGATGCTCGTCCTGGAGGTCACCCCGGCCAACAGGGTCGTCGTACGGCTGCCGCGCGTCGAGGTCGGCCAGGGCGTCACCACCGCCGTCGCCATGATGATCGCCGAGGAGCTGGACGCCCGGCTCGCCGACGTGGACATCCCGCTCGCGGACGCCCGCAGCGAGGGCAACCAGTTCACCGGCGGCTCCAGTTCGGTCAGTTCGCTGTACGGACCGGCCCGGCAACTGGCCGCCACCGCCCGCGCCAAGCTCGTCACCGCGGCCGCCCGCCGCTGGCACGTCCCCGCGCGGACCCTGAGCACCCGGGGCACCAGAGTCTTCGCCCCGGACGGACGCACCGCCACCTTCGGATCGCTGACCAGGAGCGCCGCCCGGATCACCCGGCCGACCGTGTCGACCCGGCCCAAGCCGGCGACCGAGCATCGGGTGATCGGACGGCCGACGACCCGCATCGACGCCCGCGACATCATCACCGGCAAGGCGAAGTACACCGGAGACCTCACGGTGGCCGGAGCGAAGCCGACGGTCGTGGCCCGGCCGCCGACCATCGGCGGGAAGGTCGCCTCGGTCGACTCCCGGGCCGCCCGCGCCCTGCCCGGTGTCCACGCGGTCGTCCGGATCGACGGCGGTGTCGCCGTGGTCGCGGACACCTTCCACCACGCCTTCCAGGCCAGGGACGCCCTGCGGATCGAGTGGGCGCCGGGCCCACTGGCGGACCTCTCCGACGCCCAGATCCGCTCCCGGCTGCGGGCCGCGGTGCCGAAGCTTCCGACCCCGCCGCGCGGATCCGCGCAGACCGGGGCCGAGTTCGAGTTCGCGTTCGTCAGCCACGCGCCGATGGAGGTGCTCACAGCCGTGGCGGACGTACGCGCACAGCGGGCCGAGATCTGGTTCTCCTCCCAGACGCCGCAGTCGGCACGCGAGGAGATCGCCTCGGCGACCGGCCTGCCGGTGTCGAAGGTCCGGGTCCATGTCCTGCGCGGCGGCGGCTCGTTCGGGCGCCGCCTGAACTACGACGCCGCGATCGAGGCGGCCCTGATCTCCAAGAAGGCACGCCGGCCGGTGAAGCTGATGTGGAGCCGGGCCGACGACATCCGGCACGGCAGAATGCGCCCGGCCACCCACCACCGGATCCGGGCCAGCCATGCCCAGGGCAGAGTGGTGGCCTTCGCCCATGCGACGGCCTCGGTCAACGAGTCCTTCGAGAAGCAGGGTCTGTCCACTCAAGGCGGCGTGCGCTCCGCCGTACGCGCCCCCGCGGCGGCCCCGCTTCCCAGCGACAGCGGCCTCTACAACTTCGGCCGCCTCTCCGGCGACTCGGGCTCGGTCGATCTCGCGATCCCGCTCGGCGCCTGGCGCTCGGTGGACTCCGGCACGGTGCGCACCGCCGAGGAGATCGTCGTCGACGAGGTCGCCCGCAGCCTCGGGAAGGACCCGGTCGCCTTCCGCCGTACGACACTGCGGAGCAAGACCGTCAAGGCCGTCCTGGACAAGGTCGCGACCGCCGGGAAGTGGGGCCGGACCATGCCACCGGGGCACGCCCAGGGCGTCGCCCTGCACGAGGAGTACGGCTCCTGCGTGGCCTGCCTCGTCGAGATCGACGCCGTCGACCCCAAGAACCCCCGGGTGACCAAGGTCGTGATGGCGGCCGACGTCGGAACGGCCGTCAACCCGCGCGGACTTGAGGCCCAACTCATGGGCACCGCCGTCGACGGGATCTCCACGATCCTGAGCGCCGGCCTGCACATCGACCGGGGCGCCGTCCGCGAGAGCAGCTTCGCCGACTTCCACTACGCCCGCCAGCGGCACGCCCCCCAGCACTTCGAGGCGCACATCATGCCCTCCCGGCGCGACCCCGGCGGAGCCGGCGAACTCGGCGTCCCGGCCGCGGCCGGCGCCGTCGCCAACGCCTACGCCCGCGCCACCGGCACCAAGCCGCGCCGCTTCCCCCTCGACTTCTGAGCCGCCTTCGGCTTCCGAGCCACTTTTCGAGAAGGTACCGATGCCGTCCTACTCCTTCACCCTCAACGGGACACGCGTCACCGTCGAGGCACCCGCCGACATGCCCCTGCTGTGGGTGCTGCGCGACCTGCTGAACGTCACCGGCCCCAAGTACGGCTGCGGCGTGGGCGCCTGCCGCGCCTGCACCAGCCATCTCGACGGCGACGAGATCCAGCCCTGCGTCGTCCCGGTCGCCGACTGCGCCGGCCGCAAGGTCACCACCATCGAGGGCCTGGCCGACGGCGACCGGCTCCACCCCGTTCAACAGGCCTGGCTCGACTGCGACGTCGCCCAGTGCGGCTTCTGCCAGCCGGGCCAGATCATGGCCACGGCCGCCCTCCTGAAGAAGACGCCCCGCCCGACGGACGCCGACATCGACCGGATCGAGAACGTCTGCCGCTGCGGCACCTACTCCCGGATCCGCGAGGCGATCAAGAAGGCGGCCGCCGACAGTTGACCCGCCGGGAGTTCGCCGGCCGACAGCTGACCGGGTGACTTCAGTACGGCCGAAGGCCGCCGTACCCTGATCGCGTGCACAACTCCTGCGAGGGTCCGGGCGCCACGGCGGCGCGGTTCACCGGGCTTGCGGTGACCGGCGAGCGACAGCTCTCCGGGGCGCTCGCCGAAGTCACCCTGGACGGCGGCCGAGTGGTGATGGTCAAGCGCGGCGACGGCCATCGCGCCGCGCAGGCGGAGGCGGCGGGACTGCGCTGGCTGGCCGACGCCCACGCCGTCCGCATCCCGGCCGTGCACGGCCACGACGGGCAGTGGCTGGTCACCGACCGCGTGGCGACCGGCCGGCCCAGCGCGGACGCGGCGGAACACCTCGGCAGCGACCTGGCCGCCCTGCACGCCGCCGGTGCACCCGCGTTCGGCGCCCCACCGCCCGGCGGCCCCGAGGACGCGTACATCGGGCTCGCCCCGATGCGCAATGTCACCGGCCCCGACTGGCCCCGCTGGTACGCCGAGCACCGGGTGCTGCCGTATCTGCGCCGCGCGGTCGACGACGGCACGGTCCGCAGCGCGGAGGCGCCCGTGATCGAGCAGGTCTGCGAGCGGCTCCCCGAACTGGCGGGCCCCGCCGAACCGCCCGCCCGGCTGCACGGCGACCTCTGGAACGGCAACGTCCTGTGGGGCGCCGACGGGCACGCCTGGCTGATCGATCCGGCCGCGCACGGCGGCCACCGCGAGACCGACCTGGCCATGCTCCACCTCTTCGGCTGCCCCCGCCTGGACCGGATCCTGGACGGCTACCAGCGGACGGCCCCTCTGGCCGAGGGCTGGGCCGACCGCATCGCCCTGCACCAGCTCTTCCCGCTCCTGGTGCACGCCGTCCTCTTCGGCCGCGGTTACGCGGAACAGGCCCTCACGGCGGCCAGGGCGGCCTTGACGAGGTGACCCGCACGAGTCCCGCACAGGAGCAGTGACTCAGCCGGTGCCGCGCAGGGGACGGCCCGTGAACGCGTCCAGCAGGGTCCGGTCGCCGAGCGGGCGGTCCAGTTCGACCGTCACCTTCTTGGCCAGCAGTTGGAGCGTGCAGGGACCGTCACTCGTTCCGACGATGTAGCCGGACAGGACCACGCTGCCGTCCGTCTCCAGCAGGTCCACGGCGGGTCCGTCGTCGCAGGCCCCGTGGTGCGCCAGTACGGTGACGGACCGGCCGTCCGGGGCCACCTCGACCAGCTTGTCGAGTTCCCACAGATCGTCGCTGAGGTGGTCGGCCGGTCCGATGGGCGGCTTCGGAGGCTTCGAAGGGTTGAGGGCGACCTGCGTGAGCGGGGTGTCATAGCCCTCGAGGGTGAACAGCCAGACCGGCACGGTGGCCGGGCCGCGGCTGGTGGCCAGCGTCGTCTCGCTCAGCTTCGCACCGGTCACGGTGAGGCGCGGCGCGGACGAGTCGCCGCCGTCCAGCTTCTCGTACGCCTCCCGTGCCCCCATGAGCGGCAGCGTGAGCGAGTCACCGTCCCGCCATGTCACCTTCGCGTCCTTCTTCGGGGTCTCGGGGAGGTCACCGCGCAGCACGAAGTTCTGGGTGAGGTACGCCTCCTTGTCGGCGTCGTTGTGGAAGGCGTCCTCCGGCAGCCGCATCTGGTCCCCCATCGGGTAGTAGCCCTTGCTCCAGATCTCGGCGGCCGCTGAACCGTCCCACGCCTTGGCCACCTTGAGGGCGCGAGGCCTGGTGTCCGGCGTCGGTTCGGATGCGCCCGAGCCTGCCGCGCCGGGGCCGCAGCCGGCGGTGAGCAGGCCGAGCGCGGTGAGCAACTGGACGGTGCGTGAGGCGGTCGTACGCATGGATTCCCCCGAACGGACTGTGATGGACGCGGCAGCAGGGACGGTGCCGGGCCGCCCCGACACTGTGACGCACGCGGGGCGCGCCGCGTTCGGTCAGAGCAGTGACCGGGTGCCGAGGACGGCGAGCAGCGCCAGTTTCTCGGCCGCCTCGGTGCCCGGCTCGGCCGAATACACGAGGATGCGCAGGTCGTTGCCCTCGACGCGGAGCAGGTCGCAGTCCAGTGTCAGCAGGCCCACCTGCGGATGTTCGATCGTCTTGCGGGAGGCCTCGAGCCGGCCGACGACGCCCGCGTCCCACAGCTGCGCGAAACGCTCGCTGCTCGCGCGCAACTCGCTGATCAGGTGCCGCAGTTGACAGTCGGCGGGATACCTGGCGGCGGTCGCGCGCAGCTCGGAGACCATGCCGATCTCGAAGGCACGCCGTTCCTCGGGCGTGTGCCGGACCCGGGTCGGCGCACCGCGGAAGTTGCGCCATGCCCCGTTGCGCTCGAAGCCGCGCCGACCGTGGGGGTCGCCCATCAGCGCCGCGTACATCGGGTTGGCCAGGAGCAGGGTGTGGGCCGCGTCGGTGACGCCGACGGGCGTGTCCACCAGCCGGTCCAGCAGCCGCTGGACACTGGGTGTGATGTGCGCGGGGACGGTGTCGGGCCCCGGCGGCGCCAGCCCGGCGAGCTGGAACAGATAGGCCCGCTCGTCCCCCGACAGCCGCAGTGCCCGGGCCAGGGCCTCGACGACCTGCCCGGAGGGGCTGGTCGCCCTGCCCTGTTCGAGGCGGGTGACGTAGTCGACCGATATCCCCGCCAGCAGGGCCAGCTCCTCGCGCCGGAGTCCGGCCGCACGCCGCTGTCCGCCGACGGGCAGCCCGGCGGCCTCCGGGGCGACCCGATCGCGCCAGCGGCGCAGCGCCCGTCCCAGTTCCGTCGCCGTCATGCCCCCAGTGAACACCGCCGTTCGCGGCGGTGCCTGGTACTGGGAGTCCCAGGAAGAAGGGTCTCCTGGCTGTCCGGCCGGCCGTACAGCACCGTGGCGGCATGACCACCACACTGATCACCGGCGCCAACAAGGGGCTGGGGTTCGAGTCCGCCCGCCGGCTCGTCGCCGCGGGCCACACCGTCTACGTCGGCGCCCGGGACGCCGAGCGCGGACGCCGCGCCGCCGAACGGCTCGGCGCACGCCACGTCCGGATCGACGTCACCGACGACAGCTCCGTCCAGGCCGCCGTGCAGACCGTCGAGGCCGACGGAGGCCTCGACGTCCTCGTCAACAACGCGGGCATCGAATACCGAGACGAGAACAACGCCGTGCCCGGTGCCGCGGACCTGACCGCCGACGCCATGCGGACACTGTTCGAGACGAACGTCTTCGGAGTCGTCCGCGTCACCCACGCCTTCCTGCCGCTGCTGCGGAAGTCGGCCGCGCCGGTCGTGGTCAACGTCAGCAGCGGCCTCGGCTCGGTCACCCACGTCTGCGATCCGGATCACCCCGCGTACGCCTACCCGGGCGTCGCGTACCCCGCCTCGAAGGCCACCGTGAACATGATCACCGTGCAGTTCGCGAAGGCGTTCCCGGATATGCGGATCAACGCCGTGGAGCCGGGCTTCACCGCGACCGACCTGAACGGGCGCACCGGCACCCAGACCGTCGAGGAGGGCGCCGAGATCATCGTGCGCATGGCACAGCTCGGTCCCGACGGCCCGACCGGAGGCTACTTCGACATCAACGGGCCGCTGCCCTGGTGACGTTGGACCGCCGACGCACTCCGCCCCCTCAGATGACGGCCCTCTCAGGTGACAGCCCCTCAGATGACGGCGTCCGCGCGCAAGGTCTCGATCTCCTCGCCGCTACGCCCGAGTTCGGTGAGGATCGCCTCGGTGTGCTCGCCCACCGCAGGCACCGGCTCCATGCGCGCGGGCAGTCCCGCGAGGTCGGCCGGCGGCAGCAGGGCCTGCACCGTCGCGCCCCCGGGCACGGCCACGTCGCGCCAGCGGTCCCGGGCGGCGAGGACCGGGTGCTCCAGGAACGCGGCGACGTCGTTGACCCCGGCACAGGCGATGTTGATGGACTCCAGGTCCTTGAGGATCTCCTCGGCGCCGGAGCGGGCACAGCGCTCGGCGACGACGGCGTTGAGCTCGTCGCGATGGGCCACGCGGGCGGAACTCGTCGCGAAGTGCGGATCGTCGGTCAGCTCGGGCCGGCCGAGGAACTCCGCACACAGGACGGCCCACTCGCGCTCGTTCTGGATCGAGAACAGCACCTGACTGCCGTCGGCGGCCGTGAAGGCGCCGTACGGCGCGAGGGTGGGATGCTGGGTGCCCAGCCGCCGGGGCTGGCTGCCGCCGTACTGCGTGTAGTAGGCGGGCTGGCCCATCCACTCCGCCAGCGCCTCGAACAGGGACACCTCCACAGGGTGGGCCGTGCCCGTGGTGGCGCGCGTGAACAGGGCGGTGAGGATGCCGCTGTAGGCGTACATCCCGGCGGCGATGTCGGCGACGGAGATGCCGACCCGCGCGGTCTCGTCGGGCGTCCCGGTCAGCGACACCAGACCCGTCTGGCACTGCACCAGCAGGTCGTACGACTTCCGGTCGGCCCACGGTCCGGACGTGCCGTAGCCGGAGATCGTGCACGGGATCAGCCGTGGCCACCGCTCGCCGAGCGCCTCGACACCGAGGCCGAGGCGGTCGGCGGCGCCCGGCGCCAGGTTCTGCACGAACACGTCTGCGCCGTCGAGGAGTCGGTGCAGGATCTCGCGGCCGCGGGGGTCCTTGAGGTCCAGCGTGAGGGACTCCTTGGACCGGTTGAGCCACACGAAATAGCTGGAGTGCCCGTGCACCGTCGTGTCGTACCGGCGGGCGAAGTCGCCCTCCCCGGGCCGCTCGACCTTGATCACGCGCGCCCCGAGGTCGGCGAGCTGCCGGGTGGCGTACGGGGCGGCCACGGCCTGTTCCAGGCTGACCACGGTGATGCCGGACAAGGGGAGAGGGGGCGCGCTCATGCGGGCCATTAGTACGTGCCTGTCAGAGGGTCCGTCAACGGGCCGCAGGTCAGGCGGGCACCCGGAGCGTCTCCACGGCTCGCACCAGCGGGGTCAGTTCGGGATTCTTGGCAGCCTCGTCGAGGGCTTCGCGCAGCGCGGCCTCGTTGGTCGGCCGTGCCTCTTCCAGGAGCTTGCGGCCTGCTTCGGTGACGTCGGTGTAGATGCCGCGGCGGTCGGTGGGGCAGAGGTAGCGGGAGAGCAGGCCGCGGTCCTCGAGGCGGGTGACGAGCCGGGTGGTGGCGCTCTGGCTGAGGACGACGGCGTCGGCGACCTGCTTCATCTGCAGATGCCCGCCTTCGCCGTCGTGCTGGCGGCCGAGCACGTCGAGCAGGGAGTACTCGCGCACGCTCAGGTCGTGCCTGCTCTGCAGAGCGCGCTCGATGTGCGCCTCGATCCTGCCGTACAGCAGGGAGAGGGCGCACCAGCCCTGGGCGAGGGCGGTGAGCGCGGGGTCCGTGGCGGTCATGGCGCCGGTGTCCTCCGTCCCGAGGTGAATGACGTCCAGGATATGCCATACGTGAAACTTCCAGCGAAGGCGTGTAGGGCGCGCCTGCAAGCATCGCGGGGACTCGGTGAAACTCCGTGCCGTCGCGCCCGCGGTGTGGGTATCGTCGGCTGCCATGATCAGCTCGCGCCCGACCACCACCTTGTGGCGACCCACCGGCCCCGAGGAGCTGGACCTGGTGCGCGCACGCGACTGGCGTGCCTGGCCGCCGCGGTTGCCCGAACAGCCGATCTTCTACCCGGTGCTCAACGAGGACTACGCGGTGAAGATCGCCCGGGACTGGAACGTCAAGCACGACGGCGCCGGCTTCGTGACCCGGTTCGAGGTCGAGTCGGAGTTCCTGCGCCGGTACCCCGTCCAGCAGGCGGGCGGCGAGACGATTCTCGAGCTGTGGGTGCCCGCCGAGGAACTCGACGAGTTCAACGCCCGTGTCGTCGGCACGATCGAGGTCGTGCACGAGTTCCGGTGACGGCGGCGACCCCCTGAGGTCGCGGCCTGCCCTAGGGCCGCGCCAGGTGCCGCATCGCCAGCGCCAGCCCCAGCCGGAACCGGCCTTGCGGAGTGCGCAGCGGCCAGCCCAACAGGTGCTCGGCATGCACCAGTCGCTCCTGGAGTGTGGAGTGGTGGACGTTGATCTCGGCCGCCGCCGCCCGCAGGCTCACCGTCGAGGCGACGGCGTGCAACGTGGTGAGCAGCCAGGGCGCGGCCGCCGCGGCCGCCTCCAGGGCCTGCACGTCGGGTGGCGGCTCGGCGCCCGGTACGACCAGGTCGGCGAGGAGCGCGACATCGCCCAGTTCGTCTGCGTGCACGACACCCGGGCCCGGGTCCTGTGCGGTGGCCTCGGCCGTGAACCGGAGCGCGATGCGGGCCTGCGCCCAGGAGCGCGGCAGGTCGAGCACCGGGACGGCGGGACCCACACCCACGCGGCCGGCGGGCGGCTCGGCGTCCGGGAGCGCAGGGACGATGCGGGGGCGGTCCTCCAGCAGGGCGAGGACACGGGCCCGAGCGGCGGTGTCGAGGCCCAGACGGCGGGCCGCGTGCAGCCGGGCCGCCTCCGGAGCCGTGGCGTCGAGGACGGTCTCGACCAGCGCGGGATCATCGGCCGGCGCCCGCCCGCGCGTCCGGTCGAGAACGAGCCGTATCGCCCCGGCGGCCCGCTCCAGGATCACCGCGTCGACGACACTCGGCTCCGCTTCCTGAGCCCGCTCCAGCCACAGCGCCGGGGCGCCGCCCGGCGTCAGCGCGGCGGAGGGCCAGGCGGCATCCGGGGGCAGCTCGCTCTCCCGCCGCGTCCCGTCGGCCTCGACCCGCACATGCACCCGCCGATCCGCGTCCACCAACCGCGCCGGCACCCCGGCCAGCACGGCGGCACCGCGCACCAGCGCCTCCAGCCCGGCCCGCGACTCGGCGAGCCGATCGAAGTACGCGATGACCCGGACGGCGGCACCGGCATCCGGATCCAACGCGGTCAAGCGTCCGGCCAGCTCTCTCATAGGCCCATGGTGCGGCATGGCGTCAAGCGGAACCGCGTCCGCTTCAAGGCGCCGGGAAGGCCAACCCCCCAAGGGGCGCGGGGAACTGCGCGACAAGCCACCTACGACCCGCACCCGCGAAGCCACAGAACCCGGCAGAGGAATAGGCGCACCACAGCCCCCGCTCCAGCGCCCCCGGCGTTTCAGCTGCTCAGCAACCTCGTCAGCCACGCCAGATGCGCCCCCCGGCACGCCTGCGACAGCGCCGCCTGAGGGGCGAAGCCGTCGAAGCCGTGGAACCCGCCGGGCCACACGTGCAACTCGGCCACCCCACCGGCCTGCCACAGCCGCGAGGCATAGGCGACGACCTCGTCACGGAACGTCTCCGCGGAACCGACGTCCAGGAAAGCCGGGGGCAGCCCGGCCAGATCCTCCGCGCGGGCCGGCGCCGCATACGCCGGCACGTCGGGCCCCCCGCGGCGCTCGCCGAGCAACGCCGTCCAGCCGGTCTCGTTGGCCGTACGGTCCCAGACGCCGAGCCCCGCCATCTGGTGGACGGACGGCGTGTCATTGCGGTCGTCCAGCATCGGGCACATCAGCATCTGGCCGATCGGCTCCGGGCCCCCACGGTCCCGCGTCAGCAGCGCCAGCGCCGCGGACAGTCCGCCGCCCGCGCTGGCACCGGCGACGACGATCCGCCGCGGGTCGCCGTCGAGTTCGGCGGCGTGCTCGGCCGTCCACTCCAGACCGGCGTACACGTCCTCGATCTGCGCCGGATACGGGTGCTCGGGCGCGAGCCGGTACTCCACGGACACCACGACCGCGTCCAGCTCCTTCGCCCAGGCCAGAGGCACGTCGACGCCGACGCGGTTGTTGCCGATGACCAGACCGCCGCCGTGGACGTGGTAGATCACCGGTCGCGGGCCCGCGACCGGTGGGGCGGCCGGCCGGCAGATCAGCAGGGAGATCTCGGGCGCCCCCGCGGGACCCGGCACCGCCCTGTCCTCGATCTCGAAGAAGCCGTCCATGGTCAGATCCAGCTGGGCCAGCATCTGGATCCCCGGACCCTGGCGGATGTCGGCTATCTCGTCCATCGTGAGGCCGGGCGAGATGACGTCCTTGATGAGTTCCAGGGCGGCGGCGAGCTCGGGATCGAACGGGGGCGGGACGTGGGTCATGGCTTCTCCTCACACGGGGGCACCTGATGCCCGGGCGGCTCTGTCGTCATGATCAACGCACCGGCCCCGACCGGAGGGCCGCCGTTCGGCGGAACCTGCCCGCCGTACGGCGGGTGGCACCCGGCGTAACCCGGAGATTGCCAGGACATGACCCGCTGTTCACCTGCTGTAGGTGGAAGTCATCACCATCGGCGACAACGCTGTCAAGGCCCCACCTGCACCAGGAGTACACCAAGTGAACGTCTCCCTCTCCGTCTGGCTGCTGACCGTCGTCGCCCTGTGCGCGCTCGTCGCCGTGGACTTCTTCATCGGTCGCAAGCCCCACGACGTCTCCATCCGGGAGGCGGGCACGTGGACGGTCGTCTGGATCGTCCTTGCCTGTCTGTTCGGCCTCGGCCTGTTCCTCTACGGCGGTGGCAAGCCGACGGGCGAGTTCTTCGCCGGGTACATCACCGAGAAGTCGCTGAGCGTCGACAACCTCTTCGTCTTCGTCCTGATCATGGGGAAGTTCGCGGTGCCCTCGCAGTACCAGCAGCGCGTGCTGATGGTCGGCGTGATCATGGCCCTGGTGCTGCGCGCCGGGTTCATCGCGGCCGGCGCGGCGATCATCTCCGCGTTCTCCTGGGTGTTCTACCTCTTCGGCGCCTTCCTGATCTGGACCGCCTGGAAGCTGGTCCAGGACGCCCGCAAGGAGGAGCACGAGGAGGAGTACCAGGAGAACAAGCTGCTGAAGATGGCGGAGGAACGCTTCGGCGTGGCCGACCGCTACCACGGCACCAAGCTGTTCATCACCGAGAACGGCAAGCGGATCATGACCCCGATGCTGGTCGTGATGCTCGCGATCGGCTCCACGGACGTCCTGTTCGCGCTCGACTCCATCCCCGCCATCTACGGGCTGACGCAGGACCCGTACATCGTCTTCACCGCCAACGCCTTCGCCCTGATGGGTCTGAGGCAGCTGTACTTCCTCATCGGCGGCCTGCTGAAGAGGCTGGTCCACCTCAGCTACGGCCTGTCGATCATCCTCGGCTTCATCGGCGTGAAGCTCGTGCTGCACGCGCTGCACGAGTCCGGCGTCCACGTCCCCGAGATCAGCATTCCCTTCTCGCTCGGCTTCATCGTGCTGGTCCTCGCGGTCACGACGGTGACCAGCCTGCGTGCTTCGAAGAAGCAGGAGCAGGCAGAGGCCGAACGCGCGGCGACAGATCCCACGCGAGCACCGCGGCGCTGACCCTCGCGACCAGCGCGCACCCGCCGGTCCACCCGAAGCGGCCATGGGCGCGGCCATGGGCGCGGCCGGCCAGGAGCCGACCGTGCCACCGAGGCGCGCGCAGGCCATGTACGGCGGGTGCCGTACCGCACTCGGCGACCGACTCGCCGGCCGGGCTTGACTTGGAGAGCGCTCGACGTCCTAGCGTCGTCGGAGTCGGTATCAGGGCGGGTGAACGGAGACAGGTCATGCGGGTCGGCGTGCACATCAACCGGTTCGACCATCCCGGAGGAGGCCCCGCGCTCGGCGCCGAACTCGCCGCCGCGGGCGCCGCCGCCGAGGCGGGCGGCGTGAGCTGGCTGTCGGTGATGGACCACTACTTCCAGATGGAGTTCAACGACCGCGCCGAGGACCCCATGCTGGAGGCGTACACGACCCTCGGCTTCCTCGCCGCCCACACCTCCACGGTCCGCCTCGGCGCCCTGGTGACCGGCGTGACCTACCGCCATCCCGGCCTGCTCGCCAAGATCGCCACCACGCTCGACGTGCTGTCCGGAGGCCGGGCCACCCTCGGGATCGGCGCCGCCTGGTACGGCCGGGAGCACGAGGGGCTCGGCGTGCCGTTCCCGCCGGTCGCCGAGCGCTTCGAGCGACTGGAGGAGGCCCTGCGGATCTGCCTGCAGATGTGGGACCCGCAGGCCGACGGCCCGTTCGAGGGCGAGCACTACCGGCTGGCCGAGACCCTGTGCGTGCCCGCCCCGGTCAGCGCCCCGCACCCCGAGATCATGATCGGCGGGGGCGGGGAGAAGAAGACGCTCCGGCTGGTGGCCCGCTACGGCGACGCCTGCAACCTGTTCTCCACGTCCCCGGAGGAGGTCGGGCACAAGCTCGACGTGCTGCGCGGCCACTGCGACACCGAGGGACGCGACTACGACGAGATCCGCAAGACCGTCCTCTACATGGGCGAGGCGGCCGCCGGGGGCGACCTCGACGCCTTCACCCGGGACATCGCGGGCTACTCGAAGCTCGGCATCGACACGGTGATCCTCGGCCCGCGCACCGGCGAACCGGCGGCGTTCATCGAGAACTTCGCGGCCCCCGCGGTCCCACGGCTGGCCGAACTCGACTGATCCGCCGCGCTCAACGGCACGGCGCGTCCGACCGGGCGTCGGCCGGGCGGCCGCGCGAGACGATCCGCATCCCCCGGGCGTCGACGACCCGGACCTGCAACGAGCCGCAGCCGCACCGCGTCCACACCGTGCTGCCCGCCGCCGTGCTGTGCCGGGAGACCACCTGGAAGGGCTCGGCGCCGTCGGGCCACCCGCAGTGCGGGCAGATGGTGCCGGTGGTGCTGGTCATGGCGACTCCTCGTGTGTCGTGGCTGGTTGACCGTCGCGACACAACCAAGGGTGCGGTGCGGCCTTCGTACAAGTCCAGGTTGACTTTCTGGACCTCACCTTGAAGCGTGGGCTTCATGATTGACCTGCGCCGACTGCACGTCCTCAGGGCGGTCGCCCACTACGGCACGGTCACCGCGGCCGCCCGCGCCCTGCACTTCACGCCCTCCGCCGCCTCCCAGCAGATCCGGCAGCTGGCCCGCGATCTCGGCGTCGACCTGCTGGAACCGCAGGGGCGCGGGGTGCGCCTCACCGCGGCCGCCGAGAGCCTGCTCGCGCACGCGGACGCGATCCAGGCCCGCTGGGAGGAGGCCGAACTCGACCTGCGCGCCGAGTACAGCGCGCCCACCGGACAGCTGCGCGTCATCGGCTTTTCCACGGCCGCGTCGGTGCTGCTGGCGCCCATGGCCGTACGGCTGCGGGAGCGGTATCCGCAGCTGACCGTACGGATCCAGGAGACGGGGGTGCCGGAGAGCTTCGACCTGCTCTTCGAGGGGGAGGCCGACCTGGCCGTGGTGGAGGTCACCCCGCACAACCCGCCGCTGAGCGACGCGCGCTTCGACCAGCAGCCGCTGCTGGACGACCCGTACGACCTCGTCGTCCACGACGACCATCCGCTGGCCGGACGCGAGCGAAGCGAGATGGGGGTCCCCCTGCCCGAAGGGTGGGGGAGTGTCGACCTCGCGGAGGCGGCGCACGAGGACTGGATCGCGCCGATGCCGGAGAGCGCCTGTCGCCCGCATGTGATGTCGGCGTGCGCGGCGGCCGGGTTCACCCCCGGCGTGGCCCATCTCGCGCGGGACTGGAACGTCACCGCGCACCTGGTCGCCCACCGGCTCGGCGTCGCCCTGGTCCCACGGTTGGCCCAGCTGCCTCCGCACCTGCCGATCACCCGGGTGCGCTGTGCGGGCGACCCCCATCGCAAGGTGCTCACCTGCACACGCCGGGGCTGCCGGGAACGCCCGGCGGTGAAGGCGGCGCTGGAGGAGCTGCGGGAGCTCGCGGTCACGGCGGTGGTCTGACGTGAGGGGGTGGCAGGAGGTCGCGGCCCGGTATGACGAGAGGCCGGAGCTCTGGGCTCCGGCCTCTGCGGGGGGACCTCCGGTCCGATCAGGCGGCAGCCGCCTCGCCCGCGTGCCCGTGGACGCGGGCGATGACCTCGGTCAGCTGGGCGGCGACCTCGGCGTCGTCGACCGGGTGCGTCTCGGCGAAGCGGGTCAGCGAGCCGGGGATCGCCAGCTTGACGTCCTCCAGCACCTTGCCGCCGGCGATGCCCACCGACTTGCGGGTCTCGTCCTGCGCCCACACGCCGCCGTACTGGCCGAAGGCGGTGCCGACCACGGCGACCGGCTTGCCGCCGAAGGCGCCGGCGCCGTACGGGCGGGACAGCCAGTCGATGGCGTTCTTCAGTACGGCCGGGATGGTGCCGTTGTACTCGGGGGAGAAGAGCAGGAACCCGTCGGCGGCCTGCGCGGCCTCGCGCAGCTTGGTGGCGGCGGCGGGGACGCTTCCCTCGACGTCGATGTCCTCGTTGTAGAAGGGGATGTCGGCGAGGCCCTCGAAGAGCACGACCTCAGCGCCCTCGGGAGCGAGCTTGACGGCCGCCTCGGCCAGCTGACGGTTGTGCGAACCGGCGCGAAGGCTGCCGACGAGCGCGAGGATGCGAACAGACATGCGGACTCCAAGTTGCTGAAACACTGCCGTGACGATCCGGACCGAGGTCCGCTTACGTTTCTAGCACCTTAACCGGACCGCGGTCCAGTTTCATTCCCCGATGCTTTACGCTGGTTTCATGTCCGCCGTTCTGCCGCCCTTCCCCCAGCCGCAGGAGCCCGTCGACAGGCCTCAGTGGCTGGAGGTCGGTTCCGCCGCCGACGAGCCCTGCCTGCGCGCCGACGCGGCCCGTAACCGCGCCCGGCTGCTGGAGGCCGCCGCCCGGCTGATCGCGGAGCACGGCGCGGCCGGGGTCACCATGGAGGCGGTGGCCGCGGAGGCCGGCGTGGGCAAGGGGACGGTCTTCCGCCGCTTCGGCGACCGCACCGGTCTGCTGACGGCGCTGCTGGACCACTCCGCGAGGAAGCTGCAGGCCGATTTCCTCGGCGGGCCGCCGCCGCTGGGCCCCGGGGCGCCGCCGGTCGAGCGGCTGCGGGCGTTCGGCGTGGCGGTGCTGTACCGCGCGGCCGAACAGCTGGACCTGCAACTGGCCGCCCAGCCGGAGCCGACCCGCCGCTACTCCCACCCCTCGCTCCGGGCGCTGCACACCCACGTCACGGTGCTGCTGCGGCAGATCCTGCCGGACGCCGACTGCGATCTCCTCGCCCAGACGCTCATGGGATACCTCGACCCCGCCCTGGTCCACCACCTGACCAGGCAGTGCGGTATGCCCATGGAGCGGCTGGAGAAGGGCTGGCTCGACCTGGTCAACCGTGTGACACACACGGGGGCGTGAACGCCCGCAGACCCTGACCCGGGCCCCGCTCACAGGCTCTGCGAAGATGCCGTACGTCATGGTGCAGATACCGAAAACGCCCGCGCCCGCTTCCCCCGCACAGCGCTCGGTACCCACGAGCGCCGATGTGGCCCGCCTGGCCGGCGTCTCGCGCGCGACCGTCTCCTATGTCCTCAACAACACCAGCGCCGTCCGGATCAGCGAACCCACGCGTCGCCGCGTCCACGACGCCGCGAAGGAACTCGGCTACGTCCCGCACGCGGCGGCCCGCAGCCTGCGCGCCGGGCACAGCCGCATGGTCCTGACGCCCGCGCCGAGCTTCCCCGTCGGCTCCCTGTACGGCCAGTTCCTCGGCGACCTCCAGACGGCGCTCGGCCGCCTCGACTACACCGTCGTGCAGCACGGCAGCGTCGGCCTGCACGGCGACGAGGCCGCCCGCGCCTGGGCCGAGCTGCGCCCCGTCGCCGTCCTGGTGTCGGGCTCCGGCCTCGGCCCGAAGGGCGTGACGGTGCTCAAGCGCTCCGGCGTCCGGGCCGTGGTCTCGCTCGGCCCCGAGTCCGTCGAGGGTGCCCACGCCCTGCTGATGGACTACGAGGCCGTGGGTCACTGCGCGGGCAGCCACCTGTACGACCGCGGCCGGCGCCGCATCGGCGTCGTCGTGCCCGAGGAGGACGGCCTGGAGTCCTTCTCCACGCCCCGCCTCGAAGGCGTACGGCGCGCCCTGCACGGCACGGACGCCTCCGTGACCGAACTTCCCCTCGCCTACACGGAGGAGTCCGCCGCCCGGCTCGCCGCCCGCTGGCGCGACCTCGGCCTCGACGCCGTGTTCGCCTACAACGACGAGTACGCGATGCTGCTGATGCGCGCCCTGCAGGACGAGGGCGTCCGCGTCCCCGCCGACACGGCCGTCATCGGCGCCGACGACCTGATGCTCGGACGGCTGCTGCGGCCTAGGCTGAGCACCGTGCACATCGAGCTGCCGTCCGGCCGCGAGCTCGCGGAACTGGTCGACCGCGCGGTGCGCAACCCCGGCGCCGCACCCGAGACGCACAAGGTGCTGGGAGCGACGGTGGTGCACCGCGAATCCAGCTGAACCCAGGGGAGGCGGGACATGCGCACGACCGTCGGCATCATCGGAGGCGGCCCCGCCGGACTGCTGCTCGCCCGCCTGCTGCACCGCGCCGGCGTCGACTGCGTCGTCCTGGAGAGCCGCACCCGGGAGTACGTCGAGCGGCGCCAGCGGGCCGGGATGCTGGAGCAGGGCACGGTCGACGCGTTGCGCGAGGCCGGCGCCGCCGAGCGGCTGACGGCGGAAGGCCTGGTGCACCAGGGCATCGAGCTGCGCTTCGAGCGGGAACGCCACCACATCGACTTCCCGGCCCTCGCCGGCGGCCGTACGGTGACGATCTACGCCCAGACCGAGATCGTGAAGGACCTCGTCGCCCTCCAACTCGCCGACGGCCCACCGCTGTTGTTCGAGGCCGAGGCGCTCGCCGTCGAGAAGCCTCAGAGCGCCACGCCCGTCGTACGGTTCCTGCACGAGGGCCGCGAGCAGACGCTGACCTGCGAGTGGGTCGCCGGCTGCGACGGCTTCCACGGCATCTCCCGCGACGCGTTCCCGGCCGAGGCGAGCCGCTCGTACGGGCACGACTATCCGTACTCCTGGCTCGGGGTTCTGGCCGAAGTGCCGCCGTCCTGCGACGAGTTGATCTACGCGCGCGGTGAACGTGGCTTCGCCCTGCACAGCATGCGGTCGGCGTCGGTCTCCCGGCTCTACCTCCAGGTCCCCGACCACACCGACCCCGACGACTGGCCCGACGACCGCGTCTGGGACGAACTCGCCGCGCGCTTCGCCATCGACGCCGACTGGACCCTCCATCGCGGACCCATCACCGCCAAGTCCGTGACGACGATGCGCAGTTACGTCCACGAACCGATGCGCCACGGACGGCTCCTGCTCGCCGGGGACGCCGCCCACATCGTCCCGCCGACCGGCGCCAAGGGCCTCAACCTCGCCGTGTCGGACGTACGGGTCCTGGCCCGCGGCCTCGTCGAGCTGCACCGCACAGGGAGCGCGCAACTCCTCGACAGATACTCCGAGTTGTGCCTCCAGCGGGTGTGGCAGGCGACCCGTTTCTCGGACGACATGACTAGGATGTTGCATGTTCAACCAGACGGGGATGCGTTCGACCACCGGATGCAGCTCGCGCGGCTGCGCCGGATCACGGCATCCCGTCACGCGGCCGCCGAACTGGCGGCGAACTACTCGGGACTTCCGCTCCCCCTGTGAGTCCCGCCGGTGATCGAACGGAGAGTCGCAATGCCGTTGCTCGACCCGAAGGCCTGGCAGTCCAGTTCACTGTCGGGAGATGAGTACGCCGTCACCGAGCCCGCCACCGGCGACACGCTCGGCACCGTCACCCTGGCCGGCGCCGAGGACGTCGGTACGGCCGCCGGGGCCGCCCGCGCCGCCCAGGCCGAGTGGGCACGCCTCCCGCACTTCGTCCGCGCCGCCGTGCTGCGCAAGGCCGGCGACCTGTTCACGGCGCACGCCGACGAGCTGCGCGAGTGGCTCGTGCGTGAATCCGGCTCGATTCCCGGCAAGGCCGACTTCGAGCTGCACGTCGCCTCCCAGGAGTGCTACGAGGCCGCCGCCCTCGCCTCCCGCCCGGCCGGGCACATCCTGCCCAGCGAGGCGCCCCGGCTGTCGTACACGCGCCGGGTCCCCGTCGGCGTCGTCGGCGTGATCGCCCCGTTCAACGCCCCGCTGATCCTCTCCATCCGCTCCGTCGCCCCGGCCCTCGCGCTCGGCAACGCGGTCGTGCTGAAGCCGGACCCGCGCACGGCGGTCTGCGGCGGCCTCTCCCTCGCGGCGATCTTCGCCGAAGCGGGCCTGCCCGAGGGGCTGCTGCACGTCCTGCCGGGCGGTCCGGAGGTGGGCCAGGCGCTGGTCGCCGACCCGCGCGTGCCCGTCATCTCCTTCACCGGGTCCACGGCCGCGGGCCGGGCCGTCGGCGAGGCCGCCGGGCGTCATCTCAAGCGCGCGCACCTGGAGTTGGGCGGCAACTCCGCCCTGATCGTGCTGGAGGACGCCGACATCGACGCGGTGATCTCCACGGCCGCCTGGGGTTCCTTCTTCCACCAGGGCCAGATCTGCATGACGACCGGCCGCCACCTCGTGCACCAGTCCCTGTACGAGGAGTACGTCGAGCGGCTCGCCGCCAAGGCCGACGCCCTCGCCGTCGGCGACCCGCACCGCGCCGAGGTCCACCTCGGCCCGCTCATCGACTCGGGCCAGCTGGGCAAGGTGCACGGCCTGGTGGAGGCCAGCACCTCCCGGGGCGCCAAGCTGGCCGCGGGCGGCACCCACGAGCAGCTCTTCTACCGGCCGACCGTGCTCGCCGGCGTCGACGACCAGACCCCCGCGTACACCGAGGAGGTCTTCGGCCCCGTCGCGCCCGTACGCCCCTTCAGCACCGCCGACGAGGCCGCCGCCCTCGCCGCGGCGAGCTCCTACGGCCTCTCCCTCGGCATCGTCACCGGTGACGCCGCCCGCGGCCTCGACCTGGCCGAGCGCATCCCGACCGGCATCGTGCACATCAACGACCAGACCGTGAACGACGAGGCCGTCGCGCCCTTCGGTGGCATCGCCGCCTCCGGTACCGGCGCCCGGTTCGGCGGCGAGTCCAACCTGGAGGCGTTCACCGACGTGCGCTGGACGACGGTGCGCGGCGACGTGGCGGCGTACCCCTTCTAGACCTGGGCTCTACTGGCCGTTCTGCTCGGCCTGTGCCTGCTGAGCGGCCACGGCCTGGTGGACCTCGTCCATGTCGAGCTTCCTGGCCTGCCCGATGACGTCCGCCAGGGCGGCCTCGGGCAGCGCCCCGGGCTGCGCGAACACGGCGACCCGGTCACGGACGATCATCAGCGTCGGAATCGACTGGATCCCGAAGGCGGCGGCCAGCTCCGGCTGCGCCTCGGTGTCGACCTTGCCGAACACAAGATCAGGGTTCTCCTCGGCCGCCTTCTCGTAGACCGGGGCGAACTGACGGCACGGCCCGCACCAGGACGCCCAGAAGTCGATCAGGACGAACTCGTTGTCCGTGACCGTCTCATCGAAGTTCTCCTTGGTGAGCTCCACGGTGCTGCTCATGGCGTATTCCCTCTTCCTGGTGTCGGGGCGAAGCCGTCGGCGACAACACGACCGTACGGTGGTGTATTCCGTCGTATCTCCGCGCGCGTACCCGTGTGGCCAGGCAGCACACCACCCGTAAGACTGACCCCATGACGGAAACGGATTCCATCGCATACGACGTCGTAGTGCTCGGGGCCGGGCCCGTGGGGGAGAACGTCGCCGACCGCACCCGCGCGGCCGGCCTGTCCACCGCGGTCGTGGAGAGCGAGCTGGTCGGCGGCGAGTGCTCGTACTGGGCGTGCATGCCCAGCAAGGCGCTGCTGCGCCCGGTCATCGCCCAGGCCGACGCCCGCCGCCTGCCAGGCCTCAGCCAGTCGGTACAGGGCACCCTCGACGCGGCCGCGGTCCTCGCCCGACGCGACGAGTACACCTCGCACTGGCAGGACGACGGCCAGGTCGGGTGGCTGGACGGTATCGGCGCCGACCTCTACCGCGGCCACGGCCGCCTCGCCGGACCCCGCGCCGTGGAGGTGACCGGCTCCGACGGCGTGCGCCATGTTCTGACCGCCCGGCACGCCGTGGTCGTCTGCACCGGCAGCGGCGCCCAGTTGCCCGACCTGCCCGGACTCGCCGAGGTCAAGCCGTGGACCAGCCGCGAGGCCACCAGCGCGAAGGCCGCGCCGGGCCGGCTGGTCGTCGTCGGCGGCGGCGTGGTCGCCACCGAGATGGCCACCGCCTGGCAGGCCCTCGGCTCCCGGGTCACACTCCTGGTCCGCGGCAAGGGCCTGCTGTCCCGCATGGAGCCCTTCGCCGGCGAACTGGTCGCCGAGGCGCTCACCGAGGCGGGCGTCGACGTCCGCACCGGCACCTCCGTCGAGGCGGTGACCCGGGAGAACGGCACGGTCGTGGTCGTCACCGGCGGAGGCGACCGCATCGAGGCCGACGAGATCCTCTTCGCCACCGGACGCACCCCGCGCACCGACGACATCGGCCTGGACACGGTCGGCCTGGAACCCGGCTCCTGGCTGGAGGTCGACGACAGCCTCCGCGTCACCGGCAGCGCATGGCTGTACGCGGTCGGCGACGTCAACCACCGCGCCCTCCTCACCCACCAGGGCAAGTACCAGGCGCGCATCGCGGGCGCCGCCATCGCCGCCCGCGCCTGCGGCGTGCCCCTGCTGGAGTCCGACCCCTGGGGCGCCCACGCCGCGACAGCCGACCACGCCGCCGTCCCGCAGGTCGTCTTCACCGACCCCGAGGCCGCCGCGGTGGGCCTGTCCCTGGCGGAGGCCGAACAGGCCGGCCACCGCGTGCGCGCCGTCGACGTCGAGTTCTCCTCGGTGGCCGGCGCGGGACTGTACGCCGACGGCTACCGAGGCCGCGCCCGCATGGTCGTCGACCTGGAACGCGAGATCCTCCTCGGCGTCACCTTCGTCGGCCCCGGCGTCGGCGAACTCATCCACTCGGCGAGCATCGCCGTCGCCGGCCAGGTACCGATCGGCAGGCTGTGGCACGCGGTTCCGTCGTATCCGACGATCAGCGAGGTGTGGCTGCGGCTGCTGGAGTCGTACCGCGACAACTGAGCCCGCCTCATCCGGCCACCCACTCGAGGTACTCCTCGCTCCACAGATCCTCCTCGCAGTCCGGTAGCAGCAGGACCCGGTCCGGGCGCAGCGCCTCGATGGCGCCCGCGTCGTGGGTGACCATGACGATCGCGCCCGGATACGTGCCCACCGCGGCCAGGACCTCGGCCCGGGAAGCGGGGTCGAGGTTGTTGGTGGGCTCGTCCAGGAGCAGCACGTTGGCGCCGGAATGGACCAGGCCCGCCAGGGCCAGGCGAGTCTTCTCCCCTCCGGAGAGGACACCGACCCGTTTGTCCGCGTCGTCGCCGGAGAACAGGAACGCGCCGAGGACACGCCGGACCTCACCGTGGGTCAGATGCGGGGCAGCCGAGGCCAGTTGTGTGCGCGCCGTCGCATCCGGGTCCAACGTGTCGTGTTCCTGGGCGAAGTAGCCCAGGCGCAGTCCGTGCCCGTGGACCACCCGGCCGCCGTCGGGACGTTCCTGACCGGCCAGGACGCGCAACAGCGTGGTCTTTCCCGCGCCGTTGGGCCCGAGAACGACCAGACGGCTGCCCCGGTCGACGGCCAGATCGACGCCCGCCAGCACGCGGTGGTCGCCGTACGCCTTGCTGAGGCCGACGGCGCCCAGGGGGATACGGCCGCACGGCTCCGGTTCGGGCAGCCGGATTCTGGCCACCTTGTCGCTGCGCCGGGCCGGTTCGAGGTCGGCGAGCATACGGTCGGCGCGGCGGGCCATGTTCTTCGCGGCCACGGCCGTCGCCACGCGGGCGCGCATCTTCTCGGCCTGAGCGTGCAGCGACGCCGCCTTGCGCTCGGAGTTCGCCCGCTCCCGAGCCCGCCGCCGCTCGTCGGCCTCCCGCTGGGCGAGGTAGGCGTCCCAGCCGGTGTTGTGCACGTCGATCGTGGCGCGCTGCGGATCCAGGTGGAACACCCGGTTCACCGTGGCGGCGAGCAGGGACGTGTCGTGGCTGATCAGCACGAGCCCCGCGTGATGGCCGGCCAGGAACGTGCGCAGCCAGGCGACCGAGTCCGCGTCCAGGTGGTTCGTCGGCTCGTCCAGCAGCAGGGTGCCGTGCCCCGCGAACAGGATGCGGGCCAGCTCCACGCGACGGCGCTGTCCGCCCGACAGCGCACCCAACGGCCGGCCCATCAGCCGGGCCGGAAGCCCGAGACCCGCGGCCACCCGGGCCGCCTCGGCCTCCGCGGCGTAACCGCCGGCGGCCTGGAACCGGGCCTCGACGCGCACATAGGCGTCCATCGCACGCCGCGTACCGTCGGCCATGGCCTCCTCGGCACGGCGCAGGGCGCGTACGGCCCCGTCGAGGCCCCGCGCGGACAGGATCCGGTCGGTGACGGTGATCGTCGGGTCGGCGGCGCGGGAGTCCTGGGGCAGATGCCCGACCTCGCCGGTGCGGGTCACCGTCCCGGCGGCCGGGGGCAGCGTGCCGGCCAGCGTGTTCAACAGGGTGGTCTTTCCGGCGCCGTTGCGGCCGACCAGGCCGATGCGGTCGCCGGGGGAGATGTGGAAGGAGATGCCGGACAGCAGCAGACGCGCGCCGACGCGCACGTCGACACCACTGATGGTGATCATGAAAAGACGCTCCGAACAAGCAATCCGAACAAGCAAGAGGACACACGGGTGGCGTGGAACCGGGTCCTCGGCTAGGAGATTCGGGGCGTAGACATGCGGTCAGGCTAACGCGGGCGCCGGGCCGGACGCCTGCGAATTTTCTCGGTCACGGCAGCTCGAAGCCCAGCGCCTCGGCGGCCCGCGCGGGCGTCGGCTCCGCCCAGCGCTCCGCGATCGCCTGGTTCGAGGCGAGCGAGCGCAACTCGGCCCGGTCCAGGTAGAGAACCCCGTCGAGGTGGTCCGTCTCGTGCTGCACGATACGGGCGGGCCACCCCGTGAACACCTCGTCGACCGCCCGCCCTTGCTCGTCCTCGCCCGTCAGCCGCACCTCGGCGTGCCGGGCCACCACCGCCTGATAGCCCGGCACACTCAGACAGCCCTCGAAGAACGCGGCACGAGCGGCGCCGACCGGCTCGTACGACGGGTTCACCAGCACCCGGAACGGCTGCGGCACCCGCCCGCGCGCCAGCCGCACCTCCTCCGGCACCGGCGCCGGGTCCTCGATCACCGCGATCCGCAGCGCCACACCGACCTGCGGTGCGGCGAGGCCGACGCCCGGCGCCGCGTGCATGGTGATCCGCAGCGCCTCGACGAAGCGGGCCAGCAGCGCCGGCTCCAGCTGGCCGTCGAAGCGTTCGGTGGGACGCCGCAGCACCGGGTCGCCGGCCGCCACGATGGTCAACGGGCCCTCGGTGGCCAGGAGTTGCTCGACCTGCTCGGCCAGGGGTGCGCGATCGCTCGGAGTTGCCATCGCGCCAGCATGCCACGGCGCACCCGCCACTCACCGACTCGCCTGTGATGTACGCCACTTAACAGGCCGGGAACTCGACGGCCCCTTCGCCCGACTACTGGACCGCTACCGCAGACAGAGAACGTCCCCACTCCCCGTCCCACTCCCCGTCACTCCCGGAGATGCCGCCGATGTCCACCGCTCCCTCGACCGCCACCGAGGAGACGACGCAGCCCGACGCCCCGGCCTCGGCGCCCCGCAGATGGGCACCGCTGCGCCCGCTCGTCCTGCGTCTGCACTTCTACGCCGGAGTGCTCGTCGCGCCGTTCCTGCTCGTCGCCGCGGCCACGGGCTTCCTGTACGCCGGCGCGTTCCAGGCCGAGAAGGTCGTGTACGTCCACGAGATGACCGTCCCGGTCGGCGACGCGAAGCTGCCGATGTCCGAGCAGGTCGCCGCCGCGCGCAAGGCCCATCCCGAGGGCACGGTCTCGGCGATCCGGCCCTCCCCGGCGGACGACGCGACCACCAGGGTCCTGCTGTCCGGCGTCAAGGGCGTCGACGCCGACCACACGCTCGCCGTGTTCGTCGACCCGTACACCGCGAAGGTGCGCGGCGCCCTCGAACAGTACGGCTCGACCGGCGCGCTGCCCCTGCGCACCTGGATCGACGAGTTCCACCGCGACCTGCACCTCGGCGCGAACGGCCGCCTCTACAGCGAGCTCGCCGCGAGCTGGCTGTGGGTGATCGCGGGCGGCGGCCTGATGCTGTGGTTCTCCCGCCGCCGCGCCCTGCGCAAGGTGCGCGGGACCAGCGGGCGCCGCCGCACGCTCGGTCTGCACGGCACGGTCGGCGTCTGGGCGGCGGCCGGGTTCTTCTTCCTCTCGGCGACCGGTCTGACCTGGTCGGCGTACGCCGGCGCCAACATCGACGAGCTGCGCACCTCGCTCGGCCAGGCCACCCCGTCCGTCTCGGCCTCGGCGGGCGGCGATCACGCGGCTCACGGCGCCGCCGCGGGCACCGGCGGGAGTGGCGAGCACGGCGTCGGTCTCGACAAGGTCCTGGCCGCCGCGCGCGCCGAGGGCCTGGGTGACCCGGTGGAGATCGTGCCGCCCGCCGACGCCTCGTCCGCGTACGTGGTGAGGCAGGTGCAGCGCAGCTGGCCGACGAAGCAGGACTCGGCCGCGATCGACCCGGCCACCGGCGAGGTCGTCGACGTGCTGCGGTTCGCCGACTACCCGGTGCTGGCCAAGCTGACCCGCTGGGGCATCGACCTGCACACGGGCGTCCTCTTCGGCCTGGCCAACCAGATCGCCCTGATGCTGCTCGCGCTCTCGCTGATCGTGCTGATCGTGTGGGGCTACCGCATGTGGTGGCAGCGCGGCCGCGGCTCGGCTTTCGGTCGCCCCATCCCACGGGGCGCCTGGCAGCAGGTGCCCCCGCAGATCCTGGTCCCGCTGGTGGCGGTCGTCGCCGTACTCGGCTACTTCGTGCCGCTGTTCGGTATCTCGCTGGCCGCCTTCATCGTGGTGGACGTCGTCCTCGGAGAGGTGGCCCACCGGCGGGGGAAGCGGACGCCCGCGGAAGCGAACTAGCGGGAGGAAGGACTTGGGGCCCGGTTCCGGGGGAACCGGGCCCCGAGCAGTGCTCGCACTGTTCAGAGCCGCTCGAAGTCACCCGCCAGCGCCGCGGCGAGGCGCATGTGCGGCTCGGCTTCCTCGTGCCGCCCCTGCCGTTGCAGGGTGCGTCCCAGCATCAGCCGGGCGTAGTGCTCGACAGGGTCGCGCTCGACGATGACGCGCAACTCGTCCTCCGCGCGCCGCAGTTGGGCCGAGTGGTAGTACGCGCGTGCCAGCAGCAGCCGCGTCGCGGTCTGCTGCGGGGCCTCCTCGACCAGTTGGCCGAGGACGCGCGCTGCGGCGGCGTAGTCCTTGGCGTCGAAGAACATCTGCGCGCGCTCCCAGCGCTCGGCCGGTGTTCCGTGGTCGTAGTACGTCGTGTCCACTCGTGCCTCCTCCGACTTCGACGCTGTCAACGGAGCCGGTTGGTTCAATATTCCACTACTGGGTCACTGCTTCACTGGGGCGCTGGGCCGTGGCGGCGAGTTCGGCGTTGGCCCGCTCGGTGATCAGGGTCAGCACGCGTCCGGCGGCGGCCAGGTCCTCGGTCGGGATACCGGCGTAGATCCGGGCGGTGATGGGGGCGGTCGCGGCGGAAGTCCTGTCGTGCAGCTCCTGTCCGGTGTCCGTGATCCGCACCTGGGACGGCCCCTGAGGGGCCAGCAGTTCCGCGGCGATCAGCTCGTCGACCACGGAGTGTGCCTGCGCGGCGTCGATCTTCAGCGCGCCTACGACACCGTCGATGACGTGGCCCCGCTCGACCGGCCCGTCGGCGACGGCGGCGAGTCGGAGCGTGACCGACTGCTGGAATGTCGCGCCGTGGCGGTCCAGCGCGCGCTCGAGGACCGCGCGGGCGGCGTAGTGGGCCAGAGCTATGACTCGGGGGTCGACCAGGGGAGTGGTGGCGGTCATGACTGCTCCTTGTCGGACTCGCTGTCGGTGGCAAGCGGGCCAAGAGGTGCGTCGAGCAGGGTCGCCAGGTCGTGTGTGAACTCCCGGGTGCGGGCGCTGTCCAGGCCGCCGAGCGGCGCCAGCAGCTGCTGCAGGAGCCCCTGGACGACCTTGATCGCCTGCCGGGTCCGCTCACGTCCCTGTTCGGTCAGCGCCAGCTGCACCGCGCGCGGGTCGCGGGGATCCCGGGTGCGTTCGAGGAGGCCGGCGGTTTCCAGGGAACGTGCCAGCTTGGAGACGTACAGCGGTTCGAGCCCGGTGTGGTCGGCGAGGCGCCGCTGACTGGGACGCTCTCCGCGGCGCTGCATGCCGTACAGCGAGGCCACCAGCGCGTACTGCGCGTGGGTGAGCCCCAGCGGGGTCACGGCCCGGTCGACCGCGACCCGCCACTTCGTGGACAGGCGCCACACCAGGAAACCGGGCGAGACGTTCTCGGAACCCTTACTCATGACAAATACCGTACATGGCTACTATGTACATGGCTACTATTTTCGGGAACGCATCGGGAACGCATCGGGAACGCATCGGGAACGCATCGGGATTGCATCGAGACAGGCCCGGGTGACGGACTGACGAAGCGACCCCGGCGGGGCTAGTTTGGGCGACATGAGCAATCTTGATCGCGAGCCGGTGCCCGCCGTCTGCGGCGGCCGCGGTTTCGTCGTGGCGGAGCCCGTACGCGAACTTCTCAGCCCTCGCCACGTCAAGCTCGGCGAGTCCACCGAAGTCCGCCGTCTGCTGCCCAACCTGGGCCGACGCATGGTCGGTGCCTGGTGCTTCATCGATCACTACGGCCCCGACGACATCTCCGACGAGCCCGGGATGCAGGTGCCGCCGCACCCGCACATGGGGCTGCAGACGGTGAGCTGGCTGCACGAGGGAGAGGTGCTGCACCGGGACTCCACGGGCAGCCTCCAGACGATCCGTCCGCGCGAGCTGGGCCTGATGACCTCCGGCCGGGCGATCAGCCACTCCGAGGAGAGCCCCAAGTCCCACGCCCGCTACCTGCACGGCGCCCAGCTGTGGGTCGCCCTCCCGGACAGCCACCGCCACACCGACCCGCACTTCGAGCACCACGCCGAGCTGCCGGTCGTCACGGCCCCGGGCCTGCGGGCCACGCTGATCCTCGGCGGCCTCGACGGCGCGACCTCACCCGGCACGACGTACACCCCGATCGTCGGCGCCGACCTCGCCCTCTCACGCGGCGCCGACGTACGCCTCCCCCTGGAACCCGACTTCGAGTACGCCGTCCTGTCCATGTCCGGCGAGGCCCACGTGGACGGCGTGCCGGTACTGCCCGGCTCCATGCTCTACCTCGGCTGCGGACGCACTGAACTCCCGCTGCGCGCGGAGTCGGACGCCGGGCTGATGCTCCTCGGCGGTGAGCCGTTCGAGGAGGAGTTGATCATGTTCTGGAACTGGATCGGGCGATCTCAGGAAGAGATCGTACAGGCGTGTGAGGACTGGATGGAAGGGACACGGTTCGGGGAGGTGAAGGGGTACGACGGGGCTCCACTGCCCGCACCGACCCTGCCGCCGGTGCCGTTGAAACCGCGGGGAAGAGTACGCTGACCTGCGGGAATGCCTCAGCTTTGGTGGCCGCCGACGGAAGGCGGTCGGGTAATTCCTACTGCCTTCCACCTGCCTGCCGGAAGGCGTCCGAACAGCCGGCACGCTCAAGCCGGTGCGGTTGGCGATTCCACAGTGTGGCTGTCTGTGGGCAGCGGTGACAGGACTCTTGCTGACTCAATGCTGACCTTGCTGACGCCTCGTCAGGCTGGGGCGGGAGTTACTTTTCCAGCTTCAGTGCCTGCGCAGGCGTATGCAGATTCGATGGCGTCCGGACCAATTCGGTGGCGTCCGGACCAATTCGGTGGCGTCCGGACCAATGCTGACCTGGCTGGCGGTCGAGTCAGGGCTTGCGGAAGGGCGGCGTCGCTCACGCTGCCGCCTTGTGGAGATCCCACATGACTCCGGTGTCTCCGCTGTCCGCCGGCCGCCGCTCGTGTCCGACCCGAGAAGCGCTGCGCCGGAGAGTGACTAGCAGGTTCTTGGTCTGCTGGTGGTACAGCGCTCACGGGAGCGTGACCTGCGAGAGCGTTGGATCGGAAGGGGTGCGCTCGGGTTGTGGCCCGCGTATGGTCCGGATCTTGGTTGGGAGCCGACGGGGGGCAGGGCGAGGGCAGGGAGCGTCGCGAGATGAGTCGTAGTCTGTGGAGCCGTAGGAGCGAGATCCTCTCCTGGGCCGGGCTGCGCGGCGCGATCCCGATCGTGCTGGCCACCTACCCCATCGTCGAAGGCGTCACCGACGCCCGGCACCTGCTGAACATCGTGTTCGTGCTGGTCGTACCGTTCACTCTGCTCCAAGGCCCCAGCTTGCCCGCCGCCGCTCGCCGGCTCGGCGTGACCCGCCCCGACGCATGCGCGAGGTCCGGGTCGAGACCGCACCACTGGACGTACTCGACGCCGACCTGCTCACCGTCACCATCCCGCCGGGCTTCCGGCTGAAGGGCGTGGCCGTCTTCGAACTGAGGCTGCCGCCCCCGACCGTGCTCACCCTGATCGTCCGCGACGGAACCACCATCGCTCCGCGCCCGGCACCGTACTGCGCACCGGCGACGAACTGCTGCTGATCACCACGCCCCAGACCCGGGAGGCCGCCGAACGACGGTGCCCGCGATCGGCCGCCGCAGCAGACTCGCCCGCCGGCTCGGCGAACACGGCCACCCCCGACCTCCCGGCCTCGGTGCCGACTGAAACGGGCGGCAATCCCGGCGGCGCGGGCACTGGGCCGCCGGACGGCGCTTAATGAGCATCCAGCGCTGTACGCGCCGGATCCGCGTCAGGCGGGAGTGACGTTTTCGGCTTGGGGTCCTTTGGGGCCTTGCGTCACGTCGAACTGGACCTTCTGGCCCTCGTTGAGCTCGCGGTATCCGGTGCTGGCGATGGCCGAGTAGTGGACGAACACGTCGGGGCCGCCGCCGTCCTGGGCGATGAAGCCGAAACCCTTCTCTGCGTTGAACCACTTCACAGTGCCCGTAGCCATTTCGATCTCCTTCACGGGCCCAGCGCGAGTCCGCTTCTGTGCCATTGAGCTTCGATAGGTAGCGAGTTTCCCGGGGCTGCGGGAGGCAAACTCTGGCCATCCGTGAGGGTGTGACTTCACTTCTCGGCGAAGACAGGCCGCGACATCGCCCGCCGCGACTATCTTCCCCCGCCCGAGCGGGATGCGGCCCACCCCGCTGTCGAGGCGCTCGCCCCGTGCCGGGGACACTGGAACGCCACGGTCACCCCCGCTTGCCTCCTTGACGCACCTCGTCTCAGGCGCTTTCTCCGCACGTGAGCGGGGAAGTACCGGAAAATGAGAGGCGCCGCTGCGCCATCTCGCCGGGTGAAGGGTGGACCGCATGACCCCCTGGGTCCGTCGTGCCGTGTACGCGGTGGTGCTGCTGGTGGCGCTGGCCGCCACGCTCGTCGCCGCCACCTGGCTCGTCAACCAGTTCTGATGTCGATCGTCCGCGGCCCCGGTGCTCGGGCACAAGGGAACCGTGGAGCGGCAGGAGCAAACGGCTGGGAGTCCGAGGAGGCGCCACGGCGCCACTGGCGGCCGAGGTCCTTGCCCTGACCAAGAAGGGGAACCAGCCCTGCTTGGACGGACGGGTCCCCGTCACCTTGCGCACAGCGAAACAGGTCAAATCTGTCCTGCGGGCGCCCGAAAGCCTGTCAGCGCCGCCGATCTTGCGCACGGAGTGCGGAGCCCAGCACGAGTCGTTTGGTCCAGATCCTGGCCGCCTCCCTCGAGGCCATGAGCGCGCCCAGCAAATGGGAGCGGGTGGCGCCCCGGCCGCGGGGGCTGGGTGGACGGACGCTGAGTGCTCGACGACACGTATGAGCCGCGCCGGCTCGGCGGCGGGAGAATGGGAGGGCATACCGGCGCGCGGAAGGCGGTGGGAACCATGGAGCTGCCCCTGGTCGTGGGGGTCGACGGCTCGGAGCCCAGCCTCCACGCCGTCGACTGGGCCGTGGACGAGGCGGTCCGTCACGGATTCCGGCTGCGTGTCGTCCACGCCTCGCTGTGGGAGCGGTACGAGCGTGGGGCTCTGGCGGACACCCCCGGAGTCGTCTCGGATGTGGTGACCGAGCAAGATTTCGCCCAGAGCATTGTGGCGCGAGCGGCTCAGCGTGCCGGGCGGCGCGCGCCGATGCTGGAGATCAGCACCGACGTGGTACCGGAGGATCCCGTGGCGGCGCTGCTGAGCGAGGGACGCCGCGCCAGTGCCGTCGTGACCGGTGAACGAGGCAGGGGCCCGATCCGGGAACTCCTTCTGGGATCGGTCAGCCTCTCCCTCGCCGCCCGGGCCCCCTGCCCGGTTGTCGTCGTACGCGGCCGGGCGCAGAACACAGAAGCCGCCATCGGTCGTATCGTCCTGGGCGTCGGCGGTACCACAGCGCCGGCAGCGGTCCGGTACGCCTTCCGGGAGGCCGCGGTGCGCAGGTGCGAGGTCGAGGCCATACGGGCCTGGCGTCGCCCGGCGCACAGGACTGCGCCGCATCCGCTGCTGACCGGGGAGCCCGCCCATGCCGAGGAGGAACACGCCTCGGCTCTGCTCGACGAGGCGTTGGACGGCGTTGCCAAGGAGTACCCCGGCGTGATCGTGCACCGCGCGCTTGTCGAGGGCTCCGCACGCCACACGCTGGTGGCCCGGTCGTCGGCGGCCGATCTCCTGGTCATCGGGGCCCGTCGGCGTCACGGCCACCTCGGACCGCAGCTCGGCCTGGTGGGACACGCGGTGTTGCACCACTCCGAGTGTCCGGTGGCGGTGGTTCCGCAGCAGGAGTGAAGGTTCGCCTGAGCCGGACGGGGACGCAGTCTGGAAACCAGGGGCGCCGTACCGACGACGGGCCGACGGGCGCCCATCGCCGGGCTGGGTGCCCCGGAGGACTTGGCGGTCGCAGGCGGTCGCGTACACGGGCTTCTCGCTGTCCGAAGTTGATCAGCGGCGTACCGCAGGCCACGGCAGTTGCCCTGCGGGCATGCGGGCGGTGGCGAAGAGAGGCAAGGGCAAAGAGCCGGGTATAGCCTGAATTTTGCCGATTGATTGGCATGTGTCACTCAACACGCGGGAGAGGCTCATGACCTTCGTCCAACTCATCGACTGCAAGACCAGCAACGTCGATCAACTCAACCAGCTGATGGACAGCTGGGTCGAGGCGACCCAGGGCAAGCGGACTGCCACGCACTCGATCGTCGGGCGGGACCGCGCGGACTCCGCCCATGTCGTCGAGATCGTGGAGTTCCCGTCCTACGAGGAGGCGATGAAGAACTCCAACCTCCCCGAGACCAACCGCATCTTCGAGGAACTTGTCGCCGCCTGCGAGGAGACGCCCACCTTCACGGACCTCGACGTCGTACGGGACGAGCAGCTCAACAAGCTCGTCGTCCGCCGCTTCTTCGACGAGGTCATCAACGCCAAGAACCTCGACCTCGCCGACGAGCTGTGCACCGGCAACTACCGGGAGCACGACCCCTCCCTCTCCTCCTACGACGTGGACCTCGCCCAGGCCAAGCGGGAGAACGGCGAGATCCTGGACGCCTTCAATCCCCGGCTCACAGTGGAGAGCATGATCGCCGAGGGCGACCTGGTGACCTGCCGGATCACCTTCCAGGGTCGGCACACCGGCACCTACCAGGGACTGGAGCCCACCAACCGGGACGTCGCCGGAACCGGGCACGCCACGTTCCGCTGCCAGGGCGGCAAGATCGCCGAGAGCTGGTGGAACTGGGACGACCTCGGCCTGCTGCGGCAACTGGGGGCCGTGGAAGCCTGACCCGTCCCAGGCTCTGGTTGCGTGAGGCGGCACGCCGAGTAAGGGGCGGTCTTATGGAGGCCGCCCCTCGATCGTGTGCCGTGGCCGTCGGTAACGGCAGCGGCGAGGAAACTCGCGATGTGATCACCGAGCGCTCGGCCGTCGCCCGGCACGCCGTAGCAGCTGTCCTGCGACGACACCGAGAGCCGCAACGCCTTCGACGACCTCGCGGGCGCCTACGGCCTATGCCCTTCGCCGGGTTCGTCGACCTGCTGGCGGACGCCTGCGCCGCGAACCTTTGTCAGCGACGACCGGTTCGCTTGCGCCGGCCCCGGCCGACTGCTGCGCGAACTCTCCTGCGCGGTCGCCCGCTTGCCCTGGCCTTCAGGATGCACCGCCCAATTGTTCCAGCTCCTCCCCATCGACTACGTCCTCAGATGATGGAGCGGTCGCCGAAACGGGCTTGTCGTAATCGGTCAGTGTGAGATCGCCGGGCTCGTCCCCGCCTTCTGTGACGACCCTGAGGATGTAGGGCTCGTCCTCCGTGGCGACGTAGGTGTTCGTGGTGGTGCCGTCCTCTTCCTTGGTCAGTGTGATGGCTGGTTTGCCGTCGACCTCGGTTTCCCCTCCCTTACTCACCCCGTCGCTGACGTACGTCTCGAAAGCTTGGACCAGGGCGTCGATGTCGCAGAGCTCGGCCGCATCACCAGCGCCGTACGCCCCGGGCGGCACCTTGAGCCAGCGGCCATCGATCAAATTGATCAGCTCTTGCGCGTCGACACCCTCCTCTTCCGCCGTCCTGGTCCAGAACGCGTCGTCACCGTTGACGTAAGTGATGTCCTCGATCTTGATGAGCCGGAGAGTGCCACCGTTGATGCCGAGGGTGCCTGTGCATTCCCCTTGCTTGTCCACGGCGAGATCGATGCGGATCTTGTCCTGATCGCTGCGACCCGAGCCCTTTATTCGGAGCGAGTCAGCGCCCTTGGTGGTGTCCATCGCCTTTTCCGCGATCTCTTGCGGGGGGAGGTCCTCGACGTTGTTCGGGTCCTGCTGGGCGCTGACGGCCGTGAGTCCGGCGACCGCAAGCATTGTGGTGCAGGCCGCTGCCGTCCCTCTCGCCAGACTCCGGTGCTGGGGAGCCATGGTTGTCTCCTGTCGTCGAACTGGCTGCCTACTCCACGATGTGACTGGCCTCCGGAAAGCGCCTGGTGATCACGCGGTTCGGAAATGCCGATGAGAAGTGACAACACTGGCGGCCGCGGTCCATGGCATCGAGACCGAAACGGTCCCTCGCGGCTCGCTGCTGGGATGATTTCTGGGCCACGCGGAGTGTCGAGGTCTCCGGAGGCAGCAGTGGTGCATCCATCTGAAGCAAGCTACGGAGTTCTGGCAGGAGCGAGTCCGGAACTCGTGGAGCGCGCAGGGGCTGTGGCTAGAGGCTATTTGCTCGTGCTGGCACCGGGGGACAGAAGAAGGAACCGCCGCGGTGGCGGTCGAGCAGTGAGCAGAACAGGGGCGGCGCGTCGAAGCGGGGCACACACATGAAGCTGATGGCGCCGTCGCGGCCCACCAGGGCACAGCCACGGACGTCGCCGATCAGGCCGTGGTCTTCGATCGGCAGATACCCCTGCTGGGGCACCGGCGAGGGCTCACTCATGTCTGTCCTGGTACCCACTGAGGGCGGAGCGGGTCATTCGGCGGGCTGCAGGGGGCGCGAGGGCCAGTTGAGGAGGCGGGCGCCGAGCGCGGCGGTTTGCAGGATGTAGCGCTGGTCGGGATCGGTGGGGTCGTGGCCGGTGAGCTCGCGGATGCGGGTCAGCCGGTAGGTGACCGTGCGCACGCTCACCGCGAGCTGGCGGGCCGTGGCGGTGTTCAGGCAGCCGCTGGCGAAGTACGAGGTCAGGGTGTCCAGGAGTGCCCTGGGCCCGCCGCGTGCCCCTTCGAGGCCGCCGAGGACGGTGGCCACAAGGTCGGTGATGGCCGCGCGGTCCCTGCCGAGAACCTGGAAGACCAGCAGGTCCGAGGCGTGCACGAGCGGGGTGGTGAGGCCGAGCAGGGCGGTGAGGTCGAGGGTGCCGCGTGCTTCCTGGTAGGAGCGGACGATGCCGCTGGGGCCGGGCCGCGGCCGGCTGACAGCGACCTGGTACGACTCGTCGACAGCATCCCCCACCTTGGCGGCGAAGCAGTCGGGAACCTCCGACACCGCGCCGGGCGACACGCACACGAGCAGGCCGTCCTTGGTGGTGATGAGCACGTCCTGCGTCCGGAATCGGCCGGTCAGCGCTTCCTCGACATAGCGGGTGGTGTCATCGCCTGCCTCGAACGCGCTCTCGGCACGGGCGACGGTCACCTGGTGCGGTCCTATCAGCCGCAGCCCGAATCGTTCGGCCCGTTCGGCGAGTCGGCCGAGGTCGGTGCGGCCTTCGAGGAGATCGCCGACGAATTCCCGCCGCGTCGCCTCCTCGCCTCGGATGGCTGCCCGGTGGGCGGTTTCGTAGCCCTCGGTCAGCGCAACCGTTGCGTCACCGATCGCCCTGATCACGGCGGAGGCGACCTCTTTGAGGCCCTGAGGGTCCGTAGCCTGCCGGAAACCGGGCAGGTCCATCCAGGCGCGGCAGACGGAGTCGAGGTAGTCGGCGACCAGGAACCGCAGCGCCGTGCCGCGGTCGGCCGCGGCGGCGGCGAACTGTCGCAGACCCGCGAGATCCTCCTCAGTCAGTCGCCGTTTACTGAGGGAGACCGCTGCGAGGTGCTCCACGTGGCGGCTCATGTCCGCCACCGAGGTTGGAGGCTTGCTCTCGGCGGCGGGTGCGGCATTCGGTGCGGGCACCGTGGCACCTGTCGCCGCACGCGGTTCCTGGCGGCCTTTTCGCGACGGCATGCTCCCATTTTGCCGAACAGCAGCAAAACGGGGGTCCGTGAGACGTCCTTGGTTGGCCGCCGTCGGCAGGCGTCCGGCTGAGCCGCGAGGGTAATCCGTGGGTAAAGCGCCTGACGGATACCCAAGCGAACAAGGGGGTACCGCGCTGTGCCCCGAAGCCGCCTCCTGTTCCGGAGGATTGCCGGGATCCTCCTGGTGGCGTTGGGCTGCCTTCTCGCGGCCCCCGCGGTGAGCGCGGCGCAGACGCCGACGGTGCTCGTGATGCGGATCGACGACACGATCACGCCGGTCGTCGCCGATCACCTTGAGGAAGGGCTGCGCACCGCCGAGCGAGAGGGCCACGTGGCGCTCCTGGTCGAAATGGACACCCCGGGTGGGCTGCTGCAGTCGACCAGGGAGATCGTCCAGGGCGTCCTCGCCTCCGACGTTCCGGTGATCGTCCATGTCACCCCCTCCGGCGCGCGGGCGGCGTCGGCCGGCGCCTACGTCGCGCTGTCGGCGCATGTCGCCGCCATGGCGCCCGGCACCCATATCGGGGCCGGCACGCCGGTGACCGGGCAGGGCGAGGAGGCGAGCGAGAAGGTCGTCAATGATGCGGTCGCCTTCGCGGTCTCGATCGCCGAGCAGCGTGGGCGCAGCACGGATTTCGCCCGGGACATGGTCCGCGACGGCACATCGGTGTCCGACCAGGAGGCCCTGCGGATCAAGGCCGTCGATCTCGTGGCGCCGTCCCGCGATGCGCTCCTCACCGAGTTGGACGGCCGCAGTGTCATGGTCGGCCCCGACGCCGCGGAACGCGAGGTCGTTCTGCACACGGCGGGGGCACAGGTCGTAGAGCACGAACTCGGCTTCTTCGGCGAGCTGCGCCAGCTCCTGGCCAGCCCGGAGCTGGCGTACCTGTTCCTGTCGATCGGCACGCTGGCCGTGATCTACGAGCTGGCCAGCCCCGGCATGGGTATCGGCGGAGTCCTCGGCCTCATCCTGCTCGTTCTCGGGTTCGTCGCGCTGAGTGTGCTGCCCTTCAATGTCGGCGGGCTGCTGCTCCTGCTCCTCGCCGCCGCCCTGTTCGCTGCGGAAGTGATCACCCCGGGGGTGGGGGTCTTCGCCGCCGGGGGGACGGTGTCCCTGTTGTTCGCGGGAGTGCTGCTCTTCCGCGGTGAGCTCGGCGTGGATCCCGCCGTGCTGTGGCCGACCGCCCTGGTGGTGGGAGGCGGCTCGGTCCTCGCCGGCCGACTGGCCTGGCGTGCCCGCAGAACGCCGGCGACAACCGGGCACCAGGCGCTGGTAGGCCACGAGGCGGTCGTACGGCGCGCCGCAGGCGGCACGGGCCAGGTGTGGCTCGAAGGGGCCTGGTGGACCGTCCGCGGCCGCGATGCCCCGGTCGCCGAAGGACAGCACATCCGCGTGGTCGACCACGTCGGCCTGGAACTGATCGTCGAACCCGTCGAGCCCGCACCGGGCCAAGGCACGGAACAGGAGGACCGACCATGAACTCAGCACTGCTCGGCATCATCCTCGGCGCAGCCGTCCTGCTCCTGCTGCTCATGGCTGCCGTGAAGATCGTCCCCGAGTACGAGCGTGGAGTGATCTTCCGCCTCGGCCGGATCATCGGCGCCAAAGGGCCGGGGCTGTTCTTCATCATTCCCGTGGTGGACCGCATGGTCCGCGTGTCCTTGCGCACCATCACGATGGACATCCCGCCGCAGGACGTCATCACCAAGGACAACGTCACCGTACGGGTCAACGCCGTCACCTACTTCAACGTCGTCGACCCCAACCGCTCCGTGGTGGCCATCGAGGACCACATCAAGGGAACCTCCCAGATCGCCCAGACGACGCTGCGCAGCATCCTCGGCCAGGTCGACCTGGACGAGCTGCTGATCAACCGGGACGAGATCAACCAGCGACTCCAGCGGATCATCGACGACGTCACCAACCCGTGGGGAGTCAAGGTCACCCTCGTCGAGGTCAAGGACGTCGAGCTGCCCGAGGCCATGCGGCGCGCCATGGCCCGGCAGGCCGAGGCCGAGCGCGACCGCAGGGCCAAGGTCATCCACGCCAAGGGCGAGTTCGAGGCCGCCCAGACACTGGCCGATGCCGCGGAACGGCTCGAAGGCCACCCCGCGGCCATGCACCTGCGCATTCTGTCGACCATGGCCGAGATCTCCAGCGAGCGGAACTCCACCCTCATCTTCCCGCTCCCGATGGAGGTGCTCCGCCTCGTCGACATGCTCCGGCCACCAGACGCAGCGCAGAGCGGCGCACGCACCGCATAGCCAGGACCCCGCCGAGCGGCCGCGCGCTCTGCGGGGAGTCCTCAGCCTCAAGGACAGAGGTGATCGGCATGAACCCCTCGATGGACGACCGGCGCATCCTCGCCGAAATCGAGCGACGCCTCACCCGGGACGACCCCGAACTCGTCTCGCTGATGGACGCGCTGAACCACCAGTTCCCTCACGAACCGGATGACGCCGACGACCACGGCGCAGGGCACGGCCCACGCCGGAAGGTCATCGTGGCACTGCTTGTCGCAGCGCTGGCGGGCCTGATCCTCACCGCACTCCTCACCAAGCCACCCCCGGCCGACGACAGCCCGGGACCACCGGCAAGGGGCCTCGCTCCGGCCGTAGCTGTCGTTACCCAGCGCCGTGCCCCTCGGTCTCGGACAGGCACCGGGCCAACACTGCCCGCGCAACGGGCGTCAGCAACCGAACTCCCAAGGAGGGGGACTCATGCGTGCACGTGATCTCGCGCAACCGTACGTGTCGGTCAGCACGGACACCGATGCCGTAGAAGCGCTGAGACTGCTCGTCGAGCATGGTCTGCCGGGTCTGCTGGTTGTCGGCCGGGCCGGGCAGCCGTTCGCCATGCTGCCTGCCAGCGACGTGGTCAGGACGGTGGTTCCTGGCTACATCCAGGAGGACCCGGTGCTCGCCGCCGTGATCGACGAGCCGCATGCCGATCGCCTGTGCCGCGCACTGGCGGGACGCACGCTCGCCGACAGCCTCCCGACGGGAAGGCCCTTTCTGCCCACTGCCGCTCCCGATCGCACGGCCATGGAGCTCGCAGAGCTGATGGCCCGGACCCGAAGTCCGCTCGTCGCCGTCGTCGAACGGGATGCCGGGAGCCCTGGCCGCCTCCTCGGTGTCGTCACCGCAGCCCACCTGCTGGAACGGCTCCTCCAGGTGTGAGCAGCCCTGCCGGCTCGAAGTGCCGGGACGCGCTGCTGGATCACTGAAAGGTCAACCGCATGCCCGGTGGCAACCGCAAGAACCGCACCTTCCTCGGACGTCTCCCGCTGCCCGAGCGTACGTTCGTGACGGACGCTCTGCGCACCGAGACCGTCGGTGGCATGGTGCTGCTCGCTGCGGCCGCCATAGCGCTGGTCTGGGCCAACACACCGCTGAGCAGCGCATACGAGTCGATACGCGACTTCCACTTCGGCATCGAGGCACTGGGCCTGGATCTCTCCGTGGCCCACTGGACAGCCGATGGACTGCTGGCAATCTTCTTCTTCGTGGCCGGTGCCGAACTCAAGCGCGAGCTGGTGGTCGGCGAACTGCGCCACCCGGGGACAGCGGTCCTGCCCGTGGTCGCAGCCGCCTGCGGCATGGCCATACCAGCCCTGCTCTACGGCCTCGTCGCCACCTCCTTGGGAGGCACCTGGAACGGCTGGGCCGTCCCCATGGCCACCGACATCGCCTTCGCGCTCGGCGTCCTCGCCGTGATCGACACCCACCTGCCCTCCGCGCTGCGCGCCTTCCTGCTGACGCTCGCGGTCGTCGACGACCTCGGTGCCATCGTCGTCATCGCCCTCTTCTACACCTCGACGATCAACTTTGCCGCCCTCATCGGCGCCGTACTCGGCCTGGGGCTGTTCTTCCACCTGCACGACCGACGCCGGGTGCACGGCTGGTACTGGTACCTGCCGCTCGCCCTGGTGATCTGGGGCCTGACGTACGCCAGCGGCGTGCATGCGACGGTGGCGGGAGTCGCCATGGGACTGCTGCTGCGGGTGGCGAAGGACGGCGAGCGAGGCCGGCGTCCGGCCGAGCACATCGCGCACCTGGTCCGCCCCGTCTCCGCTGGGGTGGCCGTCCCTGTGTTCGCGCTGTTCGCGGCGGGCGTCAGCGTGTCCGGCGACACGCTGGGAGATGTGGTCAGCAGGCCTGAACCGCTGGGCGTGGCCCTGGGCCTGGCCGCCGGCAAAGTACTGGGTATCTTCGGCGGCTCCTACCTCGCGGTCCGCTTCACCCGGGCACGCCTCAGCCCGGATCTGGCCTGGGCGGACGTGATCGCCGTGGCGATGCTGGCCGGCATCGGCTTCACCGTATCGCTGCTGATCGGCGAACTCGCCTACCCGAACCCCGCGGACCTGGAGCACATCAAGGCCGCTGTCCTCCTGGGCTCCCTGGCCTCCGCCCTCCTGGCGTGCGTGCTGCTGAGAGCACGGAACAGCAAGTACCGGCGGCTCTATGAGGAAGAGAACCTCGACGAGGACGCCGACGGCATTCCCGACATCTACCAGCGCCACAGCGCCGCTCCGGACACTCCGAACGAGGACCGGACCCGCCGCAGCGGCAACTCAGGTAACCCAGCCGCACGCGAAAGGTGATCCCACGTGCCCAGGAAAGCCATGCCTTCGGCCACTCGCCCACGGCGGGTGAGATTGTCAGCGGGGGGACACCGTGCCGGCTCAATCCCGTGGACGCCCAGGCATGTCGGCACGGGCACAGGAGTGTCGGCTTCAGTCCCCAGGAGACAGTGATGAACGGCTCGGTACGGATGGGACGCGTTCGCGGGGTGCCACTGCGCATCCACTGGACGGTGCCCCTGCTCGTGCTGCTCTTCGGATACAGCCTGGGCAGCCACACGCTCCCCGCCGCGGTCCCGGAACAGTCGAATGCCGCATACACCGTCGCCGGCCTGGTCGGAGCCTTGTTGCTCCTGGGGAGCCTGCTGGCGCACGAGGCCGCCCACGCGATCACTGCCCGGAAGAAGGGCATCGAAGTCCAGAGCATCACCCTGTGGGCACTGGGCGGGATGACCGAGATGGGCCGGCCGCGTGGGGCCGGCGCGGCCTTCCTGGTCGCCGTGACGGGGCCGCTCACCAGCTTCCTTGTCGGTGCGGCGGCGCTCGGGGCGGGCATCGGGCTCGACGCGGTGTCCGGCTGGGCGATGCCCGCGGCCGTCCTGGTGTGGCTCGGCTGGGTGAACGTCGTTCTGGGCGTGTTCAACCTGCTGCCGGCCGCGCCGCTCGACGGCGGACGAGTGGTGCAGGCGCTGATGTGGTGGCGTACCGGGGACCGGGACCGGGCCGAACAAGCAGCCGCGCGCAGCGGACAGGTCCTCGGCATCCTGCTGATCGCTCTCGGATTGATCGCTGTCCTGCGCGGCGCCTTCGGCGGTCTGTGGCTGGCCGTCATCGGCTTCTTTGTCATGATCGTCGCCGGCGCCGAACGTCAGCGCGCACGGCTGATCCCCGCTCTGCGCGGAGTGAAAGCGGCCGATGCCATGTCGAGTCCTGTGGAGACCTGCCCTGACTGGTTCACCGTGGCACGCTGCGTCGAAGACGTGGCTGTGCGGACCCACCACTCGACGCTCGTCCTGACCAACTTCGAGGGGCGCCCCAGTGGCCTGCTGCATCTGCCTCAGCTCGCACGGATCCCCGCCGAGCAGCGGCAGACACTGCGCGTGCGTGACGTGGTGAACCCGCTGGCACACGCCACGACCTGCGCGCCGGACGACCTCCTGGAAGACGTGCTCGAAAAGCTCCGCCCGGGCAGCGGCCTGCCCATCCTCGTCACCGACGGCCAGCACCTGGTGGGCATCATCACCGCGCGCGACATCTCCCGGATCGTCCAGCGCCACACACTCCGCGGAACGGAGAACCACTGATGGCCAACCCCCGCTAGACCGCGCGGACAGCCGGAGACACCTCGGCCATCGGTCGTCTGACGGCGGCCGATCGACAAGTGCCGCAAGCGCCGGCGCACAAGTCTCCACAGCGACGGCCACGTGACCGGATGCCCCGGGATCCCGGCAGTGGGAGACGGCGCCCGGCGAGCGGCGCGTAGGGCATTACCTCACGCGCACCGTCGCTCTCCAGCAGACAGACGGGCAGACTCCCCGCCTCGACGTCGGTTGCCCGGAAGGGGGTGCCGGGGGTGTCCTGCAAGGCGAGCAGGATGCGCAGTCCGCGACCGAGGCCGAAGGCGGATCCCTTCTTCAGCCCGTGGCGCCGTGCGTAGTCATCGGCTGCCCCCTCCAAGGCCGCTGCGATCCCCGGGGCGTCGACGTCGGGGAACCCGTGTTGCTGCCCGCGTCGCAGATCACGCCCGTGCGGTGGGAACAGCACGAGTTGCCGGTGCGGGACTGGGACCAACGGTGGTGGCGGATCGGTCGAGAACGCAGGCTGCTGGTTTTTCGGGGGTGGGCCATGCGTCAGTTGCAGGCGTCGTTCCATGTCGGCCAGGAATAATTGCTGCCCGTGCCGGTTCGCCGCCTCCAGCTCCAAGGCGCGCTTGGGGTGCCGCAGCAGCCGGGCCTGCCTCCAACACAAGCGACAGGAACGGTCGCGTAGGCATCGTTCCCGTCTGCAGATCCGGCACGGCCGCGGTCCGGGGTAGGTCCTACGCCGGCCTCGGCACCCCAGGCACAGCCCGCCCGAACCCCGCAGCATTCCCCACGCGAGACAGTCCGGGCAGGATGCTGGGAGTTCAGGAGAACTTCGGTAGCAGCTACGGCATTTGTAGGCTGTCCAGTAGTCCTCCGTCGAGCCGCATTGTTGGCACGGTGGCGGGTCGCACGGTTGCGGCCGACAGCGATGACAGTACTTCGAGTGGTGATTGGCCACCGGCCGCTCGCGGCACGTCGGGCAGGTCCTCGGCGCTGTCATCAGATCGGCGGGAGGGTTCGGCCGCGCCCGAGCCACGGGACAACTGTCGGAGATCCGGTCGCGGCCTGTGGTCCGGACCTCGGCCGGCGGGCTGCCGCCACTTCCGGTTCATGGATCAGCAGGTCTGCGGTCGTGCAGTTCAGCACCGCGCAGATGATGTCCAGGTCATCGAGTCGGACCGTGGTGGGCGTTCCCGTCCACAGCGCAGACATTTTCCCCGTACTGATCTCCAATCCGGCCTCCGCCAGGCGGCGACGCATCTCGGTGGACTTCCAGATCCCCTGCTCGGCGGCTTTTATCCGCAAGTTCCAGCGCATACCCTCCTCCTCAGCCCAAGCCCAGCCGAGACGCGACCCGCTGGTTCGCCGCGACCCACGTCTGCTCGATGTGGTTGTCACGCACGTTGATGTACCGGGTCGTCGTGGACAGCCACTCGTGGCCCAACAGCTCCTGCACAGCCTTCAGATCGACACCCTGCAGGTAGAGCGAGGACGCGCAGAAGTGCCGAAGCACATGCGGCGTCGGCCTCCCGGACCAGGAGGGCAGGAACGCATCGACCGCGCCCTTCAACCCCGACCGCAGCGCGTCATCTCCGGCCCGGCGGCAGAACCCCGTATAGGGATCACGGCGCTCGCTGGGGAACATCGGGGCGTCGGGGTCGGCGTAGTCGTCACCGAACCGATGCCGCACATCAGCAAGCCACCAATCCATCAGGATGTCCATCGAGTTGATGGCTGGCACAAGGCGAGCTTTCGGCCCACGCCCTCGGCTGCCCTTACCATGCCGGACGTGCAATTTGCCGAAGTCGCCCAGGTCTGGCCGTCTGGCCGCCAGTCGCGAATATCCAGCTTGACCGTCTCGCCGATCCGCGTACCGACCCTGCGCCACAGCGAGGCGGCCATGTAGTCCCGGGCGGCCGGCAGGAACTTCCGCGCCTGCGGCCGTGATTTCCGCCATCCGGCGAAAAGTTGGTCCACCTCCCCCTCCGACGGTGGGATTCGCGGCGTCCCGTACTCGCTCTTGGCCGGGCGGTTGTACTCGTCGATCGGCTGAACCAGCACATGGCCGGTCAGCGCGTGCACGTCGCCCTGGTGTCGGGCGATCAGGAAGTCGAAGAACTGGGCGAGCGTCCATGCCTTGCTCTGGACCGTGCTGTGAGCCAGCCGCTTCACCTTGCGTTGATGGGCAAGGAATCGGTCTGCGTCCTCCGGTGCTGTGGCCCATACCGGCTGGCTGAGGAACCGCACGAACTCGAAGATTGCCCGGCGGTCGTCTGCGATGGAGTCGTCGCTTGGCCCCGCGCCGACTCCGGCCAGCAGGAACTGGTCGACCAGTTCCTGCTCGAAGTCTTCGTATTCCTGTGCCGTCTCTGGCTGTTGCGGGTCAGGACGTTGGTGACGGCGCATAGTGGTGGGCAAGATTGGTGGCGAGGTCGCGGAGGTGAGCCCTGGCTTCGGTGGGGCCGTGCACAGTGATGGCGCTCCCGAACGGCAGTAGTGCTCGCACGTCCTCCAGATGCAGGAAGCGGATCGTCACCTTGCGGCCGGTGGCGGATTCTTCATGGTCGTCCCGGACGAGTCGTAGGCCAAAGATCCGTTGCGCTCGCTCGATCTGGGTCTGGTCGATGGTGGCGCTGACCTCTATCGCGTGGTTGTGTTCCCACTGAGCAATGAGCGCTGCAGCGACGGTGGCCAGGGTCTGGCTCTCGCGGATCCGTCGTGGCTGGTCGACTTCTTTCCACGTCGTGATCCGTTCGAGTCGGTACATCCGTGGCACTCGGGCACAGTCGGCGACGAGGTACCAGATGCCGGCCTTGGCGAACAGCCCGTAGGGATCCACGACCAGGTCGCGTGGGCATGACTCGCGTGGGCTGTCGTACTCGATCCGTAGCCGGCGACCTCGCCGCACTGCGCCGATCAGCGAAGCCGGAGTCGTGCCGAAAGCTCGTGCCTGACGCCAGGGACGGCTGTCCACGTGCACTACGTCGGTGAGCGGCAGGACCTCATGAACTCGACGTGGCTGTGTAGCGGCGATCTTGGAGAGCGCGCGCCGGCTTTCGACCGATGTGTTGAGCTCCGCGCGTTGCTTCTCGTCCAGCCCGGTGAGCGACAGATGATCCCGCTCGTCCGGTGTGAGTCGCGTGAGGTCGAGTCCGGATCCGGGCAGCATGGTCACGCCTCCGAGGCGGCCCCGGTGTGCGGTCACCGGCAGACCGGCGTCGCGGAGCCAGTTCAGATCTCGGGTGATGGTTCGAAGGGACACCCCGAGCGCTGAGGCGAGTTCCTGTGTGGTCACGGCATCCCTCGATGTGAGGAGCAGCATCAGGGTGAAGAAGCGGTCTGGGGTCACACACCAATTTTTTCAGGAATTGCGACACGATGCGGCGCATATCCCGGTCAGGCTGGTGGATGCGTACCTACCACCGGTGAGAAGGAACAACCGTGACCACATCCGTCGTGTCCATCGTCTACGTGAACGACGCTCCCACCGCAGCTCGTTTCTACGGCGACCTCCTCGGCATGAGCCCCTCGTTCGAGACTCCGGGATACATCACCTTCGACCTCGGGCCAGGCGCTGACCTCGGTCTGTGGTCTGGCCAGTTCGAGCATCTGTCACCGGACGTCCCGCGCACCAGTGAGGTGTGCCTGGCCATCGACGGTGGACCCGACGAACTCAACGCGACCTTTGAGCAGTGGAAGTCCAACGGGGTCACGATCCTGCGCGAGCCTCATGATGCGGGGTTCGGGCTGACCTTCCTCGCAGCCGATCCTGACGGGAACCGTATCCGCGTCGCACCGCAGTACTGAAAGGCCGCAATGCGGCAGGCGCGCACGATAGGTGTCGCGCCTGCCGTCGTCTGACTTCGAGAGGACGACGAGTGCCCCACGCGAGCGCCCCTGAGCGTCGAGGGCCGTAGGCGGCTCGTGAAGCGGTGCCAGACACGTCCCATCGCCCACGTCGCCGCTGAGATGGGTATCTCTCGCGCATGCGCCGGCAAGTGGGTAAATCGCTGTCGGCTACACGGTGATGCGGGATTGCAAGACCGGCCGTCGAGTCCGCACCGGAGTCCGAACGCGACACCGGCATGGGTCATCGAGCAGATCGAGTCCTGGCGCCGCGGGCTCAAGTGGTCCGCGCAACGGATCACCGACGAACTTGTCAGTATCGGTTTTGTGATCGACCGGCGAACTGTCAGCCGACACCTGACCCGGCTCGGCCTCGGCAAACGCCGCTTCATCGACCCAGGCGGTGAGAACAACCGGAAGCCGGAGAAGATCACTGCCCGCCGGCCCGGACACATGGTGCACCTGGATGTGAAGAAGGTCGGCCGGATCCCTGATGGCGGCGGGTGGCGGATCCATGGCCGGGACAGCGATCAGGCCAAGGTCGCTAGTCGGGCGAAGTCGGCCGGGGCAAAGCGTGGCTACGTCTACCTGCACTCCGTCGTCGATGGTTTCTCACGGCTCGCCTACACAGAACCGCTGGGCGATGAGAAGGGCGCGACGGCTGCTGCTTTCCTCGCCCGGGCGAAGGTCTGGTTCGCCGCCCACGGCATCAACCACATCCACCGGGTCGTCACCGACAATGGCGCTTGCTACCGCTCCGGCGACTTCGCCCGCATCGTCGGGCAAGGCACCCGGCATCAGAGAACCAGGCCATACACACCTCGGCACAACGGGAAGGTGGAGCGCTACCAGCGCATCATGGCCGAGGAAGTCCTCTACGCCCGCGAGTTCACCAGCGAGGACGCCCGGTCAGCCGCGATCGCAGTGTGGAACATCCACTACAACTACCACCGGCCGCATAGTGCTGCCGCCGGAAAGCCGCCAGCAGCACGCCTCCGCGAGAGCGTCACCAACGTCGAGCCCTCGTACTTCTAGGTTTACCGGGTGAGCAAGCGGCCTCAGCTTCCAGGTGATCCCTCCGACCTGTACCTGCGCATCTACTCCGACGACGAACTCTGCGACACCCCGCAGGCCGACACGCTGGAGCGATGGAGCGTGTCCGTCCTCCACCGCCGGTCTGTGCACGACGGAGGCCAGGGGCCGGCGGCCACGAGCAGCTGCGTCACCGTGGAGTGCCCCGCGTGCACGGTCGAGGACGCCACCGTGGGGTCGGTGACGTTCTACCGGGTGCACCTCGACCGCGGACGGAGTGCGTACTTTATCCCGCCATTTCCTGACCGGCAGCTGCTTGCCATGGCGGTGTAAACGCCCAGTTCAAGCGGTGAGCAAGGACGGAAGTGTTGCAACAACGGTGTTGCGTCTCGGGGGCCTCGACTTCGGCAAGAGAGTGCTGGCCGCGCCGCCTATACGTACGTCGGTCAACTGAGCACTGTTTAACCGTTGGCCAACTGGCCACGGGCCCGGGCCTCGCCGAACGGCAAGGCCCGGGAACAGGGCTTCACGCGGCGACCGGGTGGATGCCGCTGTCGGTAGGTACGGTGCTGTGTGCGCCGGCGCGGTCGGCGAGGGCTGCGATGTATCGCTCGGCGTCCAGGGCTGCGGCTGCACCGGTTCCGGCGGCGGTGATCGCCTGGCGGTAGGTGTGGTCGACGGCGTCTCCAGCGGCGAAGACGCCGGGGAGGTTCGTTTGCGTGGACGGGGCGGCGACCGTGATGTAGCCCTCGGCGTCGAGGTCGAGTTGGCCGGTGAACAGTTCGGTGCGCGGGTCGTGGCCGATCGCGATGAACAGCCCCGTGACGTCGAGGTCGCGCGTGGTGCCGGTGGAGACATCGCGCAGGACGACGCCGGCGAGCATGCCGTTCGTCTCCTTGATCTCGGCGATCTCGGCGATCTCGCTGTCGAAGGCGAAGGAGATCTTGTCGTCGGCGAAGGCCCGGTTCTGCATGACCTTGGAGGCGCGCAGTGTGGGGCGGCGGTGGACGACGGTGACGGAGCGGGCGAAGCGGGTGAGGAAGGTCGCCTCTTCCATGGCGGTGTCGCCGCCGCCGACGACCACGATGTCGCGGTCGCGGAAGAAGAAGCCGTCACAGGTCGCGCACCAGGACACGCCTCGGCCGGACAGCTCGTCCTCCTTGGGCAGGCCGAGCTTGCGGTAGCCGGAGCCGGTCGCCACGATCACGGTCTTCGCTCGGTGCACGGTGCCAGCCGAGTCGGTCAGCAGCTTGATGTCACCGGTGAGGTCGACGGACACGATGTCGTCGTCGATCATCTCGGCGCCGAACTTCTCGGCTTGGGCCCGCATGTTCTCCATCAGGACGGGGCCGTCGATGCCCTCGGGGAAGCCGGGGAAGTTCTCGACCTCGGTCGTGGTGGTGAGCGAGCCGCCGACGAAGATGCTGCTGCCGAACAGCAGGGGCTTGAGCTGCGCGCGGGCTGCGTACAGGGCGGCGGTGTATCCGGCGGGGCCGGAGCCGATGACGATGACCTCGCGCACGTCGTCGGGGCGCGTCGCGGTGGTCACGCCTCCTGCTTGGCGTCGATCTCGGCGATCAGGGCCTCGATGCGGGTCTTGATCTCGTCGCGGATGGGGCGGACGGCCTCGACGCCCTTGCCCGCCGGGTCCTCCAGGGCCCAGTCGAGGTACTTCTTGCCGGGGAAGATCGGGCAGGCGTCGCCGCAGCCCATGGTGATGACGTAGTCGGACGCCTGGACGGCCTCGGTGGTCAGGATCTTCGGCTTGGCGTCGGCGATGTCGACGCCAACCTCGGCCATCGCCTCGACGGCGGCGGGGTTGACCTGGTCACCGGGGATGGATCCGGCGGAGCGGACCTCGATCCGGTCGCCCGCGAGGTGGTTGAGGAATCCGGCGGCCATCTGTGAACGGCCGGCGTTGTGGACGCAGACGAACAGCACGGAGGCGAGCGGGGCGGCAGGCATGGGTTCTTCCTTCACGAAGTGGTTCAACAGCGGGTGCGGTCGCGTGGTCAGTCAGGCGGGCAGGGTTGCCAGCAGATCGGTGATGCGAGCGTCGATGTCGTCGCGGATCTGGCGAACGAGGGCGAGCGGGGCGCCGTCGGGGTCGGGGACAGGCCAGTCGAGGTAGCGGCGGCCGGGCACCACCGGGCAGGCGTCCCCGCAGCCCATGGTGATCACGATGTCGGCGGCCTGGACGACCTCGTCGGTCAGCGGCTTGGGGAAGCCTGCCGGATCGGCGCCCGCCTCGTCCAGGACCTGCACGATGTGCGGCTCGACGCCGCCGGCCGGGTGGGTGCCCGCGGAGGAGACAGTGACCCGACCGGCCGCCCGGTGCTCCAGCAGCGCGGCCGCGAGCTGGGAGCGTCCGGCGTTGTGGCTGCACACGAACAGCACCCGCGGTAGCCCGGAACCCGGCGCGCCCTGGACATGAGCGAGGGCGTCGAGGCGTTCGGCGGTGAAGCGCTCAGCCAGCACCACCAGGTGGGTGTGCACGCGCGCCGTCGCGGCAAGACGGCGGTAGGAGTCGGCGAGCAGGCCCTGCACGGTCTCGACCGCGAAGCGGCCGGCGTGCCGGGTGGCCAGCCGGGCCGCGCCTGCGGCCAGGCGCTCATCGGGCAGGACAGGAGGCGAAGAGGCGGACATGGCAAGACCCTTTCCCTGGGCCTGAAGGTCAGCCCGGACTGGTATCAGCACCGGGTGATGTGACAGTATCAGCCCATGATGACGTCAGTCGACACTGACCTGATCCGGGTGCTGGCCGACCCGCTCAGGCTCCAAATCGTGACCCTGCTCGCCAAAGAGACGCTGTGCACCACCCACCTCGTGGAGGAGACCGGCGCCCGGCAGACGAACCTCTCCAACCATCTGAGAGTGCTGCGCGAGGCGGGGGTCGTCGAGACGGAGCCATGCGGCCGGTACACGTACTACAAGGTCAAGCCCGATGTCATCGCCCAGCTCGCCGGCCAGTTCGCCGACCTGGCCGAGTCCGCCCGTAATGCCGCCGACAACAAGAGGGCCTGTCCGTGACCCGCACTGAAGTACCCGCGACCACCGAGGAATCGGTTGTCGCGAAGCTGTCGACGCTCGACCGCTTCCTCGCCGTCTGGATCCTCGCCGCGATGGCCCTCGGGCTCGGCCTGGGCCGGGCCATCCCCGGCCTGAACGACGCCCTCGCCAAGGTCGAGATCGGCGGCATCTCGCTGCCCATCGCCGTCGGCCTGCTGATCATGATGTATCCGGTCCTGGCCAAGGTCCGCTACGACAAGCTCGACGCCGTCACCGGCGACAAGAAGCTCATGGTCTCGTCGCTCGTCATCAACTGGATCGTCGGCCCCGCGATCATGTTCGCGCTGGCCTGGATCTTCCTTCCGGACCTGCCCGAGTACCGCACCGGCCTGATCATCGTCGGCCTCGCCCGCTGCATCGCGATGGTCATCATCTGGAACGACCTCGCCTGCGGCGACCGCGAAGCGGCAGCGGTCCTGGTCGCGTTGAACTCTGTCTTCCAGGTCCTGGCGTTCGGCCTGCTCGGCTGGTTCTACCTCGACCTGCTGCCCGGCTGGCTGAACCTGGGCAACGGCGAACACCTTGACATCTCCATGTGGAAGATCGCCCTGAACGTCGTCATCTTCCTCGGCATCCCGCTGCTGGCCGGCTTCCTCACCCGCCGCATCGGCGAACAGAAGCTGGGCCGCGAGAAGTACGAGACGGGCTTCCTTCCCAAGATCGGCCCGTGGGCGCTGTACGGCCTGCTCTTCACGATCGTCATCCTCTTCGCCCTGCAAGGGAAGACCATCACCTCGCAGCCGCTGGACGTGGCCCGCATCGCGCTCCCGCTGCTGGTGTACTTCGCGGTGATGTGGTTCGGCACCTTCGCGCTCGGCAAGGTCATCGGCCTCGCCTACGACCGCACCGCGACCCTCGCCTTCACCGCGGCCGGCAACAACTTCGAGCTGGCCATCGCCGTCGCCATCGCCACCTTCGGCGTGACGTCCGGTCAGGCACTGTCGGGCGTGGTCGGGCCGCTGATCGAGGTCCCGGTCCTGGTGGCGCTGGTGTACGTCTCCCTGGCCTGGCGACGGAAGTTCAGTGCGAGCCGGCAGCTGACGGCAGCACCGCAGGAGAGCTGATGCACTGCCTGGACTGCACCGGCATCGGGGCGCAAGTCGCCGCGGTCGGCCTCTGCTCCCAGTGCGGAGCCGCCGTCTGCGCGGTCCATGCCGAAGCTTCCGAGCAGTTCCTCACCTGCACGAAGCCGATCTCCCGTCCGGTGGCCACCGAGCCACCGGTGCGGCGGCTGCTGTGCGGTACCTGCGCCGCGGCTCACCGCGCTCACGCGGCGTGCTGCCCGCAGACCGCGCACACCATCCGGACCTCGTGATGAGCGCCCAGCGCACGCAGGTGGTGATCGTCGGCGGCGGCCAGTCCGGACTTGCCGCCGGCTACCACCTGCGCCGCCACGGCGTGGACTTCGTCATCCTCGATGCCGAGGCCACGCCGGGCGGCGCCTGGCAACACACCTGGGACTCGCTTCGCCTGTTCTCCCCAGCCGCCTACTCCTCACTGCCCGGCCGTCTGATGCCCGCGCAGCCCGGCGAGACCTACCCGGACGCCGGGCACGTGGTGGACTACCTCGCCGACTACGAAAAGCGCTACGAGCTGCCCGTCCAGCACGGCGTCCACGTGAAGGCCGTGCGCCGCGACGGTGACCGACTGCAGGTGGAGACCGACGCGGCCAACTGGTCGGCGCGGGCGGTCATCAGCACCACCGGCACCTGGTCGCGCCCCTTCATCCCCGCCGTCCCCGGACGCGGCGCCTTCACCGGAACGCAGCTGCACACCGTGGGCTACCGCAGCCCGGCCGACTTCGCCGGGCAGCGCATCATCGTGGTCGGCGGCGGCAACTCCGGTGCACAGATCGCCGCCGACCTCGCCCTCGGCGGCATCGACATGACGTGGGTGACCCAGCGCCCGCCCCGGTTCCTGGCCGACGACATCGACGGACGCGTCCTCTTCGACGTCGCCACCGCCCGCCGCCGCGCGCTCGACAAAGGTCACACGGACACCGGCGGCGTCGCCTCCCTCGGCGACATCGTCGCCGTCCCGCCCGTGCGGGCTGCCCGGGACGCCGGACGCCTCCAGGCCCGGCCGATGTTCACCCGGCTCACCGCCACCGGCATCCAGTGGGCCGACGGCAGCCGCGCCGAGGCGGACACGGTCATCTGGTGCACCGGATTCCGCCCGGCCCTGGCACATCTCGCCCCGCTCCAACTGCGAGGACCGCGCGGCCACATCGCCACCGACGGCACCCTCGCCCTCGGCGAACCCCGGCTGCACCTGCTCGGCTACGGGGACTGGACCGGGCCCGCCTCCGCCACCCTCATCGGCGTCGGCCGCCCCGCCCGGGACGCTGCCCGCACCATCGCGCAGCTCCTGCGCGAATAGGGCACGCGGCCAGACGCCGGCCTGCGCGATCGCTCGGGCCCGTCATTCGCGCCCCGGCGCACAGACGGTGCGCTTGAGAGAATGGAATACGCACCCGCGCCTGCTGAGGAGGTCGCCGTGGCAGACGAACACGCCGCGCGGCCCCAGGCGAGAACGGTGACGATCTCCGAGGCTGACGAGCAGCGCGCCATCCTGACCTTCTCCGGCGTGCTGGACGCGCACGCGCTGCGCGAGCTGGAAGAACGACTCCTCGACCAGCGCCTGAGGCAGGCCCATTCCTGGGTGCTGGAGATGAGCGACCTGGAGCAGACAGACCTCGCCTGTGCCTACGCCTTGCTCCGCGCGGTGACGCGTGCACCGCAGCCGGCGGCCCTCACCGTCCGCGGCGCCCGCCGCAACGTCCAGCGGACCCTGCGGCATGCCGGCGTCGACGTGGTAGCGACGACCGAAGAGTAGCCGACGACCTGGTCGCACACGCACGGGTCCCGGCCGTCCCCAGGCTGAAGGTCAGGCCGCCGGGACAGCCGTGGTCAGCAGCTTGCCCATCGCGGCGAGCACTGACGGCTCGACCCGGTAGTACACCCAGGTCCCACGCCGCTCAGAGGTCAGCAAACCGGCTTCCTTCAGCTTCTTCAGGTGATGGCTCACCGTGGGCTGAGAGACGCCGACGTCAGAGATGTCGCACACGCACGCCTCGCCGGACTCGTGCGAGGCCACGGCGGAGAACAGCCGCAGCCGCACCGGGTCACCGAGCGCCTTGAACATCCGCGCAGCCGTCTCGGCCTCCTTCGCGGTGAACGGACGCTCGGTCAGCGGCGGGCAGCACGGCACCACATCCTGAGCGGTGTCGGGCTCCAGCAGCGGCAACACCTTCGCATTCGACATGCATCTATGTTGACATACATCGAACCAGCGGGCGAGGGGCGGCCGACAGGCCCGCGGGGCGCCCCTCGCCCGCCGAGGGGGATGCGTCAGAGTCCGGCTGCGGCCGGGGCCTTGCGGACGTACGCGGCCAGCGCGTCGATCACGTACTCCGCGTCCCGACACACCCCGCGCAGCGTGTTGGAGGCGAAGGAACGCTGGAACTCCAGGCCGAGGTAGACCAGCCCCGGGTGGGTGGCCGATATGCCGCCGCTGTGCAGCGGTGTACCCGCCGCGTCGAGGGCGCCTAGCTTGGCCAGGTAGGCCAGGTTCGGCCGGTATCCGGTGGCGAGCAGCACGGCATCGACCTCCTCCCGGAGTCCGTCGGCCCAGACGACCGCGTCACCGTCGAGGGCGGCGCACATGGGTCGCCGCTGCAGACGTCCCTCCTTGATGACCCGTTCGTAGAGGCCGGTGTCGAGCACGAGGGTGCCGCCGACGAAGTGGATGAGCCACTCGGGCGGCAGGTGATCGAAGCCGGTGGTCGTCAGCCAGTGGTGCAGGTCCTTGCCGTCGCGCAGTTGCGGGAGGAAGCGGACGGGGCGCGGGTGGCCAGGGTCACCCGGGCGCACTCGCTCAGTTCATGCCCGATCTGGACGGCGGAGTTGCCGCCGCCCACCACCACGACCCGCTTGCCCGCGTACGGTGCGGGGTCGCGGTAGTCGGCGACATGCCGCAGCTCGCCGGCGAAGCCCTGCTGCCCGGGAAGCTCGGGCCGCAGCGGGTTACCGAAGGCTCCGGTCGCGGCGACGATGCCCGCCGCACCGAGGCTGCGGCCGTCGGTGGTGCGCAGGGTGTAGCCGCCGCCGTCGCTCTCCACGCTCTCAACGCGCGTGTGGGTGCGGATTTCGGCGTCGAGGCGATCCGCGTAGCGGGTGAGGTAGTCAATGACCTCGTCGCGGTGCGGGTAGCGGTCGCCGTCGCCGCCGAAGGACAGGCCCGGCATGGCGCTGTACCGCGCGGGCGAGAACAGCGTGAGGCTGTCGTAGTAGCCGGGCCACGAGCCGGCCGCCTGCCCGGACGCCTCCAGCACCACCGGAACCAGTCCCCGCGAACCGGGACCAACCGTCCAGCAGGGGGTCGATCTCGGCCGGGTCCGCCCAGCCGCGGGCGGCGGCCGCCTGGAGCAGCAGCGGCATGGCGATCCGCTCGGAGCCGTCCGTCCAGTCCGACCAGCCGTTGGCGGACAGGGTCAGCCCGGTGCGGGTGTCCACCGGCACGTGCACCGCCTGCGCCAGGGACTCCTCGGCCGTCGTGTACAGGTCGGCGAAGGGGGTCTGGATGCCGAGCCCCGTGATCGTCAGGACCAACAGGCAGCAGAGCGACGACCTTTCGGTACGAGGTACAGGAGGTGCGCGGGGCTGTCGGCAGACTAGGGCTTTTCTCAGGTGGGACGCTGGTTGGATCCGGAACCATGCCCCTCGTATCGGATACCGATCTCTGGTTGCGCCGTTTCCACGACGCGCCGCAAGGTGCCGCGCCCCGTGTGGTGTGCTTTCCGCACGCCGGCGGTGCGGCCAGCTGGTACCGGCCGCTCGCCACCGGGCTGGCCACGCGCGCCGAGGTGCTGGTGGTGCAGTACCCGGGCCGCCAGGACCGTCACAACGAGCCCCTGATCGACGACGTACACGTCCTGGCCCGGCGCATCACCGAGGTGGTCGCCCCGCTGCGCGACCGCCCGCTGGTGCTGTTCGGGCACAGCATGGGCGCCTCCGTGGCGTTCGAGGTCGCGACGGCGCTCCAGGCCGGGTCGGCGGAGGTGGCCCACCTCTACGTGTCCGGGCGCCGGGCGCCGCAGCACTCCCACGACGAGCAGGTGCACCGGCTCGACGACGCGGGCGTGATCGCCGAGGTGCGCCGGCTGGCCGGCACGGACTCGCGCGTCTTCGACGACGAGGAACTGGTCCGCATGGTGCTGCCCGCGATCCGCGGCGACTACCGCGCCGCCGAGACCTACCGCTACCGGCCTGGACCACCGCTGACCTGCCCGGTCACGGCGCTCACCGGGGACGCCGACCCCAAGACGACCGTCCAGGAGGCGGCCGACTGGCAGGAGCGGACCACGGGCCCGTTCCAGCTGCGGGTGTTCCCCGGCGGCCACTTCTTCCTCGCCGAGCACAGCACAGCGGTGATGGACCTGCTTTCCGGCGAATCACCTAGTGCTCGGCGCTCTACTTTGACACCAGTTCCGGGTCCGTCCCCTCGCGGACCTTCCGCGTGCTGAGAGGAAACCGGATGACCAGGCGTGCACTCATCACCGGCATCACCGGGCAGGACGGCTCGTACCTCGCAGAGCATCTGATCAGGCAGGGCTATCAGGTGTGGGGACTGATGCGAGGTCAGGCCAATCCGCGCAAGTCGCGGGTGGCCCGGCTGATGTCCGAACTGTCTTTCGTCGACGGCGACCTGATGGACCAGGCGTCCCTGGTCTCGGCGGTGGACCTCGTCCAGCCGGACGAGGTCTACAACCTCGGCGCCATCTCCTTCGTACCGATGTCGTGGCAGCAGGCCGAACTCGTCACCGAGGTCAACGCCATGGGCGTGCTGCGCATGCTGGAGGCGATCCGCCAGGTCTCCGGCCTGTCCGCCTCGCGGCACGCCACCGGCAAGCAGATCCGCTTCTACCAGGCGTCGTCCTCGGAGATGTTCGGCAAGGCCGCGGAGACCCCGCAGCGCGAGACGACCATCTTCCACCCGCGCAGCCCCTACGGCGTGGCCAAGGCGTACGGCCACTTCATCACCCGCAACTACCGCGAGTCGTTCGGCATGTACGCCGTCGGCGGCATCCTCTTCAACCACGAATCCCCGCGCCGCGGCGCGGAGTTCGTGACCCGCAAGATCTCCCTGGGCGTCGCCCGGATCAAGCTGGGCCTCCAGGAGAAGCTCCCCCTCGGCAACATCGATGCCCTGCGCGACTGGGGCTTCGCCGGTGACTACGTGCGGGCCATGCACCTGATGCTGCAGCAGGAAACGCCCGACGACTACGTCGTCGGCACCGGCGAGATGCACTCGGTGCGCGAGGCCATGAGCCTCGCCTTCGAGCACGTCGGGCTCAACTGGCAGGACCACGTGTACATCGACCCCACCCTGGTGCGTCCCGCCGAGGTGGAGATCCTCTGCGCGGACACCACCCGCGTCCGCCAGGAACTGGGCTGGAAGCCCGAGGTCGACTTCACGTCGCTGATCCGGATGATGGTCGACGCCGACCTCAAGCACGTCGCCACCGAGCACGAGTACGGCGAACTGCTGGCAGCCGCCGGCTGGTAGCCCGCGGGACCCACCGCAGACCCCGAGCGGGGCGCGCACCCGGTGCGCGCCCCGCTCGTTCTTGCCCTCTTACCGCTCAGGCGGAGTGGAGCTTGGCGTAGAACCCGCCGCGGGCCAGGAGTTCGGCGTGCGTGCCGCGCTCCACCACGTTGCCGCCGTCCATGACGACGATCAGGTCGGCGCCCCGGACCGTGGACAGGCGGTGCGCGATCACAAAGCTCGTGCGGCCCGCCCGCAGGGACACCATGGCCTGCTGGATCAGCGCCTCGGTGCGGGTGTCGACCGACGAGGTGGCCTCGTCCAGGACCAGGATCGCCGGCTGCGCGAGGAAGGCCCGCGCCAGCGTGATCAGTTGCCGCTCGCCGGCGCTCAGACCGCCGTGGTCGTCGTCCAGCACGGTGTCGTAGCCGTCCGGCAGGGCGCGCACGAACCGGTCCACGCACATGGCCCGGGCGGCGTCCACGACCTCCGCACGGGTGGCCCCCGGGCGGCCGTAGGCGATGTTCTCGGCGATGGTGCCGTGGAACAGCCAGGTGTCCTGCGACACCAGGCCGATGCGCGAGCGCAGGTCCGCGCGGGTCAGGGCGGTGGTGTCGACGCCGTCCAGGAGGATGCGGCCGGCGTCGGGGTCGTAGAAGCGCAGCAGCAGGTTGCCCAGGGTCGTCTTGCCGGCGCCGGTGGGGCCGACGATCGCCACCAGTTGGCCCGGCTCCGCCGTGAGCGACAGGTTCTCGATCAGCGGCTCGTCGGGCAGGTAACGGAACGACACGTCCGAGAACTCGACCCGGCCCTGCACCGAGGCCAGGCGCTTCGGGGAGGCCGGGGCGGGCGACTGCTCGGGCTCGTCGAGGAGTTCGAAGACGCGGCGGGCCGAGGCGATGCCGGACTGGACCTGGCCGGAGAAGTTGGACACGTCGATGATCGGGCGGCTGAACATGCCCGAGTACTGGATGAACGCCTGCACGTCGCCGATCGTCACCGTGCCCGAGGCGACCCGCAGCGCGCCCACCACCGCCACCAGCACGTAGTTGAGGTCGGTCACGAAGCGCGTCGTGGGAGCGACGAGGCCGGAGAACGCCTGGGCGCGGTAACCGGAGTGGTACAGCGCCTCGTTGTGCTCGTCGAACCGCTCCTCGGCGAGTTCCCGGCGGCCGAACGCCTTGACCAGGGAGTGACCGCTGTAACTCTCCTCGACGTGGGCGCTCAGCTCGCCGGTGCTCATCCACTGCTGCTGCACGCGCGGCCACGCCCGCCTGCTGATCCAGGTCGCGAGCGCCAGCGCCACCGGCACGCTGAGCAGCACGAACAGTGCCAGCTCGACGGAGATCACCAGCATGATGGCCAGCACACCGACGACCGAGAAGACCGAGTTGATCATCTGGCCGATGGTCTGCTGCAGAGTGCGCTGGAGGTTGTCGATGTCGTTGGTGACCCGGCTGAGCACCTCTCCGCGCGGGTTGCGGTCGAAGTAACCCACCGGCAGGCGGGTGAGCTTGGCGTCGACGTCCTCGCGCAGCCGGTGCACCGCGTGCTGCACCACCGCGGCGGCGAGCCGCCCCTGCGCCAGCATGCACAGCGAACCCGCCACGTACAGCGCGACGATGATCGCGAGCACCACGCCCAGCGCACGCAGGTCCACGCCCTGGCCCGGGGTGACGTCGGCGGTGCTGATGACGTTGGCGAGGGTGTCCTTGCCGTCGGCGCGCAGATGCTCCAGCACCTGCTCCTCCGACGCGTTCGCGGGCAGCGAGCGGCCCACGAGACCGGCGAAGATGAGGTCGGTGGCGTCGCCGAGGAGTTTGGGGCCCAGCAGGTTCAGCACGATCGAGGCGGTGCCGAGCAGGGCCATCGGGACGAGCTTGGCCCGGTAGGGCCGCAGCAGGCCCAGGAGCCGTCCGGTGGTGGCGGGTTCGTGTCTCTCGGCGGGTGCGGGTACGGCCGCCGGGGGCGCCTCGCGGGTCGGGGCGGTCATCGGATCTCCTGGTGGACGGGCTGGGAGAGCGCGATCTCCCGATAGGTGGGGTTGTCCCGCGACAGCTGTGCGGGCGTGCCGGAACCGACCACGTGTCCGTCGTCCAGCAGCAGGACGTGGTCGGCGTCCTCGGCCGCGCCCACCCGCTGCGTCACCAGGAGCACCGTCGCATCGGCGAGTTCGGTCGCCAGCGCGGCCCGCAGCCGCGCCTCGGTGCCGTGGTCGAGGGCGGAGAAGCAGTCGTCCAGCAGGTAGATGCCGGGGCGTCGGACCAGCGTCCGGGCGATCGCCAGACGCTGGCGCTGGCCGCCGGAGAGGTTGGAACCGCCCTGCGCCACCGGCGCGTCCAGCCCGATCCGCTCGACGAACTCCCGTGCCTGGGCGACCTCCAGCGCGTGCCACAGTTCGGCGTCCGTGGCGTCGGGGCGGCCGAAGCGCAGGTTCGAGGCCACGGTGCCGCTGAACAGGTGCGGCTGCTGCGGCACATGGCCGACGGTCCGCGACAGCACCGCCGGGTCGAGGGCGCGTACGTCGACGCCGTGCACCCGGATGTGGCCGGCGGTGACGTCGTACAGCCGCAGCACCAGGTTCAGGAGGGTCGACTTGCCGCTGCCGATGCTGCCGAGGATCGCGACCTTCTGACCGGGCCGGACGACGAGGTCGACGTCGCGCAGGACGGGCTTCTCCGCACCGGGGTAGCCGAAGGCGGCGCCCCGCAGTTCGAGGTGGCCGGGGGCGGGAAGCTCCCGCACCGGACGCTCGGGCGCCGGCACGCTGGTGCGGGCGTCCAGCACCTCCTGGATGCGCCCGGCCGAGACGGCGGCCCGCGAGCCCTCGGTGAACACCATCACCGCCATGATGATCGAGACGATGATCAGCGTGACGTAGCTGAGCAGCGCGGTGAGGGCGCCCAGCTGCATGTCGCCGGCGTCGATCCGCCGCCCGGAGACCCAGATGATCACCACGGTCAGGACGTTCATCACGATCATCACCACGACCGGCATGGCCGCGATGATCCGCCCCACCCGCAGCGACACCTCGAACAGCTCGTCGTTCGCGCGGTCGAAGCGGGCACGCTCATGGTCGTCGCGGACGAACGCGCGGATCACCCGCACCCCGCTGATCCGCTCGCGCAGCAGGTGGTTGATGCGGTCCATGGACTTCTGCATGCGCGCGTAGAACGGGCTCAGCCGGCCCAGCACCACCGTCAGGCTCGCGATCACGGCCACCACGAGCGCGACGACGACCACGGACACCGCGACGTCCTGGAGGACGGCCAGCACGACTCCGCCCAGGCACATGATGACCGCCGACACCGCCACGTCCGCCGTCGTCAGGACGATGGTCTGCACCTGGTGGACGTCGTTCACGGTGCGGGTGAGGAGCGAGGGCGTGCCGATCTCGCCCACCTCGCGCGCCGACAGGCCGAGCACGGCCCGGAAGACCCGGCGGCGCAGATCGCGTCCGAGGCCGGCCGCGCACCGGGCGGCGAACACGACGGCGCCGGCGGCGGTGACGATCTGCACCACGGCGACGGCCAGCATCACCGCGCCGATGGTGAAGATGTACTCCACGTCGCCGGTGAGGATGCCGTGGTCGATGACGGCGGCGTTCAGGGTGGGCAGCAGCAGGGTGGCCACGGTCTGGATCAGTTGCAGCACCAGCAGGGCCACAAGCCCTCGGCGGTAGGGCCGCAGATGGGTTTTCAGGAATCCGATCAGCACACGGCACTCCCCTTGAGGTCCAGGGCGACACGGTTTGCCCGACCAGCAGACCGCACGGGGAGCGTGGGGGATCACTAGACTTCCGCGGCCCAAGGACTCGCAGAATCCCTAGTGTTCCCGCTCCTACGGTGGTGTCAGACCCTGAGGCCGTTGTGAGGAGTGCCCGGATGAGTGAGATCCTGAGTGCCATCGAGTCGGATGACGCGGGGCCCCGGGATTTTGAAGCCCTGCCGGTGCCCGACAGCTACCGGGGGGTCGTGGTCCGCCGCGAGGACGTGGGCATGTTCGAGGGACTGCGGACCCGGGAGAAGGACCCGCGCCGGTCGCTGCGCCTCGAAGAGGTGCGGACCCCCGAGGTGGGGCCGGGCGAGGCGCTGATCGCGGTGATGGCGTCGTCCGTCAACTACAACACGGTGTGGTCCTCGATCTTCGAGCCGCTGCCCACCTTCACCTTCCTCAAGCGGCTCGGCGGCAAGCACGACCTGCCCCACCATGTGCTCGGCTCCGACCTCGCCGGCGTCGTGCTCCGCGTCGGCACGGGCGTCACCGCATGGCAGCCCGGCGACCGCGTCGTGGCGCACTGCCTGGACGTCGAACTGGAGCACCCGGACGGCCACGGCGACACCATGCTCGACCCGCAGCAGCGCATCTGGGGCTTCGAGACCAACTACGGCGGCCTCGCCGAGCTCGCCCTGGTCAAGGCCAACCAGCTGATGCCCAAGCCGGAGCACCTCACCTGGGAGGAGGCGGCGGCGCCGGGCCTGGTCAACTCCACCGCGTACCGGCAGCTCGTCTCCGCCAACGGCGCGAACATGAAGCAGGGCGACACGGTCCTGATCTGGGGCGCCTCCGGCGGGCTCGGCTCCTACGCCACCCAGCTCGCCCTCAACGGCGGCGCGACGCCGGTGTGCGTGGTCTCCTCGCCGCAGAAGGCGGAGGTCGTCCGCAGGGCCGGCGCCGAGCTGATCATCGACCGGTCCGCCGAGGGATACCGGTTCTGGAGCGACGAGCACACCCAGGATCCCAGGGAGTGGAAGCGGTTCGGCGCGCGGATCCGCGAACTGACCGGCGGCCAGGACCCGGACATCGTGTTCGAGCACCCCGGCCGGGAGACCTTCGGCGCCAGCGTGTACGTCGCCAGACGCGGCGGCACCATCGTCACCTGCGCCTCCACCAGCGGCTTTCTCCACCAGTACGACAACCGCTATCTGTGGATGCACCTCAAGCGCGTCATCGGCACCCACTTCGCCACCTACCGCGAGGCATGGGAGGCGAACCGGCTGGTCGCCCAGGGGCGGATCCACCCGACGCTGTCCACGGTGTACCCCCTGGAGGAGACCGGGCAGGCCGCGTACGACGTGCACCGCAACACCCACCAGGGCAAGGTCGGCGTGCTGTGCCTGGCGCCCTCGGAGGGGCTCGGCGTGCGCGACCACGCGCTGCGCGACCGCCATCTGGACGCCATCAACCGGTTCCGGATCTCCGACGCCCGCCGCTCGGAGGATGGAGCCCCGCTGCGATGAACGACCAGTCTTCCGTGCCGGCGGCGTGCCCGTTCCCGTCCCCGCGCGACCCGCACCACCCGCTGGACCTGCCCCCCGAGTACGGCCGCCTGCGCGAGGACGACCCGGTCCGCAGGGTCGAGACCCCCGCCGGCGACACCGCCTGGCTGGTCAGCCGCTACTCCGACGTGCGCGCGCTGCTGGCCGACCCGCGGTTCAGCGCCGAGGTGATGAACCCCGGCTACCCCCGCTACCTCTTCCCGGTCGACCCGCAGCCGGGTGCGTTCGTCACCGTCGACCCGCCGGAGCACACCCGCTACCGGCGAATGATCATGAGCATGTTCACCAAGAAGAAGGCCGAGAGCATCCGGCCCGCGGTGCAGAAGCTCGTGGACGAACGCATCGACGCGCTGCTCGCCGGACCGCAGCCCGCCGACCTGGTGTCCGCCTTCGCCCGGCCCATTCCGCTCACCGTCGTGTGCGAACTGCTCGGCGTCCCCTACAAGGACCGGATGGCCTTCGGACGCTGGATCGGCACCCTCGTCGAGACCACCTCCAGCCAGGCGCACCGCAACGCCGCCGCCGGCGCCCTCTTCGGCTACCTCACCAAGCTCGTGATGCAGAAGGAGCGCGAGCCCAGCGACGACGTGCTCGGGCTCCTGGTGGAGAACCAGCTCAAGACCGGTGAGATCCGACGCGAAGAGGTCGTCGTCATCGGCATGATGCTGCTGTCGGCAGGCTATGACACCACCGCCAGCTCCATCGCGCTCAGCGTGCTCGCACTGCTCGAACACCCCGACCAGCTGGTGAAACTGCGCGAGAACCCCGACCTGGTGGTCGGCGCCGTGGAGGAACTGCTGCGCCACCAGAACGTCATGCAGTGCGGCGTGGGCCGGGTCGCCAAGGAGGACGTGGAGATCGCCGGGCAGGTGATCAGGGCGGGCGAGGGCGTCATCGCCCTGCTCTCCTCGGCCGACCGCGACGAGAGCGTCTACGCCGACGCCGACCGGCTCGACATCACCCGCAAGGACAGCACCCCGCTGGCCTTCGGGCACGGAATCCACAGCTGCATCGCGAAGTTCCTCTCGCGCGTGGAACTCCAGGTGGCCGTCCTCACACTGATCACTCGCATTCCGACGCTGAAGCTCGCCAAGCCCGCGCAGGAACTGCGCTTCCGTGACGGCGCCATCGTCTACAGCCTGCGGGAGCTGCCCGTGACCTGGTGACCGACCGTCACGTCGTGCACCCCGTCACCCGGCGCGCGCCGGCCCTCCGAGGCCGGCGCGGCCTTCGACGGTTTCCGGGGGATGCCACCCCCGCTTTCTAGGGGGATGCCACCCCGCGCCGAACAAGACTTTCCAGCACGTCGCTGTCGCCTGTCGAGATGGGTTGAGAGATGGACAACGAACAGAAGCTCCGGGACTACCTTCGACGGGCCAGTACGGACCTTCAGCGCACTCGACGGCGGCTTCAGGACCTCGAAGCGGCGGCGCAGGAGCCGATCGCCGTCGTCGGCATCGGCTGCCGCTTCCCCGGCGGGGTGAAGAGCCCCGAGGACCTGTGGCGCATGGTCGTCAGCGGCGAGCACGGCATCCGCCCGTTCCCCCAGGACCGCGGCTGGGACCCGGACATGCTCGCCCTGTCGGCCACCGGCCAGGGCGGCTTCCTCGACGGTGCCGGAGAGTTCGACGCCGACTTCTTCGGCATCTCGCCGCGCGAGGCGCTGGGCATGAACCCGCAGCAGCGGGTCCTGCTGGAGGTCACCTGGGAGGCGCTGGAGCGGGCCGGCATCGACCCGCACACCCTCAAGGGCAGCCAGACCGCGGTGTTCGCCGGCGCCATGAACCAGGACTACCAGCTCGGTCCCCGCGACGGCGGCGAGGGCATGGTCCTGCTCGGCAGCTCCAACAGCGTCATCTCCGGACGCATCTCCTACACCCTCGGCCTCGTCGGGCCCTCCGTCACCCTCGACACCGCCTGCTCGTCGTCGCTGGTGGCGATGCATCTGGCCATGCAGGGGCTGCGCGCCGGCGAGTGCTCGCTCGCGCTGGCCGGCGGCGTGACCGTCATGGCGAACCCGGCGACGTTCATCGAGTTCTCCCGCCAGGGCGGCCTGTCCTCGGACGGCCGCTGCCGCTCGTTCGCCGACTCCACCGACGGCACCGGCTGGGCCGAGGGCGTCGGCATGCTCGTCCTGGAACGCCTCTCGGACGCGCAGCGCAACGGCCACGAGGTCCTCGCGGTCCTGCGCGGCTCGGCCGTCAACCAGGACGGCGCCTCCAACGGCCTCACCGCGCCCAACGGCCCCTCGCAGCGACGCGTCATCGAGCAGGCCCTCGTCAGCGCGCGGCTCACCAGCGACCAGATCGACGTCGTCGAGGCGCACGGCACCGCCACCACCCTCGGCGACCCCGTCGAGGCCCAGGCGCTGCTCGCCACCTACGGCCGGGACCGCGACGCGAACCGGCCGCTGCTGCTCGGCTCCGTGAAGTCCAACCTCAGCCACACCCAGGCCGCCGCCGGAGTCGCCGGCGTGATCAAGGCCGTCATGGCGATCCGCCACGGCGTCGTCCCGCAGACCCTCGGCGTCGACCGGCCCTCCTCACACGTCGACTGGGACTCCGGCGCCGTGGAACTGGTGCGGGAGAACCGGCCCTGGCCCGAGACCGGGCAGCCCCGCCGCGCCGCCGTCTCCTCGTTCGGCCTCAGCGGCACCAACGCGCACACCATCATCGAGCAGGCCCCGCCCGCCGAGGCACCCACGCAGGAGCAGGCCCCGGTGCCCGCGGGCACCGTGCCGGTCCTCGTCTCGGGCCGCTCCCGGGAGGCGCTGCGCGCCCAGGCCGCGCGGCTGCTGACCGTCGTCGACCAGCACCGCGCACTCGACCTCGCCCACTCGCTGGCCACCACCCGGTCGAGCTTCGACCACCGCGCCGCGATCACCGGCGACATCCGGGCCGGCCTCGCCGCCCTCGCCGCCGACGAACCGGCCGCCGGGCTCCTCCAGGCCACCGTGGCCCGCTCGAGGTGCGCGTTCCTCTTCACCGGCCAGGGCGCCCAGCGCCTCGGCATGGGACGCGAACTGTACGAGCGCTTCGCCGTCTTCCGGGAGGCGTTCGACGCCGCCCTGGCCCACCTCGACCTCGCGCTGCGCGACATCGTCTGGGGCGACGACGTCGAGATCCTGAACCAGACGCGGCACACCCAGCCCGCGCTGTTCGCGTTCGAGGTCGCCCTCTACCGCCTGGCCGAATCCCTGGGCCTGAAGCCCGACTTCGTCGCCGGGCACTCGATCGGCGAGATCGCCGCCGCGCACGTCGCCGGAGTGCTCTCGCTGGAGGACGCCGCCCGCCTCGTCACCGCCCGCGGCGACCTCATGCAGGCACTGCCCGCCGGCGGCGCCATGCTGGCGGTCACCGCCACCGAGGACGAGGTCCTGGCCCACCTCGGCGACGCCGAGTCGGACGGCCGACTCCCCGCGGGACAGGTCTCCGTCGCCGCCGTCAACGGCCCCCGCTCGGTCGTCGTCGCCGGAGCGGCCGACGCCGTCGCCGCGATCGAGGCGCACTTCACCGCCGAGGGCCGCAAGACCAAGCGCCTCGCGGTGTCGCACGCCTTCCACTCGCCGCTGATGGACCCGATGCTCGCCGACTTCCGCGCCGTCGTCGCCGACCTCACCCTGAACCCGCCGCTCATCCCCCTGATCTCCCACGTCACCGGCGAGCAGGCCCGTGTCGAGCAGGTCACCTCCGCCGACTACTGGGTGGACCACGTCCGCCGCGCGGTGCGGTTCGCCGACGGCGTCCGCTGGCTGCACGAGCACGGCGTCACCACCTTCCTCGAAGTCGGCCCCGACGGCGTCCTGTCCGCGCTGGTGCAGGAGAGCGCCGACGACGTCACCGCACTGCCCCTGCTGCGCTCCGGCCGCCCCGAGACCGACACCGTCACCGCCGCCCTCGCCGCCCTGCATGTGCGCGGCACCACCGTGAAGTGGGCCGAGTACTTCGCCGGCACCGGCGCCCGCCGAGTCGACCTGCCGACGTACGCCTTCCAGACCCGGACCTACTGGCCCAAGGGCGGCAGCTTCGGCTTCGACCCGCGCTCGGCCGGCCTCGGCGCCGCGCAGCACCCGCTGCTCACCGCCGCGGTCTCGCTCGCCGACTCCGACGGGGTGCTGCTCACCGGCCGCCTCACCCGCACCACCCACCCGTGGCTGGTCGACCACGCCGTGCGCGGCACGGTCCTGCTGCCCGGGACCGCCTTCCTCGAACTCGCCGTCCGCGCCGGCGACGAGGTCGGCTGCGACCGCGTCGAGGAACTGACCCTCACCGCGCCGCTCGCGCTGCCCGAGACCGGCGGCGTCCAGGTGCAGCTGTGGATCGGCAAGCCGGACGCCGACGGCCGCCGCACCGTCACCGTCCACTCCCGCCCGGACGGCGAGGAGGACGAGCCGTGGACGCAGCACGCCACCGGCGTCCTCACCTCACCCGCCCGCGCCACCTCCTTCGACACCACCGTGTGGCCGCCCGCCGACGCCCGCCCCCTCGACATCGCCGGCTGCTACGACCAGTTCGCGGGCATGGGCTTCGAGTACGGGCCCGTGTTCCAGGGGCTCCAGGCGGCCTGGCAGGGCGGCGACGGCGCCCTCTACGCCGAGGTGCGGCTGCCCGAGGACGCCGACGCGGCGGGCTTCGGCCTGCACCCGGCGCTGCTGGACGCCGCCCTGCACGCCGCGCTCGCCGCCGGGGAGGGCGACGCCGGACTGCCGTTCTCCTGGGAGGGCGTGTCCCTGCACGCCACCGGCGCGAGTGAACTGCGCGTGCGCCTGACCCGCAGCGGCGACAACACCTACGCCATCGCCGCGGCCGACGCCTCCGGCGAACCGGTCGCCACCGTGGACTCGTTGGTCGTACGGCCCGTCGGCGCACCCTCCGCCGCCACCGACCGCGACGCGCTGTTCACCGTCGACTGGGTGCCCGTCACCGTGCCCGCGGAGCCCACCGCGTTCTCCGTGCTGGGCGAGGACGTGTTCGGGCTCGGCGGTGTCGACGACGCCGACGTGCTCGTCGTGCCCCTGCTCGGCGACGCGGACGTCGTCGGCTCCGTGCACACGCTCACCGAACGCGTCCTCAGCCTGCTCCAGGAGGAGCGCGAGGAACGGCTCGTCTTCGTCACCAGCAACCGCGACCTCGCCTCCGCCGCAGTCTGGGGCATGGTCCGCTCCGCCCAGTCCGAGGCCCCCGGCCGTCACACCCTGCTCGAACTCGACGGCACCGAAGCCTCGCTGGCGGCGCTGGGCCAGGCGATCGGCTCCGGCGAACCGCAGCTCGCCCTGCGCGACGGCGAGGCCTACGCGCCCCGCCTGACCCGCGCCGAAGCCGCCGAACCGCAGGCCGACTGGGGCGACAAGGTCCTGGTCACCGGCGGCACCGGCGGCCTCGGCACGCTGATCGCACAGCACCTCGTGACGGCGTACGGCGTCCGCGAACTGGTGCTGGTCAGCCGCAGCGGCACGGCCGACGTCTCCGAACTTCGGGCGCTGGGCGC